>NC_007575.1:1200000-1800000 GCF_000012965.1 Sulfurimonas denitrificans DSM 1251 | reverse complement strand
ATCAACAAACTCTGATATATCTTCACCACTATCAAATAGCTCATCAAACTCTTTAACTGTTTTCATAGCCGTTTATCTCCTCTTTTCTCGATCTTCTAACAGATATAATACGAATAGCTTTACTTCGATATGTAATTACAGCAGAATAATGTTTATTCAAAATTTTACCTATGCATAAATGGCGTACTTCCTCTTTAAAAGGTAGAGGAACTTCTAAAAGGTTATCATCTTCCCATAACACTTTAGCTTTCTCAAAGTCTATACCATGCTTCTCTTTATTAATATCTGATTTGTTGCTATAATATTCAAATTTCATACCAAAATTATACCATAGTTCTTTATGTTTTCTCTTAAAAAGCATATTCTAAACATTATAACTAGCTTAAAATTTAACCTGCTGCCAGCAATATGCCAGCAACATTCTAGCTGCAATTTCCCTTGATATAGAGCTTCATCAAGTACCATTCATCTACTTTTACATTCAATCTCTGCCAGCACTGTGCCAGCAAGAAATTAGAGCTAAAAATCACTAAGAAGATATGAAACTTTCATTTTCCCTTATTTAAGGGCTTTATAGAGGGTAAAAAGGTGTAAAATAGACTATTTTTAGGGTAGGGTAAACTGGAACGTTAACTAAAGATATTACTATTGGTGCTACGACAGGTGCTGTTGGTGCAATCACTGTAACAGATACAAATCAAACTACTGGTGACATAGCAATTGATGGCGGAACAGATGTAACTGTTACTGCTGCAAAGGCTACGACGGGTACTATTGATATTGGTCAATCAGCAGGTGCGGCAAACCCAATTCCTACAGGTGCAATAAGTGTAACTTCAACAGGTACAGCATATGATGCTACTGCTGATGATGCAGCTAATGATGGAGCTAATGTTCTTGGTGCAATTACAATTGATGGCGGTACAACTGTTACTGTAAATCAAACTGCATTTTCATCTACTTCTGCTGTATCTGCAATGCCTGCAAATGGTTCTGGTACAAGAACTCAAAGTGATGTTACAGTAACTGGTGGTAATAACACAACAACTGTAACTGTAAACCAAGACGCTGCTGTTACTGCTGTTGATGCTGTTGATGCTGTTGCTGGTGCTAACGAGACTGCAACAGTTGTTTTCAGTGCATTAACTATTGGTCAAACAGTTATCCTTGATGGTTTAACTTTTACTGCTTCTGCGGCTATGACTGCAACTGAAGCTGCAACAATATTCGAAAATTTAGCAGCTGGTGCTACTCATGGTGCAGCAACTAAAGGTGTCTATACAGGTGCATTAAGTTCAGACTATACAACAGGTGCCGTGAGTGGTACAAGCAGTAATACTGTTGTATTTACAAGCGTTGTTAAAGCAAATGATGGAACTAATATAGCAAATACTGGTACTGGTACAGCTGCTGTAACTGTTGTGAATGGTTCAAGTGCAACTACTGCAGTAACTGGTGTTGCTGGTATCGTTGGTGGTGCTGTTGTTATTGCTGATGGTGCTACTACTACAGACACAATTGCAACTGTAACTCTTGATGGATATGGTGCATCATCTACAATTACTTCTGATGCATTAACAACATTAAGCATTGCAAATAGTGCTCAAGACCTTACAATAACAAATGCTACAGCTACAACTTTAGCTCTTACTGTTGATAATGTAACAGCAGGTTCAGTTGTTGATGATAATTCTGGTACATATACTACAATTAACATCACTACAGCGAATGCAGATTCTGATATTGATTTAGATGCTGCTGCAGCAACTACATTAACTGTAGCTGGAACAAATGCACTTGATTTAACAGGCGCAACTTTGACTGCACTTACTACATTAACAGTTTCTGGTTCTGCTAGTTTAACTATGGATGGAGATGAGGCAGATACGCTTACATCTGTAAACACATCTGCTACAACTGGTACAACTACAATCACAATCGGTGGTGATACTGCAACATATACTGGTGGAGCTGGTGTTGATAATGTAACTTTGGATAGTACTACAGTTAACAAAGCTATCAACTTAGGTGCTGGAAATAACTCATTAACTCTTGCAACAGGTACTACATCATTAACAACCGAAATGATTGCTGGCAGTGGAACAGATACATTAGTTATGGCGTCTGCTGATGCGATTACTGCAAGTAGTACTACAGTTTTTGAAACTAAAATCACAGGATTTGAAAAGTTAAGCTTAGGTGCGAACACAACAACTGGTACAGTTGACTTAGCTAATATGGATGATATGAGTTATGTAGTAAGTGCAAACTCTGCAGCTGGTGCAGAAATTCAAACATTTACAATCACTCATGGAACAGATGCTGAAGTAGCTGAAGTTCAAACATTTACTACTACAGGTTCAACAGGTGCCGGTACAGCTGTAGTTGCTGGCGTAAATGTTGCAATTGGTGGAGCATTAACAGCTGATCAAGTTGGTGCATTAATTGCTGCTGAAGATTATTCTGGAAATGCTAATATAAGTTCTGTTACATATTTAGGTGGTATAGTTCGTATTACTTATACTACTGCTGCAGGTGACCAAGCTGCTGCTGTAATCAATGATGATAATGGAAATACTGGAATCGTTTTTGGTGCAGTGTTAGATAATGCTGTAGCGTACGATTCAAACACTGGTAATATCGCTATTGAAGGTGTGAATGTTGCTGTTGCTGCTGATCTTACAGCTGATCAAGTTGGTGCATTAATTACTGCTGCAGATTATTCAAGTACAACAATTGCATCTGTTGCATATAACAGCACTACTGACACAGTAACCGTAACATATGATGCTGGTGTTAATGAAGCTGCTACAACAGCTGTTGATACTGATACGACTGGTGTTGCTTTTGGTTCAATTACAACAACTGTTGATGGTTCAGCTACGACTGCATTAACTCTTGATAACATGGCTAATAATGGTACTTTAGAGCTAACAGCAGCTGGTTCAGGTGTTGTTGTAACTATGGATGACGCTACAAGTACAACTGCAGATATTTTTAATATTTTATTAAGTACAAATACAAATGGTACTGTTGCTATGGGTACGGTAAGTGTAGCTGGTGTTGAAACAATTCATATCACTACTGCAGATACAAACACAGCTTCAACTGATTCAAATGTGCCTGCATATACTATGACTTTAAGTGATGCTGCAGTTAAAACTATGACTATCTCAGGTAATGCTGCATTAACGCTTACAAATACAGATAATGTTGCGTTAACTTCACTTAATGCTTCAAGTATGACTGCTGCATTGACAGCAACTACAAACGGTACAGTAGCTGAAACAATCACTGG
The DNA here is from genome assembly GCF_000012965.1 of Sulfurimonas denitrificans DSM 1251. Classification (NCBI taxonomy): domain Bacteria; kingdom Pseudomonadati; phylum Campylobacterota; class Epsilonproteobacteria; order Campylobacterales; family Sulfurimonadaceae; genus Sulfurimonas; species Sulfurimonas denitrificans. The sequence continues at coordinate 1,796,702 of NC_007575.1, read as the reverse complement.
TGGTTCAGGAAATGATGTGTTAACTACATCTAAATCTGGAGATGTTCTAATCGGTGGCGAAGGAAATGATACTTTAACAGGTACAGAACTTGTAACATTAACTGGTGGGGCAGGTAATGATATATTTGTTGCTGATACAGTTTCATCAAATGTTAACAGCTATATGACAATTACAGATGCAACTGCTGGTGATTACATCAAATTTACTGGTGCGGATTCATTCGCAAGCTCTGCTGTTGAACTTGGTAGTACTGCAGTATTCCAAGACTATGCAAATGAAGCAATTAACTTAATTGGTGCTAATGATATTGCATGGTTCCAATTTGATGGAAATACATACCTTGTTATGGATAAAACAGATACAACTGTATTTACAGAAAATCAAGATGTTATTGTTAAATTAACAGGTCTTATAGATTTAAGTACTGCAACATTTAACGATACAGCAGATACTATCCAACTATTCTAATAAAAGGGTATAGCCCTTTAAACTCTACCCTCAAAAGTAAAGTTTAAAACCTCTCCCAAAGACCCTTAAAAGTCTAAAGGAGAAACTTAAAGCCTCATTCTTCGGAGTGGGGCTTTTTTCATTCCCACACGACACAAAAGGGGTGTCAGGCACCTTTTTGCATAGGCTCTATTTTGGTGTTCACACTTTTATTTATCGAGAAACTTTTTGCTTTTGTTGCAAGTATGTTTTTACTGATTTACGCTTTTGCGAAAAATCAAGAAGATAGAGTTGCGACTGCGATGGCTAAGATTTTTGCGGTAGCGTTTAAGACGATATTGATTGTTGTTTGTATATTTTTGGCTATGTATAGCTTGAATTTGGTGAGTAGTTTGGAATTGATATTTGTTGAGTCGTTTTTTAAATCAATGGATATGATTGAGAATGCGAGTTGGGGGTATGTGTTTAGCGGAGCTAGTTTGTCGGGCGAACTCGCAAACAACATAGTCGTTATTGGAACTATGCTTAGTTTCTTTTTTAAGAAATATATTTTCTTTGGAGTTACAAAGTTTGCATTTACAATGTTAAAGTTAACACTTGTTGTTCAGATGATTTGGAAGATGCCTGGGTTTATGTATGAGTTGATATATGAGAAAGTTCATAGCGTTAGCGATAGTGTTGGAGAAACATTGCAAAGCGTGAATGAGAAACATTCTATGAGAGTCTAGGCTCTCATAGTGATTTTAAAATCCAAAAATATTTGCTGCTGCTGGAATAGAAAACATACTACCAAGTATGACAAAATAGACTTTTATAAATTTATTTTCTTCTTTTTTGATGCCGCTATAAATCATACCAATACCAACAATTAATAAAAAACCTATTGCTAAAGGCATTGAATTTTTCCCTAAAAATGCTACCACAATTGCAACAAGGAATAAAATTCCAAACGGAGCTAACAGTTTTCTAATCGTTTTTTGTTTTGGAGACATCCCATCTATGCTCTTTAAATATGCTTCGTGTTTGTCTTGTGCTATTTTTATTTTTTCTTCAATAGTTGCTGACATTTTATGTCCTTTTGTTTATATATTGTAATTGTATAATATTCTAACTCAAATTGCTAGTTAAAAAGAGGATTGTAAATTGCTAGAACCATAAGAAAAACTCGTGGCAGAGGGATTCTTATGGAAGAGAACATAATAACAATATTTTGTTTAGTAGATGATATATTAAAAGCAATAAATGTAAAAGATGATGTTCGTGCGAAAATTTGTAATGCAGAGATATTAACAATAGGATATATGGCAGTGAGATACTTTCATGGAAATTACTACAGTGCCCACCAATTTTTTATGAGTATGAAACCATCTTATCCAATAGATTACAGTCGTTTTATTAGGAGACTCAATAATTTACACAATGCAATAGATTATGCTTTTCAACTTTTGAGTGAAGTGTTTTATAAAACTGCAAAAAGTACCATTTACTCCGTAGATTCATTTCCAGTAGAAGTTTGTAAAATAGAGCGTTCATCAACTTGTAATATCTACAATCATAAAGATATGAAAGGCTATAACGCTTCAAAGAAAAGATTCTTTTACGGCTTTAAAGTTCATATGGTAGTAACAACGAATAAAGAACCACTACACTGCTATATCTCTTACGCCAATGAACATGATGCAACTGCTGCAAAAAGATATTTGCCAGCGATGAAAGCCAATTCATCTGTCATTGGAGATAAGGGATATGTGTCTAAAAAGCTAGCAACATTTTTAACAAAATTTGGTGTCAATCTCAATGCTATTCAACGCTCAAATATGGGTGAAGATAAAGATTGTTTTATCAAACGCAGACTTAGAAAAAAAGTTGAAACTGTGTTTTCTATCATTACTGGTAGATTTGGCAATGTTATTAAAGCCACTTCGATAGATGGCTTTTTGACTAAACTCAAATTGTTTATTACTGCTTACTCAATGGACTGCTTTTTAAAGTTGTCTGATGATGAAAAGCAACTATCAATTTGAGTTATTTTATCTTAATTACTGAATTAAATATTGTCTAGTTTATAGGGGACATTCCAGATAAATATGCGAAATACTTTAATAAAAAATATAAAAGATCAGGACATCTTTGGCAAGGTAGATATAAATCTTATCCTTTATATGACGATGCGCATTTTTGGATAGTAACAAAATATATTGAGAGAAATCCTATCAAAGCAAATATGGTAAAAAAAATAGAGCACTATAAATTTCAATCTTTTTTTGAACGAAAATATAAACATACTTACTATGAATTGCTAAATGACTCTATGATATTTGAAATGACATTATAAGAGTATATTGAGTACATTGAAACACCCTTACATGTAGATGCCATAGATATAGTATATGACTCGCCAAAAGTCATACTAAGGGATGACAAATTAAAGGTACTCAAAAAAAGGCTTGAAACTTTTTTCGAACAAGACAGAGATGTAAATAGAGATGAGAGAATTAAAAAAGCTTATGAGTACGGGCATACAAAAAGCGAAATAGCGAAGTTTTTGCAGGTAACTCCATCTACAATATCAAAAATTGTATCTTAATTTCAAAGTCGTATTTTTATGACCATATGGAGAAAAAAATCTCCAGAGGTCAATAACATAGAAAAATTAAAAAGCTAGCGCTATTCTCTTTTTAAAATTTTTTTTACAAATTTCTTTGCGGCTTTTTTGTTAGCAAGATGCTCCTTCTTAAGACTTCTTGTAATGCTTTTAATCACAGATTTTGCATCTTTTTTCTTAAGAATCTTTTTTTTCATAGCCTTCTTTGTTGCCTTTGCAACAACCTTTTTTATATCTTTTTTTGATAACTCTTTAGCCATTTTTGACTCCTCATGTTGTATTAAACTCAATTTAAAGATTTATGCTCTTTATCAAGCTTATGATACATTATACCTAATAAAGAGTTACCCAAAAAACATGTTGGATATAAGAGCATAACGAATGTTCAATAGCTTTATAAATAGGTTTTGTATATAATTGTCTATGAAAATATTTACATGTTGAGGATTTTATAACGCAATATGACTACCTATCTCAACAATTATCTTGATTCAAGGTACAAAACATACAAAAATGATTTTTACAATGGAGTAGTAAGAGTATCTTATGGTGGGTATTTTGCAACAGGCACTCTCCTTTATGATGGAGTCTCTATTTTAACATCAGCTCATCTTTTTAATTCATTAGCTCCCTCAGATACAACGGTGCGGCTTGAGACATCTTTAGGAACCGTTACTTATGATGCTTCGTACACAAAGTATGAAAAATATGACCCAACTAGTGCAAACGGAGATTTGGCGATTGTTAAACTTTCGCAATCTGCACTTGTAGATGCTCAACGATATACACTTTATAGGCAGAGTGATGAGATAGGAAAAACGTTTACAATGGCTGGATATGGCATACATGGAAACGGAGCTACTGGCGTGGATGAGAGAGATACAAATCAGATTTTAAAACTCAAGACTCAGAACACTTTTGATGCAGATTTTGCCGATATAAAAGCAAAAACAAACTTAAGCTGGTCGCCCTTAGCAGGCTCACAACTAGCCGCTGACTTTGATGATGGCTATGCTGAGCATGATGCCATAGGTATGATAATGGGAAATGCCAATGCAGGATTAGGAACAATGGAGGGATTAATAGCATCTGGAGATAGTGGTGGACCTGCTTTTATAGATAATAAACTAGCAGGAGTCGCAACTTTTGTTGCAACCATAGATGTTAATGGTATAAGCCCTGATATAAATAGCTCTCTTGACTCAAGTTTTGGTGAGGTTGCATCTTGGCAGCGTATAAGTTATTATCAAGAGTGGATAGATAAAACTATCAGAACAAGTTATCTAGATGCTCCCACAAAACCCCAAGATGTCGTAAAAAACATAAAAGAAGGTGCAGATTCAGAGGTAAGCACCACTTACTTTTTAGTTCAATATCTAGGAATCCGTGCAGACATTGGCGAAATAATAAGTGTTGATTATGCAACAAGAGATGGAAGTGCTCGTGCTGGAGAAGATTATATAGCAACAAAAGGAACTCTTATATTATATCTAGATGAAACTCAAGCCCTTATACCTGTTGAAATCATTGGAGATAGTTATTATGAGGAAGATGAGACTTTCTATTTGGACATTTACAATAATAGTCATGGCAGTTTAGGAGATGGTGTGGTTATGCTAAGCGCTATGAGAACAATAATAAATGATGATTTTTTACTCTAAAGTGTGGTGCCGACACGAGGATTTGAACCCCGGGCCTGCTGATTACAAATCAGCTGCTCTAGCCAACTGAGCTATGTCGGCGAAAATAGAGCAGAATTTTATCCTATTAACCTTTGATAAAACTGATTTCATATATTATTGCACTTATGAAAAAGAGTATTACAGCAAAAACATTCACACCACTTTATGATGAAGTAGAAGACAGACTTAGAGTTGTTGTTAACTATAATGATATTAGCGATAGAGTTGATTTTATGATAACAAGAAGTTTTATCTTAAATCTAATACCCTCAGCAGAAGAGTTTATACTAAAACACTATAACGCAGAGCCGCCTTTAGCTCAGAGCATAAGTATAAGTTCAGAAACAGACGCAAAAGAGAGTGAGAGCTTCTCAGAAACAGATGCGATAAATTTGGAGCTTTTTCGCACCGAAGAGGAGCTTTTACTAGAGGTAAACTTCTCATTTGATAAAACTACAAAACAGACCGTCTTAAGCCTTAGTTCCAAAAATGTTATTGCAAAAATAGCACTAGATGAATCAACACTGCAAAAAATCATTTATGTCATAAAATCCGCTATACCCTTTATGAAATGGGGAATATCAAGACATTTTTAGCACTAAATCACTATGGCACCATTTATTTTTAATTAAATAGGTGTCGGAGTCATTTAATAAATAATAAAGCTAAATAAAAGTATAATTCTTTTTGAAATAGGTTAAGGAATTTATATTTGGCACGTAAAGTTAGAATTTTTGTTGAAAATGCAGCGCAACACGTAATACTTAAGAGCATCGATAATACTACTCTTTTTAAAGAAGAGCAAGATTACATACTATTTCTTGAGATATTAAAAGAGCTTAGTTTAAATCATGACATGGATATTCACTCCTATATCTTAATGCCGCAATACTTTGAATTTTTGGCTACTCCAAAACATGCTGATGCTTTATCAAAATTTATGCAGAGTTTGGGCAGAAAATATGTAGGCTATTTCAACAAAAAATATAATCGTACAGGTACACTTTGGGATGGAAGATATAAAGCATCTCTAATAGAGAACAAGAGTTATCTTTTTGAAATTATGAGATATATAGAACAACAATCACATGTAGATTATCTATATAGCAGCGTTGGCAAAAACCTTCTTGGCAGGGCTGATTCTATCGTTTCTCAAAATGAGTTGTATAAAAAGCTTGGTTATACAGATGATAAGAGACTTAGTGAGTACTCACAATTTTTCTACTCTGGTATAAATAACGCAAAAAAAGAGTTTATAGTGAGTTGTTTAGAAAAACAGCTTGTTACGGGAAGCGTAGATTTTGTTAAAAATTTACAGCATTTAGTCGGCATGACGCTTATCTCAAAAGATAGAGGGCGTCCAAAAAAAGAAGATGAAGAAAAAAGGAAAAAAATGTATAAGAATTTAGTAGTATTAGACAAAGAGCAACACAAAGATTTAAAAATAAGTCCAATGGAGAATCTATTTTTTGCAAAACAGAGTGCGTTTATCCCTGTAATCGCAAATGAGGTAGCATTAGTTGGAGCAGCTTTTCCAGTAGTATTTACAGCGGATGAGAATCCATCTTTAGTCTCGTTGGTATCACTTGGTGGCGATAGTTTGGCTATCAATGCTGATGGAAAATGGGTTACCTCTTACGTTCCATCATATTTGAGAAAATATCCGTTTTCATTGGCAAGCACTAAAGAGAATCCAGATCAAAAAGTTATTCTAATAGACGAAGAGTCACCTCTTTTTTCAAAAACAAAAGGCAAACAACTTTTCAAAAAAGATAAAGAGCAGTCTGAGACTCTCTCACATGCAATCAATTTTTTAACTTCACATGAGAATCAATCAATTATTACAAGCAATGTAGCAAAAGCAATTGCCGCTAGTGGAATACTTGAAGATAGAGAGATTTCTGTTGGCGAGGGCGATGAGAAAAAGGTTCTTGTTAATGGTTTTAGAGTAGTTGATAGAGAGAAGTTAAACGCTCTTAGCGATGATATACTAGCTGATTGGGTTAGAAAAGGAATCATCTCTTTAATAGACGCACACCTTAAGTCACTTGATAATATTCAAGCGCTTTTTAACATAGCACACGCAAGACAAAGCTAGGGAATTTTATGGCAAAGATAGCACAAAATAGGCAAAAACCGACAAACTCAGAACTCAAAGAGGCTATTTTAGCATCTAAAAAATCATTTATAATAGTTGGTTTTTTTAGTATGTTTATAAATATACTTATGCTCGTTCCATCACTCTACATGTTACAGCTCTATGATAGAGTTTTAGCAAGCAGAAGCGAGGGCACTCTTTATATGCTTACGGCAATTGTAGTTGTTCTGTTTATAACGATGGCACTACTTGAGGTAGTACGCTCAAAAATACTTGTAAAAGTTGGTAATAAACTTGATGCACTTCTTAGTAAAAGGGTTTTTGATTCACTCTTTGAAGTAGCAAACAAATACCCTGGAAAAGCCTCCTCAATGCCGCTAAATGATTTAACTTCAATTAGACAGTTCATGACAGGTAATGGACTTTTTGCCTTTTTTGATGCTCCTTGGATACCGATTTATATAGCAGTACTTTTTATGTTCCATCCAATTTTCGGATATTTTGCAATTTTTGCGGCTATTGTTTTGATAGCGTTTACGATAATTAACGAATACTCAACAAAAGAGAAACTCTTAGAGGCAAATAATTTAAGCAGAGCATCTAATATATATGTAGATTCAAATATAAGAAATGCAGAAGTTATAAATGCGATGGGCATGAAGGGCAATATCTTAGGGATATGGCAAGAGAAGTATTACGGTTTTTTAAATGCACAAAACAGTGCAAGCAATAAAGCTGGAATCTGGGCTAACATGTCAAAAAGCGCAAGAATGCTTTTTCAGTCTCTTATCTTAGGTATCGGTGGATATCTTGCTATAAAAATGGAAGTAAGTGCTGGTATGATGATAGCAGGTTCTATTATCATGGGTAGAGCATTGGCTCCACTTGATTTGATTATTGGTAGTTGGAAAGGCTTTAGTGCAGCTAGAACATCTTATGAGAGATTGGATGCACTCTTGAGTGAATTTCCAAAAGAAAAAGAGTATATGGAACTTCCTGCTCCAGAGGGTGAAGTGCTTTTAGAGGGAGTTGTTGTTGTTCCTCCAGGTGCTACTCAGCCATCAATTCGTGGCATTTCAATGCTGATAAATAAAGGTGATGTTGTTGGTATAGTAGGACCAAGTGCTGCTGGAAAATCATCTTTAGCTAGAATTATCTTAGGTTTATGGCCTTTAGCTGCAGGAAAAGCAAGACTAGATAAGGCAGACATCTCACAATGGGACAAAGCAGATTTAGGGAAGTATATAGGCTACCTGCCTCAAGATATAGAACTTTTTGAAGGAACAGTCAGCCAAAATATAGCAAGATTTACTGATGTTGATTCGGTTAAAGTAGTTGAAGCTGCTCAAAAAGCTGGTATTCATGAGATGATATTAAGGCTTCCTGAGGGGTATGATACTAGAATTGGTGTTGGCGGTGCAACACTCTCAGGTGGTCAAAGACAACGCATAGGTTTTGCTAGAGCTATCTATGACAACCCTGTTTTAGTAGTACTTGATGAGCCAAACTCAAATCTTGATGATCAAGGTGAAGCGGCACTAGTTAAAGCGATACAATCTTTAAAAGAGAGTAATACGACTGTTATTCTGATAACTCACAGACCAAACATACTACAAGTTACAAATAAACTCGCTGTTATAAAACAGGGTCTTTTGGAAGCTTATGGCAACACTAATGAGGTACTCTCAAATATGGCTGCCGCGGTAAAAGATGCTCAGGCACAAGCGCAGGCTCAGACGCAGGCTCAAGCTCCCATGACGCAAGCTCCGAAAATATCGTTAAGCAAACCAAGTAGTTAGGATGATTATGGAAAATAAAAAAATAACGATGCCATCATACGATGACTCTGGAGTAATTAGATTTGGATTAGCAATAATCTTTGTGATGTTTGTTCTCATGGGTGGCTGGATGGCTTATGCACCTCTTGCAAGCTCAGCTGTTGCGGTAGGAAAAGTTTCTGCAGATTTGGATAAGAAAACTATTCAGCATTTAGAAGGCGGAAAGATTGAGAAGATATATGTCAAAGATGGAGATAGAGTAAAAAAAGATCAAATTCTTTTAAAGCTTAGTGACGTACAGATAAAGGCTCAATTAAATATTTTAAATTCGCAATATCAAGATGCCTTAGCACTCTTTGCAAGGTTAAAGGCACAAAGAGACGGCGATAAAGTGATTGAGTTTTTGCCTGAATCAACTGATGAAAATATAATAAAAAATCAAAGAAATATATTTGAAACTACAAAGAGAAAAATTGAAGATGAGAATATTATTACAAATAACAGAATCACTCAATTGCAAAATCAGATTGATGGACTTAACTCTCTTATAAAAAGTAAAGAAAATAGACGTGCTTCAATAAGTGAAGAGATTTTGGAGTGGGAATCTCTTTATAAACAGAGATTAGTAGATAAACAAAGAATCAGAGACCTTCAACGTGAAAACAATATGATTGAGGGTGATTTGGCTAGCACAAAGTCTGATATAGCAAAGATAAATGAGCAAATAAGTGAACTTCAAACTCAACAGCTTCTACGAGAAAAAGAGTTCCAAAAAGAGACACTAGAGAGATACGTTGAAGCAAAGTCACATATTGCTGATTTGAAATCAAAAATAACTGCAACAGAGGATACACTAGAGAGAACAGCTATTGTAGCACCAATTGATGGGATTGTTGTTGGATTTGAAATACATACTGAGGGCGGTGTCGTATCGCCTGCAAAACCTATTCTTGAGATTGTTCCACAAGACTCAAAACTTATAGTAGTAGCGCAAGTCCAGATAACAGATATTGATAAAGTACAAGTAGGACTTATTGCTGATATTAGATTCTCTGCTTTTGATTTAAGACAATCACATGTAGTTGAGGGCAAAGTGGTACATGTATCGGCAGATAGCTTTATCAATCAAGATGGCAAAACTCAATATTATTCGGCTAAAATCGAAGTTACTAAAGAGGGAGTTAAGAGCTTGCAAGATAATCACTTTGTATTAGTCTCAGGTATGCCTGCAGAAGTTATGATTAAAACAGGGGAGAGAACGGCACTTAGCTATCTACTTAAACCTTTTATGGATATGTTTAGTAGGAGTTTTAATGAAGAGTAGCAAAGTAGCAGTTAGTCTATTTTTTATAGCACTCTCTCTTAACCATTTAGGTGCGGAAGTTTTAAATTTTTCAAGAGCTTATGAATTGGCTCTTGAAAATGCAAACATTATCCGCTCCTCAGTTTATGTTTCTGAGTCGGATAAAGAGAAGATAGTTCAAGAGCAGTCACAACTCTATCCTCAAATAAATCTATCTGCATCTTACAAGAAAACAGAATATATCTCAAACCCAACAAAAAATGAGACTAGACAAGGGTTGATAACTTACTCTCTTACAGGCAGACAGGCTATCTATAATCCTGAAATCTATACAAGAGTAGATATGCAAGAAGCAAGAAGTAAATACTCTCAAACAAAAGTAGAACTTCAAAAAGAGCAACTAGCACAAGATCTCTTTAATGCTTATATAGATGTCCTAAAATCAAGAAACAGGATAAAACTCTTAGAGTCTTATTCAAACTACAGTAAATCCAGACTTGAAGAACTAAGTAAAAAATATGAGATGAATCTCTCTAACAAGATGGATTTACTTCAAATGAGAGTTGAATTTGACTCAACGCAGATAGACCTTGACAAAGAGAAGAAACTATTTGAAGTGTATGATCTCAAGCTAAAACAATTTATTGGCAATAATGAGTATGAACTTCCAAAAATAGAGTCCGATAAATCGATAATAGATACAATAGCGCAGATGAGAGAAAAAGTTATGAGTGATGATAAACTCCAAGAGAGTTTGAGAATAAAGCAAGCTTATGATGCTGTTGAAATTTCAAAAGCAGATGTGGAGAATGCAAAAAGCGGACATCTGCCTAAAGTAAATTTTGATGTTTCGTATTCAATGTATGATACGGACACGCCGACAATTGATGCACCCTATGATAGTATTAAGTATGCTATGCTTAGCTTAAGTATGCCTATCTATGGAGGTGGTTATGTCTCTTCAAAGGTTGATTCTTCTAGATTGATGTATATGGCGGCTAATGAAGATTTACAAAATACGAAAAAAGAGACGCAAGTTATGTACAATGAGTATTTTGCTATTTTTGAGGCTTCTACCAATTCGGTTTCAATGTATAAAGATGCGCTCTCTTCAGCTGAACTCTATGTAAATGCAATAGAGCAGGGATACGAGCATGGACTCAAAAGCATAATTGACCTCAATGAGGCTAAAAATAAATTTTATGAAGTAAAATACAAATATATAGAGAACATATATGAGATGGTTAACTCTTATATTGGGTTATTGATAGTTACAAATAATTTTAAAGATATGAGCTTGTTGGATAAGCTTGTTGATTAAGGAATAAAAAATGAAAAAAGCTATAGTTACAGGTATTACTGGGCAAGACGGAGCTTATCTAGTGGAGTTGCTTTTAAATAAAGGTTATGAGGTCTATGGAACTTATAGACGAACTTCATCTGTGAATTTTTGGCGTATAGAAGAGCTTGGAATCCAAAACAGCCCAAATCTTCACTTGATAGAGTATGACCTAACAGATCAAGCAAACAGCATAAGAATGGTTATGGAAATTCAGCCAGATGAGATATATAACCTTGCGGCTCAAAGCTTTGTAGGAGTTTCGTTTGAACAGCCTCTTGCAACTGCGCACATCACAGGTCTTGGTTGCGTACACTTACTTGAAGCAATCAGAATAGTAAATCCTAAAATAAAGTTTTATCAAGCAAGCACTTCTGAGATGTTTGGTGAAGTTCAACAGATTCCACAAACAGAAAAAACACCATTTTGGCCACGAAGTCCTTATGGAGCGGCAAAGATGTATGCGCACTGGATGGTAGTAAATTATAGAGAATCTTATGGCATATTTGCAACAAGCGGGATACTTTTTAACCATGAATCACCTCTAAGAGGAAGAGAGTTTGTAACTAGAAAAATCACAGATAGCGTTGCAAAAATCAAGCTTGGTAAGTTAGAGTACATGGAACTTGGAAATATGGACGCAAAAAGAGACTGGGGATATGCTAAAGATTATGTAGAGGGAATGTATCTTATGTTGCAAGCTGATAAAGCAGATACTTACCTATTAGCTACAAACAGAACAGAGACTGTAAGAGACTTTGTAACTATGGCATTTAAAGGTGCTGGTATAGAAGTAGAGTTTAAAGGAAACGCTCAAGATGAAGTTGCAGTTGATAAAAATAGTGGTAAAACAGTTGTGCGCGTAAACCCTAAGTTTTATAGACCAGCAGAGGTAGATATTCTTATAGGAAACCCACAAAAAGCAAAAGATGAGTTAGGTTGGGAGCCAAAATGTACATTAGAAGAGTTATGTGCCATGATGGTAAAAGAGGATTTGAGAAGAAATGAGATAGGGTTCTCTTTCTAAGTTATGAAAAAAGTATTAATAACAGGTATAGATAGTTTTACAGGAGTGCATCTCTCATCGTACTTAGAAAAAGCCAAATACGATGTATATGGAACCTCTTTTTTTGAGAGTGGAGCTAAAAAGTATAGGTGTGATGTTACATGTAAAGAGCAGATTTTAGAAGTTTTACAAAAGGTAAAACCTGATTTTTTCATTCATCTCTCTGGAATATCTTTTGCGGCTCATGGAAGCCATGAAGAGTTTTACAGAGTAAATACTATAGGCACTACAAATATTTTAGATGCTTTTGTAGAGCTTGAACAAAATCCCTCTAAAATAGTACTCGCTAGCAGTGCTACAGTCTATGGAAATCAGGGTTTAGAGGTATTAGATGAGTCCCTTTGTCCTCTTCCTGCAAATCACTATGGAGCAAGTAAATATGCCATGGAATCTCTCTCAAGAGGATACTTTGATAAACTTTCCATTATTATAACAAGACCTTTTAACTATACAGGAGTTGGACAAGCCGAACAATTTTTGATACCTAAAATAATAAAACATTTTAAAGAGAAAAAAGATGTTATAGAGCTTGGAAACTTACATGTAGAGAGAGAGTTTAATGATGTATCTTTTACATGCGAGGTTTATAAAAAACTTCTAGAGTGTGATGCTAAGGGCGAAGTTGTAAACATAGCCTCCAACAGAGGCATAAAACTACTACATGTAATTGAGATGATGAGTGAAATAGCAGGTTATAAAATAGAAGTAAAAATAAATCCAGCGTTTGTACGAAAAGATGAAATAAAATCATTAACTGGTTCAAGCAGTAAACTTTTTGCTCTAATAGGAGAAGTTGAACAAAAAGAATTTAAACAAACTTTAAGAAAAATGCTTGAAATTTAAAATACTAATTGATACTATCTCTTTAATGTCATCTTTAACTGGTATTGGCAGGTACACCTATGAGATATCTAAAAGGGTAGAAAAAGATAAATATTTTGAGTGTAGTTTTTTTTATGGGTATCATAGCAAATCATTAGTTCACCATTTAGATAAAAAAGATTTAAAATTATTAAAATCTATCGTATCAAAAAATCAATTATTTAAAAAAATAGTTAGAAAAATTGTAAAAATTTCAAGTCAAATTTTTACACCAACATATGACCTTTATTGGGAACCAAATTTTATACCAATAGAAGGTATAAAAGCCAATAAAACTATCACTACAGTTCATGACTTTTCATTTATATTGCATAAAGATTTTCACCCTAAAGAGAGAATAGAGTACTTTGAAGAGCATTTTTTTAAAAATATTAAAAGAAGTGATATGATTATTACAGGTTCAGAATTTTCAAAACGAGAGATAATAGATAGATTAGATTTCAATCAAGAGCAAGTAAAAGTGATTTACCATGGAATAAATCATGATTTATTTAAAATGTATGATGATTTAAAAGTTGATTTTGAACTCCCAAAAAAATTTATCTTCAGTGTAGGTAGTATAGAACCGAGAAAAAATTTAATAGGTTTACTAAGGGCATATAATCTCTTGCCAAATGAAATAAAAAACGAGTACAAGCTTGTGCTTGCTGGCTTTAAAGGCTGGGAAAACAGTGAAATAATGAGCATCATAGATGAAAACAGAGAAAATATTATTTATCTTGGATTTATCTCCGATTTAGAATTAGCAAAAGTTTATAATTTAGCTTCATGTTTTGTATTTGCCTCTTTTTATGAAGGTTTTGGACTTCCTCCTCTTGAAGCTATGGCATGTGGAACACCTGTGGTTTGCAGCCATAGCAGCTCTCTACCTGAAGTTGGTGGCGATGCGGTTATATATTGTAATCCTAATGATACAAAAGATATAAAAGAGAAGATAGAGTTAGTTTTAAAAGATAAAATTCTCCAACAAGAGATGGTAGTAAAAGGATTAGAGAGAGCCAAAGAGTTTAGTTGGGAAAAATCAGCTCTAGAGCATATAAAAGTGTTTCAAGAGGTTTTACAAAAATGAAAATAGCTATAGTACATGATTGGCTTGTAACAAATGCAGGAGCTGAGAAGGTATTAAGAGCTATAGTAGATATTTATCCAGATGCAGATATTTTTTCTTTGGTAGATTTTTTAAATGACAAAGATAGAGCTGATGTGCTAAATAATAAATTTGCAAAGAGTTCATTTATCCAAAAATTACCTTTTGCAAAAAAACACTTCAGAAACTATCTGCCACTTTTTCCAAGAGCCATTGAGAGTTTTGACTTAAGTGAGTACGACCTTATAATAAGCTCTTCATGGGCAGTTGCCAAAGGTGTTAAAAAGAGAAAAAATCAAGTTCACATCTCATATTGCTATACACCTATAAGATATGCATGGGATCTTTATGATGAATACACTTCTAACTTGAAGCAGCCAAAAAAGTTTTTAGTACAACAAACTTTGAGATATATAAAACAATGGGATATACAAACCCTAAGAAGAGTTGATTTTTTTATAGCTGATTCAAAGTTTGTTCAAAATAGAATAAAAAAAACTTACGATAGAGATTCTGTAGTGATTTATCCACCTGTAGATACTGATAAATTTACTTTAAAAGAGAAAAAAGATGATTTTTACTTTACTGCTTCAAGGTTAGTTTCATACAAAAAAACAAAACTCATAGTAGAGGCTTTTAATAAAATGCCAAATAGGGCGCTCATAGTTATAGGCTCTGGTGAAGAGTATGATTCCATCAAAGCTATCGCAAAAGATAATATAACTCTGCTTGGTTATCAAGAAGATGAGATTTTAATCAAACATATGCAAAGAGCAAAAGCATTTGTTTATGCAGCAATAGAGGATTTTGGGATAGTTCCAATCGAAGCCATGTCTTGCGGAACTCCTGTAATCGCTCTTAATGATGGTGGAACAGCAGAGACAGTAATTGATGGAATAACAGGAGTACATTTTGAAAAACAGACACCAGAAGATATAATAAAGGCAGTAAATTTATTTGAATCACTGCAGCTTGATTCAAAAAAAATATCCCATCATGTAAAAACTTACTCTACCGATAGGTTTAAAGATGAGCTGAGAACTTTTGTAAATTCAAAGGTAAAAATATGAGAAAATATACTCTAAGTTTTGTACTTATTTTAATTGATATTATAGTTTTGATTGCTCTTTTCTATTTGACTCTCTATGTAAGAACTAGCTTAAGTGATTCTTCTTTACCACTATTTAAAACATTGCAAATTCAGGATTTCTCTTTTGTTATTTTTGTTATTTTCGCACTTCTGTTTTATGAGAAAATATATACATTAAGATATGACTTTTGGCAAGAGACTAGAAAAATTATGAAGTCTCTCTTTTATGGTTATCTTATCATTATGGCGCTATTGACACTAAGCAAAGTTTCACAAGAGTATTCACGACTATTTATTAGCTTATACTTTATGTTCGCGCTATTTATCTTGCCTGTAGTAAAAAGATTGAGTAAAAAAGTTTTTTATAAGATAGATTTTTTTATTAAAAAAGTTTATATAGTTGGTGAAGAGTCTCAAATAGAGATTTTTAAAAAAGAGTTTAGAGAAAATTGGTACTTAGGTCTGCGCTACAGTGATTCAAAATACGATACAGTAATCATCGCATCAAAAGGAACTGATGCAAAAACCATGAAGAGAAGAGTTGCAAAATATCTACAAAACCATACAGAGGTTTACATAGTTCCTTATGTCTCTAGTGTTAATTTTGCTAACTCTAACATCATGGAATATTTCAATATTAGAAACTCTACCATACAAGTAGAGAACAAACTCCTGCTTCAACATAATATATGGATAAAAAGTGTTGCAGAATTTTTTATGACACTTCTTATCTTACCTCTGTTTTTAACTATACATGTACTCATAACTATATTGATTCGAGCTGATTCTAAAGGTTTGGTTTTTTTCAAACAGTATAGACTTGGAAAGAATGATAATAATTTTATATGCTATAAATATAGAACTATGTACGAAAATTCAGCTTCTCTCTTGGAGAGTTATCTTCTAGCGCATCCTGAAGAGATTGCTCATTATGAAGAGTATCATAAGTATAAAAATGATCCACGAATTACAAAAATTGGGAAAATATTGCGCTCAACTTCCCTTGACGAACTACCTCAAATTATCAATGTTTTAAAAGCAGAGATGAGCTTAGTAGGTCCTCGTCCCTACATGACAAGCGAATCAGACAAGTTGGGTGAACATAAAGAATTTGTGTTGAAAGTAAAGCCAGGCATAACGGGGTTATGGCAAGTAAGCGGTAGAAATGAGCTTACTTTTAAAGAGCGAAATGAATTAGATGTTTGGTACATAAACAACTGGTCACTTTGGGCTGATTTTGTAATCATGATGAAAACTATTAAAGTTGTTTTGTCTAAAGTTGGAGCTAGATAAGAATGAGCAAAAGAGTAGATTTTCAAGATGTACTTTACTACTCTGCTCTACTTTTTGCTTTTTTACTGCCCCTATCTAGGAGTGCTAGCAGTTTTTTCTTACTTCTGTTTTTCTTGCTTTTACTTTATAAAAGAGATTATAAAAATACATTTGAAACTTTAAAGAGCAGCGCCATTTTTACATATATAGCTATTTTTTTGCTCTACATATTTGCAACTCTTCTTTGGAGTGAGGATATTAAAGAGGGCATAAATCAGATAAGACTCTATGGTTATTGGATACTTCTTTTACCCCCTTTAGTAGTTTTGGTACAAAAAGAGTGGATTTGGAGTATGCTAAGCGCATTTTTGCTCGGAATGTTTGTAAGTGAGATATTGGCTTATGGTATGTTTTTTGATTTTTGGAACATAAATGAGAGGGATTCATCATACCCAACGCCATTTATGACACATATACATTACAGCATCTATTTGGCATTTACAGCTATTTTACTCTTAAGCAGAGTGTTCTGTAAAAAGCTTTTACTAAAAGAAAAACTTCCCTACATGTTGTTCTTTCTCTTGAGTACAACAAACTTGATGTTTTCAACTGGCAGAGCAGGGCAGCTTGCATTTTTTGTAGCATTAATAGTCTTGATATTTTTAAAATATAGAATAACAGTTAAATCTGTAGTTATGAGCTTTTTTTCAATAACAGTTATTTTTTTACTTGCATATAATAGTTTGGAACTCTTTAAACAAAGAGTTGATGCTGGTGTAAAAGATGTACAAAACATTGCTGTGCAAAATTACAATAACTCCTTTGGTATAAGAGTTGCATTTTGGCTGGTTGCAGGTGAAGTTTTAAAAGAACACTCTCTTCTTGGCAATGGGATAGGCGACTATAAAGTATCTACAAAAGAAATTTTAGGTAAAAAAGAGTTTGGATTAAGTGATGAGACAAAAGAGTTTATGACTACTCAGCACTTCCATAACCAGTACTTAATGGTAGCAGTACAAGGCGGTTTTATCGGGCTTACTTTGATGTTTTTGCTGTTTTATAAGTTTTTTACTCTTCGTATTGAAGATAGGGAGCTAAAAGAGATAAGTGTATTGGGATTTGTAGTCATAGCCGTTGGATCTGTTGCTGAACCTCTATGGATGTTGCAGTTCCCTTTAATGCTATTTTTATTTATAACATCTATTTCCATAATAGCATCAAAAAAATAGTGCACAACTTCTTTAAGAGTTTAAAAAAAGAGCTTGTAAGAAAACAGATATTTTTAACAAGAGAGGTCGCAGCTTCTAAAATATTTGAATATATAGAGATGTTCTACAATTCAAAAAGAAGGCATAGTTATTTGGGTCATATTTCACCAAATGAATTTGAAAATATGAGTCTTTTACTCTCTTTTGGAGTGAGGAATCTTTGTCTTCCGTTGTTTTTTAAGAAGTAGGGCTTTGGAGAGTGTCAGGTTTCAAAAAGGTGGCGACTGACACCCCTTTATTTTGATGGATATTGATGGATAAACACCTATTCCTAAAGTTCTTCTTTTGTCATTAAATTTATAATCAAGACGAAAATATTTACTACCGTTTTTGTGGATAACTACATATAAGTTATTGCCGTCATATAGCTTGAACTCTTTATCTATATATTTAATTCTTTTTATTTCTAAATCGCTCAATGGTTTAGTTTTTTTTGCCATAACAGTATACTTCCTTAATTGAAAATATAAATGTACTGTTTATTATACTGTAAAAAGATTTAGTTTTACATAGACTATAGCGGACAATCATAGACTTATATAGAGTGTTGAGAGCCTATTTTATGTGGATTTTGTGGACTTGTAGGAACTAGTACAAACTAGATAATGGTGCTCACAACTGGACTCGAACCAGTGACTTTTACCTTGTCGAGGTAACACTCTACCAACTGAGTTATGCGAGCAATATTGGAATTTTATCAAAAGATACTTAAACTAATTTTTATAAACTTTGACATTTGAAAAGTTACTAAAAATTATATAACGACCCTGATATTTACTTTGAATTTAGGTATATTAAGTGTATAATTTCGTCCATATTTAAAAAGTACAATAAGGCAAGTTATGAACTTAACCGAGTTAGAAGAGATAGGCTTAAAGAATGTTGGAAAGGTTTATCATAACCTTGGCTATGATGAATTAATAAAACATGAAATTGAAAATAAAGAGTGTATTCTTACTACAAGTGGTGCTACAGCAGTAGATACTGGAGTCTTTACAGGACGCAGCCCAAAAGATAAATATATTGTAGATAGAGATCCTTCAAACAGATATATCGCTTGGGGCGATGTTAATCAAAAAGTAAGTGAAGAAATTTTTAAAGAGCTCTTAGAGGTTGCAAGAGAGCAGCTCTCAGCAAAAGATTTATATGTTACAGATGTTTACAGTGGTGCTAGTGTTGATTCAAAACACTCAATCCGTTTTGTGACTGAAATAGCTTGGCAGGCACACTTTGTAAAAAATATGTTTATTCGACCAACAGAGCTTGAGCTAAAAGAGTTTAAGCCGCAGTTTACAGTTTTAAACGCTTGTAAGGCTGTAAACGATAAATGGAGAGAACATGGGCTAAACTCTGAAGTCTTTGTTCTTTTTGATATCGAAAACAATCTATCAGTGATTGGTGGAACTTGGTATGGTGGTGAGTTGAAAAAAGGAATTTTTTCAATGATGAACTACTGGCTGCCACTACAAAATAAGCTCTCTATGCACTGCTCTGCAAATGTGGGAGAAAAAGGCGACACAGCTCTTTTCTTTGGGCTTAGCGGAACAGGTAAAACTACTCTCTCAACAGATCCCTATAGAAGACTTATCGGAGATGATGAGCATGGCTGGGATGACAATGGAGTGTTTAATTTTGAGGGTGGATGTTATGCAAAAGTTATAAACCTAGATGGAAATAACGAACCTGAAATTTTTAATGCTATAAAATCTGGCGCTCTTCTTGAAAATGTTGTTGTAAACGATAAAGGAGAGGTTGATTACAATGATGGAAGCAAAACAGAAAATACTCGCGTATCTTATCCAATAGAGCATATAAAAAATCATGAAACATCTCTAAGTGCTGGACATCCTGAAAATATCATATTTTTAAGTGCAGATGCTTTTGGTATTTTGCCTCCAGTTTCAAAACTGACTCGTGAACAAGCAATGTACTACTTCTTAAGTGGATATACTGCTAAAGTTGCTGGAACAGAGCGTGGAATAACTAAGCCAGTTGCTACATTTAGCTCATGTTTTGGAGAAGCATTCCTGCCACTACATCCAACGGTGTATGCCAAGCTGCTAGGCGAGAAGATAGATAAGCATGACGTACATGTATATCTTGTAAATACTGGCTGGACAGGCGGAGCTTACGGTGTTGGAACGAGAATGAGTATAAAAGATACACGTGCTTGTATTAACGCTATTTTAGATGGCAGCATTAAAGAGAGTGAGTTTGATACAACTAAAACATTTAAGCTACAAGTTCCAAAAACTCTTGGAAACATAAACCCAGAAATTTTAAATCCTCGCAATGCTTGGAGTGATAAAGAAGCCTTTGATAAGACAACAGATATGTTGGCAAATATGTTTAATGAGAATTTTAAAAAATATCAAGTTGAAAATAGTGAGTTTGACTACTCAGAAGCAGGACCAAAGATAGAGAGCTAAATTCTCTATCTTCTTATTTTTTAATTTTTCTTTTGGTAGCTTGTGTCAAATATAGCCATAAAGCTCCGCCAAAGACAACAAGTATTATAGGTGCTATCCACGGTTTTTGTGTTATTGCTTCGGCAATGCTCATTAAAAATCCACCAGAGTAATAACTTCCTAAGCCAAAAATCAGAGCCCAAACTCCAGCACTTAAAATATTTAAAATTGCAAATCTTTTAAAATCATATTTTGTAAGTCCAATAGCTATTGGGATAAGTGTTTTTATGCCATAAACAAACTTTTGAATTAAAATAATCCATGAGCCATTTTTTTTCATCATAATATGTGCAAGAGCCAATTTTCTTCTATGTTTTCTAAGCCCTTCCATCATCATGCTTTTTTGGTACCTTGCCATATAAAATAGTAAAAAATCTCCAAGCGCATTAGCAATAAATGCTATTGTTATAGAGAGAGATAAATCCATCTTTCCCATAAAAGACATAACTCCAGCAGCTATAATTGCCACAAAACCACCACCTAGTGAATATAGAAAAAGTCCTATATATCCATAAGTTGCCAAATTACTAAATGTATCTTCCATCATTCTCTCTTATAATTTTTTTATTTTTGCTATTTCATCACGTAAGCGTGCTGCCTCTTCAAAGTTAAGCTCACGTGCTGCTTCTTTCATCTTTAAAGAGAGTTGCGTAACCATTGCTTTTCTTTCTGAAGCAGGCATTTTATCCATTTTTTTATTTTTTTGGTAAATATCACCATACTCTTCAACTTTTAGATTTTCATCTAACTTGCGGATAGTTGTAGTTGGAGTGATACCATGGATTTTATTGTGTTTATCTTGAATCTCTCTTCTAGCATTTGTTGTATCAATCGCCTTTTGCATAGAGGTGGTTATCTTGTTTGCATATAAAATAACTCTTCCGTTTGAATTTCTAGCCCCTCTGCCGATGGTTTGTATAAGAGATGTCTCACTTCTTAAAAAGCCCTCTTTATCGGCATCCATAATAGCTACTAAACTCACCTCTGGCAGGTCTAAGCCTTCACGCAAAAGGTTTATCCCAATAAGAACATCAAATTCTCCTTGACGAAGAGAGCGGATTATCTGATTTCTTTGAATTGTATCTATATCTGAGTGCATGTACTCAACTCTTATACCCAAATCTGCGAGATATTTGGTTAGAGCTTCTGCCATCTTTTTTGTAAGAACAGTGATTAAAACCCTCTCATTTTTAAGAGTGATTTTTTTTATCTCATCATGTATGTCTTCTACTTGATTTGTAGATGGCTTTATCTCTATAACAGGGTCTAAAAGTCCAGTTGGGCGTATAATCTGCTCAGCTTTTACTGCTGAGAGTTCCAGTTCATATTTTGAGGGTGTCGCTGAGACAAAAAGATAGTGCGGAGCTTTATTTATATACTCATCAAGCATTAAAGGGCGGTTATCAAGTGCGCTTGGAAGTCTAAAACCATACTCAACTAAAACCTCTTTTCTTGCACGATCTCCTGCATACATACCTCTATACTGCGGAAGCGATACATGTGATTCATCTACAATAACTAGATACTCTTTATGGTGCAGCGCAAAATAATCAAGTAGAGTGTATGGTGCTTCACCTATTTTCTTTTCAGTTAAAAGTCTTGAGTAGTTCTCAATTCCTTTGCACATTCCAGTAGTCTGAAGCATCTCTAAATCAAACTCAACTCTCTGTTTTAGTCGTTGATGCTCTACAAGTTTTCCCTCTTTTTTAAAGTAAGCAAGTCTATCATCAAGTTCCTCTTCAATGCGTTTTATTGCGACTGCCAACTTCTCTTGACGCACACTAAATTGCGAAGTTGCATATATAGTAAACTGCTTATGTTCTTCGAGTTTTTTATTATCAATTGTGTCGAAAGTATAGATAGCTTCTATCTCATCTCCAAAAAACTCTATGCGAATAGCTTCTTGCTCAAAATATGGAGGAAAAATATCTAATGACT
This sequence comes from Sulfurimonas denitrificans DSM 1251, assembly GCF_000012965.1. Taxonomy (NCBI): domain Bacteria; kingdom Pseudomonadati; phylum Campylobacterota; class Epsilonproteobacteria; order Campylobacterales; family Sulfurimonadaceae; genus Sulfurimonas; species Sulfurimonas denitrificans. Next base: position 1,774,378 of record NC_007575.1, on the reverse strand, counting down.
CTCCGTTTACACGAATATGTCCACTATCAAAATAGCTGTCATTTCGCGAGTAACCCATCTCAACAAGTCGTAAGAGAAGTTTTTTCTGCGCAATCACATCTCCGATTGCGACTGATTGCACCATATTTTCATACTCCTCTGGGTCACCAAGACCATAGTTTGCAGATACAGAAGCTACAACTATAACATCATCATAACTAAGCAGATTTGCAGTAGAAGAGAGGCGAAGGCGCTCAAGTTCATCGTTTATCGCACTGTCTTTTTCTATAAAGAGATCTTGGCGCGGAATATAAGCCTCAGGCTGGTAGTAATCATAGTAGGAGACAAAGTACTCAACATGATTGTTTGGGAAAAATTGACGAAACTCCGAGTACAACTGTGCAGCGAGTGTTTTGTTATGCGTCATGATGATGGTCGGCATCTTCACATTTTCTATAACCCGCGCCATAGTGTGGGTTTTACCGCTACCAGTTACGCCCTCTAGAGCCTGATAACGATTTCCTTTGAGGATAGAGTCACTAAGTATTTTTATGGCTTCTGGCTGGTCTCCTGCTGGCTGATAAGGAGATACAACTTTAAAATTTGGCTGATTTTTCATTAGTGGAATTATAGCTTAAATGCTGTTTTTCTATTCTTTATAATGGATGTGTCTATGAAATAGCTGTTTATAATTTTAGCTTTCTTGATACACTCCAAGCATCACTTAAATAAAGAGCTAAAAAACGATTCTTTTCTTTCATCTATAAAATTTGGGTTATCTTCTTCAAACTTTTTTTATGCTCTTTTTTATATATAACTTCATTATAATGAACATATAACTGATATTACACTTCTATCTATTTTAATAGGCTGCTTTGGTTTATTAAAAATATATTAACTAAAGTTTTCATACTTCTTGTTAAATCCGCTTTGAAATTTGGCTGATTTTTCATTGCTGGAATTATAGCTTTAGGTTGTGAGTAGGGTTGGTTTTATAGAATTCAAAAATTAATTGCTATATAAAAAGAGAGTAAAAAATGTTAAACAGTGAAGTTACAAAAGAAAATTTAAACAAGATGGTGCTTTTATTTTATTCAAAAGTTTTAAAAGACAGCGTTGTCGCTCCTTTTTTTATTGAAAAATTGGGAGATGATATGAAAAATGAGAAATGGCGTCCTCATTTGGAGCTTTTAACAAATTTTTGGGCTTCTATTGCTTTGGGTGATAGTGCTTACAGAGGTAGTCCTTTTGCGCCTCATTTAGATATTAAAGGTATCTCAAGAGAAGCATTTCAGGGGTGGCTAAGGCTATTTTACGAAACTCAAGATAGTATATATGTTCCAGAGATAGCTGACTTTTTCAAAAATAGAAGCACTCTGATAGCTGGTAATTTTATGAGAAATTTAGGAGTTTAAAAATCTATCTTTATAGCTGCATTTTTTGCATAGCTCTTCAACCGCAATATGCCCTTTAAAGCCATCTATTATAGCTGTTGCTCTTTTTGAAGTGAGTATATTTTTTAGACTCTCTTCATGCAAGTTGCCAAGGTTTATAACGCCATCTCCATCTAAGCAGCAAGGTACAACAGTTCCGTTTGCGAGTATACCTATATGCGAGGAAAGCCCATAGCATGTAGAGTGAGAGTTATGTGTGGAGTTAAGTGATGGCCACTCAAAATAGCTATCAAAGTTAAGTAATATTTTTGGAGCTATGCGCAGAGATTTTATCTTCTCTTTATGTATCAGCTCACTATCGATAGTTATATCAAAAAAAGAGTTTAGTTTTTCAAAAATAAGTCTGTTATATGTATCTTCAGAGCAAATATCATCAAGATTCCAAAGACGAAGATTTATAAAAGGTATGGGAAAGTTCTCTATTTTTTGTGAACATACATCTAAAATATGTTTTATGAACTCTTCAAAGCTGATATTTAGGCTATTCTTGTTGAAACTGTTGAGTGAGATATTTAGTTGGCGAACTGCTTCATGAAATAGTGTTTCTGGCTTGTGTTTACAGAGGTAGTAACCGCTTGTTGTCAACTCTACTTGAAAATTGTATCTCTTGGCAATGTCAAGGTACTCATGCAGATTTGAGAGAAGCAGAGGGTCTCCCATAACATGAAAAGCGAGTGTTTTTGTATATGGTGTAAGCTCTTGCAGAACTTTTTCAAAAAACTCTAGGGTCATAGTTTTTGACGGATTTGCTTTTGGAGGGCAGAAACTACATGCAAGACCGCAAATATTTGTTACTTCAATATGAACACGATGAAACTGCATGAGACTCCTTAATAATTTTGGAACTTTAACATAAATAAATCAAAACTTAAAATAAATAGATAGTTATAAAGCGATACGAAAGCTAAAAGTTAAATCGGATAAAATTACTCTGATTTAAAAATTTAGAGCGTAACGCGTTCTTACCAAAGGATACAAGATGAAAAACATCATTTTATTAATCGCATTAACAATAGGTGCTTTACAAGCTGATAATATCGTTCATTACGATGTAAAAGAGACTGGTACTACAGTTAGTAAACCAAACCACCCAAGTACAGATATTTATTAATATCTAAAATTTTATTTCTCCTTCTAAAATAGGTCTTACAGTGGCCTATTTTAGTGACACTTAACTCCCCTTAAACTCTTTTCTTCACAAAATAGATGACCCCAAGCATGAAAATTGATAAAAATATCATAAAAATCCCAACACTACCTGTTCCAGAGAGCCCCTCAGAGAATGGCAATCCGCTTGTATTCATTCCAAAAAAACCTACAACCAAATTGAGTGGTAAAAAAATTGCAGAAATTATTGTTAAAATATAGATAAGATGGTTCATCTTTTCATTTGTTTGTGCACTATGAAAGTTATAAAGATAGTCTAGCTTTGAGAGTTGAAGTTTTGCTGAGTGAAGAGTTCTCTCAAGATGTTCATGTAAATCCATATAGTGATTTATTGGGAAATCTTTAGTATCTGTATAGTACTCAATCATCTTATCCATTGTTGAAGATGCATGCATTAGCACTCTCTCAACTCTTACAATAGTACGTTTTAATTCAAGCCACCTATTTATGAAAGATTTTTTTGTTTTGTTTAGATAGAGCGCTTCTTCCATGTCAATAATCAAATCACGATATGTTTCAAAAGATTTTAAGAGATTATCTATAGTTGTATCTAAGATTTTATAAGGTGCTTCAAAACGATTTCCAAGCTCCTCAAAAATCTCCTCTTCTCTTATGTAATAGTAGCTATTATCGTGTGTAATAATAAAACCAACAGAGATAAGCTCAAGCTTTTCTTCTATAATAGGCAATCTTATGATTAACATGTCATAGCTATCATTTTCATCAAATATAGATGGATGCATAGGGTTTTTTAAATCTTCCAAGTGAAGTGTATCTACTAATTTAACTATATTCACTCTCTATCCTTGTGCTCTAATTGGAGCAAAATTCGATTTCATTTTCTTGTAATTTTTTTACAATTTTTTGACTTAGTTGAGATTTTAGCTCCATTATTTGATGATAAGGAGCAGCATACCAAATATATAAAATAAAACATGAACTTTTCGTATCTGGAATAAAATGGATACGAGGTCTAAATTCACGAGAGCGCATATCATATCTTTTTCGTAAACTTGAAAACTGTTTTAAAGCAATTTCCATATATTTTTCTGTTGCCTCTAGTGTCACCTCTGTTACCAAATCTTCTACTCTCTTTGTATCACATGTAAAAGGAATTTTAAACTCTAAAAGGTCATAGATAGTTTTCATCCTGTCATGTGTGTAGTTATAGACATAGTTTGTTACAAAAAAGTTGTTTGGTATAAAAACTGTCCTTCCTGAGCGCTTTAAATCTAGGGCAGTTGTGTTATTTATGCTCTCATAAAGGGTAACTTGAAATAGTGAAATATTTATAACCTCTCCTATGATTTGGTTGTTATTTGTTTGTATGAGAATCCTGTCTCCAACTTTTAGGGAGTTTCCAAAAGAGAGGTGAAACCAAGTTGCCATGCTTTGGAGATACTCCTTCATGCTAATAGTAATAGCAGCTGCAATAACACCGATAAGTGTCGCTGCATAGACAATATTGCTTATGTTGAAAATAATTAACATAAGCAAAATAAGTAGAAAAAAAGTTATGTTTAGTACACGCTTTATTCTAAAGAGGCGATCCTCATTATCTATTTTTTTTGTTATAAAGTACTTGAGGAGATTAAAGAGTAGAAATATTAAAAATAAGATAGCAATTTTAATTATATGAATCGGAAGTTGAGTCTGTTTGTATGCCTCTAATTCGCTCATATAGCTCTGTTTTGTACGTTTTAAAACCTCTTCTTTGTTCTCAAGCAATCCACTTGCATTTTCAAAAAAATCTAGGGCTTTTTTTAATTGGTACTCTTTAAAAAAATCTCTATTCTCTTGAGACTCTGTTGTTGCTAACTCTTTTGTTAAAAAGGCAACAGCATCATCGAACTCTTGCTTTAAAATCTTTAAACGTTGAGTTTGTATGTTAAATTTACCTTTTTGACTTGTAAATAGATACTCTATTAAATTTATATCTTTAACACTCTCAACTGTAATCTTCTCTAGCATAGTATCAAAAGATTGAGGCAGTTCATCGAGGATTTTTTTCTTACTAGTTTGAAGTTGAAGTAGTTGGTTTAATTCTATTTTTTTCTTAGTTCCTGCCTCTTTTATGCTTCTCTCTAGCGCTTTAATATCGCTATCAAGGGCTTGTGCTTTTAGCTGGTTGCTATATACCTGAAGCCATATATTTTTCTCTTTTTCAAAATATGTAAAATCTTGTGCATGTAAGAGTGAAAATAAAAGGCTCAAGCCAATTATAAAATATGCTGTTTTTTTCATCAAATACTCCAAGTTTAAGAGATATATAGTTTTTGCAAAACTTTAATCATACTCTCAACTGCTCTTTTTGTAGTTGTCTCATTTACTGTATGATAGCCAATTGTTGGAATTTGAAGTGTTGTGCCTTGAATCTCCCCTTTTGTTGCAAAAATAAGTCTTCCAAGTTCAGTAGTTCCAAGTGAGCGAACAGCATTGTTTTTTTGCATTTTATTTTTTAAGTATGTGTCTTTAAAATTGAAGTTTATCTTCTCTTTGAGAGCTATTTTTTTAATTTTGTTTTTCAGTGGAGATCTAAAAACAGCATTTGAATCTCTATGTCTTAGGACTATATCTATACTTCTAAGCTCTTCAAGCGTAGGGTAAGGGCTAGTGTCTAGAACTAAAAGCTCATCTGTTTTTATGTCAAAGCGTCTAAACCACTCTAGCAAAAATCTCCAACTTCGCCCAGCCTCCTCAGAAGCGGTGAAAAAAGCTGTGCCTTGATAACCAATGGCGTACATGTAGATAATCATAGCTACACTTATTACATTGTCTAGTTGTGCGGAGATTAAATCATCTTTAATATCGAGTTTGTCCATAAATGCTATTGGCATACCTGGAGTTAGATAATCAAAACCATCAATCTTAAAAATAATATTGTTTCTTCTCTCACAAAGAAAAGCGTCCTTTATTGCACCAAGCCCTAAATAAGTGCCAGAGTATGGCTGATATGCTTGAACTCTCTCAGCAACAAATCTAGCAGTAAAGTTGTGTAAAAGCTGTTCTGAATTTGAATCGCCTGTCAAATCTGCCTTGTTTTTTGCGATAAATGCTGCATATTGAAACTCATTATGCCCAGTACATACAAGTCCATGTCTATCGGCATGAGCTGAAATATATCCACTATGAGGACGTTCCCCTTTTGCTACAAGAACACCATCATAGTATTCAACTTTTATAGCGCGTTCCTCAAGCTCTCTTTTTATAAACATAAAAAAAGGTTGCTCAGAGCCTACTACACTAGGTATTCTTATTAGTTGTTTTAATATATCGTAAAATAGTTCCATATCTACTCTATTATCTCTTCATTGTTAAGTTCAAAAAATTCACTAAGTTCAATTGTATTTTCGTTGAAATATTCGATTCTATCCTCTGCAACCTCAAGATTTCTAAATTTTGCAATGTGAAAAACAGCATCACCTTCTTGTACAAGGGGAATCTCAGACTTTCCAATGATGACTCCATCAAATGGCGCTCTTAACTCAAAGCTGCTATCTCCTAAAGCTTCATCAATAAACGCAATTATCTCATCTTGTCGTACAGTGTCACCTAATGCTTTGATAGTTCTTAACATGCCACTCTCGATGGAGCGTATCCACTGGCTGTTTTTAGTCACGATTGGAGGATTTTTCTCAGCTTTTTTCATCACCTTTGTTAGCATTCCGCTCTCTCTTAACACATTGATTATACCATTGACACCGATTCTAATGCACTTCTCATCAAACCTTAGTGCCTCTCCTGCCTCATATAAAAGTATAGGAATCCCCTCATCTTGTGCAACAGCACGCAGCGAGCCATCTCTTAGTTCAGAGTGTAAAATTACAGGTGCTTGAAACGCTTTAGCAAGATTAAATATGTATTCGTTGTTTATGTTTGTTCTTATTTGAGGGAGGTTTGATTTATGTATGGAAGCAGTATGCAAATCTATACCCAAATCACACTTTCTTACTATCTCATCAAAAAATATTTTAGCAACCCTGCTTGCTAAAGAGCCATGAGTACTTCCAGGGAAGCTTCTGTTTAAATCTCTTCTATCAGGCAAATATCTAGATAAAGTCATAATTCCATAAATGTTTACAATAGGGACAAGGATAATAGTACCTCGTATATTTTTTAAAATCGCCAATTTTCTAAGACGTCTTATAATCTCTATGCCGTTTAACTCATCCCCATGAATCGCAGCGCTAATAAATATAGTAGGACCATTTTTTCTGCCCCTAATTACATGTATAGGCAATTTTGTCGGTGTGTTATAGAGTTTTGGAAGTTCAAGATTTATGCTAAGAGATACACCTCTGGGAATCTCTTGGCCATATAAAATAAATTTTGAATTAGACAACAATTAAGCTCCAATGCTATCTTTTTTAATTTTTCTTTTTTCTGGATTTATTTTGCATTTAGGGTCTATGTTTTTTGCAATATACTCCATAATTTTTCCAGCAATATCAATTTTTGTAGATTTCTCAATCCCCTCTAGTCCAGGAGAAGAGTTTACTTCCATAACAAGTGGACCTCTGTTTGATTGAATCATATCCACTCCACAGATTCCAAGCCCCATAGCTTTAGCAGCTGCAAGTGCTGTCTCTTTCTCTTTTTTAGTAAGTTTGTGTGCAGTAGCACTTCCGCCTTGATGAAGGTTTGATCTAAAATCACCCTCCGCACCTTGTCGCTTCATCGCTCCAATTATTTTTCCACCAACAATAAAGACTCTTATATCCGCTCCGCCTGCTTCTTCAATATACTCTTGAACAAGTAGATTAACATCCATTCCATAAAATGCATCGAGCACAGATTTGGCAGCTTTTTCACTATCTACTAAAACAACACCTACCCCTTGAGTGCCCTCTAGTATCTTTAGTACAAGTGGAGCACCACCGCTAAGCTCAATCACATCTTTTGCATTTGATTTATTGGAAGCAAAAACTGTTTTTGGCATATCAACACCATTTTTGGAGAGTATTTGAAGACTTCTGAGCTTGTCTCTGCTTCTTTTTATAGCAAGCGAGCCAGTTGCACTAAAGACATCCATCATCTCAAAATGTCTTACCATTGCAGTTCCATAAAATGTTCTACTAGCACCAATTCTAGGGATTATTGCATCTGGAGTGGGAAGCTCTTTTCCCAAATAATTGACTTTTAACTCATCTTTCATTATCTCAATGCTGCATTTTAAATAATCTATAACTCTTGCTTCCCAACCTCTCTCTTGTGCTGCTTGAACTAATCTTTTTGTTGAATATAGCTCTTTGTTTCTTGATAATATGTAAATTCTCATCTAGCTCTTCTTTATGTTTATTTTGTCTGTTTTGTGAGATATTCTTGCGAAACATCAACTAAAAATCTTTTTGCTAAAAACTTTCTTCCTATGAGCATTGGGTATTTCATATCTGAGCGATTTGTCAAAGATATAACTGTAAGGTAACTTTTTCCAAAAAAATCAACTTTTACTTTGATCGATGGTCTGTGTTGAACCTCGCCGTTTGAACTTTTTACTTTTTTCATCTCATATAGAGGAAGCGATATTTTTTTGCCATGATATGCTTCATGAATTTCATCAAGCAATTTAAAATGAACAATCTGTTGTTCATCTATAAAAATATCATCGCAGTGCAAAGCATTTGAATCAGCTCCAGTGTCAATTTTTACATCAAGATCATAAAGCTCTAAATCGGGTATTGATATAATCTCTTTTGTACCAATAATTTTCTTTTTTAACATTGCGTAAATCCGATGTTTTGGGTAAATTATATCATATTTTCTAAAATCATAGGAGGAGCTTTTTTTAAGTTTTTTTTTAGCAAAGTTTTTTTTATTTATGAGTATAATTTTGTTTGAATAAAATGGGAAGTAGTCTCTTAATGGCAAGAACATTGAGAGTTGGAACGTATATTACGTAATGAGATTCACAAAAGTGAAATGTATTTGTTAAGAGGGCAAATATGACGTTTAAAGATTTAGAGTTTATACTAGAATTAAATGGGGTAATGAGAAAAGATATTGACTATATTCTAGATTTTAGTAGAAAAAATGGTATCGATAAAGAAGAAATTGATGATGAGCTAAATAGAATGGGTTACGAGAGAATCGTTGAAAATGAACTTGATGATGGATGGGATGAAGATGAGTATGAACATGTAGAAAAATTTCCACATAAAAATAAATTTTCAGAAGATTATGACTAAGTAAAAAGTTTGATAGCACATTTATGCGCTATCAATAATCAACTCTTTTTTGGCTCAAAAAGAGTTCCAAGTATATGTTTGCCTTCCAGTAAATACGACTCTGCAGCGCTAAGGTTGAATCCATTACACAAAAACATTTTGCGTCCGTTTTTTATCAAAAAATCAGCAGCTTTTAGTTTTGTCACTATCCCACCAGTTGCAAACTCATTGTTTGGTGTTGATATATCAGCTAGCAGATTTTGTGGGATTTCATTTACAACTTTATAGATTTTAGCATCTTTGAACTCTTGAGGATTTTTATCATAATAGCCATCAATATCACTAAGAATAACTAGCAACTCTGATTCAACAGCATGCGCAACATTTGCAGAGAGCTGATCATTATCGCCAAAGAGTTGCTCAGGGGTAGAAGTTATATCATTCTCATTTACAATTGGCAAAATACCATTTTCTAAATGAGCATCAATAATCTCTTGAAACATTTTTGTTCTTTTTCTTGAGTCAAAATCATCCTCTGTGAGTAAAATTTGTGCCGTTGTGATATCATAAATATCAAATTTCTTTTTATAAGCCGTCATTAGAATAGGCTGACCAGCCGCTGCTAAAGCTTTTTTTCCAATCTGTTTTCTTTTATCTAATTTAAGTGCGGAGTACCCAGCAGCGACCGCTCCTGATGTCACCAAAACTACATCATACCTCTCTCTTAGTTTGGCAATCAATGTTACAAGATTGAGCATACGCTCCTTGGCAATATTATTGTCCTGCGTTAAAACTGCCGTTCCAACTTTTATAACAATTCTGTTCATAGACTTCCTTTGTTTTTTTAAAGATACTCTGTTTTATAATTTATAAGAGTAATTCTCCCCTATTGTAACAAGTCAAACATTTTGTTTTTATTATAAGGATAATTTAATAAACTAAATGAGAATTGATAGATTATAAATTATGATAGAATTATGCTTATATAATTTAGATAGGATTTTTTATGCACGAACAGACAACTTTGATTAGATTAAATGATAAAATATCAGCAATTGTAGAGCACTACAAGATGTTAAAAGAGGAAAATGAGGCGCTTCGACTTGAGAGTGTGAGATTAAGGGCAGAGGGTGAGTTAAAGAGTCAAGAGATATCTAAACTTATAGAACAAAATGCACTTAAAGATTCTGAGATAGAATCAATTGTGGACAAACTAGAAAGTATTATGGCGTAGAAATGAGTAAAAAACTAGGATTAAATATAGGTGGACGTCGCTTTGATGTTGATGTGGACGACCAATTCGCCTTTTTTTTAGACAAAGAGATGAGAAAGGATTTTAATATAGATGGAAATAACGATTTAAAGTCACTTCTTCATGCGTATGTACGCAAAAATCATGAGCTATATCTTCAAGAGCAAAAAATAGAAGAGATAACAAAAAAATTAGAAATCTAAAGCAAAATTAATTCTTATGTAAGTTAAGAGTGATATAATTTCGTTCTTTTAATGTAGTATGCGCTCGTAGCTCAGCTGGATAGAGCACTGGTTTGCGGTACCAGCGGTCACACGTTCGAATCGTGTCGGGCGTACCATTTATTTGAAAAATGCCTATTTTAGGCATCTTTAAATCAACTTCAACTATTTATCTCACCTTTTAAAATTTTAGCAAGTTCACTACAGTTATCTATTTTCTCTGTATAGCTCAAAGTTTTGTCTAAAAGTATCTCTACAAAAGCACTTCCTACTATTACACCATCTGCACCTTTTACTTTATCTTTAGCCGTTTTTTTATTTACTCCAAAACCTACATAAATAGGAGTTTGTGTATGCTTTTTTATATTTGATAAGATAGGTTGTAAATCTTCTGCTTTGCCTGAACCCGTTATACCTGTATAAGCGACCATGTAGATAAATTTTTTAGAATCTTTAACTAGCTGCTCAATTCTCTCATTGGTGTCTGTCGGTGCTACAAAGCTTATATTTGAGAGTGCATTTGCATTAAATAAATCATTAAACACAACGCTCTCTTCATGTGGTAAATCTGGGATAATAAATCCACTTAACCCAATCTCTTTTGCAAAAGGGAGTAGCTTTTGCATATTTTGTTGATAAAAACTATTAAAATATCCCATCCATAGAGTATCTACTTTAGGTGCAATTTCTTTAGAAATTTCTATAAGATCTTTAAATCTAAATCCAAACTCAAGTGCCTTCTGATTTGCCAACTCTATCAAAGGACCATCTGCTACTGGGTCTGAAAATGGCACTCCAAGTTCAAGTGTATCAACACCACTTTGACTTAGTGCTAATGCTAAATCAATACTGAAAGATTTTTCTGGATAACCAGATGTAATATATGCTACTAATTTTTTCAATTGTTTTCCAAGTCAGGTAATTTAAGTAGAGAAAATTTTATGCGGCTTAGCTCTTTATCAAGAGTTAAATCATTTTTCCATGCATTAAACATATCGCTAATCTCAAGCAGCCAATTTATAGTTTCTTCATTAGCACTTGAGTGATTTGTTCTAATATTTTCAAGAGCATCTTCAACAAAAGCTGCAAGTTTTGCCATTTGTGAGATTTTTAAATAGCTTGAAGCTGATTTAATATTGTGAAAAACACGAAAAAGCTCATCAATGCTCTGTTCGTACATATTTGGTTTTGATAAATCTATAATCATTATATCCATAGAATCAACCATCATGGAGTAGTGCTCTAAAAACTCATCAACTATCTCATAATCAAAAGTAGAATCTAAATCACTTCTTGCGCCCATAAAATATTTCTCCTGTAAGTCCAAAATTATATCTATTTTTAGTTAAAATACTTTTTATTAAAACAAAGAGTTGAAAATGGCAAAAAAAATGACAATAACATCTATTAAAAAAAGCAAAGGGGTACACCCTTTAGTTATGATAACTGCTTATGATGCTCTTTTTGCAAGACTTTTAGAGCCAAGTGCAGATATGATTTTAGTAGGCGATAGTTTAAATATGAGCTTTGCTGGAAGAGATGATACTCTAAGTGCAACACTCTCTCAGATGATATATCATACAAATGCCGTTGCAAAAGGGGCAAAAAATAGTTTTATAATTTGTGATATGCCTTTTGGAACTTATACAAACAGAGATGATGCTCTTAAAAATAGTATTAAAGTTTTTCAAGAATCAAGCGCTGATGCCCTTAAGATAGAGGGTGGAGAGGATAAGGCAGAGATAATTAGCCATCTCTGCTCAAATGGAATCGCTGTGTGCGGGCATATTGGACTCTTACCACAAGCTTTTAGAAGTGAGGGCGGGTACAAAGTAAAAGGAAAAACAGATGAGGAGAGAATTCAACTCATAAGAGATGCTAAAGCCATAGAGAAGGCTGGCGCTTTTTGTATGGTAATAGAGGGAGTAAAGGCTGATGTTGCCGCTCAAGTTGCTGCAAGTGTAAAAATCCCAGTTATAGGAATTGGCGCTGGCAGAGATGTGGATGGACAAGTTCTTGTATTTTCTGACATGTTGGGACTATTTGAAGAGTTTACTCCAAAGTTTGTAAAAAAATATCTAGATGGTGCATCTTTGGTTAAAGAGGCATTAAAAAGTTATGCCGATGAGGTTAAAACAAGAGCGTTTCCTCAAGATATCCACACCTACTAAGAGAAGATATGCAAAGATTAGTTGAAATAGAGCGCTTTGATAGTGAAGAGAGTGTAGAGGTTACTCTGCGCCCCAGTGCTTGGAATGAATATATTGGGCAAGAACAGATCAAAAAAAATCTCGGTGTTTTTATAGAGGCTAGTAAAAAAAGAGCAGAGGCGCTTGATCATGTTCTTTTTTATGGACCTCCAGGTCTTGGAAAGACAACTTTAGCACTTATAATTGCAAATGAGATGAACGCTAACATAAAAGTAACAGCAGCTCCCATGATAGAAAAAAGTGGAGATTTAGCAGCGATTTTAACAAACCTAGAAGAGGGTGATGTGCTCTTTATAGACGAGATTCATCGCCTCTCTCCAGCTGTAGAAGAGATACTCTACTCATCAATGGAAGATTTTCGCATAGATATTATTATAGGAAGTGGACCAGCCGCTCAAACCCTAAAGATAGACCTTCCCCGATTTACTCTCATTGGTGCAACAACAAGAGCAGGAATGCTCTCAAACCCTCTTCGTGATAGATTTGGTATGAATTTTAGAATGCAGTTTTACTCACCTGAAGAGCTATCAAAAATAATATCTCAAGCATCAAACAAACTAAATAAAAAAATAGCAGATGAGGCTTGTAGTGAGATAGCAAAAAGAAGCAGAGGAACTCCACGTATAGCTCTTAGACTTTTACGACGTGTAAGAGATTTTGCAGATGTTGCAAATGAGAAAGACATACTGCATTCAAGAGCACAATATGCACTTGATGAGCTTGGTATCAACTCTTATGGATTTGATGAGATGGATATTAAGCTCTTAAATCTTTTAGTTGGAGCAAATGGCAGAGCGATGGGACTTAGCACAATTGCCGCTGCTCTTAGTGAGGATGAGGGAACTGTAGAGGATGTTTTAGAGCCATATCTTATAGCAAATGGTTATTTAGAGAGAACTGCTAAAGGTAGAAAGGCGACACCTTCAACTTATAAAATATTAAATGTTACAATGCCAGCACTAGATGATGGAGGGCTTTTTTGAAACCACAATATTTTGTAGCAATACTTTTTGCAACATCGCTTTATTGGATGTATCTTTTATATGCACCATTTTTACTTGGAATGATTATTGCGGCACTTTTAGCAATCTCTACTTCAAATATTCATAATTTTTTTGAAAAAATATTGAAGTCTAAGTTTTTAGCGGCTCTCTCTTCTAGTATTTTGTTAGCGGTGCTCTTTTTTGTTCCACTTGGATACTTTTTGGTAACTTTGAGTATCAAGTTAAACAGCGTGGATCCTGAGGTTTTTAAAAATATTGAAATTACGATAAGAGATTTTTTAGTAAATCCGCCAGAGTATCTTCTTTTTTTGAAACCATATATGCAGACAACAATAGAAGATATTAGCATAAATTCTATTGCTTCATATATATTTTCATTTACGGGAGATATTGGCTCTTTGAGTGCTGGGTATTTAAAGAATTCATTTTTGGTGATAGTTTTTTACTTTTTTGCTCAATATAGCGGTGGCTTTATTATTGATTTGTTAAAAAGAGTTGTTCAGATGTCTGCGGATGAGGCAACACTTCTCGCTAAGGAGTTATCGTCTGTCATGAGTGTTGTTTTTTACTCCATTATTGTAAATGCGATGCTCCAAGGAATACTATTTGGTTTAGCTATATCATACATGGGTTATAATGGGCTCCTTTTTGGCATCATGTATGGTTTTGCCTCTCTTATTCCAGTAGTTGGAGGCGTCTTAATGTGGCTTCCATTTACGCTATATGAGTTTTCTATGGGAGATAGCTCAAATGCAATTTTTATAGCACTCTATACAGTTGTAGTAATCTCAATAGTAGCAGATACATTTATTAAGCCATTGATTATAAAAGAGTTAAATTTAAGGCTTCTAAAAGAGGATGATGCAAAGATGAATGAGCTTATTATCTTCTTTGCAATTATTGCTGGACTTACTACCTTTGGCTTTTGGGGTATGATTTTAGGACCTGCGATTACAGCATTTTTTCTTACAATATTAAAACTTTTTGAGGCAAGAACAAAAGAGTGTGAAAACGTTTAAGAGCTCTTTTTATATATTTGAGGATAGTCGCTTTTAAATCTTCTATGTATCCAAAACCAAAATTTTGGCTCATCAAGTATAAGCATTGAGAGCCAATCTGCTTGAAGTTGAGTTGCTACTCTTATATCCTCTTTTTCATCATCACTTCTTTGCACGACAATCTCATCAAAAAATATAAGAGTATAGTTGTCTTCATCATCTGTTGTAATGGTTACGGGGATAATTGAAGCGTTGTATTTTCTAGCCAAATAGGCAGGAGTTGCTGTTTGATGAACTCTTTTGTTTAAAAAATCAACTTCAACACCCTCTCTTTGGTTAACTGCAGTATCTATTAATATTCCACATGCTTGCTGATTTTTAACAATTTTTATAAGAGGTTTTATAACATTTGATTTCTCTAGTGATTTATTGCCAAATTTAGCACGAGATTCTAATACCCAGTTTTGGTAATCTAAGTTTTTCATCTTTTTAAAGACGGCATAAACGCTCTCAATATAGTTGCCAACTGCTGCTCCTCCAAGCTCCCAAGCGCAGTAGTGCGAGGTTACATATATGACAGCTTTTTGCTCTTTATGAGCTTTTTCAACAGCCTTTATATTTTTGATAGTTACTTTTCTCTCAAACTCCTCTTTACTCATGTGTCTCATCTCCATAAGATGCAAAAAATTAAGAAGCAGATTTCTAAAACTGTATTTTATAATATCTTTTTTCTCTTCTTTGCTTATAGTCTCTGTATAAATAAAATCTAAATTTATAAAACCTATGTTTCTGTATCTTGGTGATGCATAATAGGCAATAAAAGCTAAAGAAGTAAAGATTTTTTTTCTTATTTTTCTTGGTAAAAGCATCAAGAATTTTTCTAATAATAAAAATAGTTTAAAGCTCATAATTGTTAAATAACTCCCTAATTGTTTGAAGATTTATTATATCAAATGATAGTGCATAAAACCAATTATTATTATCCATTTGGTATAATTGCGGCTTAATCATAAAAGGTACATTGCACATGACGGCTTCAGATATACAAAATTTTTCCAACGGTAGAACGAAAGCAAGAGCATATTTTTGCTATCTTTTTTCTAAAAATATTCAAAACAGAATGCCATCTTTAACACAAGAGATGGCGATGATAGGTCTTTTAAAGACTAAAGAAGATTTAGAAAAATGTGAAGGTGTGTATCTCCTAGACGATAGAGGAGTGCAGGTTTCTCCTACTTTTACATTAACAAAAAGAGTAGATGAGGATGTTGGAAGAATTAGAGCCGAGAGAGCATACTACTATAGAGCTGTAAAAGAAGGAAGATGTACCATCACTGATCCATATCCATCACTTATAACAGGAGATTTGACAGTTACAATTTCTCAGCCTATTTATGATGACAAGGGAGAATTAAAGTATGTAGCGTGTCTTGATATGCCACTAGAAGAGGTTGTTAAAATCTCACGCTCAACAATGCTTGATAAATTTTTTCTCTCTCTATTTAGATACTCATATGCAGCTTTTGCTTTTGCTTTAATCTCGGTAGCACTGCTTCTTTTTATAAAAGGGGCTCAGAGTTTCTTTTTATATGAGATTTCGCCTGAACATTTCCAAATAAAAGATGTGTTTGAAGCAACAATTTTGCTAACACTCGCTCTTGCTATTTTTGATTTGGCTAAAACTCTTATAGAAGAGGAGATTTTGGGTAGAAGCAAAGATAGTAGTATCTCAGGACCGCATAAAACAATGGTAAGATTTTTGGGTTCAATTATTATTGCACTCTCCATTGAGGCGCTGATGTTAGTTTTTAAGTTTGCAATAACAGATCCAGAGAAGATATTATATGCCATGTATATTATTTTAGGTGTTTCAATGCTCTTGATTACACTAGCTTTTTATATAAAATTTACGAAATTAAAGATTGAAGAATGATAGCAATAGTCGATTATAATATGGGAAATTTGGCAAGTGTGCAAAACGCATTTGCTAAAATTGGGACTCAAACAGTCATAGAGGGTGACCCAAAAAAGTTTAAAGAGTATGATAAATTAATTCTCCCTGGAGTTGGCGCTTTTGGCGATGCAATGGAGCACCTAAGAGAGAGAGGGATGATAGAAGCTATAAAGGAGTTTGCTGCATCTACTAAGCCTATTTTAGGTATATGTCTTGGTATGCAACTGCTTTTTGAGAGTTCAGAAGAGTTTGGAGAGCATGAAGGTTTAGGGCTTATCAAGGGAAAAGTTGTAGCTTTTGATACATCAAAATTTGAAGAGACTCTAAAAGTGCCACACATGGGTTGGAATAGAATGTTTACAAAAGAACATCCATTATTTGAGGGACTCGATGAGGAGCATTATCTTTACTTTGTGCACTCATATCACGCCCTTTGTGATGATGAGAAAGACTCAATTGGCAGAACCTTTTATGGATATGAGTTTACATCTGCAGTTGCTCATGATAATATTATGGGAATTCAGCCTCATCCAGAAAAAAGTCATGATAATGGACTTAAAATATTAGAAAATTTTACAAAATATAGGAATTTAAAATGACTCTATATCCAGCGATTGATTTAAAAGATGGTAAAGCGGTAAGACTTACAAAAGGTCTTATGGATAGTGCAAAAATATACTCAGATGAGCCGTGGATGCTTGTTAAAAAATTTGAAGAGATGGGTGCAAAGTGGGTTCATTTAGTTGATTTAAACGGAGCTTTTGCAGGAGAACCTAAAAATCTTGAACAGATTATAAAAATTAGACAAAACTGTAAGGTTAAACTTGAGCTTGGCGGTGGTATTCGTGATGAAGATACAATCAAAAAAATGCTAGAAATTGGAATAGATAGAGTTATTTTAGGCTCTATTGCTGTAAAAAATCCTACATTTGTAAAAGAGATGGCGGCAAAATACCCAATTGCAGTAGGTATTGATGCGATAGATGGATTTGTGGCTGTTGAGGGCTGGGGAGAAGTTAGCGCTATGCGTGCTACTGATTTGGCAAAAGAGTTTGCAAATGCTGGTGTTGAGGCGATAATCTGTACAGATGTTTCAAGAGATGGAACGCTTAGTGGTGTGAATGTTGAGTTTACACTAGATATAGCAAATGCTTGTAAAATCCCAACTATTGCTAGTGGTGGTGTAAAAGATGAGAGCGATATAGAAGCTCTTGTATCCGCTAAAGGAATAGATGGCGTTATTATAGGTAAAGCCTATTATGAGGGTACACTTGATTTACCTAAGATGTTTAAAAAATATAGTTAAGTTTTGCTTAATCATAAAATAAATAAAATTTAGGTACTATTATTGCTTAATTTACAAATATTTATATAAAAGGATTTCTTTTGAAATTACTTGTTGTTGATGACAGTTCTACGATGCGTCGTATAATAAAAAATACATTACAAAGACTTGGTCATAAAGACATATTTGAAGGTGGAGATGGCGTTGAAGGCTGGGGTGTATTAGATACTAACCCTGAAATTGATATGCTTATAACAGACTGGAATATGCCAGAGATGAATGGGCTTGAACTTGTTAAAAAAGTCCGTGCTGATGCTCGTTTTAAAGACCTTCCAATTATCATGGTAACGACGGAGGGTGGCAAAGCAGAAGTTATAACTGCCCTAAAAGCTGGTGTAAACAACTATATAGTAAAACCATTTACTCCTCAAGTTTTAAAAGAGAAGCTTGGCGCAGTTATGGGTATTGACGTGTAATGCAAGAGCATTACTTTGAATTAGTTATTAAAGTCTCTTCACATCACTCTCTCTTCTTAGATTTTTTAGCAGATACATTACCAGTTGGCTTTGAAGAGATAGATGATGGATTCATTATCAGAAGTGAAGATGAGGTTGATACAATAATATGGGGATTAGAGCAGTTTAGGGAAGCTTTGCAAAAAGCCACGGGAGATGTAATAGAGCTTGAGTATAAACAGAGCAAACTTAAAAATAGTGATTGGGTAAAAGTTTATCAAGATAGTATTGAACCACTTCGTATAGATAAATTTTATATCCATCCAACGTGGGATGCTCCCGATGCAAATTTAATTAATATTGCAATAGATCCAGCATTGGCATTTGGAACAGGACATCATCCGACAACTGCTTCAGCATTAAGAGCAATTGCAAAGTATGTAAAAGAAGATGATAAAGTTTTAGATGTTGGATGTGGAAGCGGAATTTTAGGTGTTGGGGCAATAAAACTTGGTGCTGTAGTTGATGCGTGTGATACAGATATTGCATGTATTGAAAATAGCCAGTTAAACTCTGAGTTAAATAACGTAAAATTCAATAAGCTTTGGGAAGGTTCTTGTAGCTTTACTAAAGATAGATATGATGTTGTTGTTGCTAATATTGTGGCAGATGTTTTAATTTTTATAGCAAATGATTTAAAGAGTGTTGTAAAAGAGGATGGAGTTCTTGTTTTATCAGGAATTTTAGAGAAATATGAATCAAAAGTTTTAAAATTTTATCAAAATTTTGAGATTTTAGAAAAGATTACCCAAGATGAATGGGTGACATTTATACTAAAACAAGGTAAAAAATAGATATGCAAAACAGAGACGACAATAACAATAATAATTTTTTCAATAAAAATCCACTTATTACTTTTGCAATATTTTCAATAGTAATAATTCTACTTTTTAAAACCTTAATAGGTGAAAATAGCCCTAATGAAGCGTCAGTAGTTGGAAATAAAAGAGCAAAACAGATTAGTTATTCAGAGCTTAAGTCTTTAATAGAGACTAAAGGCGTAAACAAAGTTGATATTGGGCAGAGTTACATAAAAGCGTATTCAACAGACAATGCAACACTATATACTACAAGAATTGTACCAAGTGACTCAAAGTTAACAGAAGAGTTAGATAAGCAAGGTATAGAGTATAACGGATTTAGCGAAACAAACTGGTTTACTGAGATGTTTGGTTGGCTCTTTCCATTTTTGATAATAATTGCAATATGGATGTTTTTTGCAGGACGTATGCAAAAAAGTATGGGTAGTGGGATTCTTGGTATGGGTGGATCTAAAAAGATGATTAACTCAGAGAAGCCCAAAACAAAATTTGATGATGTAGCTGGTGTTGAAGAGGCAAAAGAAGAAGTTCAAGAGATAGTTGACTTTTTAAAATATCCTGCTCGTTATGTTGAGATTGGTGCAAAGATTCCAAAAGGTGTTCTTTTAGTAGGAAGCCCTGGAACTGGAAAAACTCTTCTTGCAAAAGCAGTTGCTGGAGAAGCCGATGTTCCGTTTTTCTCTGTTACTGGCTCTAGTTTTATAGAGATGTTTGTAGGAGTTGGAGCCGCTCGTGTTAGAGATTTATTCGAACAAGCAAAAAAAGATGCCCCTAGCATTATATTTATAGATGAGATTGATGCGATTGGTAAGAGCCGATCGGCTGGCGCAAATATGGGTGGAAATGATGAGAGAGAACAGACACTAAACCAACTCTTAGCTGAGATGGATGGCTTTGGAACAGATACCCCTATTATTATCTTAGCTGCTACAAACAGACCAGAGATTTTGGATCAAGCACTACTTAGACCAGGACGATTTGATAGACAAGTTTTGGTTGACAAACCTGATTATGAGGGGCGTATTAAAATCTTAAAGGTACATGTAAAAGGTGTTAAGATGGACTCCGATGTAGATCTCGCAGAAGTAGCTCGTCTAACTGCAGGTTTGGCTGGTGCAGATTTGGCAAATATTGTAAACGAAGGGGCACTCTTAGCTGGGAGAAAAAATCAAAAAACTGTAACACAAAAAGATTTATATGAAGCAGTAGAACGTGCTTTAGCTGGACTTGCTAAAAAGTCTCGCCGAATCAACCCTAAAGAGAAGAAAATAGTTGCATATCATGAGAGTGGGCATGCTCTTATGGCAGAGACGACAGTGGGTGCAAAAAAAGTTTCAAAAGTCTCTATTGTTCCTCGTGGGCTTGCAGCTCTTGGTTACACACTAAACACACCTGAAGAGAATAAGTTTATGATGCAGCGTCATGAACTTTGGGCAGAAGTTGATGTTCTTCTTGGAGGTCGTGCTGCAGAGCAGGTCTTTATTGGTGAAATCTCAACAGGTGCCGGAAATGACCTTGAACGTGCAACTGATATTATAAAATCGATGGTTCAAACATACGGAATGAGTGATGTTGCAGGACTTATGGTTTTAGAAAAAAGCAGACACTCTTTCTTGAGCGGCGGATATGGACAATCATCTAGAGAGTATAGTAACAAGATGGCTGAAAATATGGATGAGTTTATAAAAACATCTTTACAAGAGCGATATAATGGTGTTGTTGAGAGGCTTGAACTCTATAGAGATGCGGTTGAAGAGGTGGTAAAACTTCTTTATAAAAAAGAGAATATTACTGGCGAAGAGGTAAGAGATATTATTATTAATTTTGAAAAAGAGAACAATCTTGTTTCAAAAGTGAACATAGTTGTAGATGATATTGAAGAAGAGCTCAAAGCAGACGCTAAAATGGTTGAAGAAGCCGATAAAGAAAATAATAAACACAATAAAGAAGGCAGAGATGAGAAATAATCTTTTACCTATTGCCAAAGAGGGATGGAGCTATGTTATAGGTGCAGTTGTTGCATTTATAATTTTTACATTTTTTGATTTTGATTTTTTAGAATTCTTAGCGTTTTTAGCTACTTTATTCTTTGTTTTTGTATTTAGAAACCCTGAGAGAGAGTATGCGATATATCAAGAAAACAGCGTTGTAAGCCCTGTTGATGGAACGGTAGTTTCTATAGAAGAGTTGCACAATGATGAGCACAAGGGTTATAAAGTCGAGATAGATACTTCATATTTAAACGTAGCTCTGCTTAGGGTTCCATTTACTTCAAATTTAGAGAGTATTAGGATAAGTAAGGGGACTAGACTCTCTGCGCATAGTCCACTCTCAAATAGTATAAATGAGAATGCAGAGCTTGTTTTTAATGATATAAAATTATCAAATAAAATGAGAGTTGTACATAAATTAAAGCAGAGTTTCAAAGCAATAGACATTGATATTATAGAAGCTCAAAATATTATGCAGGGCGCAAGATATGGACTTATGATAAATGGCATTACAACTCTTTATCTACCAGAAAACTTCAGATTAAACATAGGACTTGGAAGTGAACTTAGTGCTTCAGAGTCGCTTATTGGCTACTTTATAAACGAGAGTAAAAAATAGCGGAAGCTATTTTTTCTCTGACAAACTTTTTTGCAGCATTAGTTTATCTATATCAATATCAAAATCAAAATATTCAGAATTAAAGTTGTTTTTATTTACTCTTGAGAGTTGTATAACGGCACCCTCATTATTTTTTGCCTCAAGATATAAAAGCCCTAGAGCAAATCTACTCTCTAAAAAATTACTATCTTTCATTTTAGATAACTCCAAAAGTGCAATTGCATTCTCATGATGATTCGCTGCAGTTGAAGCAACAGCGCCTAAGAATAGAGTTTGAGCGTCTCTTACCTTTAGATTGTCAATCAAATTGTTATATAGCGTAAATGACTCTTCATAAGCTTTATCATAAAGTGAAGCAAGAGCAAGAGCGCTTGTAATCTCATGCGTTTGGGATGTAGTTCCCGCTAATACTTCTTTTAAACGCTCTCTTAAGAAGTAGAGTTTTCCAGTGATTAAATTTTGTTGAATGTATAGACATCTTGTGATGTGGGCGCCATAATACAAATCGGTAAAGCTGAATTTTTGAATTTTTAAGTAGTTCATTACCTCGTTAGCATATTTTTTTTCTTCTAAATTGTTAAAGAGAGCATCTACTTGCATTAGATGAGGAAGAATCTCATCTGGAAGAAGTAGCGTTAATTTGTTTGCTGATTTTTGCGCTACTTCTATATTGTTTTGCTTAAGAGCAATTAGTATCTCAAGTGCCAAATAAAGAGGTCTTTGCGGGTAATCTTTCTCTAACCAATCTGATGCGGAGAGATAGTTGTCTTCACTGATAAAAAGGAGTGTTTTATATAAATCTATCTCTTGAGAAAACTCTTCATTAGCTATCTCATCTCGTATTATAGATAAAAGTTTTGTACTATCCTTATCAATTAATTGAGAACACATAACCGCATAAATCCCAGAGATATAGTTTTTTGCATCCAAATTGTAAGAGCGCACAAAATGTTTTTGAGCATCTACAAAATTACCAAGTTGAGCGTATGTAAGGGCTAGATTGTAGTGTAGGGCAGAGTGTTTTGGCTGAATCTCTACGAGTGAGAGCAGCATCTCGTTCGCTTCTCTGAGTTTAAATGAAAGAGCTTTTTGAATAGCTTTTACTATTCCTATATTTACACTTGAAGAGGATACGCTTTTTTCTAAGTACTCTTTTGCAGAATCAACATTGTCTATAAATATATTTGTATTTCCCTTTCGTATATAGCTTATAGTTTGATTTGCATTAAAAATTTTATATGGTGAAAAATAGAATATCTTTTGATAAGTAACCGCTTTGGAGTTATTGAGGGTATCTCTATAATGTTTTTGTGCTTCACTTGAATCAAACAATGAATCTTTTAATTTGACTTTTAGAGGATAGGGTTTATAGACTTCATCTCTAAAAATATCTGTAGCATTTTCTATCTCTCTTGCACCATCTTGTACCTGACCAGACTTTAGATTTATATATGCTATTGCAAGCTGTGCCTTCATAGGCTCTATGCCATTTTTAATCGCATTTTGGAGATATTTTTTGGCAAGTGCCAAATCTCCTACTCTTGCATAAAGAACTCCTAAAGAAAAATCATTTGAGAGAGAACTACTTTTTTCTAAACTATCGATTGCGTTTATATTGTTATCAAAAAGAGCATTTATTTTAGCGCTTAAATTGTTTTGTACTGCATCATACTCATTTGTAGTGGAGTTATTTAATGAGCTTAGCGCTTCCATGTAATTTTGATTATAGTAGTTGATGAGTGTATAGTAGTAAGAGTAAAGTTGTGATGACCTCTCTTGCGGAAGATAAGCGTATGCTAAATCTATATAATATCTAAAGGTAGCCTCATCGTCTAAATGAAGCGCACAAACAGCAGCATTTATTGCGCTTACACATCTTTGCTCATTATTTTTTATCGCTTTTGCAAAGGAGTCTAATGCTGTCTTATATTGAGCCTCTTTAATTTGAGCAACTCCTAGATTGTATGCGGAGACTGCTTCGGAGTATTGGGCTATTTTTTCATACAAAGAGAGAGCTTCATTTTTTGAACCACTTGAGTAGAGGTAGTCAGCTTTTGCTATCATATTTTCAATTTTACTAAGCTCTACAGGCTCTGTAATGGGTTTTTCTAGTCTATCTTCTATGTTTTGTGTAGAAGCAGTTGTGGGTTGTTTTGAAGATTTTAATAGTACAAAAAATATAATTACACCAACTAGAAAAACAGTAGCACCAATGGCGATATAAATAATTTTTTTATTTTTTTTAGATGAAGATTCTTCTTTTATTGAACTCTCTGATGCGCTACTCTCATTAGCGGCATCGATGTCTTCAATAATTATTATCTCTTCTTCTAATTCATTAGCCATCATCTACCTTGAAATTGTTTATATATTAAAGCAAAAATAGTGCCATAAAACTAGTTTAAATAGGGAGATAGTACCTTTGGAATAGTAATACTTCCATCCTCATTTTGGAAGTTCTCCATGATAGCGACAAGAGTTCTTCCAACTGCTAAAGATGAGCCATTTAATGTATGAACAAATGAGTTTTTATCGCCGTCTTTAAAGCGAATTTTTGCTCTTCTTGCTTGGAACTCTCTTGTGTTGCTTACAGAAGAGATTTCACGGTAAGCATTTTGTCCTGGAAGCCAAACTTCAAGATCCACTGTTTTTGCAGCACCAAACCCTAAATCTCCGCCACAAAGTCTTACAAGGCGATGTGGAAGTTCGAGCGCAGATAGTAAATCTGAAGCGGTTTGCACCATCTCATCAAAAATTTCATCACTCTGCTGAGGCTTTGTAATGCTTACAAGTTCAACTTTATGAAACTGATGCTGTCTTATCATACCTCTTGTATCTCTTCCCGCTGCGCCTGCTTCTTTTCTAAAGCATGAGGTATAAGCAGTCATTTTTATAGGAAGCCTCTCAACATGTAGTATTTCATCTTGATAAAGATTTGTAACAGGTACTTCAGCAGTTGGAATTAAAAATAACTCTTGACCTTGTATTTTATATAAATCATCTTCAAATTTTGGAAGTTGTCCAGTTCCCTCTAACGCCGCTCTATTTACAAGAGAAGGAACGCTAACCTCCTCAAATCCTCTCTTTGAGTTAAAGTTAAGCATAAAGTTTATAAGTGCGCGCTCTAGTTTTGCACCCATTCCAAAAGATACACTAAAGCGGCTAGTTGCCAGTTTTACACCTCGCTCAAAATCTATCCAGCCATTTTGTCCAGCTAATTCCCAATGCTCTTTTGGTGTAAAGCTAAACTCTTTAGGAGTTAGAACCTTTTTTATCTCAACATTGTCATTCTCATCTTTGCCATCAGGAACATCATCATCTGGGATATTTGGAATTGACATGGCAAGGTATTCTAGAGCTTCTTGCTTGATTCGTTGAGTATCAAGAGCCTCAGCAATTTTAATTTTATTTTCATCTACTTTAGCTTTTAGCTCAGTTGTATCTCTACCCTCTTTTTTGTATATGCCAAAATCTTTACTCATGCTGTTTTGAGCTGCTTGAAGAGTTTCATACGCAACTTTTGCAACTTTTAGTTCTTCATTTCTTATCTTTAAATTTTCAAGTAAATCAGCATCAACACCTTTGCGAGAGAGTTTGTTGCTTATAGTTTGGAAATCTTTTTGTAATAGTTTTAAATCAATCATTTTTGTCCTTAATTATATTAGTATATCATGAGCTAGTTGAAACTGGTTCGCACTCATGAGATGAATTTTTGGATGAAGTTTTTTTAAATCTAAAAATAGATTTCTGCTAAGCTCAAATCCTACCCTATACTCTTCATCGCTTCCTTTCTCATGAGCTTCACGGAGAAGTTCTATCCATTTGTCTGGTACATTTATTCCTGGAACATGAGCCGATAAAAATTGTGCGGTTCGGAGTTTTGTAATAGGGAAAATTCCTAAAATAAGTTCAGCATTTTTGTTTTCATTGTTACATGTAGTGTTTGCAGCATCTTTTAACTCAAGTAGGAGCTTTGCATTTTCTATGTCATAAACTGGTTGGGTTATTATTCCAAGCGCTCCATGTTTTATCTTTTTTTGCATCTTTTTTTGAAGTGTTTTTGGGTTTTTTGCATAAGAGTTTATAACCGCAAAAGGATAAATCTCACGAGGTTGATGAGCGAGAGGTTTACCTGCATAGTTTATGCCGCTGTTAAAACAGGCGATAATATCTAAGAGGAGCGTGCTATCGGCTTCAAAAACACCTTTTGTATGAGGCTGGTCTGATATAGTCGCTGGATCTCCAGTTAATGCCAAAATAGCTCTTACATCAACCTCGTTAGAACCTAGCAGGTCTGATTGGAGTGCTATTTTATTTCTATCACGCATACTCATTGTTGCAATTACGGGCTTCTCAAATCTATCTTGGAGCATTTTTGCAGCAAATAGAGAGTTGTATTTTAGTTTTGCAAGAGGGTTGTCTGTTGTTGTAAAACCATCTACTAGTTTATCGAGTCCTAACTTCGCTATTGTCTCAATTATGGGTGAGAAAATTGGTGAGTGAGATGGAGTTGTCTCAAGCGTTATATATGTGTCATTTTTTAGTTTATTTATGAGTTCATCAAACAAAAAGCATCCTAAATGGGTATAATTGCGCAATTATAACAGATAGGGAAGTAATATATGTTGAAATTGGCTGTTTTTGATTTCGATTCTACGCTTATGGACGGTGAGACGATAGATTTTTTTGCACAAGAGCTTGGTCTTGGTGAACAGGTAAGTAAAATAACCGAGGCTGCAATGAGCGGAGAGCTTGATTTCTTTGAATCACTTCAGCAAAGAGTAGGGCTCCTAAAGGGTTTAGAATACAGCGTTGTCGAGAGAATAAGCCAAAATCTGCCATACATGAAAGGCGCACAAGAGACAATAAAAGAGCTAAAGAGCAGAGGAATGCGGGTTGTCTGCTTTAGTGGTGGGTTTAGAAGTGCTACAGGATATGCTAAGAGTATTTTAGGATATGATGCGGACTTCTCAAACGTGCTGCACCATAAAAATCAGATACTTACAGGTCTTGTCGGTGGCGACATGATGTTTAACTACTCAAAAGGTGACATGTTAGTTCGCTTACAAGGGCTTCTGGGCGTTAAAGAGAGTGAAACATTGGTTTGTGGAGATGGAGCAAATGATCTCTCAATGTTTGCTCATGCAGGCAAAAGAGTCGCTTTTTGTGCAAGAGAAATACTCAAAAAAGAAGCAAATATAGTGATAGAGACAAAAGACTTAACTCAAATTTTGGAGAAGATATAGTGCTTACAAATAGTATCTGGAGACAGTATAATAGTGAAAACAATTTTAGAGAGTTGCTCGCAAATTTTTGTAAAATTAGTGAAATTGATTTGATAGAAGATGATAAAAATCTTTATAACGTGTTAAAAGCAAAATTAACAAAAAAAGAGCTCAAACTCTTTGCTATGGATAGCGCTAGCATAAGTGATGAGAGTATAAAAAAAGAGTTTGAGTGTAATGATGATGAGCTAAAAAATGCAAAGTTTAAGCTCTATAAGAAGTTAAAACAAGATAAAGTAAGATTAAGTTTTAAAGCTAGTTCTGTAGAAGATTTCGCGTAAGCTGGCTTTATAAAATAATCCTAAAAGAGACTCTTCTTGATCTCTCTTTATCTTCTCTATTTTCAACTATAACTCTTTTTGAAAAACTAAAACCGCTGCCCTTTAGTAGTTCACTTAAGAATATTTTTGTCTCTTGGTTTTGTATATTAAAAATATAACTAATAGTTGAAAATGAGCGCTTCATAGATAGTTCGGTGTTGTTTATATAACCTATTGAAAAGTCACTCATGCCCCATTCGCTTGATGTGTGTCCACTAACCTCAAGTGTCTTAAACAGCTCTTTGTTTTTCTTTAAAAACGGTAGCAATTTGAGACTAAATTTTTCTAAAAAAAGTTTTTGATTAGAAGTAAGAACAAACTCTCCAACATTAAAATACAGAGCGCTATCAATAAGTTCTATACTCAAATCCTCTTTTATGATAAGTTTTTTAGTTGCAATTTCATCTCTGAAGAGTTCTAAGAGTTGAGCATATAGTGTATTGGTATTAGCTTTTGATGCACCATTTTTGAAGATTTGCGCCATTTTAAGATTACTGTTTAGTTTTACTATCCACATGTTACTCTCTTGAGAATCTTTGTCTGTATGAATTCCAACAGCGCCTATTTGCGAATTATGTAAAATCTTAAGTGCATAAAAGGCATCACGTGAATCAGAGCCATAATGCTCTTGTGCTAACATTTTAAAGTTGCTATCCAAGAGCATGGCAAGACCATCACTGTTGTATTGATCCTCAACAACTCCAACTCCAACTATTTTTCCATCTGAGAACTCTTTTATATCTTTTAAAATTGAAGTATAATTTGTATTTATTGTCTTATCAAGAAGAATATTTTGTTGTAAATCTACTTTGAGTAATCTTATCTGCTCCTTGTTCATATCATTTAATTGTGAGAGTGATAGAGCAAAAGTATTATCTCTTAACTTTAGTATCTTATGTGCCGTCGTGTTTTTTTCGCCCTTAATATCATAAAGCCAAATTTTCTCTCCATGTTGCGTAACTCTTAAGATAGTTGGAATTTTCTCCCTCCCTATATTTTTTTGCCCTAAAATAATGATAGAGCCATCTTCTGCTTCTGCAGCATCAACCCCGTTCTCATCATCAGCAGAGCCATATTTTTTGCTCCATAACATCTCACCTCTCATTGAAAACTTTGCTAAGTAGATATCATTTAAGCCAAGACCGCCTTGAAAAAGATTTCCAGTATCGGTTCTTGATGTTGTAGATGAGCCAATTATTAAAACACCACCATCACGCAGAAGATGAATTTTACTCATTTTATCTTGATTTGGAGTTCCAAATATTTTATGAAAAATCATATTTGCATTAACATCGAGCCCAACAATCACAAGTGAGCCATTAATCGTATTACCTGCTACAATATATCCATTGTCATGAGTTTTTACTACACCTAAAGCCTCGGCAAATTGTGAGAGTTTAATTGATTTTCTAAGTTCTATATCAGCATTTGAACCTACTTTTACAAGATGAATCAAAGAGCCATTAGAGTTTGATAAAGATGCGAGGTAATCAAAGGCGTTTGTATAGATACCATCTGATTCTTTTAGTCCATTTTTATAAGATTTTATGAAACCAACAGCACTCATGGAGCGGTCAAAATCCTCAGTAATATCAAGAAGTGCATTATTAAATGGTTCATCAATTATTATAGAAAATGGTGCTTCTTTTGCATAAAGAGAAGATATTAGAGTGATTATTATTAATAGATAGCGCATGTTTCTACTTTTTTAACTATTGCATAGCAATAAATATTCCTAAAATTGGTAATAAAAATTGTGAGAGGGATAGAGTAAAAAAATGCCCAAAATGGGCATTTAGTAGAAAATTATCTTAAATTTTCAAATGGAGCAGTTACAACTGTGTTACGAGTTACAGTATATGGAACTAATGCCGCAGCACGAGCTCTTTTGATAACTGTAGCTATCATGTCTTGGTGACGTTTACAGTTACCTGTTAAACGACGAGGCATGATTTTGTATCTCTCTGAAAGTGAGAAGCGAAGAGCTCCTACATCTTTATAGTCCATGAAATCAACTTTTGCTTCACAATATTTACAGTATCTTTTTTTATACTTTCTTCTTTCTGCCATGTTATCTCCTTTTATTATCTAATATTCTAAAATGGAATTTCATCTTCATCAATGTCTATCTCTGGAATAGAACTGTTACTTGGCATCTGCTTTTGCGCACTTGGCTTTTGATAGCTTTGTGGTTGCTGCTGATAACTTGGTTGTTGATAACTTGGCTGTTGGTAGCTCTGATTTGGCTGGTTTTGTTGCACAGGATATTCATCCGATGGCGCAGCAGCACTATTTTTAGAGTCTAACATCTGCATAGTTTCAACAACAACAGTATGCTTTGAACGTTTCTGTCCATTTTGATCTACCCATTGATCAAAGTTAAGTCTGCCTTCTACTAGGATTTTACTCCCTTTGCGAAGATATTGATTGGCAATTTCTGCGCTTCTGGCAAAAAATGTAATATCTACAAAACAGACCTCTTCTCTCTTTTCACCATTTACGGTAAATTTACGGCTTGTGGCAAGACCTGTATTTGCTATGCCCATTCCACCTTGAGAGTATCTTAGTTCAATGTCTCTTGTTAAGTTTCCAACCAAAATAACTTTGTTATACATGAATATTCCTTCTTTGTTTAGGCGTTAGCCAATTACTGTGACGCTTTTTGACTACTCTTCTTCATCTTCTTCAAGTGCTGCAGGTATTACAACTTCTTCAACTTTAGCTTCACCAGCTGGTTGAGTAGCTTTTTTCTGAGCTTTTTGAACAAGTTGATTCCAAGCCGTTACTTCACGGTTTGTATCATATTTGATGGTTACAAAACGAAGTAACTCTTCATTTATACGAAAACGTCTCTCAATTTCACTAATCGCTGAAGGGTCAACTGAATAGTAGATAACATGAAAATATCCACGCTCATTTTTTCCAAGTGGGTATGCTAATTTTCTCATACCCATTGCATCTCTTGCTGCTATTTCGCCACCATTTGAAGTAATTATTTCTTCAATTGCACTGATATTAGCTTGAATTTCTTCAGCTGTTAATGTTGGTTTTACGATTACTAGGTTTTCGTAATTTCTCATAGAGTATAATCTCCCTTTGGTATTTCGCCCACAAAATAGGCTTTTGTTTCCCTTTCGGATGTATATATATCGAAATATATTATCGATACAAAGAGAAAGGAACGCCGAATTATACAAAAATATTACTTAAAAATATAGTAAGCCGTTATATATTTTATTTTTTTAGGATATAGTTTTATTCAATAAATATGGAGATTATATGTCAAAAAGAAAAAAAGCCAGCCCTAAAAAAAGCTCAAATTTTTTAAGTTATACTGTTTGGAGTTTAGCGTTTGTAGCAATAGTTTTAAGTTCGTTTGTTGCTGGGTATTATATAGGCCATGATAGCGCAAAAGATGACGCTCTTAAAAAAGAGCAATCAAAAGAGAAAACAAAACAATCAATGATAAAAAAACTAGAACAAGAGAGTATTAAAAAAAAGAGCCTTGAAGATGAGCAGAGCGTTAGTGATAGACTAAAAGAGGTTCTAAAAAAAGAGCCTGCTGTAGCTGAGACATTAAAAGATTCAAATGAGAGTAATAAAAGTAATGACAGCAATGTGACATCTTCTCTACCAATTAAAGAGGTAGTCTCAGAGTATGAAAATGCTTCACATGAGATTGAAGAGGCTGTTTTGCCTAAAGCTGTAGAGCGTAAAATAGTAAAAAGTTTAAAGAGACCAAAGCTAGCAATTATTATTGATGATGTTAGTGTAAAGTCACATGTAAATGCTATCAAAGGTCTTCATTTACCCATAACTATGTCATTTTTGCCACCTAGTAAAGCTAGACCATCTTCTCATATTTTAGCATCTCAAGAGAGTTTTTATATGGTTCACTTGCCAATGGAAGCACAAAGCTTTAAATCAGAAGAGCCTCTTACTCTAAGAGTTGATGATTCAAATGAAAAAATTGTACAAAGAGTTGTGGAGATAAAAAAACTTTTTCCAAAAGTAAAATATATAAATAATCATACAGGGAGCAAATTTACAGCAGATGAGGCTGCTATGGATAGGCTCATATCCGCACTCAAGAAATCAGATATAATCTTTGTTGATAGCAGAACTACAGGAGAGTCAAAAGCTCAAAAAATTTCAAAAAAATATGCGTTAGAGTATATAGGAAGAGATGTGTTTTTGGATCATAAGATGGATAAAGCATATATACTCTCACAGATTAAAAAAGCTATTGAAGTGGCGAAAAAACATGGAAGTGCTATAGCAATAGGACACCCACATGCAAACACAATCGCAGCTATAAATGAATCAAAGAAACTTTTTGCAGATGTTGATTTAGTTTTAGTAAATAAGCTTTAATACATGAGAGAGATAGAGTTTGAAATTCCTGAACTTTTATCTATGAAAAAGTATCCAAAAGAGCTTTTCTACAGCGGTAACATCTCTCTTTTAGATAGAGTAAAAATCTCAATTGTAGGAAGTAGAAAACCTACTAAATACTCGCGATTGTTTATAGAAAAACTATCCTCATCTCTTTCAAATAATGGTGTTTGTATTGTAAGTGGTGGTGCAATGGGTATAGACGCAACCGCTCATTTAGGGGCTACTTCTTCTTCTACGATAGCAGTTTTACCATGTGGTGTTGATGTGCGTTATCCAGCTGTAAATAAAAACTTACTCTGTGAAATAGAGAAAAATGGGCTTTTATTGAGCCAATTTGAGAGTGGAAGTAGTGCTACTCCATGGAGTTTTGTAGTTAGAAATGAGCTAGTTGTTGCACTTGGAGAGGTTTTAGTTGTTGGTGAAGCAGATGTGGACAGTGGAACTATGAGAAGTGTAGAGTTTGCTCTAAAGATGGGGAAAAAGATTTTTGTGCTTCCTCAGCGTCTTGGAGAGAGTGATGGGACAAATCAGCTTTTGCGCAATAAGAGAGCAGAAGCAATTTATGATATAGATGAGTTTGTCTCAAGATTTAGTAAAAATAAAGTAACTATTTCAGGAATAAAAGATGAGTTTATGGAGTTTTGCTCCACAAACCCTACCTATGATGAAGCCTTGTCTAAATACCCGCAAAGAGTTTTTGAAGCAGAGTTAAATGGTGATATAAAGATAAAAAATGGTCTAGTTATTAGATTATAAAATTAGCATAGCATCGCCATAAGAGTAGAATCTATACTCTTTCTCAATTGCTATTTTATAAAGTTCTTGAGCTTTATCTACTCCCACAAAAGAGGCAACTAACATAAGTAGTGTTGATTTTGGAAGATGAAAATTTGTAAGTATGTGATCTACTCTAAGAGGCTTGTTCTTTGGGTGTAAAAAGAGGTTTGCCTCTCCTCTTTGATGTTCTTTGTTTCTTGCGTAAAACTCTATAGTTCTTGTGGAAGTCGTTCCCACGCTTAGTATTGAGACTTTAGAGTCAAGCAGCTCTTTTGCTCTATCTGAAATATCATAATATTCCGAGTGCATTGTATGTTCAAGTATCTTTTCACATTCAACAGGTTTAAAAGTTCCACTTCCTACATGCAGAGTGATGTATGCATGTGTAAATTTGGTGCAGACTCTCTCATGCTGCTCTTTTGTAAAATGAAGAGATGCCGTTGGAGCGGCTACTGCTCCCTCCTCTTTGGCAAAAACACTCTGATACTCTATCTCATCATCTTTGTTATCTTCTCTTTGGATATATGGCGGAAGTGGAATATGACCTATTTTATCTATTATGGGGAGTATCTCTTCAAAGCGCAAAATAGAGTCATTTTTGTAGAAGTTTACAACTCTGCTTCCATCTTCGAGTAACTCTATTATCTTGGCAAATAGCTCTAATCCAAAAGATATTTTCGTTCCTATTTTTACTTTTCCTCTTGTAAAGACATGGATATTATGAGCATCTAAAGCTCTGTTAATTAGAAGCTCTATTTTTCCACCACTCTCTTTTTGCCCAAATAGTCTGGCTTTTATAACTTTTGTATCGTTAAAAATAAGTGCACAATTTTTAGGAATAAATTTTTCAAAATCATAAAAATGTACATGTGAAATTTCGTCACTCGCTCTGTCATAAACAAGGAGTTTTGCGCTGTCTCTAGGGTTTGCTGGTTGGGTTGCTATAAGCTCTTCTGGGAGAGTGAAATCATAGCTAGAAGTGAGTAGCTCACTGCTACTCATCTTAGTTCTCTATTTTCTTTGTTTTTTCATCTTCATCTTCATCTTCATCTTCATCTTCAGCATCTTCTTCTTCAAGGGGAGGAGCAGGATTTACGGCTCTTACTATCAAAATTGATGCACCATAAAGAAGGGTAAGTGGAAGTGCCATAAGAAGTTGAGTTAGAACATCTGGAGGTGTTAAAAGAGCAGCAACGATAAAGATAAGAACAATTGCATATCTGAAAAAATCTATCATCTGTCTATCGTTAACCATTCCAAGAATAGCTAAAAAGTAGGCAAAAACAGGAAGCTCAAAAGCGATTCCAAAGCCGAACATTATTTTTGTAAAAAATCCTACATAGTCTTCAATATTAATTAGTGGAGTAAATTTAAAACTACCAAAAGTTATAAGAAAGTCAAAACCAAAAGGAGTTACGATGTAGTAAGCAAAAAGAACACCAATGGAGAACATAATAGTTCCGCCTAAGATGAAAGGAAGAACCATTTTTTTCTCATTTGCATAGAGTGCAGGGGCAACAAATGCCCAAAGTTGGGCAAGAATTATAGGTAGTGCTCCAATGATTGCTGCAAAAAAGGAGACCTTTAATGCAACAAAAAATGCACCACCAACTTGATTGGTAGTTACCATTCCATCTGCTGCATGAAGAGATACTTTACCAACTTCCATGAGAGCTGAGTTAAGAGGAGCAACTATCCACTCTAAAATTGGCTCATGAAAGTAAAACATAACAAAAAACATAACAAAGAGGCTGCTTACAGAGATGGCCAATCTTTTTCTTAATTCAATTAAATGTGGTTTTATTTCATCAAACATTTTTACTATCTTCTTCTAGTTTATCTGTACTTTGAGTGCTTTTTTTCTTGGCTAGTGTTACTGTTTCTGGCGTATTTTCTGCCTTTAATGTGTTCTCATTTTTAGGTGCGTCAAAAATATCACCAAATGTCTCATCTTCAAAAGTTGTTAATTTTGCTGCCATCTGTTTTATATCAGTAGCACTCTTAACTTGATTGCCAGCATCAAGAAGCTCTTTTTTGTATGCAAGTGCTTCATCTTTCATGCTCTTAACATTCATCTCTTCTTCAATGGTAGTTTTCATACTATTTATAGTATCTTTAGTACTTTTGAAAAATTTAGCTATTTGAACCATAGCTTCTGGAAGTTTATCGGGACCTAGAAAAAGAATAGCGATAATAGCGATAATAATAATTTCAGTAAAACCCATACCAAACATAGACAATCCTCAAAATATAGTGA
This sequence comes from Sulfurimonas denitrificans DSM 1251, assembly GCF_000012965.1. Classification (NCBI taxonomy): domain Bacteria; kingdom Pseudomonadati; phylum Campylobacterota; class Epsilonproteobacteria; order Campylobacterales; family Sulfurimonadaceae; genus Sulfurimonas; species Sulfurimonas denitrificans. The sequence goes on along the minus strand of NC_007575.1, from coordinate 1,739,707 downwards.
AGAGGGATTCTAACTAAAAAATAATTAATTTATGATATAAAAAGAGCAATCTCATCTGCTAGTAGATATTCGTTGTTATAAAAAGTATCATTTTCAAATATAAGTTTCCCCTCATCCACCAAAATTTTAGCCTTTTGTAGCTCTTTATTGTTCAATATATCAATAGATACTCCAACACAAGAACGTAAACCTAAGAATATCTGCTCAATTTTTTTATCTTCATCACTTAGAGATTCTATCTTTGTGAGAGTTGGATTGTTTATATACTCTTCAACGTCTGAAGTTGGATAATATCTCTGTAGTCTAAGTTTGCCAACGGCGCCGCTTCCAAGCCCAATATAATCTTTATAGAGCCAATATCCAAGGTTGTGAGTACTTTTGTATTTGCCAAAATTACTTATTTCATACTGTAAAAAGCCACGATCTTTGATATTTTTAAATAACCATGAAGTAAGAGAGAGCCTCTCGTTTGACATGTATGGTTTTGATTCAAATGGAGTTCTCTCTTCAATAGTTAGTGCATACGCACTAATGTGGTTGATAGGAAGAGAAAAGGCAGTCTCTAAGTCATGTTTTAAAAGCTCTTTTGTATCACCTAGTGTTGCATAAATAAGGTCTAGTGAAATATTTTTAAATCCTATCTCCTTCGCATTTAAAATTGCCTCTTTCGCTTGAGCGGCACTATGAGAGCGGTTAAGGATTTTTAGTTTTTCTTTATCAAAACTCTGCACCCCAAAACTTATGCGATTGACTCCAAGTTCGTACATTCCCTCAAGCCATTTGCATGTAGCGCTATTTGGATTTGCTTCGCTCGTTATCTCTATGTTGTCCATAAGGTATGGCTTTAGTTTTTCAAATATAGCTTTGTAATGTTTCGGCTCAACAGTGGAGGGTGTTCCTCCGCCGATAAAAACGGACTCAATAGAGTTTGCTCTAACATCAAATCGTTTAAGTTCAAACTCAAGCTGAGTTGATAAAGCTAACATGTAATTCTCTTTTAGATGAAATTTATCAACATAAGAGTTAAAAGCGCAATATGAGCATTTTGAATCGCAAAATGGAATGTGAATGTAAAGTAGCAAGAATTTTCCTATTTAAAAAATAAAGAGCCAAGAGAGGCTCCTTATTTTTATGGTTTGTAGAAGGGATTTTTTTATTTGGAGAGGTTACTTAGAGTATGTATGATTTCATCCATTTTATTACTTATCAAACTAACTTCGCTTGAGATGTCGTTTACCTCTCTGGCATTTCTGTTAAGCGCATCTGAACTCTCAGATATCGATTGGATAAGAACATTTGTTGTTGCAGAGGTCTCAGCTAGACTTTTTTGCGTTCTCTCTGCAAGTTTACGTACTTCATCAGCAACGACAGCAAAACCGCGTCCATGTTCACCAGCACGAGCCGCTTCAATAGCTGCGTTTAATGCTAAAAGATTTGTTTGCTCCGCAATATCGCCAATAGTCGCTAAAATAGTTTTTGTCTCATTAGCATTTGTTACTAAAGTTTGAAGGTTTTCAACCATATCGTCTTCTTTTTGAGCAACGTTATGGATTCTATTTACCGCATCACCAATCATTCTCTTTAAATCTTTAATGGTTGAGTTTGTGATAGTTGAGATAGTATCATTTAGTTTTTTAGATGATTCAATAATAGTTTTTTGACTATCGCTATTTTTTGCTTCCATATCTTGAAGTGCTTGCCCTAGTTGATTGATATTGTTTAATAAATCAGCCATCTTAGCCTCTACATGTATATCACTTCTTGTTGCAAAGAGACCTTGCGAAAACTTTTGAAGTGTATTTATAGCAATATCAAGGTTCTGCTCAGATGAATTAAGCATATTGTTTAGGCTATTTCGTAATATATGAACATAAGGAGTTTTTGAATCAGATACTATTCTGCATGAGTAGTGTCCTTTTGCAACTTTGTCTGTCAATAAAACCATCTCTCCAGCTACTCTTGTATCTTCAAGAACAGAAGCCTGATATGTTGTTACTATTTTGTTGAAGTTTTTTTCAGCTTCATTTGTCGTAGTATCATCTATCTTTACCTTGTTTCTTTTAAACTCCATCAGCTCTATAAGTTCTAATCTCTTTTGATTTAAAAGATTTGTATTAGATGAGGAGAGTGTTTTTATATTTGTTACAAGTATAACTATAAACCCTAAAGTAGCTATTGCTACATGAACAAGAGTGCTATCCACTAAAAACAGGGATGCAATCAAAGCACCAAAAGCTAGAGTAACTATTATATTTTTTGTTTTATTGCTCATTTGGATTCCTATTTTAATGTTTTATATAGCATTTCAGCTTCTTGAATCTCTTGAGTAGATGGTTTTCTTCTGCAAGAGAGGTATGTTTGCTCTTTTCTTATGGCATCATACATCGGATAAACCGTTGCATAAACCCAGTAAAATCCGCCATCTTTAGTCATATTTTTAACATAACCACTCCAAACTTTACCACTCTTAACATTTTCCCACAAATCTTTAAAAGCTGCTTTTGGCATATCTCTATGACGAACCACATTATGCGGTTTTCCAACCAGCTCTTCAAGCGGATAACCTGCAACTTTGCAAAAATCATCATTTGCAAAGAGTATGATTCCCTTGGAATCAGTTTGAGAAACTAAAAAATCATCATTTTTTAAAACGTACTCTTTCATTCTATCTCTTTTTTTTGGAATATCTCTAATTATAACATGTAAAGAGGATGTTGAGTTGTAAATTAGTTTATTTTAATACCATCTTTTGTACAATTGCACCAATATAATACGAAGTGAACTTATGATTAAAAAAGAGTTGTATCGTCCAAATGTTGCGATGATTATCGTCTCAAATGCTTATCCGTCTTCAAGAGATATTTTTCTTGCACAAAGAAATGATTTGCTTGATGTTTGGCAATTCCCACAAGGTGGAATAGATGATGGAGAAGAGATTTATGAAGCCCTCTTTAGAGAGCTAAAAGAGGAGATTGGCACCGATAAAGTAGAAGTTATCGCTGAATTTCCTGAGTGGATATCTTATGATTTTCCTCCAAAAATAGCTCAGAGTATGAAGCCTTTTATAGGGCAGAGGCAGAGATATTTTTTGGTAAAGTTAAATGAAGATGCTGTGATAAATATACAAACAGATGAGCCAGAGTTTCGTGATTATAAATTTGTAAGTGTAGATGAAGTATTAAGTCTAAGTGCAAGTTTTAAAAAGAGTGTTTATGAGTGTGTGATAACTTATTTTAAAAAAGAGGGATTATTGTAGATGTTGATAGTTCAAAAATTTGGCGGAACAAGCGTAGGTGATTTAGAGCGAATCCAAAATGTAGCTTCTCGGGTATGCGAGACAAAAAAAGCTGGAAATGATGTTGTTGTAGTTGTATCTGCTATGAGTGGAGAGACTAACAAACTTTTGGCATACGCTGAACATTTCTCAAAAAACCCACAAAGAGCAGAGGTAGATATGCTGCTTAGTTCAGGGGAAAGAGTAACTGCTTCACTTTTAGCTATTGCTCTAAGCGAGATGGGTTGTGAAGCAGTCTCGATGACGGGCAGAAAAGCTGGAATTGTTACAGACAATATTCATACAAAAGCTCGTATTGAGGAGATAGATCCAACTGCTATGAATAAGGCGATAAAAGATGGCAAAATAGTTGTTGTTGCTGGTTTTCAAGGTATCTCTCAGGATGGAAATGTAACAACACTTGGACGCGGTGGAAGTGATTTGAGTGCTGTTGCAATTGCAGGAGCCATAAAAGCTGACTTATGTGAAATATATACCGATGTAAGTGGAATTTTTACAACAGACCCACGTATTGAGCCTCGTGCTAAAAAACTAGATAAAATCTCTTATGATGAGATGCTTGAACTTGCTTCTTTAGGGGCAAAAGTTCTTCAAAACCGATCTGTAGAGTTAGCAAAAAAATTAAATGTAAATTTAGTAACAAGAACAAGTTTCTCAAATGAAGAGGGAACATTAATAACCAAGGAAGAAAATATCATGGAAAAACCATTAGTTAGCGGAATAGCATTGGACAAAAATCAAGCACGAGTATCATTAGTAGGTGTAAAAGATAGACCAGGAATTGCGTCTGATATCTTTACAAAATTATCAAACAACAGCGTAAATATAGATATGATAATTCAAAACGTAGGACATGATGGTAAAGCAAATATAGATTTTACTGTTCCCGTAAATGACTTGGCTGACGCAAAAAAAGTTATGGATTCATTTGTAAAAGAGTCAGAAGTTGACGAAGTCTCTTATGATGAAAATATCTGTAAAGTATCAATAGTTGGCGTTGGAATGAAATCTCATACAGGTGTCGCAGCAAAGGCATTTTCTGTCATGGCTGCTGAGAATATAAACATAAATATGATTTCAACCTCTGAGATAAAAATCTCTATGATTATTGCTGAGAAATATGCAGAACTCGCAGTGAGAGCGCTTCATAGTGCTTATGAGTTAGATAAATAATGAACAACTATATTCTCACAAAAAGTAAAGTTTTAATAATTAGAGATTATTTTAACTTCATGAAAGTGGTGTGAGAGATATGCCTGAATTCGCTCAATGGAGTTTAGATGCCATCAGAGAAGAGGGCGGCTGTTTTAGTTGGCTTGAAGAGCAACGTTTTGACTGGACTATTACAACCTCTCAAGCATTAGAGCAGATTCTTAATGGCAAGACAGTTATTTTAATTACTGATGAGAAAAGAAAATGGTTTGAAACTTATCTTTTAGACTTTTTAAACTCTACTCAGATGGATAGACCACTTCTGCCAATCATAAGTATAGATAGTATCTATAGACATTTTAACAGCGTTAGCGGTGGAGATATGATAGATACAGTAGAAGATGTTATCTCTTTGGCACATAAGGATGACTACTTTTATTGGTATATAGGTAGAGGGGATGATAGAAGAGCGGATATTGCCAAGAGAAAAGATACAAGTTATTTTTGGATTTTTGATGAAGAGTATTTAAACGCTCTTCACTTAAAATCTTATGATAAACTCTTAGATATAAAGCTGCTTCAGCTCTATCGTCTCTTTAACGCCTCGTTAAATGCGGCGATGTTTGGAGAAGTTGATGTTGGAGCCTGATTCTATAAAGAGTCATATTATAATCACATCAGATATAGCAGCAGAATTTGAGAGATTAAATGATGAGTTAAAGCCAAAGAGGGTGGTTGGCTTTATAGTAGAAGATGAGTTCAAAATAGAACATGCAAAAGCAGCTGTAGCAGAAGCATATATAAGCGAATCAGAGACAAAATATATAATTTTAGGGGCAAATAACTTTAATACAGTTTCACAAAACTCTCTTTTAAAAGCTCTTGAAGAGCCTCCACGAAATATAGAGTTTATAATTCTCTCAAACTCAACATCAAATCTTCTTCCAACAGTTCGCTCAAGACTTCCAATATTTAAAGGCAAAAAAGAGCATAAAGTTTACGAGATAGACTTTAGCCTTATGCGAATAAATTATAATGATATTTTTGAGTTTTTGAAAAAGGTTGTAAAATTTAAAAAGAGTGAGGCAAAAGAGCAAGTTGAAGCGCTCTATTATAGAGCAACAGTTATAGATAAGCTAATCCTTACAAAAGCACAACTTGATAATTTCGATAGAGCATTTAGGCTCCTAGATTTAAACGCAAGACCTCAGAGTGTTTTTGCACTTTTATTAATGAGTTTCGCAGGAGATAGAAATGGAAGTTGAACTTTTATCTAATGATATAGATATAAAAAAATATCTTAAAAATTTAAATGTTGATAGTGGCGGAATTGCTATTATGAGTGCAAAAGCAGAGCATCACATAATAATGATAAGAGAGTTACATGTAGGCGGTGCAAATATTTTAAAACAGGATGCTCTAAGTGTTGGCGCAGATTTGGCAGTTCCTCGTGGGACAGTTACCGCACAAACTCCTTATGTTGATGCTATTTTGATAGCAACTTCAAGGGAACTAGAAAAACTCTCCAGAAAAGAGCTAGCACAACCTTTTGGTTTAAAAGAGGTTGCAAAAAAACTACAAGAGATTCTAAAGATTAAAACTCCATCAAAAGTAGAAGTGATGGGAGTTATCAATGCTAATGATGATAGTTTTTTCTCAGGTTCAAGATTTAGTGAAAAAGATGCAATAGAAGCTATAAAAAAGATGATAGCTGATGGTGCGGATATTATAGATATAGGCGGAGTCTCATCTGCTCCATCAGCTAAAGTTGTCTCTAAAGAGGAGGAGTTAGCAAGAGTAAAGCCCATACTTGAGGCAATACATGCTAAAAAACTCTATAAAGAGACGCAATTTAGCATAGATAGTTATGAGCCTTTGGTGATTGAGTATGCTATAAAATGTGGCTTTAGAATTGTAAATGATATTACAGGGCTTAGTAATGATGAGGTTTGTAAACTTTGTGCAAGTAACGATATAAGAGCTATTATCATGCATATGCAAGGAACACCTCAAACTATGCAAGAAAAACCAGAGTATGAAAATATTTTAAGTGATGTTTATACTTTTTTTGAACAAAGAATAGATAAGGCAAAATCTTTTGGAGTAAAAGATATAGTTTTGGATGTCGGAATAGGTTTTGGAAAAACACTAGAGCATAACTTGAAGTTGATAAAACATCTTAAACACTTCTCAACATTAGGACAACCTTTACTAGTTGGTGCTTCAAGAAAGTCTATGATTGATAAAATTTCACCCTCACACGTAAGCCAAAGAGTCGCAGGAACTCTAGCTCTTCATTTGGAAGCTGCTAAAAACGGAGCTTCTATGCTTCGTGTCCATGATGTTTATAAACATGTACAAGCACTTAAAGTAAAAAAAGCACTTGATGAGATATAGATAAATTCATAACATTTTATATGGAACAAACTCTGTTTCTGCCGCCGTTTTTTGCCTCATAAAGAGCAATATCTACCCTCTTTAGCATATCTGCACTCTTTTCTTTGTTATCGTAAGATATTACTCCAATACTTACCGTTGCATGCCCTATAAATTCAAACTTATATTCATCTATCGTTTTTCTTATTCTTTGAGCGGTCTCTTTGGCAGCTTCGAGTGATGTATGTAGAAGTAGTACCATAAACTCCTCCCCACCAACGCGACCAAAGATATCACTCTCTCTTAGACACGCTTTAGTTAATTTTGTCACCTCTACAATTACATAATCTCCTACATGGTGTCCGTAACTATCATTTATCTTTTTAAAGAAGTCTATATCTATCATGATAAGAGAAAACTCTGCTTTACTCTCTTTGGAGTATCTCTCAAGTAGAGAGTTAAATTGATTTAAAAAAGAGAAGCGGTTGTTTATCTGGGTTAGCGAATCTGTATTTGCAAGTTGGCGCATTTTTTCATAGGCATCTCTAAGCTCGGTAGTCCTTGCTTCTACTTTCTCTTCAAGTTCCTCATTTAAAAGGATAAGTTCATCGCTCTTTTGTTCAAGATTTTTTTTAAGAAGGGTAAATTTTTCTTGAAGTTTTCTTGAGATAAATAGTGCAATAAATATAGATAATACTATGAAAATCAGTGAATAAATTTTTATAGCGCCAAGCTCTTCTCTGTTTATCTTCTCAAGCTCTCTATTTTTTTCATCTGCTATTGCATTTATCTCTTTTGTATAAAAACCACTTCCTATCATTAGATTTGTATTTGGAATTTTTTCAAAATAGGAGATTTTTTCTTCAATAAGACCACTCTTAGGATTTTTCCAATTATATGAAGCAAAATTACTACCCTCTATTTTTATGCTTTGCAAAAGTTTTTTTGCTACATCTATACTAGTTTTGTCTTTTTCATCTAAAAAATTCTTTCCTTCTAGTTCTGGGTTTTGAGAGTGAAGTATTATTTTGCCATTCATATCATAGATGAAAAAGTAATCGTTTTCATTTTTATTTATATTGCGAAGAATTGTAACAGAACTCTGTTGTATCTCCTCTTCTACAATATCAAGATATTCAGATGAGCCTAAATACCAATCATAAATTTCAAAATCTTTTACAAATGTCATCTGCTTGTATTGCATATTTTGGTCTTTGTTAGGTCTTGTAAATGTATCCCACAAATATCCCTCGCCAGAGCTATTTACAAGGTTTATCTCCTCTTTAATTACATAACGCCCAGAACTATCTTGAAAATCTATAACACTCTTATTCTCTTTATGCTTAAGATATTGGGGAGCAAGTATAAAAGTACCTTTTTTATCTAAGATAAAGATAAAACTCTCTCCATTATTCCAAATCATTGTACGAAGAACATCGACAATCATTTTTTTTATCTCTTTTTCGCTTTTGAACTCTCTGTTTTGAGCATAGATATTTGAGCCTATAATAAATGCTTTGTTTACTCTGTCGCTGATTTTATATTTTAATCTCTCTTCTAGTGTTGAGTTCTCATATTTTAAGATTTCAACTGCCATTTTTACTTTGGATATTGTGTTGTTTTTTTCTTTTAAAATCAACTCTTGTTTTAGGTTTTTGGTGCTGTTGTTAAAAATCTCTTCAGTATGGTATATGCTCATGTAGAAAAAAAGAGAGACAATTACTGGAATAGTAATAATTGGTGCAAAAGTGACAAATCTGATGATATTTTTATCATTCATTTTAAAATCTTTAACATGGTATAGATAAAGAGTACTTCAAAAATTGTTAAATAAAAGGATTGAATCTAAAGTATATTTAAAAAATCATTTAAACATACTCTGTTTAGTAACGAAAAGTAACACTAAAAAGATGGTGGGACGATATATCTACCTTTAACAAAGCGACAACCATCGCCTTTTGGAAATATTTTATTTTTCTCAATCCATACGCTGTTTTTTTTATCGTTGAGTGATATATTTGCTTTTTTTGAGTCCATCTCAACAATAGTTCCGCAATTGGTTTCTGTTCCTATTTTAAGAGTTTTTCTAAAATTAGTTAGTTTTTTAGCATAATCATCAATACTGCTTTGCTCTTTTTTTGTTAGAAAGAGATTTTCTCTCTCTTGTTGTTGCTCGCTTTTGAGATAGCTGTCTTGATAATTTTTTTGTGATAATTGAGCTTTTTGATGATTTTTTTCATCTTCATCTTTCAAATTCTGAAGATTTTGAAGTGCTAAAATAAGCAGATTTTTTGCCTCTTCATAATCGGCATAGTTTTTGACAAACTCATTAAAATCTTCAACAGAGTTTGCTTTGTAAAAATTTTCTTCACACTGTGCATATTTAAAGATATTTTTTTTATTTTCAATTGCTTTGTAAAGGTTAGTATCACTTATGGCTTGATTTATTAAACTTTTACTTACATATCTGTATTTTTTTGAATCTTTTTTCATATTGTTAAAATAATCACTTAAATTTCTTGACTTTGAATTAAGCGATAAAGCACTTGAACATGGAGTATAGCTTGTGGTTACATTTGAGTCATCACACAGATATTCGTTGTCTCTTTGGGGCTTTAGTGTCTCATCGAAGTATGGGTAAACATTGTTATATGATTGTGCTACAAGAAGAAGCTCTTGATTGTTATTTGCTCTTTTTAGAGTAGGTTTGTCCTCTATTTGAATAATCTTCCATTTTTGCTGCTCTTTTTCTATAAGTACAAAATAGTAGCCGCTATCAGGAAGATAATCACTTTTTGTTTGAGGTACTTTAGGTACATGTAAAGATTGTTGTGAAGAACAGCCAGAGATAAACAAAGAGAGTATAAGTGTATAAAAGAGAGTTTTGTAAACCACGAGGTACCTTTAAAATAGTAGTTTGGGATTTTAAAATAGAGCTCTCTCACGATGTGAGAGAGTAGAGAACTTACTCGATTTCTGCGTCGATTACGTCATCGTCACTTTTTTTCTTTGAAGTATCAGCAGCTCCGCCTTGAGCACCTTGCTCACCTTTATACATCTGCTCAGCCATTTTGTGGCTTGCTTCAGTTAACGTTTTTACTTTAGGTTCAATCTTCTCTTTTGTAGCATTTGTATCTTTTAGAACATCTTTAAGTTCAGTTATAGCAGCTTCAATTTTTGCTTTTTCATCAGCTTCAATTTTATCACCCATCTCACCTATTGATTTTTCAGTTTGTGCAATAAGTGCGTCAGCTTGGTTTTTAAGCTCAACTAACTCTTTTCTTTTTGAATCTTCAGCTTTGTGAAGTTCTGCATCTTTAACCATTTTGTTAATCTCCTCTTCACTTAATCCTGAAGAGCCACTAATAGTGATTGATTGAGATTTGCCTGTTCCTTTGTCAGTTGAGCTAACAGTTAAAATACCGTTTGCATCTATGTCAAAAGTCACTTCAATTTGAGGTACACCTCTTGGAGCTGCAGCAATATTTCCTAGTTCAAATAGACCTAAAGATTTGTTATCTCTTGCAAATTCTCTCTCTCCTTGAACAACTGAGATGCTCACAGCTGGTTGGTTATCTTCAGCTGTTGAGAAGATTTGAGACTTCTTAACTGGAATCGTTGTTCCTTTTTCGATGATTTTAGTAGCAACACCACCTAATGTCTCAATTCCAAGTGAGAGTGGAGTAACGTCTAGTAAAAGAACATCTTTAACATCTCCTCTTAAAACACCACCTTGAATTGCCGCACCTGCTGCTACAACTTCATCAGGGTTAACACCTTTGTTTAGTTTTTTGCCACCAAAGAATTTAGATACCATCTCTTGAGCAAGAGGAACACGAGTTGAACCACCAACCATGATAATCTCTTTAATAGCGTCATTATCTAAGCCAGACTCTTTCATAGCTGTTTTAATATGAGCTATAGTCTCTTCAACAAGTTTTTCAATCATGCTCTCAAATTTTGCACGAGTAAGTTTTAGTACTAAATGCTGAGGTCCAGCTTCTGTCATAGTTATAAACGGTAGGTTTATCTCTGTTTCTGTTGAGCTTGAGAGCTCTTTTTTAGCATTCTCAGCCGCATCTTTTAGACGTTGAAGAGCCATTTTGTCATTTTTAAGATCAATCCCATGAGAAGATTTAAATTCAGCGTTTAGATAATCAACAATTTTGTTGTCAAAGTCATCTCCACCTAAAAATGCGTTACCATCAGTTGAGAGAACTTCAAAAGTACCATCACTAATCTCTAGTACCGTAACGTCAAAAGTTCCGCCTCCAAGGTCGTAAACAAGTACATTTTCATCGCTTTTGCTCTCTAGTCCATAAGCAAGTGCTGACGCTGTTGGCTCATTGATGATACGTAAAACATTAAGTCCTGCGATTGTTCCTGCATCTTTTGTTGCTTTTCTTTGAGCATCATTAAAGTAAGCTGGAACTGTAATAACAGCGTCAGTTACGCTTGAACCAATATAGGCTTCAGCATCTTCTTTTAATTTTGATAGAATTTTTGCTGAAATCTCTTGAGGAGTGTAGATTTTACCAGCCACATCAACCGCTGCCATTCCATCTTTATCTACGATATTGTAAGTTACTTTATCGTGTGCCGCTTTTGCATTTTCTTCACTCATCATAAGACCCATAATTCTCTTGATTGAAGAGATAGTTTTGTTTGGATTTGTGATTGCTTGACGTTTTGCAGGGTCTCCTACTAAAACCTCACCTTTATCTGTAAATGCAACAATTGAAGGAGTTGTGTTTTTTCCCTCTTTATTAGGGATGATTTTTGCTTCTCCACCCTCATAAACTGCCACACATGAATTTGTTGTTCCTAAATCTATACCTATTACTTTTGACATATTATTTTCCTTAATTTGATTTTATTCTAAAATAAAATGAAGGAGACCTCCATCTTATTTGTCGTAAAAGGAACGAGTCCCTTTTACTTTCGCTAGCCGCTATGGCACTAAAGCTTGACACAAAAGTGTCAGATTTTTTTTGATTTATTATGAACGAATGTTAATTCGCTACAACTACCATTGCTTCACGCAAAGGTCTGTCTTTGTACTTATAACCAGTTTGAAAGGTTTGAACGATTTGTCCGCTCTCTACTGTGTCGCTATCAACGCTCTGTATGGCGTTGTGAATATTTGGATCAAATGGTGCATCATGAGAGACCATAGTTATTCCATGTTTTTCCAAAGCGGTGCTGAGTTGTTTAAGAGTTAGCTCAATACCCTCTTTTAATTTCTCAAGATGCTCAGCTGAATCAATAATTGATGATGAAGATGAGAGAGCCATATGCAGTGCGTCCATAACAGGAATCATATCTTTTGCAAATTTTTCATTTGCATATTCAACTGCAGAGTATTTTTCTCTCTCTAATCTTTTTTTGATATTTTCAAAATCAGCATGTACTCTTGCGTACTTGTCTTTTAGAGAGTTCAGCTCCTCTTGCAAAAGATCAAACTCATTCACTATTGCTTCTGCTTCCGCAGCAGCTTCGTTTGCTTGTGGAGTCTCCTCTTTTGTAACTTGAGCTTCACTTTGAAGCTCTTCTTTTTTTTCTTGTGACATAGCTGTTAAATTACTCCTTTTTAAAAGATGGTACAATTATACATATTGAGTGTAACAATGTCAAGTAAAAGCTAAATGTTTTTATATCAATTAAGTTTAGTCTATTGCTGTCAAGTTTGCAGTTGCTTAAGATATGTCTTTTTATAGTATTATTATCCATATAAAATAACTGGAGATTATATGAAATATTTAGCTTGGATCAGTGCTATCATACTCTTTTTTGTGGTAAGTGTCTATGTAGTTGCATTTACGCCTGTTGGAAATAACTTAATCAAGCCCATAATAGAGGCAAAGATACAAGAGCGGATTAAAGTTACTACTAAGATGGAGAACTTCTCACTTAGTATGAGTGATTTTAAGATAACGCTAGAACTTGATAAAGGGAATTTTATAAAGGCAGAGGGGATTTACTCTATATTTGCAAAATCATTTGATTTTAATTATGAGATAGATTTTAAAAATCTCAAAACATTAAAGCCACTCTTGGAGATGCCTCTTAATGGAGCATTTAAAACAGATGGAGTAGTAAGAGGTGATTTGGCTTTTATGAAGATAGATGGAAAAAGTGATGTTGCGCAGAGTGATACCTCTTACCATGTTGAGTTGAGTGATTTGAATCCAACCTCAATTATTGCAAACATGAAAAATGCAAAACTCTCTTTGCTGCTCTATCTTGGGGCTAAAAATCCATATGCAGCAGCAGATGTAAATCTTGACATAAATCTTAAAAGTATAACTCCTCATAAGCTTGATGGAGATGTGAAGCTAGTTACAAAAAATGGAGTTATAAATCCAGAATTTATGAAGAGCGACTTTAATGTAACTGTTCCAAAGAGCTCTTTTGATATGAGCCTTGATGCAAAATTAAAGGGAGATGATTTGGTTTATAGTTGTGATTTAACGTCAAATCTCTTTAAAATAAATAGTTCAGGAAACCTTACCCCAGAGCCATTTAAAGCTGATTTGAAATATGCACTTGATGTAGAGAATTTAGAAGTTTTAAAACCTATCACAAACGCAGATATAAGAGGGGCGCTAAAGTTAAATGGAACACTAAGCGGAGATAGAAATAGACTTCTAGTTCGTGCAAATAGCGATGTAGCAGCTTCACAAACTACACTTGAAGCTGTGCTAAAAGATTTTACGCCAATCTCATTAAGGGCAAAAATTACAGACCTGGATATTGCAAAGCTTCTCTACATGATAAAACAACCACACTACGCAGATGCGCTTTTCTCGATGGAGGCAGATATTAGCGATGCAAGAACAGACTCATTAAGGGGTGAAGTAAAGAGCACTCTAAGAAATGGAGTTTTTGACTCTGCTTATCTTACTAAAGCATATAAGTTTTCATCACCTATGCCAAAGAGTACATTTAGTTCAAACACTACTACAATTTTAGGAGATGGTATTGCTGATACAAAGGTGGATTTTAAATCAAATCTTGCAAATCTTGACATTAAAAGCGCCAAATTAAATATGAAAGATGCCTCACTTAAGAGTGATTATGTAGTTAGCATAAGTGATTTAAATAGCCTATATTTCGTAACCGCTCAGCATCTAAGAGGAAGTTTCATAGCAAATGGAGAGATATCAAAGGCGAAAAATTTGGACTTTACGCTCTATTCAAATAGTTCTGGCGGAAAATTAGAAGCAAAACTTCATAATGATGATTTTAGTGCAACTCTAAGTGATATAAAGACAACAAAACTGCTTTACATGTTAATGCATCCAGAGCTTTTTGATGGTACACTAAACGCAAAAATAGATTATAACTTAGCACAAAGTAAGGGCACTTTTGATGGAGAGTTAATAAATTTAATGTTTGCAAAAAATCAGACATTTGATTTAATCAAGCAGTTTACAAAAGTTGATATGTACAGAGAAAATTTTAATGGAAAAATTGGTGCAAAGATAGAAAAAGAGAATATTTTAGCTTCTCTTGATTTACACTCAAAAGAGACAGCACTTAAGACAAAAGATGCAAAGCTAAACACAAAAACGAATCAGATGAACTCTGATTTGAGTATAGTTATAAAAAATGATACAATAAATGCAAACCTTAGTGGAAGTATGGATTCTCCAAAAGTTAGCATTGATTTAGAGAAATTTTTAAAATCTGAGACTGGCAAAAAAGTGATAGATAAAGTTGAGAAGCTATTTAAGAAACTGTTTTAAAAAGCTCATCTTTTAAAATTAAATGAGCTTCTGGCTTAGAGATGTAGTAACCTTGCATATAGTCTATGTCTAAGAGCAGAAGCTTCTCATAAACCTCTTTTGAGTGTACAAACTCTGCAATTGTCTGCATATTGCTCTGTGCAGCGAAGTGAACAATGCTCTTAACTACTTTAAAATCTTTGCCATTTACATCTATGTTCTTAATCAAAGAGCCGTCAATCTTTAAGAAATTTGCTTCAATATCAATAACGCTCTTAAAGTTTGAGTAACCACTTCCAAAATCATCAATAGATACTTTTGCCTTAAGTGAATGAAGAAGATGAATCTTCTGTTTAAATAGCTCAATATTTTCAATCTCATCACTCTCAAGTATCTCAAAAGTTACCCTAGAAGCTAAGTGGTGATTAGATTTTAGTGCTTTTACTATGCTCTCTTCAATATCTGGATTTATTAAATCTGAGAAATTTATATTTATACTTACAAGGCTTTTATTATCTTTAAATTTCTCAAAAACAGTAGATAGAACTCTTTGTGTAAGCTTATAGTGCATATTTGTAAGTTTTATGTGAGGCATAAAACTCATAGGTGGAATAACTTTTCCATCTTTTGCGATGATTCTTACAAGGGCTTCATACTTAAAAATCTCTCCTGTATGATGGTTATAGATAGGTTGATAATAACATGTAACTCTATCTTCTTCAAGTGCCTCTTTTACAAAACTCAAATGTTTTGATGATGAAGATGATAAGGAGAGAGAGTTTAGTTTTTCATCGTAAATTACTATTTTGTTTCTGCCACTGCTTTTTGCTTCATAGAGCATTTTGTCTGCTATTTTTATCGCCTCTTGGAGATTTTTCTCTAAGGCTGGGTGTTTGTGAACACCAATTGATACAGTCACTTTTATATCATGTCCATCATACGAAAAGTTCTCTTTAGCGACATTGCTTCTTATTCTTTCACAAATATTTGTTTTTGGCTCTGTTTTGTCTCTTTTGTTTATAAGAAGTAAAAACTCTTCACCGCCATAACGAACTAAAATATCGCTCTCTCTAATTGAATTCTTAAATAAAGTACTTACATGTGAGAGGACATAATCCCCAGTTTTATGACCATAAGTATCGTTTATTATCTTAAATTTGTCCAAATCAAGCATGGCAACACTATATTTTTCAAGGTTTAATACATGCTCTATCTCATCGAGATAATTTCTATTAAATGTACCTGTAAGTGGATCTGTAAAAATCTTTTTTTTAGTCATAAAGTAGTGAAAAATTTGTATAAGTGTTACACCCATAAATATAAATATAAAAATAGTAAGAATTGTAAAAAAGGCCTCTAATGGTTTTATGGACTCTAAAATAATCATCTTTATATCTGTAGTAAAGTCTATATTGAAAAATCCAACAACAACGCCATTGCTGATAATTGGGTAGAGATAAGTTACATAAAGATTTTCAACATTTTTCTGTTTTATAATTTGAGGCTCTTTGAGGTCGTAGATAATCTCATACTCTTTTGAATCAATATCAAATTTTTGGTTGAAGTTTGCTTTATCGGTTTTTGATGCATCGAGTAAAAATCTAAATTTATTTGTATCATCTTTATAAAGAATGTATGAATATTTTACATCTGAAGATAACATTATGGAGAGGATTTGTTCATATCTTTCTCTATTGTTTTGTTCTTTAAAAACAGAGATTAAATCATCTTTATCTTTTATTTGATAGTTTGTATGGATATCTTTTTGTATATTTTGTAAAACTAAAGAGATTTGTTCTATCTCATGTTTTTCTATTGTCTCAAAGATAGTCTCTTTTGCTTTAGTGATGTCATTATATGTATATGCTAAAAATAGCCCAAGCACAAAAAGTAGAAAAAAGATTGCTAACTCTCTTTTTTTTACCATATTCTTTCTTCTATATAAATCTCAAGCTCTTTAGATATTGAGATTTTCTGCTCTTTTATTCTTGATTCTATTAGTACAATATTTGGTCTGCCTTTTTTCCAAAACATTGAACCAAAACTTTTTGGAATCTCTTTCAAAAGTTCATATTTAAGTACAAAGATAGCTTTTTTGCAAAAATCATCTTTTAAGTTTTTTTTATCTTCAAGTACGATTATTGAAGCTTTGCGACACTCTTGAGTAGTGGAGAAGTTAGCATTTTTATTAAACTCTTGAATTATTTTTTCATTATCTGAGTAGATTATTATTTTCTCATCTAGTGAGATATTTTGAAAAATTTTCTCTAAAATTTCTACTTGAATAGCCTCTTTGCTCTCATTTGAAAAGAGTGATAGTGCTAAGAGTATAGAGAGAAGAAATATTTTCATCTAAAAAATGTACTCCATGGTTAAAATTGCTCTTCTCTCAAGAGAGGGAAGAGTTGTTCCTTTTATGCTGCTTTGTATCGCCTTGTCAAAAATATTCTCACCCTTTAGTTTTATATTTATTTTTTTGTTATAGTGATAAATTGCACCCGCCGTGTAGTCATAACCCTCAGCTATATAAACGTTATCTATTCCTGTGTAAGATGACCTATATACAAGTTCATTATAGATATCAAACTTGCCAAAAGTAGTGTAGAGTTGAAGAAGCACACCAGAGTCTGGAGAGAGATTTGCATTCTCTTTAAACGCTTTGAAATACTCTGCTATGATTTTATTCTCAGTGCTAAATCTATACTCTGCATTTAGTGATACTTGTGAAAAGTTTGAATTGCCATCATTATTTACAAACATGTTTAATGTGCGATTAAAAACAATACCATCTTTGGCTTTTGCTTTTCCTCCGCTTAAAGTTATAGTTATATCATCTTTCTCATATTCTAGCTCTGCTTTCATTACATGTGATTTTGAAGGCTTTAGGTTTGGGTTAGCATCATATATGGGAGAGAACGTTGTTTGTGCTATTTGTGGGTAAACATACATATTTTGAATGAATGTTTTAAAAGATAGCTCATTAGTTAGGTTTGAGATATATGCAAGGCGCATTATGTTTTGTATATCTGAGGGTGTAGTGTGGTTTTTAAAATAATCAAGCTTTGCACCAAATATAATTTTGTTGCTCTCATTTATGCTGTAAGTATCTTCAAAAAACAACATGTAGATATCAAGATTTTTTGGACCAAGTATAACTGATTTTTCAACACCATTGCTTTTTAGCTTATCTAAGAAAAAAGTTTTTTGTTTTACCTGAACACCATAAAAGAATCTGTTATCTTTATAAGTATCTCTTTTTTGTAGTATAAAATCATATACATACGAACCATTTTCTACTTGCATATTCTTACTCAAACTGCCATCAAAGAGTTTTATCCCAGAAAAATCTGAGTTTTCAATCTCTATTGTTTCGTAAGTTGTGCTGAAGATAAGCTCTATATTTTGTGGGAGCTGTTTTGTAAAATTTAGATAGCTATATTTTGATTTTATATCGCCATCATTTATTTTGTTGCCAAATCCGCTATAAAGGTCATAACTCTCAACTGCAACCCCAGCTTCAATAGTGTAATCATCTCTTTTTGCAAAATTAAAATAGAACTGTCCTCTATCTCCATCTCTTGAGAAAATGCTTCCATTTGGGCTTTGCTTCTTATCGTACTTATTGCTGCTGACATCAGCATTTGCAAGATAAGAGTACTCACCAAAACTTTGAGCATCTATAACCTGTCCTCTAGCTCCACCTTTTGAGTCCGCAGCAGCTTGCGCTACTGTTGCATTTTCACGTGATGGATTTTTCGTGTAGAGCTTTATAACCATATTTCCTGCTTCACCATGAAAAGCTATAGCATTAGAAGCTTGGTATATCTCAATGTGATCTATATGGTTAAGTCCCATTTTACCAAACTGTGCCAATCCAGAACCAGAAGTAACAGAGGCTAATTCATAAGAGTTTATATAAATTTTTATAGAGGACATAGAGTTTTCTGAATAGGGCGTTTTAACTAAAGAGGTAAATCCAAAATTTGTGTTTTTTAAAGTAAATAGCTTAATAGTTTTTAGAACATCATTAAGAGTGTATGCCTGCATTTTATCTAAATCAGAGCGAGAAAATACACTAACATGCCCCGCACTCTCATCTTTTGTTTGATTATGAAGTTCATTTGCTTTGCGATACTTTGATAAAAGGTCATCAAGGTTGCTCTCACTAGCAAAAACAATAGAGAAGATTAGAGATAAAAGAGTAAAAATTTTCAAACTTAACCTTTGGATTTATAATATATATAAGTATATATACCCGTTGCTTATTTTATACTTGCATCTGTTAGAGAGAGGCAAAAAAGAGTGTTTTTATTATTTGAGTGCAGTAACTTGATTGCTTGGGTAAGAGTTGAGCCAGTTGTTACTATGTCATCTACCAATATAAGCTCTTTTTCTTTAAACTCTTTAAGTTCAAAATTTCTAGGATTCAACATTCTAAATTCTCTACTTTTACCAGAGTAAGTAACTCTGTTTTTTGCTCTTAATTTATTAAACTTAGGCGTTATAAAATCGCTCTTTAAGGCTCTGTTTAATATGGCAGTATGGGAGTATCCAGAACTTAGTGTATCATCTATGGCAATTGAGACTACATGTTGAGTGTAAGAGAATTGGGCGGCAAACTTCTCAAGTGAGTTTTTTGCCAAAATAGTGTACATGTAATAGCCTAAATCAGTATGTTTGGTGTGAAGGAGATTTTTTATATCACTATATTTATAAAAAGAGATAACTTCTATATCCCCTAAAATTTTTCTTCTATAAAGAGAAGGTGTTAAAAAAGTAGTCTGACAATTATTGCAGATATGTGAAAAAGATAGATTTTCACACATCAAGCAGCGCATTTTTTTTGCTTCCTCAGTCCATCTTTAAAACGGACATAAATGCTTCTTGCGGCAGTTGCACTTTTCCGATAGATTTCATTCTTTTTTTACCCTCTTTTTGTTTCTCTAAGAGTTTTCTTTTTCTTGTAATGTCTCCACCATAACACTTAGCAGTAACATTCTTGCCCATGCTCTTTACAGTCTCACGTGCTATAACTTGAGAACCTAAAGATGCTTGGACGGCTACTTCAAAAAGTTGACGAGGTATAATCTCTTTCATATTTTTTACTAAAACACGACCACGTGGAAGTGCTTGATTGCGAGGAACAACGATACTTAACGCATCAACTGCCTCTCCAGCTACTTTTATGTCAAGCTTGACAAGATCTCCAACTCTAAACTCAATCGGCTCATAATCAAATGAAGCATAACCTTTAGAGATTGATTTTAGTTTGTCGTAAAAGTCCATGACAATTTCATTCATCGGTACTTCATACTCAAGCATAACTCTGTCTTGGTTGAGGTATGTCATTTTTGTTTGAGTTCCACGCTTATTTATTAGCAGAGTTATAATATTTCCAAGATATTCACTCGGAGTAATAACTGTGGCTTTTATATATGGCTCTTCAATTCTATCTATACGATTCACTTCTGGCAACTCTGAAGGATTATGAACATGAATCTCTTCGCCGTTGTTTAGATAAACTTTATAAATAACAGATGGCGCAGAAGCGATTAAATCAAGATTGAACTCACGCTCAAGTCTCTCTTTTACAACTTCCATATGAAGCATTCCTAAAAATCCGACACGAAAACCAAAACCAAGAGCTAACGAGGTCTCTGGCTGAAAAGAGAGAGAACTGTCATTTAATCTGAGCTTATCAAGCGCATCACGTAAATTTTCAAATTCGTCCGTATCTATTGGATATATTCCTGCAAAAACAAAAGGCTTTGCTGGTTCATACTCTACAACAGGTTCGCACGTAGGATTTTTGGCATCAGTAATAGTGTCACCAACATTTACTACATGTACCTCTTTTAGTCCAAGTACTACTATGCCAATCTCTCCAGTTTTTATAACGGGAGTCTTTTTACGTTTAAGTGGATGCGGGTACATCAAATCAAGAACTTGATGTTCTTCGCCATTACTCATAATTTTTACAAGTTGGTTTACTTTTATCTCACCATCAAAAACACGAACAAGACCCAGCGCCCCTAAATACGGGTCAAACCACGAATCATATATGATAGCTTTTGTCGGAGCATTTGAATCTCCTACAGGAGCAGGTATTCTATCTACAATGGCATCTATAAGTGCGCGTATACCAACACCAGTTTTCGCAGATACCAAAACAGCATCTGTAGCATCTATGCCGATGCTAGTCTCTATCTCTTCTGCAACTTTTGTTGGGTCGGCGGCTGGTAAATCTATCTTATTTATGACGGGGATAAGCGTTAAATTATTCTCCATAGCTAGATAAACATTCGCAATAGTTTGAGCTTCAACTCCTTGGGCAGCATCAACGATAAGAAGAGCGCCATCACTTGAAGCTAAAGATTTACTTACCTCATAAGAGAAGTCAACATGTCCTGGAGTGTCAATAAGATTTAGAATGTAGTGCTCACCATCTTTTACGTAGTCAAGTCTTACACTTTGTGCTTTTATGGTAATTCCACGCTCTTTTTCGATGTCCATTGTGTCCATCATCTGCTTGCCAAGCTCTCTATCGCTCACCGAGCCACACTCTTGAATAATGCGATCTGCTAAGGTGCTTTTACCATGGTCTATATGTGCGATGATAGAAAAATTTCTAATGTTTTTCAATTGATTCCTTTAATTACGCAAAGAGACTATTTACGCTCTCATTGTGATAAACTCTGCGTATAACCTCTGCAAAAAGAGGTGCAACAGTTAAAACAATGATTTTTTTATGAGGTTTTGACTCAAGAGTGTTTGTAATGATTAATTCGTCTAATTCGCCATTTTCGATATTTTCGTAAGCTTTACCACTTAGTACAGCATGTGTAGCACATGCCATTACAGAGGAGGCACCCTTGTTTTTAAGAGCAGTTGCCGCTTTTATCATAGTCCCTGCAGTGTCAACCATGTCATCAATCATGATTACATCTTTGCCCTCAACGTTACCGATAATATTCATAACTTCACTCTCATTGGCTTTTTCACGTCTTTTATCAACTATGACCATATCAAGTCCCATGCGTGAAGCAAAGTATCTAGCACGAGCAACACCGCCGATATCTGGAGAAGCAATTATTGGGTTTTTTAGATTTTTGCTTCTTATGTAGTTTTCAAAAGTTACAGAGCCATAAAGATTGTCAACTGGAATGTTGAAGAATCCTTGAATTTGTCCAGCATGAAGGTCAATTGTTACAACTCTGTCAATCCCAGCAGCTTCATACATGTCGGCTACAAGTCTTGCAGTAATTGGAACACGAGGCGCAGCTTTACGATCTTGTCTAGCATATCCATAGTAAGGTACAACAGCTGTAATACTTGAAGCAGAAGAGCGTCGAAGAGCGTCAGTCATGATTAGAAGTTCCATTAAGTTGTCGTTTGATGGAGCGCCAGTTGATTGGATAATAAATACATCCCGCCCACGAACACTCTCTGCAATTTGAACAGAAATTTCACCATCACTAAACTTTTTAACAGTAGCTTTAGCCAATGGAACATCTAAAATTTGACACACCTCTTTTGCAAATTCAACACTAGCAGAACCAGCAAAAATCTTATAACCTCGCATGTTATACCTTTTAAAAAAATTATTGGGGATTATACAAAATAAGTGCTGAGGAGTTGT
This sequence comes from Sulfurimonas denitrificans DSM 1251, assembly GCF_000012965.1. Lineage (NCBI taxonomy): Bacteria > Pseudomonadati > Campylobacterota > Epsilonproteobacteria > Campylobacterales > Sulfurimonadaceae > Sulfurimonas > Sulfurimonas denitrificans. Next base: position 1,717,518 of record NC_007575.1, on the reverse strand, counting down.
TAAAATTTAATGAGTTTATTATGGTGGAGCTGTGGAGGATCGAACTCCAGTCCGAAACCACGCTACTCCTAACGTCTACATGTTTAGAGAAGTTGTTTGTTTTTTAATCTTGCTTCACACAGCTTGCAAAGTTAGACAAGACGAGCCTCTTGGGTTCGTTTTACGCTCGAGACAGACGTAAAATATATCTACATAAGGGTGATACTTCGAATCCTGCCTATCTAGAGTCAACAGGTGAAGCAGCCCGCCTTCCAGTCTTAGTGAAAGGGGTTAAAACTTAAGCTACTGCGTAAGCTGGGCGATAATTTGTATTGTTTGCGTTTAAGCAAGTTGAGCCGCGTAACGGAAATGCTCAGTCCGACATGCAGTTAGAAGCTACAAGGTCCCGTCGAAACCAGGTCAGCCCCATTGGATGAAATTATATCAGTGTTTTAAACAATATTGTGTAAATAGGATTATTTTGGTATAAATGTGGCAGTTAGTTTCAATAACTCTAATTATAGGATGCAACATGGATAAATTTTTGCAAGCAGCAATAGAAGAGGCAAAAAAAGGTCTCAAAGAGGGTGGGATTCCAATAGGTTCAGTACTTGTGATTGATGGCAAGATTGTTGGTCGTGGACATAACAGACGAGTTCAAGATAGTAGCGCAATTCTTCATGCGGAGATGGATTGTCTTGAAAATGCTGGAAGAATGGCTGCCTCAGAGTACAAAAAAGCAATACTCTACTCAACGCTTTCGCCTTGTAGTATGTGTAGTGGTGCGGCACTTTTATATAAGATACCTAAAATTATCATAGGTGAAAATCGTACTTTTAAAGGTCCAGAGGAGTATGTCCGCTCTTGTGGAGTTGAAGTTGAAATTTTAGACAATCAAGAGTGCTTCGATATGATGCAAAGTTTTATCCAAAAAAACCCACAACTCTGGAATGAAGATATAGGAGAGTAAATTAATATAACGCCAAAATCAAAGTTAATTTTTTTTGTGGTATATTTTTTTTTGCGAATAGCAGCTTATGTGCATCTTTGCACCGTTACCTAGGTAACGCAAGGGGGCTTTTACCCCTTGCCCCCTAATCTTTATTTTTTATAATCACAAAATAGATTAGTATTTTTCTAATTGCTTAAAATTTAATTATTGTTATGGAAATGTTTGTTGAAGTGGTGGTGGCCAATCTCGGAATCGAACCAAGGACACAATGATTTTCAGTCACTTAAATAGTGTTTTTTAATATTTCTTAAAATCGTACAAATCCTTTGAAAAGTACCTATTTTAAGGGCTTTAAATGAGGTGTCACTTTTTTATATTCTTTTATATTTATATATGCTTTTTTAAAATTTGTAGTAAAAACTGTAGTAAAAAAAATATATATTTAGATACAATACAATGTTTCATAAGTTATAATAGTTTTAGAAGCGGTAAACAAATTTTGAGAAATATAATTAAGAAAGAAGAAATGTTTTTAAAACTCTAGGCTACACCTCTAGGATGTAGGCTTACAAGAGAATTACAATACGCACTATAGGTAAAAAAATATGAAAGACAGCTTAATAAATGAGTTTATAAGTGAAAAAAGGTTTAATAGCTACAGAAGTATTGAGGAATATAGAGCTAATTTACACTTTTCTAAAAAATCATATATACCTCTATCTGTATTAGAAATTGCCTTAAGAAATTCTATCGATAATCATTTGACAAATAAAATTAGTAATGATTGGTATTTAGATGAAACTTTCTTAACTCAAGACAGTATTCAAAAAATAAAACAAGCGATAGAAGTACTAGAAAAACGAAGAGAGGCAACTACAAAACATAAAGTAATTGCTGAACTTTCTTTAGGTTTTTGGGTGAATTTATTCAAAAAGCCATATGATAAGAAACTGCGCATAAATGATTTGAAAAAAATCTTTCCAAATTTACCTAACAAAAACAAAAAATTTATAACTAGAGATATTCTGTATAAAGAACTTGACCATATAAGAAACTTTAGAAATAGAGTTTTTCATTATGAAAAAGTAATAAATAAAAATAATTTTGAGATTATATTTGATGAGATATATGAGATTCTAAAATATTTTGATACTCAACTATATTCTTTTACACTAAAAGCGAATGAATAATGGCACTAAAACCAGCTGGCGGAAGATATGAGGGTGTTTGGATAAACGAACTCAAAAACGGTAATATTGCTTATTATATAAACTACAGAGACGAACACGGCAAACCCGTAAAAAAGAAAGTAGGCGTAAAAACTAAACAATCAAACTTTACTGTTAAAGATGCTTATGATAGATTGATACAAGCAAAACATCATCTTATGACCGGTGAAGAGTCTCCTTTTAAATCTCAAAGAGCTAAAAAGTTTACTTTTGAGGATGCGTGGCTAGCTTATTATGAATGGGCTAAAGTGAATAAAAAAACATATATCTCAGACGAACAATATTATAGACTACATATCGCCCCTACTTTTGCAAACAAAGATATCAAATCAATAAAATCAAAAGATATAGAGCAGTTTAAGCAGCTCTACACCTCAAAAGGCTATGCAGCTCAATCAGTTAAGCACTATATCGGTTTAATGCGCCACATCATCAATTACGCCATCAAAAACGACCTCATTAAAAACTATGCAAACCCAATATCTGGTGGCAAAGTAAAATTACCCACTATAGACAACGCAAGACAAGCTTTTTTATCTAAAGAGCAGGCGAGGGTTATATTAGATGAGCTCTTGCAATATGAGAACCCGCAACTTTATCAGCTTACGATTTTATTACTTTACACAGGTGCAAGATTTAGTGAAGTCGCATCACTTACATGGAACAACATTAATTTTGAAACAAATATGATTTATTTTAAAGCTACAAAAAACGGTAATGCTCGATGGGTATTTATGAATGAGTTAGTAAAAGAAGTAATAGAGCAATTAAAGGCAGACAAAAACAATAATCTCATTATCGCCAATACAAAAGGCAAACAGATGGAGCGTATGCTGCACAGCTGGCAGATTGTCGTTGATAATATAATAGATGAAAACAAAGAAGCAGACGCAAAGCAAAGAGTAACGGTGCATAGCTTAAGACACACTCATGCGAGCTGGTTAGCTATGGCAGGGCTTGATATTTTACATATAAAAGAGCAACTAGGGCACAAGACCCTTGAAATGACTATGAGGTACTCTCACCTCATACCAAATAAGAGGCATGAGGCGACGGAGTTGCTTTAAAAAGCTAAATTTTTAAAAGAAAAAGCTCTTTTGAAATAATAAAAAACTCTATCTCATTTAATGAGCTAATCGCTGCAATATATGATATTTTACGATCTGATGATAATTTGTCATCGTCACTTATATATTTTAAAATTTTTAATTGAAGATCTTCAATTTTTAACTCTTTTTGTCTTAAAAAAAATAAACTTACATACTCATCAAGCTCACCAAACGAATAATTATTATTAGTAATGTTAAGTTTTAAACTCATTTTTTGTTCAATTTGTAGTGAAAATGAATTAAAAAACGAATCAAGTTTTTTAAAAAAATCAAGCCTTTCAATTTTACCGCTCTCAAAAAATTCCTCTAGATCTTCTTTTGTGAAATATTTTTCAAGCAAAGTAACTAATACAACATGGTCTTTGTTTTTCCATCTGTAAAAACTTTTTTCTGAAATTTCTAGAATTTGAGAAAAAATCGTGGCATAAGAAGACATAAATACCTCATATATAAGATTTTAAAAATAAATAATAAAATAAATACTCAATTATAAGAAATTAAAGCTTTTTTTAAGCTTATCTCACATACAATACATTATCAAAATATAAAAGAATATAATCTTATATACGAGAAAAAATGGAGAAAAAAATGACAGAATTAGCAAAAATGATTTTTGAGCATACTGGCTCATTAATATTAAACAAAAAACAGGTAGCACCATTAATTGGTAAAAGTGTAGCTTTTATCGATCAAGCAATCCATCAAAACAGATTGGAAAAAATACCAATGTTTACCAAAAACGAAAGCGGCGGGGGTATTGAGTTTCACGTTGAAGATGTTGCAACTTTTTTAGATTTTAAAAAACAAATAAAAAGTAAACAAATAGCATAGTCGCCTTAGCTCTTACCCTGTCGCCAAACTAAGTAAAGAGCAAAAGGCTAGAACACACACTAATAAGGTATTAGCGCGGTACTGCAATTTTACCCCACAAACCCTTATAAAGTGCCTTAAAATGATTATTAGAGGTATAAAAAAATGAGTGCAATACAAAAAGACACATGTTATTTTTCTCACGATGCAAATGCAAAAGATGATTACAAATGTATGTACATGATAGATGAAATGGGACTTGAAGGGTATGGTATTTTTTGGATTTTGGTTGAAACTCTGCGTGAGCAAAAAGATTATAGATATCCGTTACGATTAATACCTAGTATTGCCAGAAAATACAACACAACACCATCAAAAATAATAGATGTAATTGAAAAATACGAATTATTTGAGATTGACATGCAAAGCTTCTTTTTTAGCCATTCTCTAAACCGCCGCATGAGCTTTTTAGCTCAAAAAAGAGAAAAGATTGTTGCTGCCTCTCATAAGGGAGTTGCAGCCAAAAGAGCAAAGCAAGAACAGCTGCTTTTAGAGCTGAGTGTAATAGACTCAACAAACCATCGGACAACCGATGGTGAACCAAGTAAAGAAAAAGAAAGTAAAGAAAAAGAAAGTAAAGAAAAAGAAACTCTCTCTCAAGAGAGCAGAGCAGAGAGAGATATTTTTTCAAATCTACAGAGTTTCAAAAAACACTTCATTCAGAAAAACACAAATGTACCCTTCTACACTCAGGGTATAGGGTATGAACCTACAACAGGTTTCAAGGTTAATGTTCACGGATATATTGAAAACATGAAAAATAACAAGGTACTGAGTAGAGAGCAAGCTCTTGAGGTATGGGATTATCTCTATAACTACTACCAGAGGGTGAGTTAGTCTCACTCTAAATCTATCTTCATCTAAGTCCTATCAAATGTAGGGCTTAAACGAGGATTGACCTCACGGGGCGAGTTGCCCTGAGAACCCTACAGTGAAAAGTAACCGTTGAGCGGTGGTGCTGGTGTGGGATGAGTTGCCGTGAAGGTGACTGAGCCGTGGAGCAACGGTATTATTTTTTTTAAATTTGATTTTGCATTTTACTTGAAAAAGTGTAAAACAAAATTTAACAATAAGGAGCAAAAATGCAAGAAGAATATGTTCGAACGATTGAATTGTTCATCTACGCAAAAGAGAACAATATAGGGCTTGAGCGATGCGACATGTACACGTTGCTTGTCGCTGGCTTACAACGCACTAGGTGCGAAAGTTATTGGTGTTTAAGCGAGCGAGTACTTAAAAATTTCTTAAAAATTGAAGATTTAAGCGAAGATTTAAAATCAAAAGCACAGCTATTTCTTGACGTTCTCGTCGAGTTCAAGAACGACAAATCGAGATTAAAAAAGAGAAAAAAAGAAGAGCGGGTGCTTAAAAAAATGCGGAAATATTTTAAAAAATTGAAAAAAAAAGGAGTAAAAAATGAAAGAGTTTCTATCTAATCTGTTATACATACCTCTTCCAAGTTTTGTATCTAAACACCTGAAAAAAATTAAATGGTTTTTAATTGTGGTGCTTGTTTTTGTGCTTGTAACATCAAGCGAAGACAGACCTCGCGCGGTTCGCGAGTTTATTTTAAATTTATTTTAAGGAGAGAAAAAATGAGAAAAACAATAGTAGCTATCGCGCTAATCGCTGTAACTGCGGCTCACGCATTGACTATCTCGTTACCCATTCAGTACGACGAAAATTCTACAAGCCCAAAAGAGCTTGAAGCTCTGCGGGAAGCCCTGCAAAAGGTAATTATACCACTCCCACGAGATGCCCTCTCATGCGAGAGCGGCGAGAGAACTGATATGCCTAAAAACATATATATCTCACGTGCGAGATTGTTCTCTGACTATCAGTTTATGATTGATCGCGATTTATACCTATTGCTAGCGAAGCGCGATAAATTGTCTGTGAGTCTAAGTCACTACTCAATCAATAGTGAAACAATCACGATAGGTGATAATCGTTACTTTTGCGTTCGTAACGACTACAAATACGACCCTATTTTCAATACAAAACAGCTTTTGCTAAACAAAAAGGAGCCGAAAAATGAGAAAGATACTTCTACTTTTACCCGTTTTATTAATTTTTTCAGGATGCAATAAGCCCGAAAAAAAGCCCCGAGGAGTTAATCTCTCAGGGTACGAGCAACATCAAGCTCAAAAACCGACACACCAACAACACGCCGCACAATCAATAACTAAGTTGGGCGCAATCGCCACAGGCGACAGCTCTGGTTCAGTCGTAAAACGCAAAAGAAGGATTTTAAAATGAAAATGACCGAAAAAGTTTTTAAGGAACTTCAAAAAACCGACAAAATCCCAGAAAATGCGGTTAAAAACGACTACAAGTTTTTACCTATTTTTCAAAATGCACAAATCGTAAAAGTCGAAAAGTTAGAAAAAATTGCGGTTTTTTCTAATCTTTTTCAACTCAAAAAATCAAGCGCAAAGCTCATGATTTTGCAACTTTGGGTATTTTTTATCAGGTATATTATACCAATTTTAGGTTTAATTATTTTAAGCACAATCGAAACTAAAGGCTTAAGTGATGTTTACTTTTATAGTAATTCACTCGCAATATTGTTATGTTTATATCTATTTTTTAGGATAAACAAAATTAAAAATTTCATGCTTAAAGTGACAATTCTTATATTTGTAAGTCTTGCATTTTCGACATTTTTCAATCTGTCAATCGGTATTTTTTCGATTGATAAGTTCATGTATCACTTTTCTTATAGTCTTACATTTTTTATGATTTTATTTTATTTGATAAAAGACATCTTTTTATCTGCTAATTTCGCAAAAATTTGGTACAAAGATAAAAATTTCTATCTTGCTCGCTCAAGCTCAAAACTATCAAAACTCAAAAAAATACTCATTGTATTTTTCACTATAAGTGCGCTTCTAACAAGCGTAACAATGGCAAGCATGGGCTATCTCGTCACTTCTAAAAAAATAGAAGTTGCTGAAAAGCTCCAATTTTCAAAAGAGTAAAAAATGAAAAAGTTACCTTTTTTACTTTTTGCGGTTGCTTTGACGGCAACCGCTTGGGCGTATGACCCATTGGCTGCAAATAAAGACCTTCCGAGCGGAAGCACGAGCTTTGCAGATGAGAGGGTAAATAACGTTGAAATAAATACCGACGTTACGGTGGTTGGCGAAGACAGTGCTTATAAGAAAGAGTTTGAAGAAAGTAGAGCGGGAAAGATAAAGACTGAGCAACCGTGGTTCACTCCTTTAAGTTTTACTTCATGTGACTCGCCAAAGGATTATGTTTGTCCGCCTCTTACACCTGAGAGAGTGAATGCCGGATATACAACGAGGGTGAATTTTTTTGATTTAGTAAGCGGTAGAATCGGGTGTTCTGTTCATCTTAATAACTTTTCAAGTTCTGATGCTATAAAGAATACAAATCAAGTCACTGAATATTCAGAGGTTTTTGTAAATAAAAGTTGTTTGGATAAATATTCGGATGCTCAAAATAAAGATACAGACGAGGAAACGCAGCAGCTTAAAAGAACGAACAGTGATTATATGAATGAGCTAAAGGCTCAAGAGTATAAATATACGGTTGATTACAAGCATAGCAAAGATGCCAAATTTTTGGATTTGGCGGATATTTTGGATGGGATAGTTAGTTTCAATGTTGATATATTTGACTTTGAGCAGACGCTTTTAACTCAAAAGTTAAAAACGAGAAGCGGATATACCACTCTTCCTAATGAAATGATTGTTACAAAGATGGAGAAGAGTTTCAGCAACCTCGTAGGACTGCTCACGGGCTTTGACTCTCAAAGTGAAAACGAGTTTCTATCTAATTCCGCTAATCAAGTGAGCATTAAAAATGCCGCAGATGCCGTCGCAAATTCTAGTTATTTTATGCTGTTAGACTTTTGGCTAAAGGCGAACGATATTATTGTTATTTTGGCGCAAGCTCTTGCGTTTGTGTTTATTGTCAATAACGTCATATTGACTTGGGCTATGCCTGCGATAAGCAATAAAATCATGCAAAAAAGGGATTATGACAGTAATCATATTCAACGTACCACAGTCGGCTTTTTAACGATAATTATGTTGTTTGCTGGTGATGTTCAAAAGCTAAATATACAATATGAAAGTAAAGCTCAAGGCGTTGCAAAAAACGAACTGATTATTCAACAGACTAATATTCAGGCGGCGATACAGTTTTTATATAGTGAAACGAACTATTGGGCGGATGCTTTTGCAGAGATTGGGATACGGGCTTATCTTAACAGTCTGAATGGAAGCACGGGGCTTTTTAATGAAAAACAGATAGACGCCATGACGACTGAGAGGAAAGTTCTACAAAAAAGTATGGAGTCTTATAGCACGATTGACACAGAGATGTGTTATGCGAATTATGATGTTGATGCCATTAAAAGTGCTTTAGAAACATACAGATCCTCAACATTGAGCAAAAACGACGGTGCGAACACCTTTTCATCCGTGCTGTTTGATAGCAAAGTTTCGTCATTAGATGCGAATCCTTGGCCAAAGAGTGAGGCGGAAGCGCTAGCGATTATGAAATATGCGCAAAGTTCAAATCAAGCTGTTATAAGTCCTTACAACAGTGTTGCTGCAAATAGCGACAGCGGGTTTGTTAAAGAGAGCGCAAAAGAGAAGTTCAGAGACCCGAATTTTGCGCCTATGAGTTTGAGTGGATGTTACGAAAACACTAAAAAATGGATTGCGGCGAAACAGAGAATAGGAGAGATTGATGCGCAATTTGCGAAGCTTAAAGACCCTTCTGTGAAGGATGCTAAAGTTGAATATATGAAAGTCGTAAACGAAATTCAGTGGAAAATGTTTGCAGAGCAGGGCTACTTAAGTATTGTTTATCTTCCGGTGATCAATCTAGTTTTGCAAAATTTGGGAATTTTGGATGATCTCGAACAAGCCACTAAAATCGATGACAACAATGAAAATGCTATTACAGATTTCGCAGAGTCGAAAATGAAAGAGCTTGCAACTGATATCCCCGTTTTAATGCTCTTCGGGGGGCATAACATCGCAAAAATGGTGCATGTTGTCAAAGAACCAATCACAAATTGGTTATTTAATCAACTCTCAACTGTTTCCGGTCCGATAGGAAAAGGCATAAATTTAAGCCGAAAAGCTTTAAATTATATAACTGAAAAAACAAAAATCAACAATGATTATGACGTCATAGATTTAAAAATCGCTGCAATTTTAATAAAGAGTGTTATGTCAAGTTTAGTAATGACCATATTTTTGGGCAGTGCGATACTTGTTTTCACGCTTTTATTTGTCGAGAAACTTTTTGCTTTTGTTGCAAGTATGTTTTTACTGATTTACGCTTTTGCGAAAAATCAAGAAGAGCGCATGGGAGTTGCATTTGCGAAAATTATCGCAATAGCCTTCAAAACTATTCTAATTGTTGTATGTGTCATTTTATCGATGTTCTCAATTTCACTTCTTAATTTTTTAGAGTTTTCACTTCTAAATAACGTATTTAATAGCCTTGACTCAATCGAAAATGCGAGCTGGAGCTATATGTTTAGTAGTTTTGAGTTTAGTAATTTGTTTTCACTCATCAAACTATTCTTAGACAAATATATCGTTTTTGGGCTAGTCAGTGTAACGTTTATGATCATTAAAATTATACTTGTTGTTCAGATGATTTGGAAGATGCCTGGCTTTATGTATGAGCTGATATATGAGAAAGTCAGCAGCGTAAGCGATAGTGTAGGAGAGACGCTACAAAGCGTGAACGAAAAAACAGTAATGCGTGTGTAATCGCCTTATGCGATTACGAAAGATATGCAATCGCCTATGGCGATTGCATTGAATTTTTTCAAGCCACTGAAGCTTAAAAAAACTTTAATATTAAATACCTACTATTTTAAACATCAAAAGGAGATACAAAAAAAATGAAAGATGATGATTTTATATTAGAAGAAGATAGCAATATGCCTCAAGAGGGCGATTTAATCTTTGATAAAGATAATGAAAAATTGGAAGAGCCTAAAAAACCACCAAAAAAATACACTCCAAACAAAGGCTCTACAAGTCCACCAGTCGGTGAAAGTATAGTAAACACACAAAGCTTGCAAGAGCTGCTGTCAGAGCTTAGTTTTATATCTATTCAAATACAAAAAGATACTGATGAGCTCAAAAAATTTGAGGGAATGGGCAAAGTTATATCAAATCTCGAAAGTATAAAAAACAAAGAGATAAACATAGATGTTGCACCTCTCATCTCTAAAATCGAGAGTGAAATTAATTTAATTTCTCAAGATTTAAAAACAAAAGCAGCTCAAATCAAAAATGATTTTGATTTTAGTGAATTAGATGAGATTAAAAAATCTCTTCAAGACGTTAACAATAACGTAAAAAAAGCCAAAAGCCATCAAATCTTTTGGGTCGCTCTCTTTGCGTTTGGGATGGGTATGTCAGCGCCTTATGTCGCTCCATACCTCAATGTAACATTACCTTTCTTGGGCGAAGTCGCCAAAAAAGAGATAAAAATAGTTGAAAAACAGGTGATTGTCGAAAAACCAATATATGTTGAGAAGCCTTTTTATGTTGAAAAAGAGGTAAAAGAGCCATGTGTTAATACCAACAACCTTGGTATATTTGATAATCCAAATGGTGATAAATCTCTGATTTATTTAAAAAATTTGGGTGAAGTTACCCAAAAAAAAGATGGTATTTATTATATACCATTAAAAGCGATAGCTAAAAATCCAAAAAATTAAAAAAAGGCAAAAACAATGAAAACAATAATTTTAGAAATAGATGATAACAACAACTCAAACGTGTTTCATAAATCACAAGTAATCGAGTCAAAATCAGTTGTAATATCTGACGGCGAGGAAGCGTTCGGGGAGATGCTCTTTGAACAGATGTCAACTGGTTCAAATCTTATAGTTGATCTCGGTGGTGGAAATGACTCTAAAAAAGGGCTCGAAATTATCAAAAAAGCCGATAGGGGCGACTGGACGTATATCGTTCCTGTCGGCAATTCATTATCAAGCGCGAAAAATGCAAAAGATACTTTTGAGTTAATCGGAAGACCCGAAAACACTGTTTTTGCTCTAAATCAAGTCTATGACATGTCAACAATTCGCAAAGATTGGATGTTCTGGTTTGGCAACAAGGCGCTAGGTATATCTTCACTTTTCGAAGAGCTCAACAATCCAAAAACAATAATGATTCCACTTAATCCATTTTTTGAGATCGCTGCGACTGCTGGATACACAGTCGGCGAGTTCGCTCAAATTTGTGAGCCTTTTCTCGAAATGCCAGACATCAGAGAAGTTATGTTTGAAAAATCGGGACGAGATAAAAATAAATATTTAAAACTTTGGGGGCAATATTGTCAATCAGTTGAGGCTAAAAACACACTTGACAAATTCATGCCTCAAATAGCAGACACGCTCGGACAACCTTCAAACATAGCCGTGTGTTCGACAAAGGGTGGGGTGGGTAAAAGTACCTTGAGTCATCATGTACTTTCACTTTTGTGAGCTAAAAAATGTCAAAGCTTGAAAAGTTTTTGAAAAATACAAAACCGTATAAGTCGGTTTTGCATGAGTATAAAGATGATATTTTTGAGCTCAAAAGACGAGGCTATTCAGCAGCTAAGATATGTACTTACCTCAAAGAGCTAAATGTAAATGTGACGAGCCGTAATTTAAATTACTGGTTAAAGCGACAAAATATTCAATCAGTCAAGCCGAGCACACCAATCAAAAATATTTATGTTGCACCAAAAACAATTCAAAAAAAAGAAGCCACTGATCAAAAAGACCCATTCGAGATGATGAGTGACTTTTTTCCAAGTGATAGCTGAAAAGCCCTATTCTAGGGCATAGGAACATATTGAGAATGTTTTGAGAACATATTGAGAACATATTGAGAATGTTTTGAGAACATATTGAGAAACAAAAGAAGAGACACACCCCACGCCCATTTGGGTGAGCTGCTTTAAAAATCGGTGAAAATTATCGTTTTTTTCTCAAATTCACTTTAATTTTCGTTTAATACTTAATACCTACCATTAAAAACCAAGACCAATTCAGGAAACCAAAATGAAAAAACCAGTGCAAATAATAAAAGTTACAAATAATAAAATAGGCGAAGAAAAGCTTCAAACAGTGAATTCAAGGGAGTTGTGGGAAGAGTTAGGAAGTCAAGACAAATATTCAAACTGGATAAAGTATCAGATTGAAACTTTAGACCTAGAAGAAAAACTAGATTTTGAGGTTATTCGGAAAAATCCGAAAAACCTACAACAAGGCGGAAGACCTGAATTTGATTACATCATTACACTTGATGCAGCAAAGCATATAGCCATGTCCTCAAGAAGTTCAAAAGGTAAAGAAGTTCGTAAGTATTTTATAGAGATGGAAAAATACGCTATACATATTTTACAGGAAAAAGCTATTGATGGAAACGTTTTAAATTATGTTCGGGAACAACAACACTATATAGAAAGAAGACAAGAAGCAACTTTAGAAACGATTTCTGATTTTTCAGAATTAAACGAGAAAGTAGTTGGAGCCTTAAAAAATTTATTAAACACTGAGCTGGATGGTTTGCTTGTTTTAAACAAGGCTCTAGTTGATAGTATAGAAGAGCCAACAATTCAAAAAATGTATATTTCTATCACAAAATCTATAGAAGATAAAAGAGATTTTTTGTGGAAAGTTATCAGTAACCAAGTTGAAGAAACAAACAAACACAACAGCCAAATTCATCAATTCTCTGAAACCAAGCTCAAAGAACTTAAAAAGGATTTGCAGACAATCATAGAAAGAAAAAACGCTATCTAGTAAATTTCAAAAAAAGGAGGTAATCACATGATGTCAATATCAAGCTGGCAAAGTTCAGCTCAAGCCGAAAACTACTTTCAACAAGATCTTGATTACTATCAAAAAAACCAAGAGTTGGGCGAGTGGCATATCACTGGTGAAATGTCAAATCGCTATCAAAACATTGCTCATCAATCAGCAATTACAAAAGAGAGTTATCAAGATTTTGCAGACCTTATAAATCAAAATCTCAAAGGCAATGCAACTGGAAATCAGCGTGCTGGTTTTGATATTACTTTTAGTCCGAGCAAAAGTATAGATGTAATTTATGCAGTCGCAAACGATGAGCTTAAAAAATCAATTCTACAAGCTCAAGACAGAGCTGTAAATCTTGCACTTGAAAAAGCAAGTAGATATATAACCTACAGAATGAGAAACGAAAATGGCAGAGAGCACTTTCAAAATAACGGACTTGCAATCGCTAAGTTTCAACATCTTAGCAATCGCAATGAAGAGATAAAAATCCATACTCATTGTTTCATCGCAAACCAAACTATAAACTCAAAAGGCGAACTCGTAAGTATAGACAATAAGCAGCTATACGATAATCAAAAGCTCATTACTCAAATCTATCATCAAGAGCTTTTTCAAGAGATGCAAAAGTTAGGTTTTCAAAGCGAGGTTTTAGATATCCAAAAAGACATCTTAGAAATAAAGGGAGTAACTCAAGAAGCTAGAAACTCGATATCGACAAGAACCGCAGAAATTGAAAAATGGCTTTTAGAAAATAGAAAAGAGCTTTTGAGAAAATATCCAAATGCCAACGAGTCACAACTTAGACAAATCGCAACACTGGAAACTAGAAACTATAAGCAATCACATTCTTATAGTGAGTTAGAAGAAATAGAGCTAAAAAATAAAAACTTAGTTGAGAATACAGGCTTCACAAAAGAAACTATCCATCAAATCCAAAACCTTGAAAAATCAAATCAAAAAATCTTATCTCTTGACGAGCTAACTCAAAAAGCTGCACAGCTCACAACCGAGCATGAGTCAACTTTTACGAGTGAAGAGATACTATCAAGAGCGATAAAACTAAATGCAATTCAATCTTATACCTACGATTTATCTACGCTTGAAAATGCGGTATTAAATTCAGACATCATCAAACTCGATGAGAATATTTATACAACACAAGAGATGATAAATATTGAGAGAGAGATTTTAACCTATGCGCAAGAGAGTAAAAATACAGCACAAGCTGAAACTACGCTAGACAAAGCAGAGCAATTCTTGTCTGAAAATTTCTCTACTATGACCGCAGGGCAAAAAGAAGCTTTTAGTCATGTTCTAACTTCCAAAGATGCAATTTTAGGAATTCAAGGAGATGCAGGGGTAGGTAAAACTTTTATGCTCAAAGCCGTTAAAGAGTTTCAAAAGCTGCATAAAAAAGATAATTTGATAGGTTTAGCACCTACAAACAAGGCAGCCGATGAAATCTCAAAAGAGAGCGGTATAAAAGGGCAAACGATAGACAGCTTCATACATCAAAGACAACACAAGCAAAATCAAATCATCATAGTGGACGAAGCCTCAATGGTAGACAGTCGTAAAATGCAAAAGCTCACAGACATAGCACAACAAACAAATTCAAAGCTTGTTTTGATGGGGGATACTAAACAGTTCACTTCAATCGGTGCAGGTGCAATTTTCGAGCAGCTTCAAGCAAAAGGTGCTATTGAAGTTGCAGTTATGGCAGAGAGCATGCGAGCAAAAACAGCAGATATGAAAGAGCTTTACAAGCTCACAAAAGAGCAAAAAACTGATGCAGTGCTTGACATTCTTGAGAGTAAAAATCAGTTTCAAACAATCGAAGCAGAGGATTATTCAAGCGTTGTAAAAGAGTATCTTCAAGATAAAGACAACACTTTATTACTTGTTATGAAAAATCAAACAAGACAAGAACTCAACGAACTTATAAGAGATGAGCTGAAAAAAGACAACTCTATTTCAAGTCATCAAATTTTGCATATTCAGGAAAAACAACAACTAGACAGCATATCAGTTCATCATTATACGAGCTATGAGGTAGGCGATATGGTGCAGCAAGCAGGAAGTTACAAGGGGAGCTTAAAAAGCGGTACAGAGGCAGTCATTGCATCCGTAAATGAAGAATTAAACTCTATCACTTTGCAAGATGCCAAAGGCAATAGTAAAGAAGTAAATCTAGGCGAGCATGGCGACAAGCTCAACTTATATAAAACCACTCAAAAGGAGTTTAGCCAAAATGACAAAATCATCTTCACTAAAAAAGATAAATCACTCGGATTAAATAACGGCGATATCGGAACGGTTAAAGAGATAAAAGACGGCTTTTTAACCGTTGATACAGGTAAAAAAGAGATAAAAATCAACACAAAGGAGTACAACTACATTGACCACGCATACGCAATCACAAATCATAAAGCGCAAGGGCAAACAAGCGAGAGAAGTATATTTGTAGGCGATAGCCGCCTCAGCAGTCAAAATGCTTTTTATGTAGCTCTTACAAGGGCAAAAGCTCATATATCTATTTACACTCAAGACAAAGAACAGTTCAGGGATGCAGTGGCGGAAAGACAAGTAAAACGAAGTACGCTAGATTACAACACAGAAGAAATTTTAAAAAGGAGAGCAAATGAGCTCACAAAAATTCAAGGGTTACATAAGTCCAGTGATAGAAGCACTGCAAGAGAACAAAAGACCATTAACCTGCTGCACAAGTTGTCCAACAGCGTTGTGGTATCAAACATCAAGCGACTCAGTGACTTGCTTTTGCAGAGCGATACACTCAATAACTTGGCAAACAGGTTCAGAAGAGATGCAAATATTACAGTGCGACCAGAGATTAATGTCGTTGGCAGAACTCAACAGCCAACCATCCAAATAAAAGGGGAAAGTATGCAAACCGTTTATGACAAACGAAGAGAAGAAAATGCTAAGTATCAAGAGGCAACACAAGAAATCAACAATCAAGAGGGAGAAAAACAAAACTTAGCAAGGGAACAAGAAAAAGAAAGCTTTATTGATAAAATCGATAAAGCAAGTGAACTGTACGAAAGAGTTGAGGATATCCAAAGATATCTATCAGATGAAACAGGCATCAAAGATATTATCACAAGTGAGCAAGATTTAGGAGTTCTTGAGGACATGGCATTAAACTATGATATGCGTGAAATCACTCAAGAGGCGTTAGAATCATTCAAACACCTAGCTCAAGATGTAGTAGAAGTACTTGAAAATCCTACTCTTGAAATATTCAAGGATGCAATGCACAAAGCGGTTGATATGTCTAATCTGTTTGATAAACAGTTAAAACATACCAGAGAAATAGAAAATGAAAGATGAGGGGTAAATTATGAATATGTTTGAATTTGCGATGTATATATTAGTGCCAATATTGACACTAATGTGGTATTACGAAAAAAAACGATTTGATATCGAGGGCATAAATTGGCATCCGTTCTCGGATAGCAGTTTTCCAAATCCCTCAAAAAGATTGAAAGGTAACTTTTGGTGGAACAACACCAATTTAAAAAACAGATTTAAAAAGAGTGCAAAAAATAATATAAAGCTTGATAATTTTGTTTTTAGCGATAGATTTAAAAGAGAGCTATCGCCATTAAAATTCCCATTTTTTAAACCTGCTCAAATTCATATCCCAGCTTTGTCTTTTGTTGAGAGTTTTCTTCTCATAGCTCCGATGAAAGGCGGCAAAACCACTACTCTTATGAATTGGATAGATAACGATTTTTACGACAGAATGCTCGTGAATGAGCAAAAAGGCGATATGTTGACTAAGTTTTACAACAAGCGAAAGGACTTTATTTTAAATCCTTTTGATGAAAGAGGGTCATGCTGGGATTTGATGTCAGAACCCATACCTATAATAGAGTTTTATATCGTAAACGCTCTTAATGAAGCCACAAAAGATGAAAGTTTTTTCAGCAGTTCTGCAAGAGAAAGATACTCACAAATCGCAAAGCTAACTATTGATATTCAAGACCCAAAAGAAAAATGGAAAGTTTTTCTAGCAGAGCTTGAGTACATGTTTAAAGAGATTGAAACAGGAAATCAAAAGAGTGCAAAAGATGTAGCATCCACTATGAAACTCATATTAGAGCCTCTTCAAATGACGGCTTTTTTAATAGAGCAAGGCAAAAAAAGCTTTACAATTAGCGACTGGTACGAGAGAAAACATCAAAGTAAAATTTGGATGTTGATGAAAAATACATATAGAATCAGCTTGAACCCACTTTTTACAGGTTTTACTGCTTGCGTTGCGATGCATCAAGCATCACAACCGGAGTATGTTGTTTCAAAATCAATCACGGCGTTTTTGCTCGATGAGTACCTATCAATAAATTTAATAATGGAAGCGAGAAAGATTCTGCACACTATGACACGCTCAAAAGGCTCTGCAATTCTTTCTGCTCTTCAAAAGCTACCATCAGATGAAGAAGAAAGAGATCTGCTAATTTCAACATGTTTTGGTTTAATGATATTTTCTGTTCAAGATATTAGCACAAGAGAGATTTTGGATAAAAAAATAGGTAAATGGGAATATGGTATTTACAAAACAGTAAACAACCACCAAAGCGAAACCACAAAAGAGTCAAATATATTAGACTGGTCGGAGATGGATAAACTATCTGCTAATTTTCATCATGTGACATATCTACCGGAGAGCGGCGCACTCTATGTCGGTAAAAGTGATTATGTGGATTATCCTATGATACACAAAGATTTTATCTATGATACAAAAGTGGACGATTTCTACAGATGGCAGAACGAAGAGTATCAAAAGACCAAAAACAAAAAGTCAAACGGTGCAAGTGCAACAATGCAAGCGGCTCAAGCATCTTAAGAGCGAGTGAACGCAAACACATTTTCGCAAATGAATATTTTTTGAACGAGTTCAAAACCACCTCGTCCGAACTCGGTTAAAATTCACATGCTTTGAACATTTCTAGCATCATATACGCAGTTCGTTTTTTTATTTAAAATTTCAGAGCGAGGGTTTTTAAGAGCAAAGAGAGCGAGAAAAAAAGAGGCGGCTCAAGCTGCTTCTTTCACAAAAACATAAAGGAAAAATAATGGCGTTAATTATGTGTCACGAATGTGGAAAAAAGATATCAACAAATGCAATGCAGTGTCCGCATTGCGGAACTACTGTTATCAAGGAAAACTCATATCATTTTAAATCAGAATTTGCAAAAAAAGCTTTGAAGTTCTCAATATATATCATATTCCCGATATTATCAATATTTTTGATGTGGGGCGGTGCAGAAATATTTTCAATATTAGGTATCTTACTACTGTTAACATTTTTTGTGATAGTTGCTTTATCTTCTCTTGAGTTAATAGCAAGAGCTGGATATTATCTTTTTAAAGGAAAAGAGCTTTTCCCAGATGAAAAAAAAGTGGATGATTAGCACTGTACATTTCACTTAACAGAAGTGTACACTCAAAAGGAGTATATAATGACAAGAACAGATGCAGCTGCTAAAGCTACAAAAGCAAGATCTTCAAAAGCAAACTCTAAATGTCAAATGGCGATTAATATTTTAAGACTATATGGAAAAGATATTAACCCTCACTCTCTAGCGCAAGAAGCTGGAGTTCATAGAAAAACAGCTACAAACTTCCTCAAAAAACTTTCTTAAGAGGGATTTTACCCTCTTATAACTACTTATTCTCTCTCTTAATAATCCAAAAAAGTTAAATAAAAAAACGGGGCAAGAGCCAAAGACACAAATACATTTTCGCACATGAATATTTCGGCTTTGCCGACCACCTCGTCCGAACTCGGTTAAAATTCACATGCTTTGAACATTTGAAAGGTTATTGAAGTAGCCAGTGTTTTTCGATAGAGTTCAAGAGCGGGGATTTTTTTTAAGAGCAAAGAGACAAATGCAAAATGATACTACAAAGGTAGTTGATAATTGACTTTTTCATAGCTCAAGAGAGTAATTAACCTCTAGCCTTTTTTTTGCCCCCTAATCTTCATTTTTTAACAATCCCCAAAAACACATCAACAGCTTCTTTTGCCATTAACTCTTTTTGATTTGAGTATCTTTGCGTGGTAGTTATTTTAGAGTGTCCCAAAGCTTTGGATATATACTCTAACGGTACATTATTATTTACAAGCGTAAAGCCTAGTAGATGCCTAAAATCATGAATGCGCATTTTAATACCGACTTCTTCCTGTATTCGAGCCCATAGCTTTTTTGGAATAGCTGTTAATTTTTCACCTGTTATCGGTGACTTAAAAATTAAGCCTTTACTTTCTCTTATAATTTCAAGATGTTCTATGAGTTCATCGTCTAACATATAAGTCATATTTTTACGGGTTTTGTTGTTTTTGTCTCTTACTGTATAGAGTTTGTTTTCAAAATCAATATCCTCAAAGTGAAGAGTTCTCACTTCATTGCTCCTGCGTCCTCTTAAAAGAAACATATCTTAAAGTGTTGGTTAAAAGTAGTTTAAAGTTCGTATTTTAGAGATTATGAAGTGGTGGCTAATCTCGGAATCGAACCAAGGACACGTTGATTTTCAGTCAACTGCTCTACCGACTGAGCTAATTAGCCATAAATTGTTTGAATTTTATCCATTTTAGCAGTAAAAATCAAGCTGTAGTAAAATTGTAGTAAAAAAAGTTTTTTAACAAAACTTAAAGAACTTTTTAAAAGCCTCTGAAACCTCATATTTTTGGGGTTTTAAAGTGGTGGCCAATCTCGGAATCGAACCAAGGACACAATGATTTTCAGTCATTTGCTCTACCGACTGAGCTAATTGGCCATCTTTTAAGAGCGTGATTTTATCTAAGGGGGGCTGAAAGTTAGCTTACAAATGAGTTTAGATGTTTTTAAATGCTTCTACTATTGTAATTTGTTCAAGTTCTTTAATTTTTTTTTCTAGTGAGTCAACACTTTCATCTTTATCTAATATAAGCTCTTTTTGTAAAATAATCTTTCCCTCGTCATAATTTTCATTCACTTCATGAATAGTTACACCGCTGGTTTTTTCACTGTTTTTTATAACAGCTTCATGTACAAATCGGCCATACATTCCCTTGCCGCCATAATTTGGAAGTAGGGCGGGGTGTGAGTTTATAACTTTGAAATTTTTTGAGATATTGATACCGACTTTTTTCATATAACCAGATAGAAATAGATATTCGCATTGATACTCATTTAATAGCTCTTCTATTTTTTCATCTGGATTTTGGTCTGTTTTCGAGTTAACAACAAAATTGTCAATGCCGTAATTTATAGCATTTTTTAAGACTTTGGCGCTACTGTTATTTGATATAACTAATGGGATTTCTATAGAGAGTTCACCATTTTTAAGCGCTACATGTAGCGCATCAAAACCGCTTCCATTGTATGAAGCAAGGATTGCTACTCTCTTCATCTTAGCTCTTTGATGGCATCTTTAAATTGATCCCCTCTGTGTGCGTAAGATTTGAACTCATCAAGACTTGCAGCTGCTGGAGAGAGAAGAGCCACTTCACCATTCTTTAGACTCCTATCAATTTTCGCAACTGCGTCTGAGAGATTTTTACAAAGCTCAAACTCAACAGCATACTTTTTTGCAAGATCTGAGAGCTTATCTTTGTTTGAGCCGATGTTATAAATCTTAACATTACAATTTTTTAGAAAAATAAAAAGCTCATTTAAATCCACACCCTTATCATCGCCGCCTAAAATAAGATGAACAAAAAAATCATTGTATCGTTTCATGGCTACAATGGTTGCATCTAGATTTGTCGCTTTTGTGTCATTTACCCATAGGCGACCTTTGATGTCGCTAAGCTCTTCTTGCCTATGTGGATCTATAACAAAAGAGTTTATTTTTTCATAATTAACTCTGTCAAAAAGTATCTTATCAACTGCCATAGCCAAAAGTGCGTCCATCAAAAAAGCACCTTTGAAATTCACTCTTTTTGTATCTATATCAAAGTGTTTTGCTAAATCTTTCTCATCTTCATAAAAAATAGTATAAGCAGAAGAAGTCACTACATCTTTATAGGCTTTTGGAATGATTGCTACTTCACCTTCTCTCATCTTAGAGAGCGGTTTTAGCTTTGCCTTTACATACTCATCCATATCTCCATGCCAACTTAAATGGTCTGGTGTGATAGGGAGAAGAACATAGATATTTGGCGAAGCTTTGTTTGTGTAGTGAATCGTAAATGAGCTAGTTTCTAGTATCCAAATTTGAGCATTTTGATCCAAATCAGCTAAAGGAGTTCCTATATTTCCGCCCTCAAGAGACCCTTTGTCTTTGAGTAGGTGTTGCATCATTTGAGTAGTTGTAGTTTTTCCGTTTGTTCCGCTTATCCAAACGCAAAGTGGCGCTGCATGAGCAAAACAGTCATACTCACTAATGAGATTTTTTGCTCTTTTGATAAGTGCATTTGAGGGTGCAATTCCAGGGGAGGGTATCTCTAAATCAGAGTAAGAGGGATTAAATTCAGATGCAGGTTTTACTCTAAAGCCATCTTCATCAATAAAAGGTTTTGTGCACTTATCATCATAAAAGATGGGATTTTTAAAAAGTTTTGAGAGCGCTTTTGTAGTTTTGCCATAACCAAACAGTGATACTCTTTGCATTAACGAATCTTTAGAGTAATAAGCGCTATAACATTCGATAGCGTAGCAATAATCCAAAATCTGACTATTATCTTATTTTCAGCCCAGTTTTTCATCTCAAAATGGTGATGTATTGGAGCCATTAAAAAGACTCTTTTTTTTCTTAGTTTATAACTTCCTACTTGAAGGATTACAGATAGCGTCTCTATCACAAAAATAGAGCCTATTAAAAGAAGTAAAATCTCACTCTTTGAGATAATCGCAAGATAGCCTAAAAAAGCTCCAATAGTAAGAGAACCGCTATCTCCCATAAAAACTTCAGCAGGGTGGCAGTTATACCACAAAAATCCGCTTAAAGCCCCAATCAGCGCACTTGATACTATGGCTACTTCTCCTATGTTTATATTTGGCATAAGAAGATAAGAGCTCATAGTTACGTTGCCCGTTATATAAATTATAATGCTAAAAGATGCAAGGGCAGTAATAGATGGAACAGTCGCTAGCCCATCAAGTCCATCTGTAAGGTTTACTGCATTTGATGTTGCAATAATCACAATCACCCAAAAAAAGATAGCGAAAATACCCATATCAAATAGAGGATTTTTTAAAAATGGAACATATAAAGAGGTGTTGAAATCAGAGAGAGTGTACAAAAATATGGAGATTATAAGTGCAAAAGTAGTTTGTAAAATTAGCTTTGTTTTAGCTTTTAACCCAGCGAGGTTCTCATTTTTTTTAATTTTTGCAATATCATCTTTAAAACCAATAATAGAAAAAAATATGAGTGTTAAAACTGCACCAACTGCATAAAGATTAGAAAATTTTATACTAATTAGTGAAGCTAAAATAGTTGCGAAGATAAAGACAATTCCGCCCATAGTAGGGGTTTTTGCTTTGCCTTGATGTCTCTGTGGCGCCCACTCATTAATAGGTTGATGGCTAGAGGTTGATTGTGCCCATCTTATAAAGCGAGGCATTAAAAAAAGTGTAAAAAATAGGGCTAAAAAGAAAGCTATCCCAGCGCGTATTGTTATGTATCCAAGTATGTTTATATGAAGTATTTCTGAGAGCCAGTACAGCAAAGTGGGTAGTCCTTATAAATAAAAATGACATTATAGTATAATTGCATAAAACTTTTATTATGAAGGAAATGTATTGGCAAAAAAAGCTATTTTAGTCATCACAGATGGTATTGGTTACTCATCTGGGATGGAATATAACGCATTTTACAATGCTCAAAAGCCGACATACGACAAGCTGTTTTCAAATACTCCTCACTCTTTTATAGAAACGCATGGTCTTAGTGTTGGACTTCCTGAGGGGCAGATGGGTAACTCTGAAGTAGGTCATATGAGCATGGGCAGCGGCAGAGTACTTTATCAAGATTTGGTAAAAATTTCTCTCTCTCTTAGTGAAAATAGATTTAGAGACAATGAAGCCTTTAGGGAACTGTTGGCAAAATCTTCCAGACTTCATCTCATAGGACTTATGAGCGATGGCGGAGTTCATTCACATATAGATCATTTTATGGGAATTGCAGATATTGCGGCAAAAGAGGGTAAAGAAGTGTTTTTACATCTTATTACAGATGGTAGAGATGTCTCTCCAACTTCTGCAAAAAAGTATCTTGCACAGGTTGAAAAACACTTAGGCGCAAATATAAAGATAGCTACTGTATCTGGTCGTTTTTACTCAATGGATAGAGACAACCGTTGGGAGAGAGTGCAAAAAGGGTACGAAGCGATAGTAAAGGCAGAGCCAAAAACCACTCTAAATCCATCTGAATATATTGACGCTTCATACGCAAAAAATGAGACGGATGAATTTATAGAGCCAATTGCATTTGATGGATATGATGGCATGAGTGATAATGATAGCGTTTTGATGATAAATTTTAGAAGTGATAGAATGCGTGAGATTACAACAGCTATTGGGGAGAGTAATTTCAGCTCATTTGAAAAGTCAGATATAAAGCTACATGTAGCAACTATTACAGAGTATGACAAAAACTTCTCTTATCCTGTGCTCTTTAAAAAAGATTCGCCAAAAAACACTCTCAGTGAGGTTATATCTAGTGCTGGATTAAGACAGCTTCACACTGCCGAGACAGAAAAATATGCGCATGTAACATTCTTTTTTAATGGTGGCATTGATGAGCCATACGAGAATGAGACAAGAGTTCTCATCCCCTCGCCAAATGTTAGAACTTACGATGAAAAGCCGCAGATGAGCGCAAAAGAGGTTGGTGAAGTTGTACTAAAGGGCATGGATGAGGCGTATGACTTTATAGTTGTAAACTTTGCAAATGGCGATATGGTCGGACATACTGGTAATCTTGAAGCAGCGAAAATTGCAGTAAATACGGTAGATAGCGAACTTGGCAAGATTTTACAAAAAGCAAAAGAGATGGATTACTCAGTTCTTATCACTTCAGATCATGGGAATTGTGAAGAGATGAGAGATGATGATGGAAATATTTTAACAAATCATACAGCTGGAAAAGTTTGGTGTTTTGTTGAAGCAGAGGGAGTAAGCAGAGTAGAAGATGGTGGACTCAATAACATAGCGCCAACTATCTTAAAGCTTATGGGGCTTGAGATTCCCAAAGAGATGGATCATAGTTTAGTTTAAAAAATAAGGAAAAATAGTATGAAATTTAGTGGAAAAAACGTTTTAGTAACGGGTTCTAGTCGTGGCATAGGTGCAGAGATAGCAAAAGTTTTAGCTGGTTATGGACTAAAGGTTTGGATAAATTACAGAAGCGGTGCAACAGAAGCAGACGCTATAAAAGATGCGATTGAGTCAAATGGTGGAAGAGCCGCAGTTATCGGCTTTGATGTAAGCTCTGAAGAAGCATTTGTTGATGCGATAAAAACTATAGTTGACTGTGATGGAGAACTAAGCTACCTAGTAAACAATGCAGGAATTACAAACGATAAATTAGCACTCCGTATGAAGAGTGAAGATTTTATGTCGGTTATAAATGCCAACCTTCTCTCATGTTTTGTGGGTTGTCGTGAAGCTATGAAAGTTATGAGAAAGAAAAAATCTGGCTCAGTTGTAAATATCGCTTCAATTGTAGGTGAAACTGGAAACGCTGGACAGACTAACTACTCTGCAAGCAAAGGCGGAGTTATCGCTATGACTAAGAGTTTTGCACTTGAGGCAGCATCTAGCGGTATCCGTTACAACACCATCACTCCAGGTTTTATAGCAACAGAGATGACGGATGTGTTGAGCGATGAGATTAAAGGTAGCTTTACATCAAAGATACCGATGGGTCGTTTTGGAAATCCTAGTGAAATAGCAGAAGCAACTGCATTTTTACTCTCTGATCACTCAAGTTACATAACAGGTGAAACGCTAAAAGTAAATGGTGGAATGAATATGGCGTAATGCCATGTTTTTGTTATAAAAAGATTTAAAAAAGGCACTATATGAAAATAGCTGTATCGGCATGTTTGCTTGGTGAAAAAGTGAGATTTGATGGTGGGCACAAACATGATAGATTCATAACTGATGAGCTTGGAAAATATGCCTCTTTTGCTCCTTTTTGCCCTGAAATTATAGCCTTTGGAGTGCCTCGACCTTCTATCAGACTTGTAAACAAAGAAGATAGTTACCGTATAATTTCAAACAAAAACGGCGATGATTTGACTAATGAGCTTCAGGATAAATCATATCAAGAGTTTCGTAAAATCGTACAAAATGATTTAAGTGGGATAATTTTTAAGTCAAAATCGCCTAGTTGTGGGATGGGAAGTGCAAAAGCTTATCTAGAGAATGGTTTTGCTGATTCAAAAGCAGATGGATTGTTTGTAACTATCTGCAAAGAGAAGTTTCCACTGCTTCCAATGGAGGAGGAGGGAAGGCTTCAAGATGATTGGCTAAGAGAAAATTTTATCATGCAACTCTTTGCGTACAACTCATTTGAAGTTTTAAAAAAGAGTAATCCAACAATAAAAATGGTTGTTGATTTTCATACAAAAAATAAGTTTCTGCTTCAAGCAAAAGATGAGAAAATTTATAGAGTTCTTGGAAATATTGTTGGAAACCATGAAAAACTGCCATTTGATGAACTTCTCTCAAACTATGAGTACAACTTTAAGGTGGCTATCTCCAAAAAAAGCTCCATTGGAAGAAATAGAAATGTACTAGAACATATGAGCGGTTTTTTTAAAAATGAGCTAAGCAGTGTTGAAAAAGAGACACTGCATGAGCAGATAGAAGAGTATGCGCAAAAAATAGTGCCTATTGTTGTTCCGCTCTCAACCATAAAACTCTATGCTAAAAAATACAATACTAGCTATCTCTTAGGGCAAGCTTTTCTTGATCCATACCCAAAAGAGTTGGCTTTACGCTCAAGTTTGCTTAGCTCAAAGTAGAGCAGCCTTGAAGAGAGTACTTTGGTTTAGACGAGATTTAAGAGTAAAAGATAATCCTCTGCTAACTCTTGGTGGAGAGGTTTTACCTATCTTTATATTTGATGAAAATATATTAAAAGAGTTATCGCAAGATGATAAGAGAGTAACTTTTATATTTCATTATCTTTTAAAACTAAAGAGTGATTTACAACACATCGGACTAGATTTAAAGATATTTTATGGAACTCCAGAGGCTGTTTTTGAGCATTTAAGTAAGTTTGATGAGGTTGTGGCATCTGGAGATTATGATAGTTATGCAAAGAGTAGAGATTTGCATATCTCACACAAACTACACTTTAGATACCTGCATGACACATATATATTTAAGCCCAAAGAGATTCTAAAAGATGATGGCTCTCCATATTTTGTCTTTACTCCTTTTTATAAAAAAGCAAGAGTTGCACTACATGTAAAAGATTTGCAAGAGAAAAAAATTGCTCAAAATATTTTAATCGGTAGTGATTATGAGGGAATTACAAAAGTAGATATAGGCATAACAAAACTATCTTTAGCTATAGAATCAATTGGATTTAAAGCTCAAAACTTAAATATTATAGCTCCTCAAAAAAAGCTTGAGAATTTTAAAAAAAATATCTCAAAATATAGCCAGATGAGAGATTTTTTAGATGTTGATATCTCTTCAAGCTTAAGCGTTGATTTACGTTTTGGTACTATCTCTATTAGAGAAGTTTTACTTGAAGTACTAAAGCTCGCAGAAGTTAGTGAGCCATTTATAAGACAGCTTATTTTTAGAGATTTTTACGCTTACGCACTTTTTCATACACCACATGTAGAGAGTGAAAACTATAAATATAGCTTCAATGGTATAGAAGATAAAGAGAAATTTATAGCCTTTTGCAGCGCTAAAACAGGCGTGCCAATAGTGGATGCTGGAGTTAGAGAACTTTTAAAAACTGGTTACATGCACAACAGAGTTCGAATGGTGGTAGCCTCTTTTTTTACAAAAGATTTACTTCTTCCATGGCAGTGGGGAGAGAGATTTTTTGCAGAACATCTGCTTGATTATGATAAAGCAAGTAATGTACTTTCGTGGCAATGGAGTGCAGGAACTGGGGTGGATCCACAGCCATATTTTAGAATTTTTAATCCATATTTGCAGAGTAAAAAATTTGATAAAGAGGCTCTTTATATAAAGAGATATGTTAGTGAACTCTCTACAATTGAGATAAAAAATATTCACAAAGAAGAGTACCTTCTTTGTGCCGATATAAAAGATTATCCAAAACCAATAGTTACTCACAAAGAGGCATCAAAAAGAGCAGTAGAGCTTTTTAAAAAAAGATAAAAATAGGCTCAAAATAGGCAAATGCAAGGTTTCTGGTTTAATAAAAATAGTTATAAATAATCGCTTATTAGAGCCTAGAGAACCTCTTTTTATTTGATAGCAAGAGAGTTTATTTAAGTTAAATGTGCTACAATTCCAAGATTTTACACATAAACATAGGAGCTAGAATGGCACTTTTAGACGATATTAAAGCGGTAGTAGTTGAACAATTAAGCGTAAGCGCTGATGAAGTTAAAGAGGACTCAAAGTTTGTTGAGGATTTAGGTGCTGATAGCCTTGATGTAGTTGAATTGGTAATGGCTCTTGAAGAGAAATTTGATATCGAAATTCCTGATGATGAAGCAGAAAAAATTAGAACTGTTAAAGATGTAGTTAACTATATCGAAAGTAAATAATTATCTAAGATTCTACCGAGAATATACTCGGTAGAAATACTTTTTAAAGTTTAGCAAACTAAATTTTTAAAAGTATTTTATATTTTATATGGAGATTTTTATGAAAAGAGTTGTAGTTACTGGATTGGGAATGATAAATGCAGTTGGAAATGATAAAGAGAGCTCTTTTAAAGCTATCTGTGAGGGCGAGTGTGGAATAGATATTATTACTCTTTTTGACCCAGAAAATTACAGCGTAAAAATTGCAGGAGAAGTTAAAAATTTTGATCCTGAGACAGTAATGTCGCCAAAAGAGGTTAAAAAAGCTGATAGATTTATCCATCTTGGATTAAAAGCGGCTCAAGAGGCAATGGCTGATGCAAATTTTTCTCAAGAAATTGATATGGATAGATTTGGTATAAGCGCTGGCTCTGGTATTGGCGGACTGCCTTCCATTGAAAAAAATTCTATTATTATAGAGACAAAAGGTCCACGAAGAATAAGCCCATTTTTTATTCCAGGTGCACTTGTGAATATGCTTGGTGGTTTTGTCTCAATTGAGCATGGAACAAAAGGTCCAAATTTATCTAGTGTTACAGCATGTGCTGCTGGAACT
Organism: Sulfurimonas denitrificans DSM 1251; assembly: GCF_000012965.1. Classification (NCBI taxonomy): domain Bacteria; kingdom Pseudomonadati; phylum Campylobacterota; class Epsilonproteobacteria; order Campylobacterales; family Sulfurimonadaceae; genus Sulfurimonas; species Sulfurimonas denitrificans. Next base: position 1,689,238 of record NC_007575.1, on the reverse strand, counting down.
CATGCGATAAGCGAAGCGGTAAAGACTATTATGTGTGGTGGTGCAGATAAGATGTTAGTAGTCTCTGCAGAGTGCGCTGTAACTGGCGCGGGTGTTGGCGGATTTGCTGCTATGAAAGCACTCTCAACAAGAAATGAAGAGCCAAAAAAAGCTTCTCGTCCATTTGACGCTAATCGTGATGGGTTTGTAATGGGAGAAGGCGCTGCGGCACTAATTCTTGAGGTATATGAAGACGCTATTGCACGTGGGGCAAAGATCTATGGAGAGATTATAGGTTTTGGAGAGAGTGGAGATGCAAGTCATATTACTACTCCAAGCCTTGATGGCCCTGCTCGTGCTATGAAGGCAGCTTACGCAATGGCAGGAAAACCTAAACTAGATTATGTAAATGCTCATGGAACAAGTACGCCAATTAATGATAAAAATGAAACAGAAGCAGTAAAAGAGCTTCTTGGCGGAAAAGAGAACTGTCCTCCAATGAGTTCAATTAAGGGTCAAATAGGTCACTGCCTTGGTGCAGCTGGCGGAATCGAGGCTGTTGTATGTTTAATGGCAATGCGTGATGGAATCATCCCTCCAACTATAAACCATGAAACACCAGATCAGGATTGTGATTTAGATATTGTTCCAAACAAGGCTAGACGTGCCGAGTTAAATACTGTAATGAGCAACTCATTTGGTTTTGGTGGAACAAATGGCGTTTTAATTTTTAGAAAAATCTAAGTATAAGGAGTCCACATTGGCAACATATTTAGACTTTGAACAGAAAATAAAAATAATCCAAGAAGACATTATATCTGCACAGGTTCGTCATGATGATGGACTTGTTGCATCACTGAAGAAAAACTTAGATAAAGAAGTTTCAAAGATATTTACAAATCTTTCTCCCTTTCAACAACTCCAACTTGCACGACATGTTGATAGACCATATGCGCTTGATTATATAAATCTTCTTATGAGAGATAAATATGAGATTCATGGAGATAGACATTTTCGTGATGATGCGGCTATCCTTTGTTATATTGGTTACATTGGGGAAGAGAAGGTTGTTGTAATAGGTGAGCAAAAAGGTCGTGGAACTAAAAATAAGATAAAACGAAACTTTGGTATGCCTCATCCTGAAGGTTATCGTAAAGCTTTACGTGCTGCAAAGCTTGCTGAAAAGTTTAACCTTCCTCTTCTTATGTTGGTAGATACTCCTGGTGCATATCCTGGAATTGGTGCTGAGGAGAGAAATCAGAGTGAAGCTATAGCTAGAAATCTCTTAGAGTTATCACAACTAAATACTCAGAGTATCTCTGTAGTTATTGGTGAGGGCGGAAGTGGTGGAGCATTGGCAATAGGCGTAGCGGATAGATTTGCAATGATGAGATATTCGGTTTTTAGTGTTATTTCACCAGAGGGATGCTCTGCTATTTTATGGAATGACCCCGCAAAAGTGGAATCTGCAACAAATGCCATGAAAATTACAAGTGGAGATTTGAAAGAGTTAAATCTAATAGATGATATTATTGCAGAACCACTAATTGGAGCACATAGAGATAGAGATAGTGCTGCTGCTGCAATTGGAGAGTATTTCTTAAGTGAACTTAAAAAATTGCGTCAAATGTCTAACGAGCAGAGAATGGAAGAGAGATATAAAAAACTAACAAGCGTGGGTGCTTTTAGCGAATAAAATTACTCTTGATCCTCAAGTCGAGGATCAAATTTTGGTCGCTTTAGTCTTTTTGCCTCTTTTGAAAATCTTATTAAATCTTCAACTGTTTTCACTTCTTTATCAACACTATTTAATGATAATTTAAAAAGTTCGTATGTTGTTATAACATCACTCATCGCTCTATGATGGGTAGCCTCTGGATGGAGATTGAATATTGTATTTAGATAAGATAGAGCGTACCTATAAGATTCTATAGTCCTCTCAGCTAGAGAGAGTGAACATAAACTTCTATTTAGAAGTGGAGGCAGACCAATCTTTTGCATACTCAAAGATATAAACTTATAATCAAATTTCACATCATGAGCGATAAAAACTGCGTCACCTAAAAATGTTCTAAAATCATACATAACTTTTTTAAGATTTGGTGCGTCTATGGTTTCATTGGTAGAGATACCTGTTATTTCTGTTATGTGAGGATTTATTTCATGGCACTCTACTAGTGATTCAAAGCGCTCTACTACTAAACCATTTTTAACTTTTAGCGCAGCTATCTCTATGATTTGATGCTTCTCTATCTTTGAGCCGTTTGTCTCAATATCTACAATACAAAAAGTACTCTCACTCATAGGTTTAAAAGCAGTGGTAAAGTAGAAACTTCCAGATTGCTTTACTATCTCCAAGCCCTGAGCATGCCAAAGTTGAAGTAAAAAATCCAAATCGTCATGTATCTGCTCCCTTAACGTCTTAATAGATAAACCTTTAGTTGAGAGTTTATGGATACTTTTTGCGTCTAGGGAGAAAGTTGGCTCATCAAAAATCATATATCATTACTTTGCATTTCTAATAAACTCTTTAACTTTTTTATAATCTTTTTTGCCCTGCGAAATCTCAACCCCACTACTAACATCAACACCATAAAAACCATATTTCTTAAGAGAAGAGACATTTTTGGGGTCTAATCCGCCAGCTAAAATAATTTTTGAGCAATCGACTCCATCAAACCAATCAAGATTTAATCTTTTTCCGCTTCCACCGTATGTTTCGCAGTAAGCATCCACAAGACGGTACTCATTAGCATATTGCAAAATATCTTGTGGCTCTTTTGCTCTGATGACTTTTATATAAGGGACGAACAACTGTTCATATAATCTGAGTGGGGCTTCAAAGTGAATCTGGGCCAATGTTGCACCAGCTTCTTGGCAGTAAGAGTTTATTATTTGAGCATCGCTATTTACAAAAAGAGCAACTTTTTCTATAAATGGAGGTAGCTTTTTTATAATCTCTGCTGCATCTCTTGGAGAGATATATCTCGCAGAGGCTTCATAAAAAACGAATCCTAAAGCATCAGCACCAGAATCAATCGCACTCATAGCATCATCATAAGAGGTTATTCCACAAATCTTAGTGCGCATGGTTATATTTTTAAAGACTCAATTGCTGTTTTTTTATTTTCATGGTTAAATACATAGCTTCCCGCAACGACAATATCTACGCCGACCTCTTTGAGAAGTTTAACGTTTTTATCACTTACTCCACCATCAACTTCTATAAGGCATTTTGGATTTATTTCATCTCTCATCGCACTTAGCTTTTTTGCTTTTGGCACAACACTCTCTATAAAACTTTGCCCACCAAATCCAGGATTTACACTCATAAGCAGAACCATATCCAAATCAGCCAAAAGATACTCAATGGCTTCAGGTGGTGTATGAGGATTTAACACAATTGCTGGTTTGATGCCTAAAGAGCGTATTTTTTGAATAAGTCTATGCGGATGCTTCTCCTCTTCTATATGAAAAGAGATATATTCAGGTTTTAAAGGTGCAAAAAGGTCCACGAAGAAAGTGTTGTTCTCAACCATTAGATGAATGTCAAGAGGTTTTGTTGCACACGCTGCAATGGCAGAGACAACTACGGGTCCAATTGTAAGATTTGGAACAAAATGCCCATCCATAACATCTACATGTACATAGTCACAACCAGCAGCACAAATAGCTTCAACATCTCTTTGTAAATTGCCAAAATCAGCTGATAAAATACTTGGAGCTACTTTCATCTATTTTCCTTTTTTATTTTGTGATTTTACAGTTTTGTTGCTTTTATCTTGTTAAGAAGAAGAGAAATTTATCATTCCCAAAGAGTAAATCTACCTGTACACCCTTTCTTCCCTCAACAACTTCCATCAAACTATCTATATCTTGATATGTTCTAGGAAGAGTTATATTTACACTGATATTTTCATCACTAAGAAGTGTTTTTATCTTTCCGCCTACAATATTTACAAGTTCCGCTAACGTATCTAAAATCATCTCCAAATCATCAGTACTCTCTCCAATTAGAAGTTCACAAGCTTTTTTCGCAATCTCTTTTGGAAAAACTAAAATAATGATACCGTCCATATCACCATAGTAGCCAATAGAACTTGCAATTTTGTCCTTTTTTTCTTCAATAGTTAAGTTGCGAACATTTAAAGACTCTTTAGTTGCTTTTGCATTTGTCATCATCTCTAATGTAGCAACAGTGGCATCTATAAATTTTGGTAACTCTAAAATTGTCTCTTTATTTATTACTCTTTTATTTTTAATATTAGCAGCGCTGCTGGCACCTAACTCTTTTAGGAGGTTTTTGTTTTTAAGGATGTCATCCATTTGTGCATAAAAAAGTATTCCTGCATCTTCCATGGTTTCTTTAAATACTATTGGAGTTTTATCAAATTTCATACCTACAAAGCAGATACTAGCATTATATTCAGCTGCTGAACTAGCAAGTTTTGAGAAAAAATTTAGGGCATGAATATTCATACTAAGGACTTTATAGGCATCAAATATAAAGAGTCTAAAACCAACATTGAGTGAGTTGTTATGATACTCTATATTGAACTGCTCAGCTATTTCAACATCTAGAAAAGATGAGATTGTATAGATAATTGCATTGCCAGTTACTCTAGCTGCAACTTTTTGTCCCATGTGTCCAAGAAATGTCGAGTCAATAATATAGTCATAAGCAGCGCCGCTGTTTTTTTTATCTTCAAAATCTTCAATAGACTGGGCAACTGTAGGGTTGTGTCCTCCATCACGTAGCTCTATCGCCATGGCAGATCGTTGGGATTTGTCGGTACTGTAAATCAATATATTTTTATTTTGGTTTTTAAAGCTTGAAGAAAAAAGATAGGCTATCTCTAATGTTTTAAAGAGTGAGAAGTTGAGTTCATCTTGAAAAAATTTTCTCACTGCATCATATTTTTTTCTATCATAATCACAAAAGCCAACAATTGCTTGATTTTTTTTGCGGATTTTAGAGAATAGTTTTATGAAAATATCTAAGCCATTACGATTGAAAAAAACAACTTTTTTTAGTGAAATTAAAATCATATCAGCTTTTAAGTTTGTTGCCGCTTCAATATCTTCTATGCTCATAAATGCGCTTGAGCTATTTGCATCTATAAATCCTTGAGGAGAAAATACAGCAATCCCATCTTTTACTACAGCTTTCATTCAATCTCCATTAGCAAAGCAAAATCATCATATATATCACTAACATACTCAACTTTAAAATCAACAAAATCATTTAGCCCAGCGTTTATAAACTCTGGTTGTGATAATTTATAGAAGAGCAGAAGATGCATCCATTTTCCAAGAGTGTTTATCTCTTGATTCTCAGAGGTTTTTATACCTGAAGCTGCATGAACTATCGCACTTACACTATCATCCATTTCCCATTTTTTAGCAATCTCTTCACATATATCAAAAAGATCTACTCCACATAAACGCATTAAAATCGTATTATAGTCTAGTGCTTTAGTGCTTCTTAAAAGTTCAACATCCTCTTTTTTTTGTGCAAAAAGGGCTTCTGTTACAATGATACTAGCAGGAAGCAGAGAGATGGCTGCATAGATATTGTCATCATGGATATTAAGATGAATTAAAATAGCTTCCCATCTTTTTGAAAGAGTTGCTTGAAGTTCATAAAATAGTGAACGATTGAGCTTGAAGAGAGACCACTTGTTTGGGCTAAGTAGAGTTACCATGTAATTATATACGCTCTGTTGAGATAAAGAGACACCAAGGATTCCAAAGATTTGTCCTATATCGCTAACCTCATTTCTAAATCCATAGATAGGCTTGTTAACAATACTTTTAAGATATGACTTTAGCGTCAAATCACTCTCTGCAACTTTGGCTGCTTTTACTAATTCACCCATTTTTAAAAGAGAGAGCGCCTCATTTAAAACTTTTGGCGAAGGCGGTATCTTCTCTATAAAGCTATTAATATTCTCTTTTGTTATCATTTTTTCATCTATGCCTATTAAATTTACTCTATTTTATCCTCATAACGATAAAAGAAATATTAATTGTAAATATACCCTTAAGCAGAAGTTTTGTTTAGGATTGATATAATTCGCAACTTTTAAAACCTAAATACAAGGAAGCTAATTATGGCAAAAAAATGCGCTATTAGTGGCAAAGGCCCAATGAGTGGAAACAATGTTTCACACGCTAAGAACAGAACAAAACGTCGTTTTTTATTAAATCTTAGAACTGTACGTATCGCTTTAGATGACGGTACAACTCGTAAGATCAAAATCTCTGCAAGAGAGTTGCGTACACTTAAGAAAAATTCTTAAGTCTTAGAGGACGCCGCCTTGAATCTCTTAGAGAAGATTCGAAAATTTTTACATTGGGAGACTTCTCCCAAGCCTGCTGTCACACTTAATGATGAACTTTATGCACAACTCCTCCCTTTTAGAACACCACTAATATTAATCCAGCTTCTTATGCTGATTGGAACATTAGGTTACTACTATCTGGAAAATTATTCGATAATGGATGCAATTTTTCAAGCTGGCTACACCTTTACAACGGTTGGATTTGGTTCAATGAATGAGGGAGAGTTCTCACCTGAGGGTCAAATTTTTACAGTAACTCTTATTATTTTGGGATTTACTGTATTTACTTTTGCAATCGGTATTGTTGTTGAGGTTGTAAGAAGAGGGAAATTATCTAAAATATTAAAGGAGCGAAGAATGTTATACAGCATAGCAAGGCTCAAAAAACATTATGTAGTCTGTTATCATAATGATTATACTCTTGAGGTTACTAAACAGTTGAGAGAAAATCATATCCCTTTTATTGTGGTTGACCCAAGAGAAGAGATACATGAGTGGGCTCAAGAGTATAATTATGCAACATACTTAAAGGCAGAACCACACGCAGAACTTACTATGCTAAAAGCACATCTTGCTTCCGCTAAAGGGCTTATTACTTTGTCTAGCTCTATGTCTGATAATATAGCTCTTATAGCTTCGGTTAGACTTTTTGAAAAAGAGCATTTTTTGCCTCGACCTTACTATATAATCTCATCTGCTGAGAGTGTAAGTGATGTTGAAAAACTTAAAAAATTAGGTGCAGATACAGTTATATCCCCAACTAAACTAACAGCACAGAGGATAACCGCCATGGCTGCTCGTCCTGATATGGAAAATTTGCTTGAAGAGTTTTTATACAAGAGCGATAATCCTCTGGATATGGAAGAGATAGAAGTTCCAAAATATAGTTGGGCTGTTCTTAAAAAACTAAGAGAGACACATATAAGAGAGATAACAAACACTTCAATTGTAGGTATTACAAAAAAAGATGGGAAATTTTTGGCAATGCCAAAAGGTGATGTTTTAATTACGAGTGAGTGTAAACTTCTTGTAATTGGAACGCATAAAGATATAAATGTTACAAAAGATTTACTAAGAAAAAGAGATAAGCCAAAGGAGCTCAAATTTGTATAATATAATCTATTCAAGCCTCGGAGTATGTGCTAGTAAAGGTTTTTTTGCTGATGGAATCAGTGCAGGACTTAAAAAAGAGGGTGCTAAAGATATGGCATTTATCTATAGTGAAGATGAGTGTGAGGTTGCTTCTGTTTTTACTACAAACAAGATGTGCGCAGCGCCAATTAGACATTTTAGAGAGATGGGTAATGTTAAATCAAACTTTATAGTCATAAACTCAAAAAATGCAAACGCAATGACTGGCAAAGCAGGGATTGAAGATATAAAAGAGGTTTTATCAAACTCTCCTCTACATGTAAAGAATCCTATTATGAGCTCAACAGGAGTTATTGGGGTTAGACTTCCTAAAGTTAAAATCATAGAGGGCATGAAACTTTTTGATTTAAGAAAACGAGATTCTAGTAGCGCTTCAAGGGCTATTATGACAACTGATACATTTCCCAAAGAAATCTCCTTTAACGTAAAGCTCGACGATGGAAGCAGTTTCAACATAGGGGCAATTGCAAAAGGTGCTGGGATGATAAATCCTGCTATGGCAACAATGCTCTGTTTTATTACAACTGATGCAAAAGTAAGCAGAGCCGAGATGCAAGAGATTTTAGATGAAGTGGTAAAAACCACCTTTAACGCTATTAGTGTTGATGGAGATACTTCAACAAATGATACGGTTTTACTTTTAGCAAACTCAAGAAGTGGTGCTTATGATAAAGAGGCATTTAAAGAGGCTCTCTTTAAAGTTATGCACTTTTTGGCACTAGAGATGGTAAGAGATGGAGAGGGTGCAACAAAGCTTGTAACTTATAAAGTAAGCGGTGCTAGAGATGATAGAGAGGCAGAAATTGCTGCAAAAGCGCTCTCAGATTCACTACTTGTTAAAACTGCGCTATTTGGCGAAGACCCAAACTGGGGAAGAATTGCTTCTACAATAGGAGCTAGTGGAGTTGAAGCTTATGAAGAGAAGCTAAAAATATCATTTGATAATCTTTGTGTTTATGATAGAGGCGAGATACTCTTTGACGCAGAGATGGAGAAAAAATGTGCGGTTATAATGCAGCATAAAAAATTCACAATTAGCTGTGATTTAGGCGTAGGCGAGGGCAGTTTTAAAGCTTATGGCTGTGATTTAGGTCATGAATATGTTAAGATTAACGCTGATTATAGAACATAAATGTCATTTACAAGAACAAAAGTTACTCTACAATAATAAATGTTACTGGAGGATTGAGATTTGTCACAAAACAATTCAGCAATCCTCAATTTCTTCTCAAAATTTCCTAACCAACCGTTTGAATTTGTAACAGTTACAGATATCAATATCAAAGAACACCCCAACTACTACAAAGCAATTTTTCGTAATATAAAAACAGGCAGATTTCGTTCAGAACATATAGCCCCTGAAATGATGAGATATAAGTATAAAGTCGGTCATATATATACTGACGGTGAGCATGTTGGTCAGAATAAAACTTTGCTCAAGGGTGAGTTTACAGTCAATGAAAATATTGATGTAAATCTTGTGCGTTTATCAACGGTCCTTAGTGAAGAAGAAGCTAAAAACATAATAGATTATGAAGATGTAGCTAAGTACCTGTTGAGACAATATGCCCATGTAGAAGTACAAGATGAATGTACACTTATAATACCGTGCTATACGATAGCAAATAGATTCTACTTCTTATCTTCATCTATGAAACATGCGATTATGAGTGAGACGCTTGGAGAGCTTTATTATGAAGGTAGTTTCCATAATGAAAAAAATGCCAAAGGAGAAACTGTCATAAAGCTGCATATTAAAAAGAAAGCAGGAAAAAAAGACCTGCCTTTTTTATGTCGTTTTATAGGTAATTCTTTTGCAAGAGCAAGACTTGAATATATTTCAAATCAAAAATCTTTAAGTGCGAGCTTTGAGTATCAACAAATCAAGGCGCAATTCCCTGTTAAAAATCCTTTCGAGATATACGCTTCATACATATACCTAGGAGACGATGAAAGAGGTAATCCTAAGTACTTGGTCCTAAATATACATTCGGATAACTCAGCGCTAGGATTTGAAGAGCTTTACTATAAACAGTTTAGTGCCAAAGCAGACCCTAGAGATATTGGTCCTGAGCAATATAATATTCCCAAGCCGCCTAAGAAAAAGTTCAAAAGAAAAAAGCCTCAAAGAAGCAATAAGATTTATACGGGCACACCATCTAGTGAGTATCTAACATATATCATACGCACAAACGAAGATGAATACTATAAAAACAAAGTACCTATGCATGAAACAACTATCTATTTAGAGAATGAATCAGAACTGCTTGTTGATAATATTCCAAAAACGGTGGGGAACAGTTTTGAAACTCCGACAGCTGATGGAGATAAAAATCTTGGTGAAGTTGCAATCTCAAACGACTCAGAAGAAAACAATACAGAGAAGAAGATATTTAATTTAGAAAACTTTTATCAGTTTTATGAGGCTTTACTGACTTTTGCATTTGTAGAGGGTTCAGAACTCGTTGGACCGTTAAAAATAAAAAAGATTCAAAACAAAAAACGAAAGTCAACTAAGTCAAGGTCACTACTGCATGGTGATGAGGACAAGCAAAGAAGATTTCTGTTTGGAGAGCTTGCTTATGACCAAAAAGCTGTATACATTGTTGAGATAGAGCAAGACAGCAGTTGGGGACCATCAACCTGGATATTTTTTACAAGTGAAGATACGGAGCCGTATACTGAACATGATATGCAAGAGATAATAGAACACTACATTGAAGAAGATTTGCCGTATAAAGACCTTGCTAGGTATGTTGAAAAGAACTACTCTCTTTCATTTGAGCAAAAAGAGCATAAAAAAGGCGATGTTGACGATGACAGTGTTGAGAGATGGTGTGAGAGTGTTTTGAAAAAAATTATTTTGTAATAAAAGATTTGGTTGATTTTTTAAATTTTAATAGTTTGTAAATGTTTGTTTTTGTTAAATCATTATTGTTAAATAATTTTTTATAAAGTTCATCAAATTTTTCTAATGACATTGCTTTTATATGTGCATGTTCATTTCTTAAGTTAATAATTTCTGAGAGAAATCCAGTTAATTCTGATGTGAAAAATACTCTATTCAAATTTTCTATTTCATCAAACTCCTCAATTGTTTTTGCATCTTTAAGAAGCAAAATAATTCCACCTAGCATTATGCCTTGAAGTTTACTTATATTATTGTGTTCGAATTGATTTAACTTCACTTGCTTTCTATTCTCTAAATCTTGAGTGATACTTCGTCTTGAGTTTGATATATTTATCCAAGGAGAAGTATTATTACAAACATTACTTTTGATTCTTAGAAACCATGAAAAAGACGTATTAAGCTCAAGTTCAACTAGTTTCCATAAACCACTTGCGGGCATAGAATAATCAAAATGTTCAAAGTTTCTAGCTACGTAATAGTTGTATATTGAAGAAGAAGATTTTAAAAACTTTATACTATCTTCCTCTAAAATATCACTATATTGGTCAAGAACTTCTTGAACTTCTGGAGATATTTTTTCTCCTATCTCTTCACTTAATTTTGTTGCTGATTCTAAAAGTGTATTATCAAGTTCAGCAAAAACTTCTTCTTTGTTTTCAAGATCTTCACTGTTTAAGAGTTTAGTAATTAACTCACTTCTGCGAACATCTATTTCACTTGTAAATCTTTCAGAGCTTGATTGAATTATGGCGTCATTCTCTTCTTTTCTAATCTGTTCTTCAATTCTTTCAAAATCATATTTAAAATTAATACTATTTTTATCTTTATCGAAATTCATATCAATTTTCAAAACACCAAAGTTAAAATATTGGTTACTTTCTTTTGTAATTTTAATATGGTCATTCTCATGTGGATAATATGGATAAATCAAATAAGCCAATGTTGAATAGCCGTTATTATTTAATAACTCTGTATCAAGCTTTAACTTTAAAAAATCTTCAGATCCAATTTCATTAAACTTAGGAATGTTTTTCCATTTAGCATCAAGTACAACTTTTATTTTCTTTTCTTCATCAATCAAAATATAGTCAGGTTTTGAATTTCTCTTTGTATCACCATCATATTTTGAGGTTAAATCATATTGTGTCTGGGTTTTTTTACTTGCTTCTTTGTGCTTATCAAAAAGTACAGAATATTGATGACCTACAGTACTTTCAAAAATATCATAAATATACCATTCATAGAATGTTGAAGGATTTATAAAAAATGATGTTGTAGTTAAATCATATCGATTGCTAACATACACTTCATTATCTTGATACATCTGCTCAAAACCAAACAATGATTTTATATCCACTAACAACAACTTGGTATCACTCTTGTTACTATACACTTTTGTTGTTTTAGAATTATTCAATTTTGATAAACTAAATTTGTAATTCTTATCTATAGGATATTTTTTAGCGATAAAGCTTATCAGTTCTCTTGCTTCTTGGATGAGTTGCTTTTTATATTCTTCATCTTTGATAATATCTATTCTTCTTTTAGCAAACAATTTTAAAGCACCATAAGTTATAGTTGCTATTTGAGAATACAGTACATCTAACGATTGTGTTTGATGTATTTTTGTTTTGTCTAACTCTTTTATATTTTTTGAGAGATTAAGTTTATATTTAATATCTTGTGATTTATAATCTATATGAATTTTTCTAAAATTTTTATGCTTTTTAAAAAAGTACTCTATTGATTCAAGTATTGATTTGTACTTATAATATTCAAACTCTTCAATTGGGTTATGAGAGTTGTTTTCATCTTGATTGTTTTCTTCAAATGCAAGACTTAAAAGTGAATTTGGTATCTGTTTTGTTGTGTCAAATCTGTATTTATTATTTACTCTATGATAATGAAGTAAATAATTCACAAAATCTTTTTGTGCAGTTGGACTTTTTTCATCAATCGTTTTAGGTAATATGATAATTTTATAAATTTGTTCATCTTGCTTGAAGATGTAATAACCCACTTCATTGTTATACATTTTATTAAATAAATCAATAAAATGATGTTCAAATTTAGAAGAATTTATCCCTTGATTTTGAAGAGAATAAAAAATATCTTTTTCATTCTCTTTAAGGAATATTAGTTTAACTAAGGAAGTCATAGTGAATTTTTGATTGAATATCTTTTATCATTTTATAATAGCTATTTTCAATCTCAATACTAACATCTTCAGGTAAAGATATACCTTCTATGATAGATTTAAAAACATCAAATTCTATTTCTCTTATATCTTTAAATTCTGTTATCAATTTAGAAAATGCTTTATAAAATAACTCTTTATTTTCAACATCTTTCCATATAGCATGACCTATTAAAAATCTATCAGGATGAATTTCGCCTTGCTTTTCCATAACAGCATTAATAGACTTATTCAATTTATCAAAAAAATCTTTTGCATAATCATTTACGATAGTTTCCTTTGGATAAATTTCAATAACCTCAAACCTTCTTAAGAGATTATCTTCTATCACTTTTTTATCATCTCTATAATTAGATGTACAAAATATATATAAATTATATGGCATTATCATTTTTTTATACTTCGTACTATCATTTACAAGATATGGTATCTCAACATAGTCTAAAGTATCATCTTCATCTACCAATTTATCCACAAGGTCTTCATAGTTATCATATTCTTTATTATCAGCGGTTAATTTTGCTCTTTTATCATCTTCAATTAAGTAGATTAAATCCCCAATAAGCTCATTGAGGCTATTTTCTTGTATCTCTTCAAGAATCAATACAAAAGGTTGATTTGGATGAAATGTAGCTCTTTTTATAATATCTAATATAAGCCCCTGCTTTTCACTATATTTGATATTTCCTTTATCACTTGTTGATATTCCTATTCCTTGCATAAGATCACTATTTGAAGATGCAGAATGTATATTTATACGCAGTGCATTTTTATCATTTTTTGCTAATTCTAAATGATTTTTTATAATCTCATTTATAGCCCTACTTTTCCCAGTACCTGGAACACCTTTAAAAAGAATATTTTTATATGAAAAATCTAAGTTTCCTTTTCCTTCATCTGAAAATTTTATTTTTATAATTTCTGTATCTTTCATATTGTCTTCTTCTTCTTTACTATTATTAAAGGTATTTATATTACTTTCACCTTTTAAAAATTTTATATATTGCTTTAATCCATTACTTGTATCAGAGTTATCATGTCGTTTATTATAATCATATAAATCGCCTGATTCTAATCTATCTAATAGTTCATTTACTTCTTTTAAATCTTGAAGTTTAAATATATCAATATTATCAAATCCAAAAGTAATCAACTCCGTCTTTAATTGTTTTAAAGCACGTAAATATCCTTTCTTAGTACTTTCTGCATAAGGTTTTCCATCAACAGAGTGATAACTACTACTTAACCACCACTCCGTAAATTTTTCTTCATTATCATTTTGTGCATTAGTTACAATTGATGATTCAGATTGAAGAACACCATTGAAACTATTTTCAATCTTATTTTCTTCTAATTCTTGCATAAGTTCTCCAATATCTAAATCTTCTTCATCAGAACTTTTTTCTATTTCACAATTTTCATTTTCTATAAATTGATTATTTGTATATTCGTAGCAATCTTTCTTTTCAGCCTCTATATCGTAACAAACATATAAAGACTGACTCCCCTCTAAATAGATTTTTTTATATTTAAATTTAGAAAATATCAATTCTTGAAAATCTTCTTTCAAACCTCGAAAAATAACAAGTGAATTAGGCTTTAATATTTTAGATAATGTTTTATTTAAAGCATCAAAATCTTTATTTTCTTTATTAACAAAATCTTTTATTGTTGGTTTACCACCATGGGTAGGATTAAATATAAGCAAATCAACACTATTTTCTTCAAAACAATCTGAATTAAAAAAATCACATTGTTTCAATTCACAGTTTTCTAATAAGTTTTCTAATTCTTGATTACATTCATCTAAAAAGTAATCATTTAAAATAATATTTTTATATTGTATTTGATTTTCTAATAATATATGTGAAGCTAAATTCCCACTACCAAAACATAAATCCATCACTGTTTCAATAGAATCTAATTTATTTTTAATAACTATATCTTTTTGTATTTCATTGATAAATTGTGATTTTAGTAATGCTTCATCTGAATTAATATAGTAATATTTATTGTTTTTAGTTTCTTTTGAATTTGCTATATTAATATTGAATTTCTCTATTTGGCTATATATTCCTTCTTTTGTCATCATTATCTCCATTCTATTTTGCTAAAAGTTCTATATAAAAAAGCTTCATCTATTTTATCAGTTAGTATAGTAATATTTTCAAATTTTTCAAATTGATTATCTATACTTTGTAAAATACTATTCCAAAATTCTATTAATATTTTTTGTAAATCTAAAGATGAATAGAGATTATGATTCTCAGGTAAGGTAATTTTTATGAAAGATAAATTATCGTTATTTGCTTTATTACCAAAATCAAAATTATATTTGTATTTTGTGAATTTATAAGACATATAGAAATAATCATCCTGTATATCTGCCTCATTAAATTCTAAAGTTTTACAAATATTAGTAGTGTAAAACCCTTTTGGATAATTTTCTTTGGCTCTTTTTGTAATATTTCCACCTTCTCCATCTGCTGTTAGCGTATAATAATTTTTTCCAATATAATGCTTTACTTCGTTCCATTTTTGTTTAGTGTCATTAAATACATAATGTTTTAAAGGCTCAGATTTATTATTTCCCAATAAACTTTTTATAGTTCCCATTATGTCTTTTTTCACACCAGCACTTATCAATGGAATCTCGCCTGTTCCTCTTTTAACATAACCAGCTGGAAATTCAGAACCATTTGTTACCTTAACTAAATCAAAAAAAGGTACTTCTTTAAACACTATACTTTCTAGAGTAAGATCATAGCCATTGTCATCTGCAAAACTATTAAAACTTTTTGTTAATATTTTGTCATATTTAAATGTAGCAGGAACTAAAGCTTTTTTGATTTTTTCTATAATTGGTTTTTGATGGTCAACAGTTTTTCTAAAGATATCTGTATAATTTATTTTCCAAAATTCTAAAAATTCAACTATTATATTTTGTATATCAATAGATTTATATTCATTATAATCTTTAGGAATAGAAATAGACAAAGGCTTAACATTATCCATACTCAATTCTATTTGACCACCAGAACCTTCTGCCATTGACTCCAATTTTTTAAATCCAAATTTTACGAAAAAATATAACAAGTAAAATTGATTAATTATATTTTTATCATATCTAAGAGTAGTTATATGACTATCAGATACGTAATTTCCATCAAGATCGAAAAGTGTGTTACTCTCCCGCAAGTACCTACACCAGTTGTATTAATTAAGATATCACCTTTTTGTAAATATTTAGGGTTCTTGACTTTTGATAAATCCAAATAAGCTGTTTTCGTAAAGTTAAACTCATTATAATTCCCTCGAGCTTGTCCAGATTTTATAACCATTGTATCCGTGGGATTATGCGAATATTTAGGAGTTGAACCTTTTATAAAGTCATCAACAATATCATCTATTGTTTTTTTATCAAAAAGTACTTTATTAATATCTAAATCAGCATATTTCCCAGTTTTTTCCTGAAACTCTTTAAACTTTTCAATAACTTGACTATCTAAAGTTCCTATCATTTATTTTATCCCAAAGAGTGAGCTGTTCTGAAACTCTTCACACATCTCTTTCATGAGCATATTAAGCTCATTTGTAAGCTCATCGAAGTTTAAATCTTCCACCTCGTCTTTGAAGCCTATCTCATTTGATATATTTATCTCATATCTATCTTTTGAGTCTATAAATTTTGATTTATATTTAAACTCTTTTTTACTGTTGATAAGGGTGGCAAGTCTACGAATATTTTTTTGACTATAAGAATTCTTCATCTTATCTTTGGCTTGTAGATGTGGTGAAAAAAGTTCTTCCTCTTTTGTGTCTGCTTTTACTATTGTGATTTTTTCGCTTGGGTCACTATCCAAAAACCATATATGCGAACTTATATCCGTATTGGTAAACATTGCACTTGGCTGTTCGAGCACAGCACTTACAAAACCTGTATTAAATATCTCTTTTCTTATCTTTGATTCACTACTTGTAGCATTTCCAGTACTTATAAGCGTAGATGAACTAATTATAGCCGCATGAGCGTGTTTATTCCTTCTTTTTTCTGATTTCATCAGATTTATTATGTGTTGCATAAACAAAAATTGACCATCAGATTTTTTAGGAGTTACTACTTTATTTTTTTCATCTTTAACTACAAAAAAGTCACTTTTTTTGCTACTCATATTTTGTACTATTTCATCATAGTTATGCTTCCAATCCACGCCAAATGGTGGATTTGCTATGATAAAGTCGAAGCTTGTATCTCCATTGATTCCATTTGCAAAAGCAGGATTAGTTAAAGTGTTTCCATAAGCTATCGTATTTTTAATACCTTGTGATTTTCCATCAAGAGAACTAATTTCAAGAAATATTTTTGCTAAAAGCCAAGTTTGCCCGTGTAACTCTTGTCCATAAACCTCAATATTTTCTATTTTATTTTTGTTATAAAAGTAGTGTGCAGATTCCATGAGCATACTGGCAGTTCCACAAGTTGGATCATAAATAGCAAGCTTATCATACCCCTCAGCTTCAAATTTAGAAACCTCACACATAAGATGTACAATAGATTTTTGAGTGAAATGTTGCCCTGTTAAATCACCACTAAGTTTTTTCATTCTTGAAATAGTAGCTTCATACAAGTCTTTGTACTGTTCTTTTGGATAGTCTCTAAAATTTGCCTTATATGTGTAAATGTCAAGTACATTTTCAAGATAATTATTAGGTAGCTCTTGAATGTATCTTTCAAGTTCAAATGTTTTAAAATGATTTAAATAGGTCAAAATATTTTTAGAGGTATCTGGATTATATTTGCTCTCTTGTGTGAAATAATTTAGATTTTGCCCAAGCTTTTCTATATTTTTTATAATATTTAGAAAAGTTTTTTTTGTTTCACCCAAGTCATATTTAGCAAATATTGCATGATCCAAGCCAAAATTATTATTATATTCAAAAGTGAACATAAGCTTGTCATTGTCAATTAGAAGTTTTAAAGCCATAAAAGCCATGATTCTTTGGTCATAAGTAGATTCATTAATCCCTATATCTCTAAGGATATCAGAATAAGCCCAGTAGTAATCGCATAGACTTTTTTCAAGAATTTTAGCTCTGTTTGGTATCATCGTCATCTTAACTCCTTTGGTATTCTATCCAAAAATATTTTATATAAAAGAAGAGTATAGAAAATATTTTAAAATTTAAAAATATATTGCAATTTGTCATATTTTTAAAACGCTTGACAAATCACACTAATATATAATATTATACAAAAAAAATAATTAGTTGTCAAGGAAAAATTATATTGTTAAATAGCGGATTTAAAAGGAATAGACACTCATTTTATAACCTAAACTATTATTTAGTTGTAAGTATATTTGAGGGCAAAAAAATTATATATGATACACTAGAAGAAAATCTAAAAAATATCATATTGCAAAATATCGATAAGCATAAATGTAAGCTTGTAGACATCACAATAGAGGAACAGTCAAAAGTAATAATTCATTTTAGTGCCCCGCCTCATATAAAGCTATCTTCATTTGTCAATAATCTAAAAACTGTGTCTAGTAGATTAATAAGGAAAGACTTTAAATCTTTGCTTGAAAGAAAAGATATGGGGAGTCATTTTTGGGCTATGGAATATTATATTTACACTTGAAGTAGTGGCATTATTGTTGAATGAAGTTTTTTAAATTATTATCATTACTACCAAAATTACACCCTAGTAATTTAGTAAGATTGGCTTTGTTTATTTCTTTGCGTATTGACTTTAAATATTGCTCTGCATGTTCTACTTCTTCTTTTGTGACTGTCATGCTATGCGGCAGATATCGCGGTGAAATGTCATTAACAATGCTCTCATACCAAAACGGTATATTATGTACCTTTGTCGTTAAATCGTAATAAGTAAGCCTGTTTGCTTGGATATAGGCTTTTAAATTGTGTGGAAAATCTTCAAATATATACATAATCAACCCAAAAAGTGCTGATTGTGCTTTTGCATCTACTTTTTTAAATATAGGATGATTCACATTTTGGTGTTTCGCATCTTTTATGAGTAAAAATAATGGATGTTTATCTATAAATTTATGCTTGTAATTAAGGAGTATAAGCTTGGATAGTTTTGAAAAAACTTCAAAAAATAAAAATGAGTAGACAGGAGTTTTGCCAAGCTGGATATAGCCGTTTTCTATAGTTTTAAAAATCTTGTTTTGATACTCAAGACTTGAAATATGCTTTTTATGAATCGGTAGTTTTCTTCCTTTTTTCAGTTCAAATCCGCAATGGTGGCAGTGTGTGTAAGGTAGCCTGTTTTCATACATTTGCGAGGTATCGAGTTTTGTTTTGCAAGAAGGACAATGCTCGTATAAGCGGCATTGGTGTTTATGACAAATATTGTAAAAAACAACCCGCCATTTTTTTCTAAAGTAGGGCACTTTGTCTTCTCGTAGACAGATAGGACAATATTTTTGATGGGTAAAAAATGTAGCTGGATTATTCTCATAGATATTTTCTTGAATATATCCTGAGTAGGTTGTTAGTATTAGGGAACGAATATCTATTTTGTGATGACTTTTTTCTTCGATGATTTTAATCATCTCTGGATCTAAAGTAAGATCGCTTTGAGCAAGAAAAAAAGAGTGCTGTCTGTAGTTTAGATATTGATTTGTAAAAGTATGTGGATGCGTCTTGTGGGCATATGCCGTGCGAACTATCCAGGAGGAAAGCAGTTCATCTTCAAGCGGTAGAGGGATGATTACAAAGTTTTCATTTTTTAGTTCCGGAAAGTTTATCTTTTTGATCATATATCTTTGAGATTCATAGTCTTATGAATATTTTGCAGAGTATTAAATCCACACTCTTTTATCTCGTTGATGGTAACTCTCTCGCTTCCTGTTTTTATGGCATATACGGCAGCTGCTTTAATCAAGTTCACAATCTCCCCAATATATCCGTTACATAGTTCAAGAATCTCTTGTGCATCATCCTTGTTGATAATTGTAGATTGTTTTTTTAGTGGCAGTTTGCTTATTGTGGTGGCTAAGAGACTGATGTAATCTTTATCCATCTTCCATTTTGTGAGATATTCCGGTCTGTATCTGCTGCTAATCTGATCTTCTGTGTTTACGGCACGTAAAGCTTCTTTGACTCCTGCTAAAATGACGGGCATTGTCAGTTTGCTGCTTAAATCTCTTATAGCACTCATAATCTGCTTTTGTCTTGCAGGGGAGCCGTTAAGAATGTTATGAATCTCATCGATGATAAGGACTCTGACATTAAGAGCTTTGAGGTAATACTCTACGAGTTTAGCTTTTACATCCAAGGAGTCACGTGTTTTATAGGGTATATTCAATTGCTCCAAGATAATACTGTAGAGTCTGCTCTCGCTTGGTTCTGTTGGTGAGATGACATATAAAACAGGTCTGCCAATACCGGTGTATTTATCAAAGAAGTCATCTGTGATCCAATCAGGCTGTTCGCCATCGATATTGTAATCGTAGGGCGGATGCTTCTCCAAAAACTGTTTGAGCAGAGATGTCTTTCCGTTGTTGCTTCCACCCACAAGCAAGATGCTGATATATCTGGTCTTGCCATAGCCGAAATTGTAAATATCTTCCATCTTTTCTAAGATATTTTGAGCGATAGGATAGTCAATCCAATACTCTTCGTTGATATATTTGATTCTCTCTTCATCAGAGCTGTCAAGTATTTTTTTTGTTTCTTCTGTTAGTTCAATATTCATACGCTACTCTTTAATGTGAAAAGTTTCTATGTTGTCAAAGAGGTCATGAAAAACATCATCAGCTTGTTTGGTCTCTTTCTCTTTTACAACTTGACTCTCTGTTTTGCTTTTTGACTTGATGTCGCTCATTTTAGGTGCTTTGCTTTTTCTTATTTTATGTTTGGCTGTTTTCTCTTTTGCCTGTTTTTCTATGTGTGTAAGCCGTTCGTAAGCATCAAAGAGGTCATCTTCATTTGTATCTTTGATACTATTCTCTTTTAGATATCTCTTTGCTGTATAGAGATCCCATACGGTCATATCTGGAGCATGAAGCTTTCTGTAGCTTAACTCAAAATACTCTTTGAGTTCCGGGTCAAAGAAGTAAAGCTTTTGGATACTCAGAGGGTCTCTTTTGACTTTAAACTTTAGCTTATTGCCTTGTTCATCATCCCTGTTTATCCAAGTTCTCAGAACATCCGAATAGTACGTAATACCATCAAGTGTGATGCCGTCTTTTTGAACGGTTCGGTAAAATGCAGGTAAGAGAGCGATTTTAATCGACTCCCTATCTTCTACAATTGGCGGCAAGCCTGTACCCGGATTCTCATCATCGCCAAAGATGCCTAAACTGTATTTTTGTCTCGGTGTCATGCCTATTCCATGATGTACACGGTTATGATAAACATTGACGATAAACTCCGTGAGCCACTTTGTTATCTCATCAAGGGTAAAAGTTGCGTTTTTGATGGAATCATACTCAGCTTTTTCGGCTATATTGGAAAATGTAGTACCTGGTAAATTATGAATTTCTTTATTTATAGTCAAAAAAATCCTCTCTACGTGGCTTCCGTATTGTGGTCTTCCAACGGGTCTTCGAACCATAGTCATGCCAAATTCATCGCATACTCTTTGCATATCAAGCCCTATTAGATCTTTGCCGTTATCGACTGCATATTTTGAAGGAATCCCGTATATTTCCCATTCGCCTTGAATATCGTATTTTTTTAGAAAATCATCCTTTGGCAAAAAAGCATTGTAGAGACACTGACTCACACTGAAATATCCGGGCGCTTGCAAGGAGAGATAAAATCCTGCAACCATTCTGGAATATACATCAATCGCCAGTGTTAAATAAGGTCTTCCTAGAGGTTTTCTTGAGTGAGAGTCAACAAGTATGATGTCAAGTGGAGTATGGTCTATCTGATACACTTCCAAAGGAAAGTTTCCCTCTGGATATTCTCCTTCAAAATTCCCATATTTTTCATTCGCTTTTTTTGCACTAAAACGTTTTTTCAGAGCGAATTTTGGATCGATTGTTTTTATTCTATTGCGGACAGTGTTCTCATGTGGAGGGATTATGTTGAGCTTCTTGCATTCTGCTTTAATGGTGTTGAAGATTTTCGGAAAACCGATTCTTTGTTTGGTAAGATAGAGTTCTTCTATAACATCTTCAATGACCTTATTTGTTAAAGGCTCTATGCGACTTCCTTTTTTGCCGCGTTTATGTTTGCTTGAGATTAGTGAACTGATTTTTTCTGATTCTTCATAGGTCTTTATCCAACGATAGACGGTCATAGCGGTCACTTTGTACTTAGCAGCTACCTCTTCAACTTCGTCACGTGACTTTTTTCTAAAGACGAGCTCTTTAATAGCATTGTATTTCTTTTTTGCTTCACTCCACTCCTCATCCGTATAGCTGTCTAGTTGCGTTTTTTCTTCTTGAGGCTTTGAAGATAAGTCTTGTATTTTTACATTGATGATTTCATTTTGATTATTTGTTGGAGCTATGGATAGGGTGTGAAAATTGACGGCTTTCAATATGATATGCTCAACGTTATTGTAGAAGACTTTGGAACCTATAGAAAGGTCTAGTTTACTCATGAATTTTTCCTTTAAGTATAAGAGAAGACATAGTAATCTTTGTGTGCATGTTTATCAGAGAAGGTTCCTTAAATATCTTATGCCAAAGATAGGGAAGTGTTTGCAATTGTTCAGTTTGATTGGTTGATAAAAGTTCTAAAAATGATTTGATAGAAATGGGCTCAGAAAGCTTATTGATATTCTCTAGTACTTTATTGGTCATAGTTTGACTTTCAGAGATAAAAGCATTTTTATAGAGAAAAACACAGTTTTTGAAATATATTTGGTCTATTTGTGCGTCTGTGAATGTTTCAAAAGGAAGTGACATTTGTCGGGCTATTTCTTCTTTTAAAACAGATATCTTATGTTGTAGTTTTGTATCGGAATCTATATCACTTTGGTATTTAACTTCAAAGATTTTTTTAGAGCCATCCTTATATATCACTAGTACATCAGGGGTATATCTTGTGTTTTTTGCTTTTAGCTTGTAATTGATTTTCAGTGGTTGTTCTTCAAACGAAACAACATCCTTATTAAATTCTAACAGCATAAAAAAATCTCTTTCCAAAATAGATTCAAAAGCTAATTGCTTGTTGTTCTTATAGCTTTTAAAATATCCGACACAAGAGATGTAGCTCTTCTTTATTTTTCTGACACTCATGAAATAATTATATCAAAATTAAAAATAATTTTAGATGTAAATTTAATAACATTAATTATTGTAAAAATAAATATATTAATTATTATAAATATATTTTGTAACATTAGTTTATATATTTTTTTGGAAATAATTTTTACCTGAAGCATAATATAAGTAGTTGCTAAATACCATTATGGTACAAATCAATACGGCAAATTCAAATAGTTTAAAAATTTTTATACCGTCTTTATATCAGTTTAGGTAAAATTAATTATAAAACATACCTTATTTCACCTATGTTCAAAGGATAAAAATGGCTTTACAACTCAATGCAGAACAAAAATATATATTAAAAATTTTTGGAGATAAAACCAAATATATAATTCCTCCATATCAAAGGGCCTATACTTGGACTGAAAGTGAATGTGAAGAACTTTTTGAGGATTTAAAAACCGCTTTTCAAAAAAATAAATCAGAAGGCTATTTTATTGGCAATCTTGTACTTGCAACATCTGCCAGAGATGAATTTGAGGTTATAGATGGGCAGCAACGTTTAACCACATTGATTATGCTTTTAAAAGTTTTATGGGCATTTGATGCAAAAAATAGAAAGCTCAAAAATACCATTTGGATATTAGATGATAGAACAGATGCAATCATAGAACAAAGAGTCATAACAAATATTTTTATTGAACGGGATTCCCTATCATTCAATGAAGTTTTAGACGAAAATTATCAATATGAAAAACCACAAAATAAAAAAGATAAATTTAAAACAAATATCTATTTTTTCTATGAAAAGATTAAAGATTTTATTGATCAAGATGGAAATGATATAAAAGATTTTATAGATTTTATTCTTTATGATGTTTCGTTACTCCCTATTTTCACAGAAGCTGAAAATACTGCTAAAGCCAGAGAAAAAGCGCTGAAGATTTTTGAGACAATGAATAACAGGGGAATGCCACTTGATGATAGTGATATTTTTAAATCAAACCTCTATTATATGGCTAACAGGCATAATGAGCAGGATACTTTTGTTGAACTCTGGAAATCCTTTGATGAGCGATGTGAAGCAATAGATGATAAACTAAAACTTAGAGCTTTTAAGATTTATTCTTATATGACTAGAGGAGAACAAGGGATAAAGAGCTCTGAGATAGGCCTGAGAGATTTTTTTGAAAAAACGGAATACTCACCATTTAAAAAAAAGACATATAGAGAAATTTTAGATGATTTAAATCGTATTGTAGATTCCGTTGAATATTTTGAAGAAACAAAACAACAATCTGATAATGAACTTGCTAAATGGTTTCAACTTATAGACTTGTACACCAACGCTTATCCAAAAGATACAGTCATAGTTTATTTGGTCAAAAATAATTTAAATGTAGGTAGTGACAATACTACAAAATTTGCCAAATCACTTGTGAGACAATCGTATGCAAAAGGCTCTACAACATATATCAAACATGACATGTATGACCTTGTTATTAAAATAATGCACGAAAAATGGGAAGTTTTTTACGATAAAAACTATACTTGTCCTTATGGTTTTGGTAGGCTATATAGAGGGTTTGAGCTTTTAGAAAAGTATTTAGATTCAAATCAACTTTCAGTATATCCTTATAAATTAAAACGCAGAATGTATGACATGCCAGGAAAAGCCACCCGTGAACTTTATGAACGGTTTTTTAGAGGTGAGCAGTGAGAGTTCAAAAAGCCGAGCTTAAATATTTTAAATTTCATAAAGATTTAACTGTTGATTTTAATGCTAAAAGCTTGCTGATCTATGGTGAAAATGGCACAGGTAAAAGTTCTATTTATGAAGCTTTATACTCAAATTTTTATCATCAAAAAAGGTTAGATAAAGATATTGCTTCAAAAGTTCAAGAAACATATAGGTCGCGTGGATGTGAAGCTGAGACTTTAAAAGTTAATATTATCCTAGATGAGGACAAGGTCTTAAACTGTAATGCAGATGAACTATCAGATTTTAGTGTATTAACTCGTAAAACACAACCCCAAAATATTATCGGAATTGATCCAAGCATCTATTTTGCGAATGAAAAAGTCCTGAATAGACTTACAAAAGAAAATTTTTATATTGCATTAAATGATACATTATTTGAGCATTTTCCCCAAATGAAAAGTCCTGTTACTGATAAGAATGAAAATTATCATTTTAAGCGTTTTGCTCAATTTGGCAATCTTGATACGTTAAAGAACAAGATAATTGATGAAATTGGCAATGACGATGCCACAGCGATTAGAGCAAAATTTGAAGAGATGCTCAAATTAGAAAACGATCTATTACAATTAGTTTTTGAAAATTATTTTCCTCTTAAAGAAATTAATGAAGTTATAGAAAAGTTTGATGAGTCCTTCAAGATTTCATTTTCAATTACTCCAGCACACTCAGGAAACAGCGATATTTTGGAATTTAACCCACCTGTCATAAAAATTAAGATTGATGATATAGAATGCAATGGAAAGCCATCCCAACACTTCAATGAAGCCAAATTAAAACTAATTAGCGTGGCTATCTATTTTGCACTTGCCAAAAAATATGAAGAAAAGCGTGATGGATTTAAACTTTTGGTATTAGATGATTTTTTGACGTCCCTTGATATGGCGAATCGAAAATTGATTATGAAGTATATTTTAGAAGAGTTCCAAGATTATCAAAAGCTTATTTTGACCCATAATTTACAGTTTTTTAATATGGCAAGAAAAATGATCAATTTAGATAGTGAAGAAGCTAATCAATGGAAAGTACAAAAACTTTTTGTACACGATCATCAAGCCTTTTTGTACGATAAAGATATTAGCTATTTAACAGATGCAAAGGGTAGCCTTTCAACGGGTGATGAATACTCTGCTGGGAATTTTATACGAAAAGAGTTTGAGAGAATTATTACAGAATTTGAACAACTTTTAGAGTTGGGGAGAGTGGAGGAGTTACAAAACATTATAGATACTTTAAAATCAGAAGACAAGCATTATATTCGGTCGCACAAAGTAACAAATCGTTTTTATCAGAGTGTGCAAAAAATTTTGGATGATTCCACAAAAAATGAACAAGTTAAAATTAATTGTATTAAATCTTCATTTAACCCATTAAACAAAACAGAAATTGAGTTTACTGAAAAAATTCAAAATGCTGACGGGACAATTTCTAACGAAACAATTAAAGCTCTAATTAAACGAGGTGAGTTTTATAAAAACTTCATCTTAAATCCAACATCACATGATGATGCTAATGCTGAGATATATAAAAAAGAGTGTGAAAATGCCATCAATATTTTACAGTTCTTAAACAAAATTATAACTAATTTAAAAGGTACAAAATATGAATAAATTTTGGCTTCTATGATTCTTTTTTTTTAATTAAGCCGAAAATGCTTAATTGTCTACGAGTAACATTAGTTTTTGTAAATGACAATAAATGTCATTTACAAGAACAAAAATTATTCTACAACAATAGAATCTTTGCCTCTCTCAAGCTCCATTATGGAGCTTATATTAAAATAAATTCCACTTATTGATAAAACCACTTGATTGATATTCATTTTTTTCATATACTAAGCTCTAAAATTAAAGGAGTTTCACATGTCAAAAGTAGTTTTAATAACAGGTGCTACATCTGGTATGGGTGAGCTTAGCGCTAAGCTTTTAGCTGATAGCGGATATATAGTTTATGCAGGTTCAAGAGATACAGGTGCAACAGGAAGTAGTGCGGGTAATATAAAAAATATTTATATAGATGTTACAAAAACGTCAACTATCAAAGATGCGGTTGCAACTATTATAAAAAATGAGGGAAAGATTGATGTTCTTGTCAATAATGCTGGGTATGGGCTCTTAGCAACTCTTGAAGATGGAACTGATGAGGAGATTTTTAATCAGTTTGATGTAAACGTTTTTGGAGTTATTAAAACCACAAGAGAAGTTCTTCCTTACATGAGAGAAGCAAAGAGCGGAGTTATTATCAACCTTAGCTCATTTTTAGGCAAAATGGGGCTTCCTCTGCTTTCACACTATAATGCTTCAAAGTACGCTGTTGAAGGGATTACAGATTCACTTAGATTCGAGACATTGCCTTTTGGAATCAGAGTTCACTCTGTTGAAGCTGGGCTTTTTGGTACAAACTTTGTAAAAAAAGGTTTAGTTGCAAATGCACAAACAACGTCTGAGAACTCTCCATATAAAGAGATAGTATCCCATTTTGTGCCAATAGTTGCAAAGGCTATAAATGAAGGACCCTCAGCGCAGCCAATTGCAGATGCCATAAAGATGATTATAGAAGATGAAAATGCTCCTATTGCTGTGCCAGTAGGTGCTGAAGCTGTGACATTTGTTCCACTTAGAAAAGAGTTAAGTGATGAAGCTTTTGAGAGCAAGATAAAAACTACTTTTGGAATTTAGATGAAAAGGTTACTCTTTTATACACTTATAATTGCTATTATGGTTCTAAGTGTGATTTTATCCATCGCTTATTTGACACCTCCAAAAGTGATACCACAATATAGTGATGATAAATTAAGAGAGTTAGCGCTATTTAAAGGTCTAAAATCTACCCCAAATACCTATGAAAAACTTTTAGAACTTGTTGATGACGCATCAAATCCTATGAGCGCTTCAAAAATAGTACTTGGAGAGAAGCTCTTTTTTGATGTTAATTTATCAAAAAATAGACAAACAAGCTGTTCTACATGTCACTCTTTTGATAGAGATCTAAAAAATAGAGGTGCAATGTCAAAGATGATAAATTCACCTAAAGAGCAGACGAATAACTGCGTTGCATGTCATCTAAGAGATCAAAGCGGAGTCGATAGATTTACCTTCTCTCAAGGGGATAATCAAGAGCCACACCCAAATCTTTTAAATACGCAGAGTATTTTAAATACGGCTTTTTCAAAACATTTTACATGGAGTGGCGAGGTAAGTAGTTTAAGGCAGCAGAGCGAAAACTCTTTTTTAGCATATCACAAGATGAATATAACAGCGGATGAACTGGTGTTAAGAGTTGGTAAAAGTGAAAAATACAGAGCGATGTTTAGCACTGCTTTTCAAGACGATATAACATTTGAAAATATCAACAAAGCCATTGAGGTTTATGTAAAAACTCTAGTAACTAGAGGTGCGTATGACAGATTTTTGGATGGCGATAACTCTGCTATAAGCAGTGACGCAAAAAGAGGTTTGGCAAACTTCATCGGTTTTGGCTGCAAAGGGTGTCATAGTGATATTTCGCTTGGCGGACAGAGTATTCAGAGATTTCCGCTTAGAGATTTTGCACAAGTTTATGACTTAAAACCAAACTTTGAACTTTTTCCAGAGTTTAAAAGGTTTGATGGCGAGTTTCCATTTGAGAATAGTGGTGGATTTTTAGGCAAAAACAAAGAGCATCTCTTTCGTGTTCCAATTTTGAGAAATGTTACTAAAACATCCCCTTATTTTCATAACGGAGCAGTACCAAAGATAAGAGAGGCGGTAAATGTTATGGCAAAGCATCAGCTAGGACGACATTTAACTCTTGAGCAGATTGATGAGATAGTTGCATTTTTAAGAACGCTAGAGGGCGATATTATAGAGTATGAGATAAGAGAGAACAGATGAGAATAGTAATAAAAATTTTAGTTTTTGTGATGTTTATCTCAGGAGTGCTTCAATGGAAGGCTATTGATATGTCATGGGAAAATTTTAGAGTTATTCAAGTTTTGCATATTTTAAGCTCAGTAGCTATTTTATCTCTGCTTGTTCCATTTATTTATAGACATATTCGTAGATACTATTTTATAAAAAAGGTAAACAGCATAAATGGTTGGGCACTTTTTGCTCTTTTTGTACTTTTAATTGCAAGCGGATTTTATCTGTTTTTAATAGGAAACAGAGGTGGAGACATGGTTGGAGAGCTCTCTTTTAATATCCACCTTTATGGCTCGTTTTTATTAATAGTTCTGTTTATATCACATGCCTTTTTTATAGATAAAAAGCTCATCGCCTCTGTTGGGCTTATCTTTCTTATAAATCCGCAACTCTCCTATTCTGCGCAGATACTCTCTAATATAGAAGTAAATAGCACGAGAAGTTACCATAGTGAAGATTGGACATCTTCTGCAAAATGTAAATCATGCCATAGTGAAATATTTAAGCAGTGGAGTAACTCTAACCATAAACATATGGTTGGCTCAAATCCATACTACATGTTAATGGAGACTTTAGCTGGAGAAGTCGAGGGTGAGGGTTTTCGTAAATGGTGTATGAGTTGTCATAACCCCAGCGCTCTCTTAAACGGGCATGACAAAACTACTCACGACATGGAGGGAAACTTCTTACGTGATGAGATTTTTGAAAAAGATGCAGAAAAACTGAGTAAAGATTTTAAAGAGCAAGACAACTTTAGGCTTGAAGAGGGTGTTTCATGTGTTACATGTCATAGAATTACAGATGCAAGCAGTAAGGGAAATGCCTCTTATACAGTTACGCTTGAGCGAAAAAAATATGCATTTGAAGATAGCAAGGCACCACTTGGACACTGGTTTAGCGAGAAACTTATCAACTCAAATCCAGAGGCGCATAAAAAAAGTTATATGGATCCACTCTATAAAGAGAGTAAGTATTGTGCCTCTTGCCATGATGAGTCTCATCCAATAAATGGCATTGCAATTGTGTCAACATTTAAAGAGTGGGAAAAATCTGAGTTTAACAACCCAAAAGATAAGAGTAAACATAAGAGTTGTATAGATTGTCACATGACAAATTTAAAAGATGCCAAACTCTCACCGTTGAGGGGAACTTCAACTGATGGCGGTGTTATAAAAGAGGATGTAAAAGTTCACTACTTTAGTGGCTCAAACCACTTTTTAGCGGGGCTAAAAGATAAGAAAAATGAGGAACAGACAATTGAACTGCTTAAGAGTTCTGCAAAACTTGATGTTGATGTGAAAGATAATATCTTAAGTGTTGGAGTTACAAATGTAGGCGCAGGGCATCATCTGCCAACAGGTGTTGCAGATTTTAGAGAACTCTGGCTTGATGTTGATGTAAAAGATAGAGATGGCAAAGTTGTATTCTCAAGCGGAAAACTAAAAGAGGATGGAAATATTGAAGATGGAAGCAGACTCTTTCAAAAAGTTTTTGGAGATGAAGAAGGCAAGAGAGTCGGACTTCTTTTTTGGAGATATAAAACACTTCTAAGTGACACTAGAATACCAGCTAAAGAGAGAAGAGTTGAGAGTTACACTCTGCAAAGAGATGTTAAATATCCTCTTAGTGTTGAGGTAAAACTAAACTTTAGAATTTACCCTCAGTGGACTACTGATGCTGTTAAAAAAGTTTTCCCCACACTTCCAAACCCGCCTGTGATAGAGCTTATGAAGATAAAAAAAGAGTTTAAATGAGGCTTAGTTTTATTTTAATGATTTTTGCATCGCTTCTCTTTGGTGAACATATAAGATGGCAGAGCGATTTTGAAAAAACTTTGATAGAAGCAAAAAAAGAGCAAAAAGATATTTTGCTCTTGGTATTAAAGAGGGATTGCAAAGATTGTAAAAATATCTTTAGAGATATATTTACGGACAAAGAAGTTACAAAGAGAGTAAATGATAAATATATCTCTATTGTAGTTTTTTTTGAAGCTAAAGATAGCTATCCTGTAGAACTTTTTTACACACAGCAGTTTCCAGCGCTCTTTTTTGTCTCAAGAAAAGATGAGCTGTTTTTAAATGCTCCCTTATTTGGAGCCTTCACAAAAGAGAGCCTCTTAAATAGTCTCTAGTTTTATAAGATAGCTTCTTATTCTCAAAATTTTTTTTAATGTTCAATTTTTATAGATAAGAAGCTCATTTACAAAGTTAAGATAGTATTTAACAAACAGAGGAGTTTATTATGAAAAAATATATTTGTACAGTATGTGATTATGTGTATGATCCAAAAATTGGTGATCCAGATTCGGGAGTTGCGCCAGGAACAGCGTTTGAAGATATTCCTGATGATTGGGTATGTCCAGATTGCGGAGTTGCAAAAGAGGACTTTGAAGTATTGGAAGATTAAGTATCAAGATGGGTTTTAATATAAAAAACAACATCTATCTTGTTGGTAATGTTGATTGGGAAATAGAGCACTATCAAGGGTATAAATACTCTACGCATAAAGGAACTTCTTATAATGCGTATCTAATAAAAGAGCAAAAAAATGTTTTGATAGATACTGTTGATGCACCTTTTACTGATGTATTTATTAGAAATCTCAAAAATGAGATTGATTTAAAGATGATAGATTATATAGTTATAAATCATGGAGAAAAAGACCATACTGGCGCACTCCCTGAACTTATGAAACTTATACCAGATACTCCAATTTATTGTACTAAAAACTGCGAAAAATCACTCAGAGGGCAATATCATCAAAATTGGAATTTCAATATTGTAAAAACAGGCGACAAGCTTGACTTAGGCGATAAAGAGTTGGTTTTTGTTGAGATGCCACTGCTTCATTGGCCAGATAGTATGCTCTGCTATTTAACAAAAGATAATATCTTGTTTAGTAATGATGCGTTTGGGCAACATTATGCTACCTCTGCTATTTATAATGATTTAGTTGATCAGTGTGAATTACATGTAGAGTGTTTGAAGTATTATTCAAATATTTTAACGCCTTATAACTCTAAAGTTATTAAAAAAATAGAAGAGATTTTAGCTATGAATCTTCCTCTTGATATGATTTGCCCCTCACACGGAGTTCTCTGGAGAGACAATCCCGCTCAGATAATAGAGTTGTATTTAAAATGGGCAGAGGATTATCAAGAGAATCAGATAACAATTTTATATGACACAATGTGGGAATCCACAACTGATATGGCGGAGGCGATAGCAGAGGGAATTAAAAAATCTCATAGCAAAACAGTTGTCAAACTAATGCATCTATCAAAAAAAGATAAAAATGATGTAATCTCTGAAGTCTTCAAATCAAAAGCTATACTTATTGGCTCTCCTACTGTAAACAGGGGAATTTTGACTTCAATCGCTTCAATATTTGAATTGATTAAATCTTTAGGATTTAAAAATAAAAAAGCAGCATCTTTTGGCTCTTATGGCTGGAGTGGAGAATCCACAAAAATTATAAATGCTAAACTGCTTGATAGTGGGTTTACTTTACTCAATGATGGACTTCAAATGATGTGGAAACCAGACGCAGATGCCATCAAAGAGTGTATAACATTTGGAGAAGAGTTTTCAAATAACCTAAGGGAGAACTCTCTAGTTTAGTTTTGGCAGATGCCACCCTTTTTTGTATGCGATAAGTCTTAACGCAACACTAAAGAGGGCAGTTGTGATGATGCTGAACTCATTTATAGCATTAAAAAAGTTTAAAGTGCCAAGCAGAAGAGCAACTATTACAGCTATCGAGCCATAAAAATCACTAATTAGTACGGTTGGGACTTCATTTATCATAATGTCTCTTGTAACTCCACCTCCAACTGCGGTTATAAAACTTAAAATTACTATGCCAAAAAAGTTATACTCAGCACTAATTGCTAGAAGTGCACCCGTGATACTAAAGGCTACAAGTCCGATAGTGTCGCTTATGACAAACATCCATTTTCTCTCAATTGAACTCTCTTTATAGAGCTTGAAGATGTAAGCTACAAAAATGGTTATTATGAGAGTAAGAGCAGGGTGGATATATGTAAAAGCGTAAGGTGGTGCGCTTAGAATTGCATCTCTAATTATGCCACCGCCAAGGGCTGTGAGCGTGGAGGCTATAAGAATGCCTAAGATATCAAGATTGTTTTTGATAGCGATTAAAAAACCGCTTATTGTAAAAGCTATGATGCCAATAATATCTGCAAATATAAAGTATTCAGGCATCTATTTTTGATAGTGAGATTTAAACTCTACATATCTTGAAGCAGAAGCGTAAAGCTCTTTTACTTCATCATCACTTAGCTCTCTTACAACTTTTGCAGGGCTTCCCATGATGAGTGAGCGAGGAGGAAAAACTTTGTTTTTTGTTACAAGTGCATCCGCTCCGACTATTGACTCCTTACCGATAACTGCGCCGTCAAGTATGGTCGCGCTCATTCCGATAAGACAAGCGTCTTCTATTGTACAACCGTGAAGCATTACTCGGTGTCCTATGGTTACATCATTACCGATTATTGTTGGATGACCATCGCTTCTATCAGCTTTTTTATGATGAGTTACATGCACCATACTTAAATCTTGTATGCTTACTCTATCGCCTATCTTTATGTAGTGAACATCGCCTCTGACAACCGTTCCAAACCAGATAGAGCAATCTTCTCCGCACTCAACATCACCAATAACATCAGCTGATGGTGCTATCCAGCTGTTTTTTCCAATCTTTGGTTCCATATCTTTAAAAGGGTAAAGCATATTATGCCTCCTCGCTAAATATATTTACAATTATCTGATCTATTGCGGAGCTGCTATCTTTTGCAACAGCCTTTGAGACCTTGTTTACATACTCTTCAAGCATAACGTGGTTATTTATCGCTTTAGTATCTTCTTGCTGTTTTACTTTTATATATGAGCCATCACTTTGCAACTCATGAGCTAAAGAGTTGTCAGCACATTGAAGTTTTAATATTTGAATAATTTTCTCTTTTGCTTTTGGGTCTTTAATCGCAGTAAGAAGCTCTATGCGTCTTGTTAAGTTTCTAGGCATCCAATCCGCACTTGAGATATAGACTCCAGCCTCATCATTTTTAAAATAAAATGCTCTTGCATGCTCTAGGTATTTGCCAAGAATAGAGATTACTCTAATATTTTCACTCACACCCTCAACCCCTGGCTTTAAACAGCAGATTCCACGAACAATTAAGTTAATCTTTACTCCAGCTTGACTCGCTTTATAAAGAGCACGAATCACATCATCATCAACTAAAGAGTTTAGTTTTACGATAATCTCTCCATCACTCTTCTTTCTTGTCTCGTTTTGGATAAGAGAGAGAATCTTTGGTTTGATTTGCGATGGTGACATGTAGAGTTCATTAAGCTTGCCTTTTTTGCTAAAACCTGTAAGAAAATGAAAAAATCTAGTCATATCGCTAGTTATCTCATCTTTACTTGTAAGATAACTCATATCTGTATATATTTTTGAAGTTGATGGGTTGTAGTTTCCAGTACCCAAATGAGCATATTGCTTTAGTTTGCCATTCTTCTTTTTTGTTATAAGTGTTGCTTTTGCATGAACTTTAAAACCTTTGATTCCATAGATTACATGTGCTCCAGCTTTCTCTAATGCTTTTGCCCAAATAAGGTTATTCTCCTCATCAAATCTAGCTTTTAACTCAACCATTACAGTTACTTGCTTTCCAGAATCACTCGCACTCATAAGAGCTTTAACTATAGGAGAATCTGTGCCTGAACGGTAAAGTGTCATTTTTATAGATACAACATCTGGGTCTTTTGAGGCACTCTGAATGAGCTTAACAACAGGATCAAAACTCTCATACGGATGGTAGAGTAAAATATCTTGCTTCTCAAGAGTATTAAAAATATTATCACTGCTATCGAGTGGTGGAAGAGTTTTTGTCTTAAAAGGCTCTGAGAGCAGATGTGCAAAATGTTTGTTTGAAACTATCTGCCAAAGACTTGAGAGATTTAGAAATGTATGAAACTTATATATGTCATCTTTATATACATTTGTGTGGCGGTTGAAGAAATTTATAATCTCATCATCGCCATCGCTTCCGACTTCAAGTCTAACCATAGCCCCTTTTCTGCGGAGTTTTAAACCCTCTTCTAGTATCTCTAAAAAGTCGTCAGCTTCCTCTTCTTCGATTTCAATATCAGCATTTCTAGTAACTCTAAATGATGCAAATTTTATCAAAGAGTAGCCTGGGAAAAGATCTTCTACATGTTGAGCAACAATGCTCTCAATTGGAACGTAAATATGATTTTCAAGCTCTATAAATCTCTCTATTACACGAGGAACACGGATAATCCCAAATCTCTCAATAGCTGCATTGTCGCTATCTCTTAGTTTTACAATAAGTCCGAAACTAAGATTATTTAAGTGTGGAAAAGGGTGCGTTGCATCCACAGCAATAGGAATTATAACAGGATAAATATTTTCATTAAAGTACCTATTTAGGTAGTTTCTTTGATGCTGATTTACCTCATGATACTCTTTTATACTTATCCCCTCAGGCTCAAGTTTTTTTAAAATACCGTTCATGCAGTGCTCAACAACCTGCTGCTCTTGATGAAGATACTTTCTGATTTCTCGCAACTGCTGCAGAGGGGTTAGTTTGTCTGCACTTGAAACTATGATGCCAGCGGCAAAGAGCTTTTTTAATCCAGCAATTCTTATCATATAGAACTCATCTAAATTTGTTCCATAAATTGCTAAAAATTTAAGTCTCTCTAAAAGCGGAAGAGACTCATCTTGAGCCTGTTTTAAAACTCTTGTATTAAATTGAAGCCATGAAATTTCGCGGTTGTTATAAAGGTCTGGATTTTTAAGATTTATCATTGAGAGAAAAACTCCATATAATTATTTTTTCTCATTATATCAAATAATCGTTACTCTGTTATTACAACGCATTTTTAAAGGAGTTATTAAAATTTTATTTTATAACTCCACTACCTTTGTAGTTTGCTGAGTGGTAGATGGTTGCACCATTTTTTCTTGCATAAAAACGCATCAAAAGTTTTTGAAGAGTAGGCTCAATTGATGGGTAAAACCAAGCGTTGTTGCTAGTTGCTAAGACAAACTTTACATCACCCTCAAATATCTCTGATCTTGTGGCTTCATAACAGATGGCATTTCTAAACTTTACACCTTTTATAACAAAGTCAGTAGGTGCTGGGGCTGTTTTAAAATCGCTTGCTCCTGCAAAAAAGAACTCATTTATAAAACCTTTTATAAATTCTGGAAGCGGTATATACTCGCCAAATGGAACAAGTATCATCTTCTTAGCAATGCTAAAGTTGCCATCTTCAAACATATATGTTACGTTGTAGTGATGTTCATCTTCTTTAAGAAGTGCCCCAGCAACGATAGAGATATCATAAGAGAGCTCTTTTAGCCTCTCTAAAACTAAAGGTGATTTGTTCATGTAAAAAGGAAAAACAGACTCAGGAAGAACGACTAACTCATACCCTTCATCTTTAGCTTTTTCTATCTCACTGTATATTAATCTAATTGTTGAACCTATATTTTCTCTCTTCCATTTTTCACCCTGCTTTATATCAGTTGCAACCATTTTTATCTTCAATGGAGCATCTAGCTGCACTTCTTGGCTAAAGTTTATGGCAAAAAATAGAAGCAAAAGAGGTGCATATTTGTAAGGTTTTTTAATATACTCTACTAAAGTAAAAGATATGAGAATAGTTGCAAACTGGTACTTATAAATACCAATATAGCTATCTACAAAAAGAACTTCTAACTGCAGCCAGTTAAAACCCATCGGTTCAAAAAAAGTAAGAGAAAATAGTAAAATTGCTCTAATGGCTACACTCTTAGTAAGTGCTAAAATACCAAAAAAAAGCATATAAATAATTGCAAAAGCAAATGTAATAAGTGGTGTTAAATAGCCAACACCGTTGTATTTGAAACTGTATCCAATCCAGTAAAACCACAAAAGACCTATAAAAAAACCAGCAACTAAAACAGCTCTTTTTGGGATATATAACAAAAGTGCAATAGCACAGAGTCCAAAGATTGTATTTAAAAATTTAAGAGTAATTTCAAAGTGTTCTAAGTATAGAAATGCACTAAATAAAAGGGCAGTTATAACTCCAAGATATAAATCAAATAACTTATGATTGTATCTATTTTTTAGTGTTTGTATCTTTTGTGTCATATCTTCTCTATTATATTTTTGGCGCAAATTATAGCAGTATTGTCTCTTTTGTTAATGTAATTTTTGTATAATCGTCGCAATTTATTCAAAGGAAGACCCCATTTATGGAAATATTAAGTCAATTATTACCGTTTGTATTTTTAATCGCAATCATGTATTTTGTGATTATCCGCCCGCAACAAAAAGAGTCAAAAGCACGTCAAGAGATGATAGTAGCGCTTAAAAAAGGCGATAAGGTAATTACCGCTGGAGGGCTTATAGTTGTTGTTTATAAAGTTGAAGAGTTATTCTTAAGTGTAAAGATAAATGAAGATAGCGTTGTAAAAATAACAAAAGATTCTGTGATTAGAAAGTTCGAGGATGAAGCTTAATTATCGCATAGTAATATTTGCTTTTGCAATAGTTTTTGGTCTTTTTTTCTCTCTTCCATCAATCCTTCAAACACAAGATGGTAAAAAAATAACATTAGGACTCGACCTTCAAGGCGGTCTGCATATGCTTCTTGGTGTAAAAACCGAGGAAGCTGTGAAATCTCGCATAAAATCAATTGCAGCTAGTGTTAAATACTATAGCGAAAAAGAGGAGATTCTTATAGATTCTCTCTCTTTTGATGAGAGTAGTATTTCGTTTTTACTTCTTGATAAAGATGACTTAAAGAAAATCAAATCTTTTTTGCATGAGATAAAAGGTGCAGTTGTTGTTGCTACTGGAGAGAGCATCTCTTTGACTCTAACTCCTGAGGAGATTGCTAGAACAGAAGAACAAGCAATTTCTCAAGCAATAGAGACAATAAGAAACAGACTAGATCAGTTTGGATTAACAGAGCCAATCGTTGCACGTCAAGGTGAGGAGAAGATACTTGTTCAATTAGCAGGCATTAAAACCGCAGAGGATGAACAACGTGCTCGTGAGCTTATCTCTCGTTCAGCAAAGTTAGAGCTTATGGCAGTTGATGAAGATAGAAATGCAAGAGTAAATAGCATGAGCAATAGCGATGCTGTCTCTTATGGAGATGTTATTTTAGAGGATGTAACAAATCCACATATGAAATATCTTGTTCGTGAAATTCCAATTCTTGATGGTGGAATGCTTACAGATGCAAACGTTGGTTTTGATCAAAATAATCGTCCTCTTATAACTTTTAAGTTAAATGCAGAGGGTGCTCAAATATTTGGAGATTTTACTGCAAAGAGTGTTGGAAAACGTTTGGCTGTTGTTCTTGATGGTAAAGTTTATTCAGCACCAGTAATCAATGAGAGAATCGGTGGCGGAAGTGGTCAAATCTCTGGAAACTATACAGTTATGGAAGCAAAAGATTTATCAATAGCTCTTCGTTCGGGCTCTCTTTTAGCTCCAATTTATCTGATGGAGAAGCGTTCAGTTGGTCCTAGTTTGGGTGCTGATAGCATTAAAGCAAGTATGATTGCACTTATTGGCGGGTTTGCTCTTGTTATAGGTTTTATGGTTGTATATTACAGAATGGCTGGAATAATCTCAAATATTGCATTGATTGTAAATATTTTGATAATACTCTCCGTCATGAGTCTCTTTGGAGCAACGCTTACTCTGCCTGGAATGGCTGGTATAGTTTTAACTGTCGGTATGGCAGTTGATGCAAATGTTATTAT
This sequence comes from Sulfurimonas denitrificans DSM 1251, assembly GCF_000012965.1. Classification (NCBI taxonomy): domain Bacteria; kingdom Pseudomonadati; phylum Campylobacterota; class Epsilonproteobacteria; order Campylobacterales; family Sulfurimonadaceae; genus Sulfurimonas; species Sulfurimonas denitrificans. The sequence goes on along the minus strand of NC_007575.1, from coordinate 1,650,979 downwards.
TAATGAGCGTATTCGAGAGCTTCTTCATCAGGGCTACTCTATACAAAAAGCCATAGAAGAGGGCTACGCAAATGCAATGCGTGCGATTTTGGATGCAAATATTACAACACTCATTGCAGCGGTAGTTTTATATGCTTATGGAACAGGGGCTATCAAGGGATTTGCTGTAACCATAAGTATAGGTATTTTGGCTTCAATGCTAACGGCAATATTAGGAACTCATGGAATCTATGAGATGCTTCAAAACAGAATCCAAAAAAGTAAAAACAACCTCTTTTGGTTTGGGATTAAGGGGTAAGAATGGAGTTTTTTAGACAAACAAGTGCTATGAATTTTATGGGCAAATCGAAAATTGCAATGATTTTATCCATAATAATGGTTTTAAGTTCACTTGCAATACTCTCGCTCAAAGGTCTTAATTACGGCGTTGACTTTGCTGGTGGAACAATCGTTCAGGTTAAGTACAAAGGCGATGCACCAATAGATATGATGCGAGAGAAATTAAGTACAAATCAGATTTTTGAGGGTGCTTCTATTACCGAATTTGGCTCTGCTGATGAAGTTGTAATTCGTATGAGAACAACAAGCAGTGACGTTGTAGTTGATGTTGGTGACGTTACAAAAGCTGCACTTGTTGGAACTGGAGAGTTTGAGATAAGACGTGTTGATATAGTTGGTCCAAAAGTTGGTAGTGAGCTAAAAGAGAAGGGGTTAATGTCTTTAATCTTAGCTGTTGCAGGGATTTTAATTTATGTTGCATTTCGATTTGAGTGGAGATTCGCACTATCTTCAGTTTTAGCTCTCGTTCATGACGTCTCTATTGCTCTTGGTGCAATCGCTCTTGTAGGATTAGAGGTGAATCTTGATGTACTGGCGGCACTTCTTACTATTTTGGGATACTCTTTAAATGATACAATCATTGTATTTGACCGTATTCGTGAGGGTATAACAAATACAAGAGATGGTGAGTTTGGAGATATTATTAATGAGTCTATTACTAGCACTCTCTCAAGAACTACACTTACTTCTTTAACTACGCTATTTGTTGTATTTACTCTCTTTATTTGGGGTGGTGAAATTATTCATGCATTTGCATTTACTCTTTTAGTTGGTATAGTTGTTGGAACATACTCATCTATTTTTGTTGCTTCTCCAACTCTGCTTACACTAGGATTTGATGTTAAAAAATATCATGTAAATCTCTCTGCAAAAGCTGCAAGAGAAGCTGAAAAAGAGAGAATGAGATCTCAGTTTGAATCTGGGGTTATGTAAATTTTTTTGAACTATGCTAAAGCGACTGAGAGAAGAGCTTCAGTCGCTCCTTAAGATACTTTTTGTATAATCCACACAATTTAATTTTAAACTAAGGCGTTAATATGGATTGGGGCAAAGTAATATATGTGTTTTTCTCATTAATGAGTTTAACATCGATAGCGGGTTTTTTATATGAACATAGCTCAGTAGCTCTCTTTGTTGCAGGTAGCTTGAATTTAGTCTCAACCTTTTTAAAAATAGGTGTTAGAAATCTTCTTTCAGCTGAACTTTTAGCTTCTTCTTTAGTTGCAGATTTACACCTTATACCAGCGTTTATATATCTTGAAGTAGTTGGAAATTTGGAGTGGGCGATAGCTTTGGCAATTGGAGCATTAATAGCAAATGTCTTCTCAGTTGGACTTGTTTATATCGAGAGCTCAAAAAATCGTGATGAGTATTAGGAGATAGGGTTGATTTACAATTCAAAAGAGTTAGAAAAAAAGTGGCAAGAGTATTGGGCAAAAAATAGAAGTTTTGAGCCAAGTGAAGATTTTACAAAAGAGACTGGGTGCCCTCGTGGTAAAAAGTATATCCTCAGTATGTTTCCTTTTCCAAGCGGAAGACTCCATATGGGGCATGTTAGAAACTACACAATCAGTGATGCATTTGCAAGATACTACCGTCAAGAGGGATTTAATGTTCTTCATCCAATAGGCTTTGACAGCTTTGGAATGCCAGCAGAAAACGCAGCTATAAAAAATGGTTCTCATCCAAAAAAGTGGACATACGACAATATAGACTATATGAAAGGCGAGTTTAAATCTCTTGGATTCTCTTTTTCAAAAGATAGAGAACTTGCAACAAGTGATGAACTATATACAAAGTTTGAGCAAGGTTTTATCATTGACATGTACGAAAAAGGGTTACTTTATCGTAAAAAAGGTTTTTTAAACTGGTGCCCAAGTTGTCATACAGTTTTAGCAAATGAACAGGTAATTGATGGCTCATGCTGGAGATGTGATAGCAGTGTAGTTAAAAAAGATATGAATCAATACTACTTTAAAATCACGCAATATGGTGATGAACTTTTAGCTGATTTGAGCAAGCTAGAGAGTGGCTGGCCAAAACAAGTTCTTACAATGCAGGAGAATTGGATAGGTAAATCAAACGGTTTGGAGTTTAAACTCTCTTTTGATGAAAAATCACTTGAAAAATTAGATAATAAATTTGATACCTTTAGTGTATTTACAACTCGTCCAGATACTATTTATGGTGTTAGCTATGCTGCTCTTGCCCCTGAGCATGAGATAGTAAGCTACATGATAGAAAACGCTCTCGTGGGTAGTGATACTATTGAGAAAATAAAAGAGATGAAAAATGCTTCATCTATAGAGAGACAAAAAGAGAAAAGCGGAATTGCTCTAAATTTACATGTAGTTCATCCTTTAACTAAAAAATTAATCCCTATTTGGGTTGCTAACTTTGTTTTGATGGATTATGGAAGCGGGGCAGTTATGGCAGTTCCTGCTCATGATGAGAGAGACTTTGATTTTGCAAAAAAATATAATCTTCCTATAAAAGCTGTTATAAAGCCTTTTGATGGAGAGTCTAGTATTGAGAGTGCATTTACAGAGGTTGGAGAACTTTTTGACTCTGAGATGTTTAATGGACTCAACTCAAAAGATGCACAATTAAAGATAATAGAGCATTTTGAAGAGAAAAAAATTGGCAAAAAAACTACTAACTATAAACTAAAAGATTGGGGAGTAAGCCGACAGAGATATTGGGGTGCGCCAATTCCTTTTGTTCATTGTGATTCATGCGGTATTGTAATGGAGAAAAAAGAGAACCTTCCAATAGCACTTCCTGAGGATATTGAGATTACAGGAGAGGGAAATCCTCTTGAAAAACATCCAACATGGAAATATTGCAAATGCCCTAAATGCGATAAAGATGCAATACGTGAAACAGATACGATGGATACATTTGTAGAGTCAAGTTGGTATTTTTTACGCTTTTGTGCGTCACCAAAAAACTGGTTAAATGAGGCTTTCTCAAAAGAGCAAATCAAGTACTGGATGGGTGTTGATCACTATATTGGTGGAATTGAACATGCAATTTTACATCTTTTGTATGCTAGATTTTTTACAAAAGTATTTCGTGATTTGGGATATTTAGAGTTTGATGAGCCATTTAACAAGCTTCTAACTCAAGGTATGGTTCTAAAAGATGGTGCGAAGATGAGCAAATCTAAAGGTAACACTGTTGACCCTGATGCCATTATTGAAAAATATGGTGCAGATACAGCAAGACTTTTTATACTCTTTGCAGCACCTCCAACACAAGAGCTTGAGTGGAATGATAACGCTGTTGAGGGCGCATTTAAGTTTATAAAAAGATTTTATGAGAGAAGTGTAAATGCCATTAAAACCAACACTATCCCTAAAATCAATCATGCTTCGCTAAGCAAAGAGGAGAAGTTTGCTAGAAAAAAAGTGTATGAAGCACTTGTCCGTTCTCGTGAAGTTTATGGAGAAAAATACACTTTCAACACTATGATAGCTGGTGTTATGGAGGCTATGAATGCGCTTAATCTGCAAACAAACAGTGATGTTTGGAGTGAAGCGTATTGGATTTTAACCTCTATTATGGAGCCTGTGATTCCTCATGTCTGCTCTGAGATTAGTTCTGTTAAATTCTCTCTTAAAAATTTAAGCTCACAAATTGTTGTGCAAGAGGTTTTTGTTGAAGACTCTTTAATGCTTGGCGTTACAGTCAATGGTAAGAGAAGATGTGAAATAGAAGTACCAACTGAGGCAACGCAAGATGAGATTTTACAAATAGCAAGGGAAAGTGCTTCAAAATGGCTTGAAGGGAAAACTATAATCAAAGAGATAGTTGTTCCCAAGAAGTTAGTAAATTTAGTTATTAAGGATTAGTTTTGATAAATCTAGCAAATGTAAAAACTATTTTTTTTGCTTTTATACTTCTTCTTATCCTTAGTGGTTGCGGCTATACTCCAAATGCGAAATTTTCACGTGATGTTCTTGGAGAGAAGATAAGTACGAGTGTAATAATATCCGCACAAGACCCACAAAATACAGTTGTGATGAAAGATGCGGTGGATAAAGCAATTATTGAAGTGTTCCATTCATCTTTAGTTTCCCAAGATAGGTCAGACTCACATCTTGTAATAAAAATGCTAACGCCTGTATATACCCCCATAGTTTATGATGAGAATGGCTTTGTTACTGGATATAGAATGAGTGTTTTTCTAAATATCACAAAACACTCAAAAGAGTCTTCAAAAAGTTATAATACAAAAGGATTTCATGATTTTTCGGTAGCCCCAAATGCTATTGTTACAGATCAAGATAGATTTAAAGCTATTAATTTTGCTGCGCAAAGAGCTATTAAAGCATTTGTAGCAAAAGTCTCCGCAGAGGGAGCAAGGGCTAAAAAATAAGGAGTTTTTATGAATATCCAAACAATTATAAAACAGAGTATTAAAAGATTAGAGCTAGAGGGCAAACTCTTAACCCCAGATTTTTATGCGGAAGCTTTTTGTAAAGAAGCTGCTAAAGCGGGTTACAATGTTGAGGATTGTACTAAATTAGATAAATTTAAGCTGATGTTAAATAAGGATTTGCAAGAGGAGCTTAAAAAATATCACACAAAAACAATCTCCGAATTTAGCCATTTTTTAATATCAAAGCTAAATAGAACAATTCCCTCTCACTGCTCAAATTTACTAGAGTCGCAAATACAATTTACAAAAAGAGTTCTTCAAACCATTGAAGTTTTACATAACAAGGAAGCATCAGAACTCTCAATAAAATGTTTTGATTTGCTTAGCCGTGAGCCTTCTCCAGCTGAGATAGACCAGTATAGACAGTTATGGGTAAATTTTTTAACAACTTATGATGACACTTTTTTGCAAAATTTAAAACCACTTGGCGATGTAGATAGTAAAGATTTAAAAAAAACTATTGAGAATTTAAATATTCAAAACCTACCTATTGGTAAATCTGAGACGTTTGAACTATCAAAAGTCGCTTCACTTTTGGTGGCATCGCTAGTTCCATCAATTGCTTCAGATGTTAATGAGAAGATAGCTGATATTAGTCAAAAAATTCAAAAAGACCCATCTCTTTTAGAGAGCAGCACTATTGAAAATGATATAAAATCTGCAATATTTTTAAGAATTGCACTCGATAAGCAGAGTGTTAAAGAGATGATTGAGTCAATAGATGGAGTTTTAGACAAACTCTCTTTAAGATTAATAGAGATGATTGAGAGTTCTGATAGCTCGACTGTAGAGATACAAAAGATAAAAAAAGAGCTTGAGAGCTATAACGAGAGTAGCAGTAGCAGTACAAATTTTGCACATGCACATAAAAAACTCTATACGATAGCCATTGCACTAGAAGAGAACACACAAGCACTTACAAAAGATCTTAAAAAACATAGCAGTGAAGTTGGCATACTTAGTAAAAAGATAGAGCATTTAGAACAAGAGTTAGCACGCGCTAGGGAGGAGTCAAAAGAGGACTTTTTAACAAAGCTATTCAATAAACGAGCATTAGAGGAGTTTATGAATATCAAAGAGGCTGAGTTTGAAAGATATGAAAAAAACTTTACCGTTGTATTTTTTGATCTTGACCACTTTAAAGCTGTAAATGACACCTATGGACATGATGCAGGTGATGCAGTTCTTGTTGCCTTTTCAAAAATACTTAAAAAAGATGCAAGAAATGTAGATATTGTAGGAAGATATGGTGGTGAAGAGTTTGTAGCAATTCTTAGCGAAACAGATACTGATGGAGGAATAGTTTTCGCTCAAAAGATTAGAAACAAAGTAAAAAATGCTCGTTTTATGTATAAAAGTAATCGCATAGAGCTTAGTGTGAGTGCGGGTGTTAGCGAGAGGAAGATTCATGCTTCACTTCAAAGCACGATGAAAGCAGCTGATGAAGCTCTTTACAAGGCAAAAGATAACGGTAGAGATAGGGTTGAGAGTAAATGAATTTTTTAGAGTATTTAAATGCTAAGCCGCTCTATTATGATGAGATTGACTATACTCGTATGCCACGTATTTACAAGAAGATAAAAGAGTCTTTAGTAACTCCAAAAATCATACATGTAATAGGAACAAATGCGAAAGGAACAACAGGGCGGTTTTTAGCAAATGCGCTACATGCAAAGGGTTTGAGTGTTGGGCACTACTCTTCACCGCATATTTTAAAATTTAATGAAAGAGTATGGGTTGATGGCGCAAATGCAACTGACGTGGAGCTAGAAGAGGCTCATAGAGAACTTCAAAAAATATTAACAATTGAAGATGCTGCTTCTCTTAGCTACTTTGAATATACAACGCTCCTCTCTATGATAATTTTTAAAGAGTGTGAGTATGTTGTTATGGAAGCAGGGCTTGGTGGAGAACACGATGCAACTGCTGTGTTTGATAAAGTTTTAACTCTAGTTACTCCAATAGCATACGACCATGAAGCCCTTTTAGGCTCAAGCATTGAGCAGATTGCGACTACTAAGCTTAATGCAATTCAAAACAGTGCCATAATAGCTACTCAAACCTATCCTCAAGTATATAGTATCGCAGAGCAGATTGCCTCTCAAAAAGGTTTAAATATCTATATGGTTAATGACTTTATAAAAGAGTTAGATAGAGAAAAAATCAATCATATAGCAAATACTCTATCACTTATCCCATATCTAAGAGATAATTTAACCTTAAGTATAGCAGCGTTAAAGTTTTTAAAAATAGAGTATGAAACTTATGATTTTAAAAATCCTCCTCTCTTTGGAAGAGTTAGTAAAATCAGTAAAAATATCACAGTTGATGTCGGACACAATGTTTTGGCGGCACAAGGCATACTCAAGGCGTTACATGGAGATAAATATATACTTGTTTATAACAGTTACAAAGATAAAAACTATAAAGAGATTCTATCAATCTTAAAACCAATAATCTTACATGTAGAGATAATAACTATAGATGAGCAGAGAATTGAATCGATAGAGACCATTAAAAGCACTTTAAAGAACTTAAAGATAAAATATAAGACATTTAAAGAGACAAAACCTGAGTATAAATATCTTGTTTTTGGCTCTTTTAGCGTTGTTGAGAGATTTTTAAGAGAGTATCATGAATAATCATTTCACACTGACAATAAACGATGATAACGGCGTTAGACAGTTCAAGCTGCATCAGATTATAAAAAAATCAATTTTATATATTCTCTTATTTGGTGGTGCTGTTACTCTTATAGCAGTTGGAACAATTTTATATTTAAACCATGCAGTTGATGCAATAGACAAAAAACGTCAAACTATGCAAAGAGCATACATGTTACAAAAAGAGAAAACCCAACAATTAGACGATAGTATAAAACAAGCAAACTTATCTCTTGAAGAAAAAAAAATAAAACTAGATGAAGTTTCTAAAACGCTCTCGGAGATAGAGACACTAATAGGCTTAGCTCCACAAGAAGAGATGACGTTAGAGCAAAGAGCAGATATAACAAAATTAAATTCCGAACATATGGCTACTCTTATGCAGTTTATTCCAAGTGGTTTCCCTATAGAAAACAGTGGCATTACAAGTGGTTTTGGCTATAGGGTACATCCAACACTAAACACTAGAGAGTTTCATGGAGGAGTTGACTTAAGAGCAAATATAGACACTCCTGTACATGCAACGGCTGATGGAATTGTTGAGTGGTCAGGCTTCCATCAGAAAAGCGGATATGGCAACCTAATAATTCTTCAACACAATTACGGCTTTAGATCCTATTTTGGACATCTCAATAAAATTGTTGTAGAGTCAGGCAAATTTGTAAAAAAGGGTGATTTGATTGCGTATAGTGGAAATACAGGTATGAGTAGCGGACCGCACCTTCATTATGAAATCAGATTTGTTCAAAGAGCAGTTGACTCTCTTGGATTTTTAGAGTGGAATGTTAAAAACTATAAAGAGATATTCAAAAAGGAGAAACAGATACCATGGCAATCTTTAATAAACGCGACAGCACACATCAAAGTACCCAAACCGACTCAAGCACCACAATTATCACAATTGGCTCTACAATCACAGGAGTGATGAATCTAACATGTAACCTTTATGTAGATGGAGAATTTGAGGGAACAATACACTCTAGCAAAGAGGTTAATATTGGTAAAAATGGACATATAAAAGGTGATATTTTTACAACTAGATTGGTAGTACAAGGTTATATAGAAGGGAAAATTAATGCTCAAAAAGTTGAGATTAAAGCGATGGGCAGAGTAAATGGCTCTATTGAGTCCGCAGAACTAGTTATTGAAGCAAAAGGTATTTTTGAAGGTAAGAGTAGTGTAAAAAATGTATCTGAACTTCCAAAGAAACCATCATTTGATAGTAGCAAGTTATCAGAAGTTTTTGAAGATGAAAATAGAGAAGAGGTGAAAGTATCTTAGTCCTTTCTTGTATAAACTAATGTCTCAAAGCAGACTATTTAACTACTATAAAACCACAAAAAAATCAGATTTAGAGATTCTTCTTTGTGAGGATGCAAAAGAGGCACAAGAGCTAAAGAGTGTAGCTCTGTTTTTTGGAAAAGAGGTTATTGTTTTTCCAGATTTTAGAGCAACGCACGGCGATGATTTGAGAGTTTACAAAGAGGAGTTGCACCAGCTCTTTAGCTCTTTGAGAAATTATTACAGCGCTAAAGTTAAGCCATTAATTATCTCTCCGCTAAAAACGCTACTCTTTGAGATGCCCCAAGAGTCTCTGCTTAAATCAAGAGTTATAGAGTTTGGAGAAAAAATAGAGTTTAGAGCCTTTCAACAACAGATGCTCCTTTGGGGATACAACTTTGTTGATATGGTTCAAGTTGAGGGCGAAATCTCTTTTAGAGGCGATATTATCGACATATATCCGCCATCAAGCAAAATGCCACTTAGAATTTCACTCTTTGATAATGAGATAGAGCAGATAAAGTATTTTGAGCTTGAGTCTCAAAGAACGCAAAAAGAGGAGTTAGAGAGTTTTGAACTTACTCCTGCTTTTTTCTCTTTGGATGAGAGCGAGTTTGATATGTTAAATGAGAGAGTGCAAAAAAGTGAATTTGACTCTCTTGTAAAAGATATAGCATCTCTTGGTCTATGGCACCTTGATGATAGTGGTGTAAACTTTTTAGAATCAAAAAATGTAAAGCTATCAAGAGAGCTAAATGCACCTCTTATAGACGCTTACGCACTAAATAAACCAACAATTTCAAGAGAGTGTTTTAATGTAGAGGTTTTAGAAGAGAGTGATGATTTTAAAGAGATTTCTGTCTCAGATTTGCACGCATTTTTAAAAGTTCATAAAGCTAAAAAAACTACTATTATCGCCTCAAATGAGGCAGTTATAAAACAAGCTGGGCTTTTTGATGTTAGTGGATTGAAAATCCTTTACGCTCCATATATCTTAAATATCATGGGCAAAGATGAACTTGTAATTTCACTAAATAAACAAACTAAAATTAAGCGAAGAAGAAAAAGCTCTATCTTGCTTGATGACCTTAAAGTAGGCGATTATGTTGTCCATGAAGATTATGGGGTTGGTATTTTTGAGGGGATTGAGCAGACAGAGATTCTTGGCGGGGTAAAGGATTTTATAGTTATAAAGTATATCGGTGATGATAAGATTTTGCTTCCAGTGGAAAATCTCGACGCCATTGACCGCTATATCGCTTCTGGTGGGTCTGTTCCTGTTTTAGACAAGCTTGGTAAAGGAAGTTTTGGCAAACTCAAAGAGAGCGTAAAAAAACGTCTCCTTGAGATAGCAGGGCAAATCGTAAATACAGCTGCTGCGAGAGAGCTTATCACTGCGCCAAAAATAAACGTTGATGAAGATGAGCTAAGAGCGTTTCAAAAGCTCTCAGGGTTTCTTTATACAGATGATCAGAGCCAATCAATCAACGAGATAATTACCCAGATGAGCTCAGGGCACATCATGGATAGACTTCTTAGCGGAGATGTTGGTTTTGGTAAGACAGAAGTTGCGATGAATACTATCTTTGCAGCCTATAAATCAGGCTTTCAATCGGCTCTTATAGTTCCCACAACACTTCTCTCAGCACAACACTACCGCTCGCTTCATGAGAGATTTGATGCACTTGGTATAAAGTGCTCAAAACTGGATAGATTTGTAAGTGCAAAAGATAAAACGAACATCATAAAAGCACTCTCAAGTGGAGATTTGGATGTAGTTGTTGGAACTCACACTCTCTTCGATCTTGATTTTAAAAAGCTCGGCGTGGTTATTATAGATGAAGAGCATAAGTTTGGGGTAAAGCAAAAAGAGAAGATTAAAGAGCTTTATCATAATGTTCATCTTCTCTCAATGAGCGCAACTCCAATCCCGCGTTCACTAAATCAAGCACTAAGCTCCATAAAGACGATGTCACAACTACTAACTCCGCCAAGCCAAAGACAGCCAGTTAGAACATTTGTAAAAGCGTATGAAGAGAAGCTCATAAAAGAGGTGCTACTTCGTGAGATACGCAGAGGTGGACAGATATTTTATGTGCATAACTCCATAGATCATATGCCTATAAAACTAGGCGAGTTAAAAGCACTTCTGCCATCACTAAGAGTTGTTATGCTTCACTCAAAAATCTCTGCAACAGATACAGAAAAAGAACTCTTAAAGTTTGAAGCAGGGGAGTATGACTTGATGCTTGCCACTTCAATCATAGAGTCAGGCATCCACATGCCACGAGTAAATACGATTATAGTAGATGGTGCAGATAGATTTGGTATGGCAGATTTGCATCAGCTTAGAGGGCGTGTTGGACGCTCAAATGTTGAGGGCTTTGCCTACTTTATAGTTAATGACAAAGAGACGCTAACGGATGAGGCAAAAAAAAGACTTTTAGCACTTGAATCAAACTCATTTTTGGGAAGCGGTTCTGTTTTGGCTTACCATGATTTAGAGATACGTGGCGGTGGAAATCTCGTCGGAGATGCACAAAGCGGACATATAAAAAATATAGGATATTCGCTCTATCTAAGGCTTCTTGAAGATGCTATCAAACTACTAAGCAATCAAATGGAAGTTGAAAAGGCAAAAGTAGATATAAAGCTCACCATCTCAGCTTTCGTCTCAGATGAAGTTGTAAAAGAGGATAGACTCCGTATAGATATATATAGAAGACTCTCCTCTTGCATAGATAGCGTTGAGATATATGAGATACAAGAAGAGGTAATTGACAGATTTGGCGCACTTGATGCTCCAACAAAACAGTTCTTTGAGTTAATGGTTATAAAAGTATTAAGTCTCTCAAAAGGGATAAAAAGTGTTTCAAACTATGGACAAAACATAACGATTACCTACATGGATGAGAAAAAAGAGAGCATAAAATCAGACTCAAAAGATGATGATGACATCATAAAAGCGGTGCTGAAGTATTTGAGAGCGTAAGGGTTGAGGATAAGAGTTTGAGATTAAAGTATTAAAAATATTGCAAAATGCAATATTTTTAATAGAAAAATTATTATTTTTATAATATTTCTTCAATTAAACTGGAGATATACAATGACATATATTATGGGAAGAAGTTTATTTAATATGGATATCAATAAAGAAGAGAGCTTTAGAGCCATTGACCTTTTTGCTGGAATTGGTGGCATTAGACTTGGATTTGAACAAGCTTTTGGTGAAAAAATAGAATTTGTTTTTGCTTCTGAGATAGATAAATATGCTCGAGAAACTTATTATGCAAATTTTGGAGAAACTCCACATGGAGATATTACACAGATAGATGAAAAAAACATCCCTCCTTTTGATATTTTATTGGCTGGATTTCCTTGTCAAGCTTTTAGTGTGGCTGGGCATCGAAAGGGTTTTGAAGATACGAGGGGAACACTGTTTTTTGATGTTATGCGTATTGCTGCGTATCATAAACCAAAGGTTATATTTTTAGAAAATGTGAAAGGCTTAGTTGGACATGATAAAGGAAAAACTTTTAAAGTTATTTTGGAAACTTTAAAAGAATTGGGCTATTATGTAGAATATCAAATCCTAAATGCAAAAGATTATGGTGTGCCACAAAATAGGGAGAGAATTTATATTGTTGGATTTTTAGATAATGAAGTAGAGTTTGAATTTCCAAAACCGATAGAAAAATATGTAAAAGTTGGTGATATTTTGGAAGATAAAGTTGATGAAAAATATACAATTTCAGATAAACTTTGGGCAGGACATCAAAGAAGAAAAATTGAGCATAAAGCTAAAGGAAATGGTTTTGGATACTCCATGTTTAATGAAAATTCAATATATACAAGTACGATAAGTGCAAGATATTATAAAGATGGTTCAGAAATTTTGATTGAGCAAAAGAATCAAAATCCTAGAAAATTAAGTCCAAGGGAAGCTGGAAGGCTTCAAGGTTTTCCAAATAGTTTTAATATAAAAGTCAGTGATGTTCAAGCTTATAAACAATTTGGTAACAGTGTGTCAGTTCCAGTAATTGAAGCTATTTCAAAAAATATTTTTAAAATAATAAATAATACAGATTTATGAAAATAGAAAAAAATAAGCATATAAATTATGAAATCTTAAATTTAATAGGTTATGGGCTTTCAAAATTTAATGATGATTTTATAAAAGAATTTGGATTTACAACAAAAACAGCTTTTTATGAATATTGTGTAATTCATAATATTGCCCAAACAGTTGGAACTGTAAAAAATCGGATGGATTTATTTGACCATTTTTTTCCAAATAATGGAAGAAAAGGTTGGTGGCAAAAAGGCGATGCATATATTCATCGAAAATTTTTAATAGATAATTTATTTGGGCTTGAAAATGTCAAAGGATATGCCAATATTGTAAAACTTTATATGAAAGAAAATTATGCAGTTGAAGATATTTCAATCAGTGTTAAACCAATAGTAAAATCAAGATTTAAAAAACTTCAAGAGACTGGTTTGGAAGCAGAAATTTATTTCATAAATAATTTTAATGCAATTACTATGTTTAATACAGGAAGTTTAGAAGATGCACGATTGTTTGGAGATGGGTATGATTTTCAAGTAAATGTAAATAATTCTACTTATTTAGCGGAAGTAAAAGGTATTCGAGAGAAAAAAGGAAAATTTAGGCTTACAGAAAATGAATATATAAAAGCACTTGAGTATCAAAATGATTACATTGTAACACTCGTGTTAAATATGAATGATTTACCTACTTTTTTAACTATTGAAAATCCAATCAGAAATTTGAAATTTGAAGAAAGAATCATAAACCCAAAAGTAATGAAAGAATATCACTTAGTTGGTGATATATGCTAACAAAAGAGTATAAAATAAATTATCTTGAGAATTTTCTATGGGATGAAAATAATCCAATGAAACATGAACACGAAGATGGCTTAGAAAACATAATAGAAAACTATTTATAAAATACTCAATGCTAAGTAAGGAAAAAAAATAATGGGAATTGAAAAATTAAAAATACAAAAGAATCAATTTGATATAAACTTAAAATTTTATTTTATTTTGAAATATCTTTTAAAAGCTGGTTTAAACGAAAAAGATATAAAAAAAATAATAGAAATTTATTCTTTAAATAAAGGGTTGTTTTTTAAAAATGCTTTGCTGAGTAGTATGAATGATTTATATGGGACATCCAAATCTGGTTTAAAAAAGAAAGATTTTTTAACAGATATCTTGGATCTATTTGAAACAGATTTGGATAGTGAACTTTTTATATTTGGACTTAAGCTAATTGCTATAAAGCCACTTTTACTACAAGAAGCTAAAACAAGGGATTTGCTAGATACTTCAAAACTGCCAACACTAAATCCTTTATCTCTTGCGTATGACAAAATAACCTTGTTTAGCCCTTATTCTACAAGAGTTAGTGGAGCTTTACTCTCTTTAATATTTTTTGATAAATTAGAAAATCAAGATACTGTTTTTATATCAAGTGATACAACGGAATTTTTAAAAGAGTTATCAAAAGATGCTATTGCACTAAAAAAGATTGGGGTAGAACCGAACCAAATTTTTATGCTCATGTTTAGTGAAAGTATAAATCAATCTATTATAAGTGATAGTGGTTCAAATTATGAAGATAGAATTTTATCTGTGCTAATGGTAATTGGAATAGATAAAGATAAAATATTAAAAATACATGATAAAGATGATATCTCAACAGAATTTGATTTTTTCTTTGAGCTTGATGGCAAAACATATGGAATTGGAGCCAAAAGAACTTTAAGAGAACGATATAAGCAGTTTATAAAAACAGCTCAAATGACAAAAATAGATATAATGATTGAGATAACTTTAGGGATTGATTTAACGGAAGAAAAAGTAAAAGCTATACGAAACCATAATGTGTTTTTGTTTATCTCAGATGAGATTTATAGTTCTAATAAATATTTGCAAAATATAAGTGGTGTTTACAGTTCAAAAGATTTAACGCTTCAAACATTAAAAACTTTGTTGTAAAGAAATATCAAAAATAAAAAATAACAAGTTAAAAGTACTACCCATGTTAGATGAAGATAAGCGACTTAAAGAGTATAAATTTTGGAATAGCTTAAATAAAGAAGAGTATCTCAAAAAAGCCTAGATAAGTCTTTATGGTACAAAAGCTTATAGTATTAATGAATTGGATGCCAGACTTGAAAAAATTTTGTATGAAGATAGAATTAGGATTTTTGCGATAACAAAAGATGAAGAGTTTAAAGCCTAATGAGAAATATTTAGATTTTACAACGGAGTAAAGATGATTGATCTTAAGATAGAGAGTAGCTGGAGAGAGGTTCTCTTAGATGAGTTTCAAAAGCCATATTTTAACTCGTTAAAAGAGTTTTTAGTTGGGGAGAAACAAAAATACACTCTATATCCTCACAGCTCAAATATTTTTGCTGCATTTGAGAGCACACCATTTGAGAGCGTAAAGGTTGTGATTTTAGGACAAGACCCATACCATGGGGTAAATCAAGCTCATGGACTTGCCTTTTCGGTAAATGATGGAGTGCCACCTCCGCCATCTTTGTGCAATATTTTTAAAGAGCTTCATGATGATATTGGGTGCGAAATACCTAAAAGTGGAAATTTAATGAGCTGGGCAAAAGAGGGTGTTTTTTTACTAAATACAGTGCTAAGCGTCAGAGCAAGTGAGGCAAATTCACACAAAAACAGAGGCTGGGAGGTATTTACCGATACTGTTATCAGACTACTTAGCGAGAAAAAAGAGAATCTGGTTTTTATACTTTGGGGTGCACCAGCAGGAGCAAAAGCATCTTTGATTGATGAGAAAAAACATCTCATCTTAAAAGCTCCGCACCCATCACCTCTATCATCATACAGAGGATTTTTTGGCTCAAAACCATTTTCAAAAACAGATGAGTATCTTATATCTAAGGGACTAAAACCAGTAGAGTGGTGTATCTGAAATAAAAGAAAAAAAAAGGAAAGCAAATTTGAGAGTAGCATTTATAGGCGATATAGTTGGAAGCCATGGAAGAGAGATGTTAAAGATACATCTAAAAAATCTAAGAAAAGAGCATGAGATAGATTTTGTAATTGCAAACTATGAAAATGCTTCTCATGGATTTGGGCTAACTGTAAAAAACGCAAATGAGATAGTTGGTTATGGGGTTGATTGTATGAGCGGCGGAAATCATACTTGGGATAAAAAAGAGATAACAGCGCTTTTTGATACTCATGAGATTTTAAGACCGCATAACTATCCTAGTGATGTTGGTGGAACGGGGTGCAAAGTATATGAAGTTGCAGAAGAGAAGTTAGGTGTCCTAAACCTTATGGGACACTACTCTATGCCATATACCGACAACGCTTTTCGATGTGCAACAAGTACAGTTGAATCACTGCGCTCAGAGGGTGTTAAAAATATCTTTGTAGATTTTCATGCCGAGGCAACTAGTGAAAAAAGAGCTATGATGATGTTGCTTCAAGGAAGTGTTAGTGCTATCATAGGAACTCATACACATGTAAGTACGGATGACTTTCAAATAGCAAATAACACCGCCTATCTAACAGATATAGGACTATCAGGGTGTAGAGACAATGTCATAGGAATGGATGAGGCTTCGCCTCTAAAGCAGTTTTTAACTGGCGTTAAAGGGCATTTTGATATTCCAAAAAAGTGTAAAAAAATTCTTCAAATTGCTATTATGGATTTTAGTGATGGAAAGTGTGAGAGTGCTTTTAAATTAAAGATATTTGATGATGGGCGAGTTATAAGAACAGATGCGTGGATAGAGGTTTAAGCTGCAGTTATGCGGTAGTAGTTGTCGTTTGAGATATATGTGTTTATCATGGAGTGTCTTAAACTCTTCTCTTTTGCTTTTTGTTCTTTAGGAGGTAGATTTTCATCTATTGTTGGAGTTTGGCTCAAAGAGATGGATGGTTTTTTTGCTAAAGAGAACATTTTAGAGTTCTCATCGTAAGCTACTTTTGCGTTATTTAGTGTACTAAGTTGTTTTAATTTATATTCGCTTTGGCTGGTTAATTGTTCTTGAAGTTTTTGATGGTTGTGAAATGATTTATAGTTTGACACATAGTTAATAGGAAGATTTTTATCAATATATGGTTTTACTATATTTAAGTCTGAGAGGCTTTTGCTAAAACTCTCTGATTTTTCTTTATCGTCACCTTTTTTAAAATCACCATTTTTGTTTATGTTAGTTGTATGAACATAAGTATTGAATGATGACACAAACATAAAGAGCCTCCAAAGTATTTGACTACATTATAGCTTGTATGTAATAAAAAAGAAATTCTTTTTTGATACAATAGTTAAAAATATACCTAAGGGAAGTTTATGAGTGCCAAGATTGTGGTTGTAGAGGATGAAGAGGATATTTTAGAACTTATAGAGTACAACTTGGCAAAAGAGGGGTATGAGGTTATCGGTTTTTTAAATACAAAAAATCTTCAACAACTTCTCTATGAAGAGAGGATTGACCTTCTTTTGATGGATAGAAACTTACCAAATGTCGAGGGGAGTGAATTTATATCTTTACTAAGAGAAAAAGGGTTTACTACACCTGTTATTTATCTAAGCGCGAAGAGCCTTGATTCTGAGATAGAAGAGGGATTTTTAAGAGGTGGTGATGATTATATTACTAAACCTTTTAACATGAGAGAACTACTTCTTCGCATAAAAGCTCTACTTAGAAGAACAACAAGAAATGTAGAAGATACAATCCTCTCTCATAGAGATTTAGTGCTTGAGAATAGAGAAAGAACTCTTAAAATTGATGGTAAAAATGTAGATATAACAAAGTTAGAGTTTGAGCTCCTAAGTGAATTTATTTTTAATAAAAACATTGTTTTAGATCGTGAGTATCTGCTAGAGCATGTATGGGATGGCGCAGAGGATTATCAATATCAGACTGTAAATGTTGCAATAAATCGCCTAAAAGAGAAGATAGATCCAGATAAAACAAAAGAGTACATACAAGCAGTACGTGGTGTGGGTTATAAATTGTGCTAAAAATACATCAAATTTTTATAATTAAGTTTTTACTTCTTCTTGCAGGTACACTTTTTATCACTTCTCTTATCAGTTACTTAGCTCTTAAGAGCAGTATAATTGAGCATAATAAAAATCATCTAAAACATGCCATAGAAATTTTAGATATAGAACTGAGTAAGATTGATAATCTTGATAAATATGTATCAGATATTCATAAAAAAACTTCTCTGCGTGCAACTATAATAGATGACAAAGGAGCTGTTTTAGCAGAGTCAAATGCCAATAGAACAGATATGGACAATCATGCCCAGAGATTTGAAATTATACAATCAAGTACAAAAGAGTATGCTTACACCATAAGATACTCAAATACAGTTGGAGCGGATTTTTTATATGTTGCAAAAAAAATTGTATATAAAAACAGAGAAGTTTACATAAGACTCTCCATGAGCTTAGCTCAAATAATGGAAGATTTTTACTCTTTATGGATAAAACTTCTTTTTGTGTTTTTGTCTATTTTAGTCATAGCACTTTTTGTGTCTCGAAAAATGAGCAAAAAGGTTGTGTACGATATAGAGCAGATTACAAACTATCTTGATGAAATTTCAAATAAGAACTACAAAGCAATCATAAAGACAAAATATTTTTATGAGTTTTTGCAAATATCACTGCTTCTTAAAAATCTCGTTAAAAAACTGAGTAAAAATGAGAAGAAAAAATCAAAATACATGGCAAAATTGAGACTTATTAATAGACAGAAAAATGATATTTTATCAGCCATTTCACATGAGTTTAAAAATCCAATAGCTTCAATAATGGGGTACGCTCAAACAATTCAAGATGACAATAACATGTCAAAGAGTGTACGTGATAAATTTTTGGACAAAATTAGCTCAAATGGTGAAAAAATTTCAAAAATGTTAGATCGACTTACTCTATCAGTAAAGCTTGAAAATGAAGAGCTTGAGATACATAAGAGCGAGTTTAACCTAAAAATTTTATGTGATGAGGTAGCATCAAGCTTAGAATTAAAATATAAAGATAGACAAATCTCATTGCATGTAGATAGTTTAACTCTCTTTAGTGATAAAACTATGTTGGAGTTAGTAGTTGTTAATCTTGTTGATAATGCTCTAAAATACTCAAGCTCTGATGTTTTAATAGAGTTTAAAGATGGCAAGCTTTTAGTAAAAGATAGTGGTGTCGGGATAAAAGAGGACGAACTTCAAAATGTTACAAAGAAGTTTTATAGGGTAGATAAAAATAGTTGGAATAATTCGATGGGATTGGGGCTTACAATGGTTGATTATGTTCTAAAATTTTTAGGTTCATCTCTTGAGATAGAGTCAAAGTTTGGGCATGGCTCAACATTTGGTTTTAGTGTTGAGAAAATGTTGAAGAGTTAGACTTTAGACTGGATTGTTATTTTTTTAGCCTCAAATAGCTCTATAGCTTTTTGAACCATTGGCTCATCTTTTATATCTGCACCGTTTATTTCACGTGAAGAGTCTGAACTTTGGCAGTTTGTTACGCAGCTTGCACTTCCACCAAACTCTGCTTCTTCAATCATAGAAGAGGGTTCATCTATCTTAGCCTCTGTGAGAGGTGTCTCTGGCTCTACATGTAAAGTACTTTCTTCTTTTGTACAAGCTTCATGTCTGATTTTTGTCTCAAACCCAAATATCTCTCGCACCAGCTGTTTGATAACTCCATAACCATGAGTTAGTACTTTTTTGCACTCTTCATCAGCGCAACTCTCCCATGTGAGCGTTATACCATCGTAAGAGATAAATGAGATGCTTTTAGCAAAACACTCTCCGAGTTCAAAATTTCTATCTTTTATTTTTAAGAGCAACTCATCAAACTCTACACTTTGAGAGAGGTTAGGGACGCTTTTTACTATATTTTGAACAGTCGTATTTAGCGGTAAATTCTCTGTAGGAGAGCATGAAATAGCAGGTCTATATATCTCTTTTTGAAGCGACTCTATCATCTGGTCAACCTCTTTTATGCGAAGAGCCTCAACCATTTTAAAAAATATTAAAGAGAGTACAAAAGAGCCATCGGCGTTTATGCTAAAGAGATATTTCGCATCGCTTAGTATTCTAAAAAATCTATCAAGTACAAGTGTTGAGTAAAGAGCATCAGAGGCGTACATACGCTCTTTTAAAAATGCAATTAACTCATCTAGTACCATCTGCGCTTCATAATCTTCAAGGCTCTTTACATGTTGTATAAGTTTTGCATAATCTTTTGCAAAAACCGCATTAAATAGCTCTTGCAAAAATTTTGGATCAACGAGTCCTAGCATATCTGTAACAGTGCGAACATCGACATAGTTTTTGGAGTAGATGATGGCTTGATCTAAAAGTGTCAGTGTATCTCTAAGGCTTCCGCTTCCGCTTCTTGCGATTATATCAAGAGCTTCACTCTCATATTTTATCCCCTCTAAATTAAGGATGTGAGAGAGGTGATCTGCTATCTTGTTTGTTGCGATAGATTTAAATCTAAAGTGTTGTGTACGGCTAAGTATGGTGGCAGGGAGTTTGAGTGGATCTGTAGTTGCTAAAATAAACTTCACATAAGATGGTGGTTCTTCAAGTGTTTTTAGCAGAGCATTAAATGCCTCTTTTGTTAACATGTGAACTTCATCTATGATAAAAATTTTAAATCTTGCAGTCGCTGGTTTATACTTTGTCTGCTCTATCAAATCTCTGATATCATCAATCTTTCTTGAAGATGCACCATCCATCTCTACAATGTCTATATGGCGATTCTCAAGAGCTAAAATGCAGTTTTGACAAACTCCACATGGCTTATGTGAGATACCTTTTTCACAAATAAGAGCTTTTGAAAAGATACGTGCAGTAGAGGTTTTTCCACTTCCACGGAGTCCTGAGAAGAGATAAGCGTGAGAGAGTCTGTTCGCATCAAGTGCTAGTGAGAGAGTTTGAGAGATACTCTCTTGACCGATAAGTTCATCAAAATTAATCGGTCTATATTTTCTAGCTAACACTTCTGAACTCTCTCTCATATAAACGCTCCATTTTAGATGAGAGATTTTAACATTTTAAGGGTTAAACTTTACTCATAAGAGAGGGTAGATAAATATTTACAAGTGAGAAGTATGTTATGGATTGTAACTGAGATAAAGTTTAAAATTTGTTTATATGTAAGAAAATAACTTTGTTAATTAACGCTACTGTTTTGTGGCTAACTCTGGAAAAACTTTATATATAGCTTGTTGAACATTCTCTAGCGTAATTGGTTTTAGCACATAACCTTTTGCTCCGCTTGAGATAGCCTCCATAACTAATCTCTCTTCTCCGTGAGAAGTTATCATTATCACTTTTGCGTCACTGAATTTACTTTTAATAGCCTTTAGAGAGTCTATTCCATTCATAATAGGCATGGTAATATCCATAGTTACTAAATCAGGTCTTAGCTCTTCATACAACTTTATAGCTTCTCTACCATCTTTTGCAACACCAACTACTTTATACCCCATTTTTTCTATGTGGTCTGAGAATATCTTTCTTATTATTGATGAATCGTCAACTATCAAGATATCTATCATGGTTTTTCCTTTTCAAATACTATATATACTATTTTGCCAGATGATGTCTCAATCTCTTGAATAAATTTATTTTTAGCATCTTTGAGTGCTTTTGTTAAATCAGTATTATCAAGATATAGAGGAGGAGTCATCTTCACATCTTTCAAGCTTTTATCAAAATATTGCAAAGAGAGACCTACTATCGTGTTTAAAACTTCGCTTGGAAGCTCTTTACTCATCCACGCTATGTCTGTTTTATCAAAATTTTTAGGTATTAAAGCAGAGCTCATAAACTCTATAATCTCATCTGAAAACAACATGATGACATTTCCATCAAAAGTATCATAAAGATCTATCTGAGCGTAGCTCTTATCTATTGACACATCTGTAATTTGCTTAATACTCTTAATCTCTAGTTTTAAGGAATTTTTTAAAAAAACTTCTATTTGCGTTAAAATATTATCACAAATATTTTCAATTTTTTTCTCATTTGAGATATCTTCATCTCTATTTATATTTAAAGGAATATAAAAAGTGAAAGTGACACCAGATTGAGGGATATTTTCAATAGTGTATTTAGCATCTAATTTTTCAAGATTTTCTTTAATGACACCCATTCCAATGCCAACGCCTGAAACCATTGATATATCTTCTTTTGTACTTAACTTATCTGTGAAAATAAGTTTGCACTTATCCTCTTGGCTCATAAGTTCAAGCTCTTCTTTAGTTTTTAAAGCTTTATTTATGGCGGTTAATGACAGCTCTTTGGTGTCAATACCACCTCCATCATCACTGATCTGTATGATTAACATGTTAGACACTATCTCAAAACTACACTTGATGGTTCCAACTTCATCTTTATTAAGCATAGCTCTGGTTTCAATATCTTCTATACCATGATCAGCGCAGTTATTAAAGAGATGCACTAATGATTTTATAAAAGGCTTGAATTTTGAATCTATTTTTATCTTCTCATCGCCTTTGATTTCTAAAGGGTATATCTCTTTTTCGAGTGCAGAAGATAGCTGTTTTATATGCGAGACAAAAGGATTTAGCATATGTTTAAGAGACTCATGTTTCAATCTTTGAACTTTAGTAAGAGTATTATTTAAGTTTTTCTGCTCATTTGCGCTTAGAGTTTTTTTTAGTGCTATTAAACTTGATTCTATATCATCTATGGAGTCTATATCCACATTTATTGACTTAGGTGATGTTAGGAAACCATCTCCTAAGATAGATCTTATGATAGTTAAATCTTCTTCAAAGACACTATGCAAATCTGCTTTGATTAGAGTAGATATGATATCTTCACCTGCGCAAAGATTGCGTATTTTTTTCTCCACTTCTAAAATATAAGCAGTAATATGAAGCATCTCTTTTTGTGCAAAAATGCCCTTAAAAGTATGTAACTCTCGTAAAATATCTCTTATTATAGTAAGTGAGTTGGTGTTGGATACATTTGAGATATTGTTTGTAAATTGTTCAAAGTCATCTTTTAGCTCAATAAAATCATTTTTATCAGATGCAATAGCTACTATCATTTTTTGTATTTGGTACTGATTTTCAAGCTTGGATGTTAAACCTTTTGTATTTGTGATATCACTAAGGATTACCATGTATCTATTTTTTTTAAGATTTTTATACTCTATTTTTATTGATTTATCCCCAATTATCTCCTCTTTTGGAAGTAGTGATAAAAACATCTCTTTAATATCTTCATCCTCTGAAGCGCACGCTCTTGAGATACCATCAATAAAAATCTCTCCATTTAGAGAATTTCCAGAAAAAAGTAAATTAGATATATCTAGCCCCTCGATATCTTCTATGCCAAATATTCTTTTACACTCTTGTGAATAACTGCTTTGACACTTTAGATTTTCATCAAATGACAAAAAGCCTTGCCCCGCATTGTCTAGTAAATCATGAACTTGCTTTTTTAGTTTAATCTCTTCTTTTAAAATACTAAACTGTTTATATCCATTTAATAAGATAAAAAATAGAAATACAACCACTAAGAGTACACTTAAATAAAATATATTTTGACCATTTAACAAAAATACGACAATAAGACCTACCATTTGAATGGTTACAAATAGCACAAAAATATGAAATATGCTCACAAGAGATATCATAGAAGCCGCAGCAACAGATGCTACAATCATGCCAGCTAAGAGCAGGTAGATATCATCTCCATAGGTGAAACTCATCCATGCAAAGAGTGCATATAAAACAGAAGAAAAAGAGATAAGAGATGAGTAAACATATAGATGAGAGGATATTTTTTTTCTAAAAATTATCCTAGCTAGAAATACAGATACATGTAAAGCAAACCAAATATAGAGCTGTGCAGCTGGAATAATGTTGTTAAAGGAGAATACAATTATTAAAGGAACAAGAATATTGCCAGTTATCGCTCCAGATACATTACCTTTTGAAAATTTACTTATTAGCTCTGAAGGGTAATGAATCAGGCAATTTTTCATTTAAATATTTAGCCACTTTTTTGATATGTTTTTTAGAGCTTCTGGACTTTCTGATGCAAAAAATTCTAGTTTTGTCTCTTTGTATTTTTTGCTAAATTCAAACCTTTTTTCCAAGTATTCCACTATTGCATCACCTGAGTGTATTAGTATGCTCTCTTTAGAGAAGTAGCTTTGAAGAGCATCTGAGATTAGAGGAAAGTGAGTACAACCAAGGATAATTGCATCAGGTTTTTGAATCTCTTTAAAATAGTGCTTCATAGTTGCATCCAAGATTTCACCACTATAAATCTCCTCTTCTACTATTGGTACAAAAAGACCAGTAGCTTTTGCTTGTAAATTTTTAAAGCCCTCGGCATTTAAGCCTATTTCATAAGCTTTTGAGTTAATGGTAGCTTTTGTTCCAAGGATTAATATATTAGAGTTTTTATCTTTTAGGGCATTAGCCGTCGCTAAGATACCAGCTTCAACAACGCCAATTACAGGGCAAGATGAAGCTTCCCTCATCTCGCTTAGTGCGTGAGCACTCACAGTATTACATGCAACTATAATGAGGTCAAGTTCAAAGTTTTTAAAAAACTCAACAGCCTCTATAGCGTAACGTATGATAGTTGATTTATCTTTTATACCATAAGGCACACGAGCTGTATCACCAAAGTAGATAATCTCTTCAAAGAGCTTATTCTCAAGAAGAGATTTTACAACTGTAAGTCCGCCAATTCCGCTGTCAAATACGCCAACTCGCATATTATTCTCCTTTGTCAAGGAAGTAAATTCCTTGGCAAATTTCTCTTCTTAAAGCTATGCCTAATGGCGAGAATGAATTTAAACAATTCATAGCTATTGGTTAGTATTCATACTTTCTAAAAATTCTTCATTTGTAGGTTTTTTACCCATTGTTGTGTAAACAAATTTGAGTGCTTCTATCTCATTGTCTTGTTTGTGAATCATTTGACGTAGAATAAATACTTTTTGTAGAACTTCAGGACCTATTAGAAGTTCATCTTTTCTCGTTCCAGATTTTAATATATCAATAGCTGGGAAGATTCTTCTATCGGCAATTTTACGGTCAAGAATTACCTCAGAGTTACCAGTACCTTTGAACTCTTCAAAGATAACTTCATCCATTCTGCTTCCTGTATCAACAAGTGCAGTTGCGATGATAGTTAAACTTCCACCATTTTCTATATTACGAGCAGCTCCAAAAAATCTCTTTGGTTTATGAAGAGCATTTGCATCAACACCACCGCTTAAGACTTTTCCGCTTGATGGAGTAACTGTGTTGTAAGCACGTGCAAGACGAGTGATAGAGTCAAGTAAAATCACAACGTTTTTACCTAGCTCAACGCGTCTTTTTGCTTTTTCTATAACCATTTCAGCCACTTTTACATGGTTTTTTGCAGGCATATCAAAAGTAGAGCTATAAACTTCACCCTTAACACTTCTCTCCATGTCAGTTACCTCTTCAGGTCTCTCATCAACAAGTAAAACCATCAAATCTATCTCTGGATGATTATGCGTGATACCATGAGCAATCTCTTTTAAAAGCTCTGTTTTACCACTTCTTGGAGGTGCAACGATAAGTCCACGCTGACCCTTTCCAATAGGAGCAAAAAGGTCCATCATACGGCCAGTTAGACCTTTTTCTCTATATTCTAGTTTGATTTGTTCTGTTGCATAAAGTGGAGTGAGGTTTTCAAAGAGAGGTCTTTTTTTACTCTCTTCAGGAGGAAGGCCATTAACGGCTTCTATCTTAATAAGTGCGTAGTACCTCTCTTGCTCTTTAGGAGGTCTAACTTGCCCTGTGACAACATCTCCGTTACGCAGAGCAAAGCGTTTGATTTGCGTATTTGATACATAGGCATCGTTTATACTCTCATCAAAACTCTTGTCAATAGAGCGGATAAAACCATAACCATCTTGCATAATCTCTAAAATACCGCTAAAGAGGATAAATCCGCCTTGTTCTGTTTGTGCTTTTAATATCTCAAAGATGAGGTCTTGGCGTTTTAGCTCATTTGGTTGTTCTATGTTTAGTTCAACAGCCATAGCTGTTAAATCTTCAATACTCTTGATGCGAAGATCTTCAACACTTACACCTTTTACTGGTTTGTGTGTTCTTGTCTTTGCGCTGCTTTTGTTGTTAATGCTTTTGCGAGGCTGCTGTGAATCGATTTCGCTCATAAAATGGCTACCTTAGTTTTTTAGATTTTGCACTGCGGGATATTTTTCTATAGTGCATTGGGAAAGTGTGTTTCAAATATTTTGATGACGCAATTTTACACTAATAAAAGTTCTATTGTCAAGTGCATATAGTCTCATTTAAATTTTTTTGTAGCTGATTTTGAATTTACAAGTTACATGTAGTTTATTTGTTGATTCTATTCTAGTGAAATCTTTCGTCTGCTCTGTATCTAGGCTTGTTTTGGGCAAATAACAAGAGATTAAAGAGAGGAGAGCTTTTTTTATCATTGCATACAAAACATTAAAAAATTTCACTAGATTTTTGAGGCGCAAACGCCTCAAAAGATAGCAAAGTTAATAATTTGCTATCTTTTGAAGAGTTATTTAACTATCTTTTATTCTTTATGTCTTTATTGATATAACGAATAATAAGCTAATAATTCTTAAAAATACTTTAATTGTAGTAAAAATTGAAGCATATAGTTTTTTATTGAATTTTTCAGATTTTTAGAGAGCTTTTCAAAGAGCTCACCATTAGTGAACTCTTTAGTTAAAGTTTGCAGTTCATAGGTGCAAACTGTTTGCGTTTTACTTCTAAAGTCAGGTTGTAAATATCTATCTTTGGTGTAAGTAAATTCCGACTGCTTGGAGTTGTACACCCTTCATCTCTTCACAAAGGTTCTCCGACATTATAAAAGCTTTAGCCTCTGCTGTTGAGCTAAATTTTTTATCTGTTTTTTTGCACATTTTATTATATAACATCTCGCCATTTTTAGCCATGTCAGCTTGTTTTTGAGCTATCATTTTCATCTCACCCTCAAGAGCCATAGATGCAACTTTATAAGTTTGTTCAAAATTCATGAGCTCTCCGCCAAACTCAGATATAAACGCTTTTGCATCCTCTGCTTTTTCAAACGCATATTTACTCACCATGCTCATAGTACCTTTTTTGCTACTTCCAACTACATAGTGAGCGCTTTTTGCATCTATAAATTTTAGACTCTTAGTATCTACAACTTTGATATCTTTTAGAGAGTTGTTATTTTCTGCGTTTGTCTCAACTAAACAGTGAAGTGAGCAATACTGCTCTGTATGATCACCATGTGTTGCCGCATGATTTGTTTTGTAAAACATAGGAAGTGTCATACCACATGTAGGGCAATACATCTTGGTTTCGCCATTTTGAAGAATTGTAGCCTTTTGCATCGGCACACTTTGAAACATCTCCATCTCTTTATTTTGAGGTTTTTCCTCACTCGTAGCTCCGAACAACATAGTGCCAAGCACTAAAAAACTCATAATAAACTTACTCATTTTTATATCTCCTATTCTTATGATATGTATAATCTTACAAAATAATTGTTAAGTAAGTGTTAAGTTTTAAAAGGAGTAGTGCTCTTATATAAAAAGTATTGTTACTTAAACTAAAGAGCATAAAAGAAATTTTAATGAATAAAGTGTAGGGATTTTTACTCTCTTAAGCGTATATTTTTTTATTGAACTCATTAAACTCTTGGAGCGTTTTTTCTAAAAGATTTTTTGCATTTTCAAAAATCTTCTCCATCATCTCATTAGCATCTGCTGTTTGTGAATCTTGTGGTAGTTTTAATTTTTGTAGGGAGTTGTCAAACATCTCTACTATATTTGTTTTGATGTAGTTTTTACTGTTTTCATCTCTTGCTTTATTTGGCTCAAATATAGAGGCTATATCATGTGCCAACTTTGTAACAGGAGAAGAGGGCGCTTCAGCGCTTAACTCCTCTAAAAAGCTATCTATGTAAGGTTGAGCTATTTTCATAAAAGCTTCAATCTCCTTTTTGTCCTGCTCATCTATGCCGTTAGATTTTATAGAGTAGTTAAAAGATTGCATTGAAGAGAAACTAAGCTCATCTTTTGAGCCTTGCGAATTTTTTTGAGAGTTCATGGAGAATGAACTCTCATTTGCAAAATCCATCTTTATGACATCGCCACTAGATGTTTTCATCGATATATTTAAATCATGAGATTTGTAAGCGTTAAGTGAGTATGAAGTGTTCATATAAAACTCCTAAATTTGTTTACAAATCGGCAAATAGTAAAATATTTTTAGTTATATGAACTGAGTTTGCACCCAATCATCTCTTGTTTATGGCTGCTCCATGCTATAAATGCCCACATAGAAGGTTTTGGTGCGTTGTTCTCTTTTACATGTAACTTATAGTACTCTCTTGCCTTTTGCTGTTGAATCTCATCCAAAGAGCCAATGCTCCAGATAAGAGATGTTACAAACTCCTCAGCGCTTGAGTATTTAACACTTCCATCTTTTGTTGGAATATAGTCGATATAAGGAAAATAACCATCTTTGTAGAGCAGCAGAGGTATATACCAAAAATCTGGTTTAGTGATAATTTTTTTACCTATAAAATCTAAAATTTCCATATCTACAAAACTTCCGCCAGTTTTATATGTCAAGTAAGAGGCTTTTTTCGCTTGAGAACTCATTTTTTGCAATGCTTTTTCAATATCTATTACTTCCATACTTCTTGATGCAACAGCGATATCAACTTGTGGCAAATGACTCCAGTCATCATCCCAGCCTATAAGATGGGTCTTGATATTTGTAATCCCCTCTCTTTTTGCGTAAGCCTGAAGCTCCTGTAGCATCTGAGCTGAAAAATCAATAGCTACAACCTCTTTTACCATTTTGGCAAGAGGAATGGCTAAAGTCCCTGGACCACAGCCAATGTCTAAAACAGTATCATCTTCAGATATATCCATTCTTGATATAAAATCCTCAACATAAGATGACTTCTGCATTCTAGGAGCCATCTCTTTTGATTTTTTGTCCCAATCTTCACTCTTTTTACCTTTAAAAATAGTACTGCTTTTATGTTTTTTATACATCGAAGCAAAATCTATAGGGTCTAGAAACATTTTTATCCTTTAAAATTTATAGTTCATTGTAGCAAAATATTCTCGCCCTGCCATTGGATATGCCATGTCATATCTTACAAGTTCGTCTGTCAAATTTTTTACACCAATCTCTGCTGTGATGGCTTTTGTTGGCTCATAAATCACTTTTAAATCAAATGTTGTAAAATTTGGATTTGTTACATAAGTGCCATTTAGTTTGTTTTCGTAAGCGCCATCTCTAAACTTCATGTTGGCATACAGCGATACATATTTTGCCACCTCTATTTGTGCAAAAGTAAAGAGTTGATGTTTTGGTACATCTATGATTTCTACACCGTTGTCGCCTCTGCTTTTAACACTTATATATGTGTAGTTCCCTCCAACTTCAAGAGTATCAGTTTTGTAATTTAGCTCCAGTTCAACGCCTCTGTGCTCGAATGTTCCTACATTTTTGTTTTGATTGTATGCAGGATTTGAAGCAAAAACTACACTTTGAATTGCATCTTCAACTCTTGTAAAAAATAGATTTACTCTTGATGTTAGCGCGTCATATTTTTTTAGATAACTAAGCTCATAGTTTGTAGCTGCCTCATTTTTAAGCTCTACATTTGGCACATAAGAGTTGAATTTTCTTGAGTATCTATCTTTCATGGTTGGCATATATGTTTTTCTTGAGATGCTCACCTTTACTTTTGAACTCTCATCAAGTGAGTAGATTAGAGCAGCTTGAGGTGCAAAAGAGTCCTCTACTTCAAGAGCTAACATATTCAGATAAGCGGTGTTTGTGTCATAAATCTCATCTGCTTCTTTTCTGTCATAACTCACACCCGCTAGAAATTCAAGCTTTGATGTGATTGAGTAAACATCCTCCAAGCCAAGAGAGATGGTGTTGTCTTCATATCTCTCAACTAAAGATTCAACATCTGTTGTTTTGTTTTTATCGTAAGCGCGGTGTACATCTTTTTTGTAGCTTGCTGCTGCTTTTAGGAAGTTATCTCCAAGTTCAACCCCATATTCTAAACGGGCTCCGTAACTATAATCATCATATCGGCTTTTAAACGCCCAGTTTTTTGTTATAGCGCTAAAAGTAGCGTTATCGTAAGAGTAAATTGAATTTTTGCTTTTATCAAAATATGCCAAGGCTTTTACATAACTTGAATTGAAGTTTTTTTGCCCTGTAATGGAGATAGTCTCTTTATCCCAATATGGCCAATCCCAATCTTTGTTTTTTGCAAAAGTCGTATCTGTCACTGGTGGCTGCTGTTTTTCTCCTTGTTGATTAGCATAAGAGATAGCGATCTCGCTACCATCATCTGCTACATATCCAGCTTTTAAGCTTACTTTTTTATCCTCTGCCTCAGAGCGAAGTCTGTCTCCTTCTGGTTGCGTTGGGGATGCTTCATAATCATCACTAAGCCTAAAATGGTCTTGTTTGCTATAGCTAGCACCTAGCTGCACGTAAAAGTTATTTTGTCTTGAACCAGCGTTTAGGCTCTCTACATGTCTTGCCATTTTGCCATCTGAATCTAAGACAATCTTGCCTTTAACACTCCCCTCAAACTCTTTTGTAGGCTTTTTTGAGACGATATTTACAACACCTCCCATATTTGCTCCTCCATAAACTACAGAGGAGTACCCTTTTGATACATCAATAGAGGCAATGTCTGTTGTTAAAAATCGTGCATAATCAAAGTTTCCATCATAAGGAACATAAACAGGAATACCATCTATAAAAACTCCAACTCTTTTTGCATCAAAACCTCTTATGTGCAGTGTTGATTCAGTGCGAGCACCTTGAGTATCTTGGGTTACACCGCTAATATTATCTAGTGCTTCTGAGACCGTATCTGAGCTGTTTTGTGAAATCACTTCAGATGAGATACTCTGCTCAAATAGATTTATATCTTTAATATTTTCAAACACACTCACTTGCCCAAGCGTAAAACTCTCCGCTAGGAGCATAGATGTCGCTATAGATATACCAATTACACTTTTTTTCATCTCTTATTCCTTTTTTAAATCTGTTTCAAGCTACTAAAATTACGCTTGAAGCTTTAAATATCGCATAAACTTCATCACCAACGGCTATTTTCAAGTCTGCAACTGCATCGTTTGTCACTATTGCACAAAGTGATTTTTCACCGACTGATAGTTTTATCTCGCTATTTACAGCACCTTTAATAACTTCTGTAACTTTTGTTAAGATATTATTTCTAGCCGTCGCTCTAAGTTTCTCTTTACTTAGGATAACTAGCGAAGATTTTATAAGCGCAGATGCTCTAGTGCCTATTTTAAGCTCTAGCGCATCTCTTGCATCATTTGTGATAGTCGCACAAATAGTTATATCATCAGATATTTTTACAGCAACTTCACTCATCACCCCACCACTCTTTAACTCCGTTACAGTTCCACTTAACTCATTTCTTGCACTTGTTTTCATCTTTTTTCCTTATATTTTTGGTTTTATCTGTTGGCTAAATATTTAGCGACTCTTTGGATGTAGTTATCTCCTTCTCTTAAAAATCTCTAAAACTTAAACTCATAAGATGCGCCTATTACTCTTCCTTGGTCTTCAAATCCAAAGATAGTCATGTAGTTCTCATCAAGTAGATTTCTGCTATAGAGTGAGAGTTTTGCATCATTTTGAAATAGTTTGTGGTTGTAATCTACAGAGAGATTGATGGAGATAAAATCGCCTACATCATGGTACTTTTTATCAATCGTAAAAAAGTTAGACTCATAAGTACTTAGGTATTTACCAGAGATATTAAGAGCATAATCTCCGATTTTCTTTTGCATCAGAGCAGAGATATTGTGTTTTGGTATCTCATTTTTTTTCGCATCAGCAGTTGCATAAGCGTAGCTAAATGAGTAGTAGAGTGAGTCTGCTCTACCATCAAAGCCAAACTCTCCTCCATATCTGTTTTGATTTATCTGGTTAAATACTATGTATGGATTTGCATTTGTTCCAAAATACAGGGGCGATTTTATGTTTTTATTGTCATACATAAAGAGATTTAGCGTAGGGTTAAAGTATTGATTTACTACTTTTTTTATCCCTAACTCATATCTGTAATTCTCTTCATCTTTCATAGCAGAGCCATCTGCACTCATGGCATCATCGGTACTCCCTGCTGTTAGATATGCAAACCTTGCACTAGCTTCTAGAGTGTCGCTAAATTTATAAAGAGCGCCAAGTGAAAAAGCCATAGAAGCTTTTGCCCATTTATCTTCAATTATGGAGAGTTTTTGGTTGTTGAGTTTTGTAACGCTTCTTGCTAGTACTGAGTTAGGGTCATACCTCTCAACAGAGGAATCGGTATGTTTTTTATCAACTCTTATGGACTCATCAACTATTAGTTTATTATCCAAAAAGGCATGAGAAGCATGTATAAAAGCACCGTAAATCTGCTCTTTCCTTTGAAATCCCTCATAAAAGAGCTCTCCATTTGGCGCATCATAATAGAGCGCTTGCGCACCGATTTTTACTATAGTGTTGTCTAATTTTGTTGCATGTCGTAAGTCGATAGAGTCCGTGGTTTGCGTCCCTTTAAAATATAAACCAGCTACCTTGGATGGGTTTGTTCTATCAAAATCTTGACTCCAGAGAGTTTTAGAGTGGGAGAGTTGTAGGGTAGTTCTGTTGTTGGCACTGAAATCTTTTTCAAAGATAGCCGAGACAAATTCATTCTCTGTTGGCTCATATTTCCAACGAGAATCGCTAACCATGCTGTTGCTGTTTGTTGCTCTTTGCGTCTCTTTATCTGCGTTTGAGTAGTAGGCACTCAGCGTAGCCGTGAAATCATCACCAACATATCCGCTTCTTAAAAACAGCGAACCTCTATCTTCAGCGGTGTTATAATCATCTCTTCCATCAGTGAACAAGCCGTTTATGCTTGCTAAATAAAAGATTTTATCATGAATGCCTCCATAGCTTAAATCTGCTTTTTTAGTATCAAAACTCTCATAAGAAAATTTTGCAGCGCCGCCATTGTCTTGTGGGAGTTTTGTTTTTATCACGATAAAACCTAGAGTAGGAGCACCATTTGGAGTTCCAAAACCAGCAATTGGTCCAAGCGTTAATGCACTGGCATCTCTTATGACCTCAATTGACTCTACAATATCAACGCTTAGGGATTCAAGGATTCTCAAAGAGGACATGGGCGAGAGCAGGGCACCGTCTAAAATTACTCCAAATGCGGCAGCACTATATATATTTGAGCTTCCTCTAAATGTTATGATGGCAGAGTTTTTTCGCCCTTGAAATTGAACATTTGCCCCTGCTGTTTGGTTGATAGCTTCAAATATATTTTTAGGATTGGCTATCTTTATCTCCTCCTCACTTAGCGTATCAATTGTTAGCTTTGAAGTCTCAGGTGCGCTAAATGC
Organism: Sulfurimonas denitrificans DSM 1251; assembly: GCF_000012965.1. Taxonomy (NCBI): domain Bacteria; kingdom Pseudomonadati; phylum Campylobacterota; class Epsilonproteobacteria; order Campylobacterales; family Sulfurimonadaceae; genus Sulfurimonas; species Sulfurimonas denitrificans. The sequence goes on along the minus strand of NC_007575.1, from coordinate 1,617,723 downwards.
CTCGTTTTGAGAGAGTGTTCTTGGAGTTTGGCTCTCTCTCACACTAACTTTTTCCAGCTTATAATTGCTCTGCGCGTAAACGCTACATGTAGATAACATTGCAACAAGGCAAAGACTTAGTTTTATTTTACTTTTCATTTTTTAATCTCCTTTTATTTCGTTATAAAAACCCACCAACCGCTCTCATCGTCTATGATGGTGTGTTGTGTTGGGTTTAGTGAGTTTAGTATCTGTGGCAGGGCTTCTCGCTCCATTTTTACTCGCTCTTTAAAAGAGTCTCTCCAGTCGGGTTTCTCTTTGCTCATGTGAGCGGTTATCTGCTCCCTTAGCTCTTTTGTGCCAAATCCTCCGCCTATGTAAGCGTGTCCGCCGACTTTTAAGATTCTTAGTATTTCGCTATAAGCTCTTTGCCAATCATCCCAAAACGGCGAAGAGCCACGGCTTATGACTATGTCCATGCTCTCATCTTTTATACCTATGTTATGGATGTCGCCGTTTAAAAAATCACTTTTTTCTAAAATATTTTCACTCTTTGCATAATCTTTAGCGAGCAAGAGCATCTCAGGCGACTGGTCAAAAAAAGTTACATGTAAATCCGTAATACTTGCCATGGCCCGTCCAAGTGCTCCCGTGCCGCACCCTGCATCAAAACATCTGCCATATGTCACTCCAGTTTTTTCTTTTATCTGCTGCGCTATTACAGGATAGATTGGAGCAAACACCTCACGCACGATGCGGTCAAAACTTTGAGGATTTGATCCGCCTTTATGCTCTTTGTTTTCTATATTTTTATCTTTAACCATTCTATTAACCCCTTTTTTATGTTATATCTTTTTTCACATAACGATATATAAAAATATATCTCTATTCCCAATCCAGAAGGCGTCTCTCGCCCTCAATATTTTTTATGTCGGTAATATCTTGCGTTATCTCAACTACGCCTTTATAGTTTTTCTCACTATCTCTAAGTGCAAAGTATCTGATGTGAATCAATCTTCCACCAAAAGTTATCCAAAACTCAGCACTCTCTTTAGTTCCTGCCTTAAAAGCTTCTAATATTTTTAAAACTGCATCAACACTCTTTGGAGGGTGGCAAAACTTTACTTCTCTGCCTATTACACCAGCGCTTCTTAAAAAAGTTCTCTCACTTCCTTTGTTGAAAAATGCCACTCTATCATTCTCATCTACAAAAGTTACATCAAAAGGCAGATGACTAAAGAAGAGATTTAACTGCTCTTGCGAGAGAGAACCCTCTTGGAGAAATATTGAGCCAAGAGATGATGCCATATCTGGCTTATGGCTCTCATCTTCTGGCCACATTGGAGGGCTTTGAATGAAGACATAACCTATCTCTTGCTCCTCTTTTCTCATCTTTATCCACTCCTCATTTGAGAGCAGTTTTACAGATGTTGGAAGTAGCATCTTCTCTTCTCTGGTTGTCATGTCAAAAATATCTTTTACAACGTCACGCATAAGAGTCTGCATCTCTTTATTTAGCTCATTTTTCTCAAATGCTTTTATAACCATTTTTAAGTTTGCTCTTATCTCATCTTGGAATTTCCACATTCCTGTACTTGGATAAGTAAAGTTGTGTTTTTCTAAGTATGGAAATAGTTGATCCTCTTTTCTTAAGTAGTGTGTATGAATTTTAGAGAGTTCATACAAAAGATTGAGCGCTGCATCATAACTTGCTATCTCCTCTACGCAAAAAGTATCTGTTATCTTCTCGCAAAGTTTTCTTATGTGGATATTTTCTTGCAGATAGTTCGTTACAGGGTGTCCTTTTGGCTGTAAAAGAGGGTCTGATTTTACCCTGTTTTTAATCACATCCAAAAAGAAATCTCTTCTTGGGATGCTTCGCTCTCTAGGGCCATCTTCATCAAAAACTCTCTGATTTGCTTTAAAAAAATGCTCAATATTTATATCTCCCATCTCCTCGAGCCATGCTTGTCTTTGAGTTTGACTCATCTCATCAAAAGATCTATGAAACTTCACAATCTTCTCTATTTTCTCTTCATTTTTTGTTAAAAATTCACTCATTTTTTATCTCCTTTATCTATTTAAATTGAACGAAATTGGTAATATTATAGACATTACCTCTTTTGGCGGAGCATCAAAAGGCGAAACATCCTCAATGGTTTGCATCGCTTGTCTGTCTAAACTCTCATGTCCGCTTGACTTTTTTATCCCAATGGATGAGATATTTACACTCCCGTTGTTTGCTATATCAAAGCTAACAACACTCTCTCCCTCAATTTTAAGTCGTCTTGCAAGAGGCGGGTATCTTAGGTTTTCTTGAATTTTTGCTCTTATTTTAAAGAGGTACTGCTCTATCTCATTAGCCTTTTTTATGGATGAAGCCTTTTGCGCCTCTTGGCTCTTTTGAGTGGTTTTTATAGGCGTTGTTGGCTCAATATCTGCGTTATTTTTCGTATCTTCTTTTACCTCCATATTTTTTACCTCATTTTGAGCGACTAACAAAGGTTCTTTAAGAGGAATAGGGCTTTGCTCTACTATATGTTTTGGTTTTGCTACTGGCTCTGCTTTTACCACTGGTTCTAGTTTTAATTTTCGAACTGGTTTTGGCTCTTGTACTGTCTTTGGTAAGGGCTCTGGTTTTTGCTCTGCTACTGCAATTTTTTTCTCTTTTTTGAGACTCTCAATAGATGCAATCTCCACCACTCTTTGTGAGGGAGTGATATTTGGCTCTATCTCATTTAGGGTGTAAAATATTGAAGCATGTAAGAGAGTAGTGGATGCTACTGATATTATGGCTCTAGTGTAAAAGTTGTTTATCATAACTACTCCTGCGTCTGGATAGAAAACTTTGAGATGCTATTTTGTTTGCAGATATCGATGGCTTTTACAACATACTCAAATGATGTCTTTGCGTCACTGCGAAGAATAACGCCATCCTTTGAAGCTCTATCATAATTTTTTATGAGTGCATTATTAAGAGATTGTATCTCTACAAGATTCTCCTCAAAATAAAATTTTCCCTCTTTGTCTATGGTTATAATTATCGGTTTTGTCGGCTCAAGTGATTGCTCATTTTGCGTAGCTTTTGGAAGCGAGATAGCTATTTTGCCCTCTGCAACAAAAGTTGCCGTTGCCATGAAAATAACTAAAATAACAAGAACAATATCCACAAATGGAGTCATGTTTATCTCCGATATTTCGCTATCTTCATAGGCATTATCCATCTTCATGACGCTTTTGCCCCCATGTCTAGAAGTATCATCTTTATTTTTCTTACAAAGTAGTTGTAGGCTATGACGCTTGGAATCGCCACAAAAAGCCCAGTAGCAGTTGCAACAAGCGCTTCTGAGATGCCACCCATAACTGCATTTACACCAAATTCACTTCCCCTTGAGAGCGTGTGAAAAGCGTTGATGATTCCAAGAACAGTTCCAAAAAGTCCAATAAAAGGAGCGTTATTTCCAAATGTTGCAAGTACTCCCAACCTTTTTTCAAGTAAGATTCTCACCTCTATCATAGAGAGTTCATGAACTCTTTTTTTAACATATCCAAATACAAGTGCTCTCTCCATAATCACTCCAAAGGAGATAACGCTCATAAAAAGCAATATCCATAAGACTGGGTCAACCCCGATAATGGCAACTCCTAAAAGTTTCTCAACAAGCATTTCAACTCTCCTTTAGCTGGGGAAAAAAGAGCTTTTCAAACTCTTTTTTCTCTTCTTCAAAGGATTTTGTTCTAAGCGATGAATAAAAAGAGTCTATAAGCCATCTGATGCCAAGAAGTCGCATAAAAGAGGGAGGTCTTGAGATGTAGTTGAATGGATGTGAGGGCACGAGAAAAAGTTTTGCATCTTTTATAGCTCTGAGGCTTTTAAATCTTTGATTTTTGCCAATCTCCTCTACAAAAACGCTCTCCATAGCAACAATCACATCAGGGTCGCTTAAAAGAATAGTCTCAAAAGCTATCTTCTCCATGCCATAGTTTGAACTCATTTTACAATCAAGTGCGTTTTTAGCTCCTGCATATTTAAACGGCTCAAGATGAAAAGAACCTTCGCATTCACTGCTAAGCCCATCTAAGCCTTGTGCAAAGTAGTAGCGTATCTGTTCTTGCTTTTTGAGCCTCTCTTGGAGTTGCTCCACGAGAGAGAGACTCTTTTTGGTGTATGCTATAAGCTCATCTGCTCTTGTGCGCTCTCCTGTTAGTGTTGCAAATAGTTCAAATTGAGTGATAAGGTCATAGATGGATTCGTTGTTTACAAGTAAAACAGGGATGCCAAGTTTTTCAAGTTTTGCCAATATCTTTTCGTACCCTCTCATCCTAGTCCATATGAGTGCAACGTCAGGCTTCACGCTGGCTAAAATCTCAAAATTTGGAGTGTTTCCCTGTCCCATAAAACCGCCCACAATAGGCTTGTCATAAGCACTTCCCACATACTTTTTTTGAACCTCGTTAAACGGGGAGTTAAGCCCTGCAACCAAATCAGGATTAAATGCCAAAAGAGACATGCTAAGAGGTGGGGAAGCTGCGTAAATTTTGGTTATGTTATCAGGAACCACGACAACTCGTCCGCTATCATCGGTGATAGTTCTTGCATGTAGAGAAAAAACTATAAAAAAGATTAAAATTAAAACTCTCATAGTGCCTCTTTTATAGTGACTTTAATATCAAGAGGTTTTGCATGGTAAGGTGAGGAAGTAACGATAAAATCAACTCCGCATTTTGCAAACTCGGCAATGTTTGACTCATTTATACCGCCAGTTGCCGAGAGTAAAAGGTGTGGATATTGCTCTTTTAAAGTTATACACTTTTTAAGAGTTTCATACTCCATTTTTTCGCACTGAAGTATGTCAGCACCTAGAGATGCAAAGTAAAGCGCTTGTTCAAAACTCTCAACTTCAACGGCGACCTTTTTCTCAATAAAGGCATACTTTAATTTTTTGAAGCTTTTTTCTAACTCCGCTTTATCGCTAAAGAAGTTTAGATGCTGTTCAAATATCAAAATAGAGTCAAAAAGCCCAATTCTATGGGGCGCTCCACCACCGCATATGACAGCTTTTAGCATCAACTCTTTGGCTGTAGGGAAATTTTTTCTAGTAGTTGAGACGCTTATATTTGGGTTTACCTCTTTAGCTAGAGTAACCATTTTGTGAGTATAGGTTGCGATACCGCTCATGTACTCAAAAATATTTTGAGAGATTTTCCACGCTTTATGAAGTTTTGAAGCCTCTGCTTTGCACTCTAAGATAACCTCTTGAGCCATAACTTTTTCACCGTTTTTTTTGAAAAAAGTGTGTTGTATCTCAAGATTATTTAAGATAGTTCTAACTTCATCTACTCCACAAAGCACAATCTCTGCTTTTGGTGCAAAGCTCATGACACCCTTTTTCTCGCCAATGCCAAGCCCGTATGTTGTTAAGTCAAAATAACCTGCATCTTCAAATAGTAAATCCATTTTTAAATCCTCTGTTTTTATATAGTTTTTTGAAAAATCGGAACACATCTTTTGTGTGAATCGTGTGTGATAATGTCTGTGTTTATGGAGTAAACATCTTGAATCATCTCTTTTGTGATTACCTCTGCTGGCGCACCATCTGCTATGATTTTTCCGCCATCCATAACGACAACACGGCTTGAAATCAAAAGTGCATGGTCAGGGTAGTGCGTGGTTTTTAAAAATGTATATCCCTGCGCACTTAACTCGCTAATAAGCTCTAAGAGTCTTATCTGGTTGCCATAATCAAGCCCTGCAACAGGCTCATCCATGATAAAAATATTGACCTCTTGAGCAATGGAGCGAGCAAGTAAAACCATCTGTTTTTGTCCGCCACTGAGCTGTCCAAAAGCTTTATCTCTAAGATGCTCGATGCCTATTTTTTGGAGTGCTTTGTTTGCTACTTCATAATCATTTGCACTAGCAATGGCGAAAAAGCCAAGCTTTGAGACTCTTCCCATAAGCACCATCTCAAGCACGGAGTAGTTAAAAGGCGTGTTGTTATACTGCGGAATATAGGCTACATGTGAGGCTATCTCTTTGTGTGAATAACTCTCTAGCGCTTTATTAGCTATCGCTATCTCGCCTCTGCCTTTTATAAGCTTCAAGATGAGTTTGATAAGCGTACTTTTTCCACATCCATTTGGTCCAAGCAAGGAGACGACTTCTCCTTTGTAGAGTTTTAAATCCACACCTGATAAAACATTGTGATTTTTGTATGAGAAGTGAAGGTTATTTACTTCTATGACAGGTTTTAGTTCCATGCCGCCCTCGCATTTTTTAAAACTAGTATGAAGATAGGAATGCCTATGAGTGAAGTGAGTATCCCAATTGGTATCTCAATACTAAGAGCTAGCCTTGAAATGGCATCAGCAAGAAGCAAAAAAGCTCCTCCCAATATCGCTGAGAGGGGAATAAGTAAGCGGTGCGAAGGACCAAATGCCATGCGGATAATGTGTGGAATGATAAGTCCAACCCAGCCAATAATTCCAGCCATAACTACACTAAGTGAACTAGCAAGTGTAGCAAGGATGATAGCTAGGATGCGGATAAGTTTTACATTTACACCAAGTGCTTTTGCCTCCTCATCGCCAAGGCTCATTAAATCAAAATATTTACTCATAAATATCATCCCAGCAATGCTTATCAAAATAGGAATTGCTACAAGAAAAACCTCGTCTAACTGCGCCATAGAGAGTGAACCCATAAGCCAGTAAACTATGGCAGGAAGAGTGCTGTAAGGGTCTGCAACATATTTGATGATAGAGAGCAAGGAGGTAAATAAAGAGCCGCTGATAACACCGCCAAGAACCAGCATCACAGTTGAGCGGGAGGAGGTTACCATAGAGCCAATAAGCACGGCAAAACCTACAGATATAAACCCAAAAATAAACGCCATAATTTGAACAATATACCAATGCTCAGAGATAAGCATCCCTAAAGCTGCCCCAAAAGATGCCCCAGCGAGAACTCCTAAAATGCCGGGAGAGACAAGAGGATTTACAAACATCGCTTGAAAAACTGCTCCACTCGTTGCAAGTGCAGCACCTATGAGAACCGCCAAAATTACACGAGGGAGGCGAATCTCTAAGATAATGTTGTCTATTAGAGCAAACGTCTGAGCGTCAATTTCTCCTTTGGAGAAGAATTTGTAATTTATATACTGAGCAAATGTGCTCATATCTATCTGATACTGCCCCCACAAAAGAGACAACAACGCAATAAGAGTTAAAATAACTGTTGCAAGGAGTAGATATTTAGCCTCTTTTTTATATTGCATCTAAACTCCTAATACTCTTTTGCTTGTTTCCAAGCATAGTGCAAGAGCAAAAAAAGTTTTGTATCTTTTGTGACATAACGGTAGATGTAAAAGCCATAGCCAACCACTTCTTTTAATAATTTTTTAAATTTTTCAAACACTATTCTTAGTGCTAAAGACATTCGTTATGTCTGTAAAAACATAACGAATGTTAATCAAATAATTCTTAAAGTTTTATTTAATAGTAGGCTATAAGCCTATTATTATATTGTTGGTATTTATAAGAGCATAAGCTTTAGCGCCTTTTTTTAGTGAAGCGGCACTCTCTTTATCTAAGAGAGCAATAAGAAGTATGTTCTCATTTATTCTAAATGCTACCTCAAGTGAGTCTTGAGAAATCTCTATGGACTCTATAACTCCCTCGATAATATTTATGTTTTTATTAGGGCTTGGAGCTTCATTTAAGATGTTTATGTCGCTTGATTTTATGATTGCATATACTTTGCTATCGGTGTGAAGTAGCATATTTTTTGTAGATTTTTCAGTAATAGTAGAGGTTATGGAGCACTCTTTAAACATTGCGAGCTCAATATCTGCGTTTAAACCATTAATCTTTATGCTATTGATGGTGGAGGGAATCTGATTTCTAGCACTTGTTGTTAAAAATGTTCTGTTTAATATTTTAGCAAGATGCTCAGCATCATCACCAGCTTCGGCAAAACGGTCTATAAATTGGCGATGCACTTCGTTTAGGCGGTCATAAGTTTTTATAAGTTCATACGCATAAGGAGTAAGAGTTGTTCCACCTCCGCCTTTTCCTCCAGTAGTTCTTGTGATGAGCGGCTCATCTGCTAACTTATTCATAGAGTTTATCCGCTCCCAAGCGGCTTTGTAGCTCATCTTCATCTCTTTAGCAGCAGCGTTTATGGAACCAGTATTTTCTATTTTCTTTAAAAGTTCAATTCTGCCGGAACCTAAAAAACTCTCATTATCTTTCGTTAGCCAAAAACGACCATCTATCTTCATCTAAAACACCTCTTAAAATAGTGTAGCTGCTTAAAAAAGCGATTTTGTTATAGTATCAAAATTAACTTTTGTAAACATTCAAACTTAAATTAAAAAAAAGAGTAAAGGGAGAAAAATATCTTCTCACTTCCAAGTTCCCAACTTTAACAAACTAGAGCAACGAGAGTGTACAATTTTATTTTTTGATAAGTGATGTTAGAATATCGACACACAATAATTTTTTAACAAATTTAAGGATTTTTTTTGAGATATAAAATTTTAGTAACAAACGATGATGGTTATGAAGCAAAAGGGTTACGTGCTTTAGTAAAAGCACTCAAGGAACTTGAGGATGTTGAGGTTATGGTAGTAGCGCCTGCAAGTGAGAAATCAGCATGTGGGCACTCTTTAACGCTTGTACGACCTTTGCGTTTTGTTGGAGTTGATGATAACTTTTTTAAGCTTGATGATGGGACTCCAAGTGACTGCGTGTATCTCGCACTTAGTACAATATATGTGGATTCAAAACCAGATTTGCTTATCAGCGGAATAAATAGAGGCTCAAATATGGGCGAGGATATTACATACTCAGGAACAGCAGCGGGTGCTATGGAGGGAGTTCTTCATGACGTTCCTTCTATCGCTATCTCTCAAGTTATGGATTTTAGTGACCCTCAGGGCGATTTTACTCTGGCGCAAAAGGTTATAAAAGAGCTTGTTATAAAGATAAAAAATGGCTCTTTTCCTCTGCCACAAAGAGAGTTTTTAAATGTAAATATTCCGCCAGACCTTGATTCTACTGACAATAGAGATGCAAAGATGGTTGTAACTTATGCTGGATATAGATTTTATGCAAATGATTCACACATACATAGAAATCCAAGAGGCGAGGAGTTCTACTGGCTAGGGCTTCATCCTCTGGATTTTTTACCAAGAGAAGGAATTAAGGGCATTAGCGATTATGAGGCTATTGAAGCTGGAAATATCTCTATAACTCCTATACAGCTTGACATGAGTGCATACAAAAGTATGAATAAACTTAAAGAGTGGATAGAGTAAAAAATGAGATATGAGCGCATAAAATCTCTCTTAGGAGATGACTTTCTTAAACTTCAAAATGCAAAAATTTTGCTCTTAGGCGTTGGTGGGGTTGGCGGACACTGTCTTGATTGTCTATGCAGAAGTGGCGTGAGTGATATAACAATAGTAGATTTTGACACTTATGATGTGAGTAACCAAAATCGCCAACTCTGGTCTGAACTGCATGAGGGTGAGATAAAAGTTGAAGCTCTAAAAAAACACTATCCAGATGTAGAGATAATAAATGCTCGTATAGATGAAGAGTGGATAAAAAACTTTAACTTTGATGAGTATGACGTTGTTCTTGATGCTATTGATGATATAAAAGCGAAATTAGCTCTTGCTCAAAAATGCTATAAAAAGCTTATATCTTCTCTTGGAAGTGCCAAAAGATTAGACCCAACAAAGGTACATGTAGATGATATTTTTAAAAGCTATGGCGATAAGTTTGGTTCAAAAATCCGCTATGAGTTGAGAAAAAGAGGATTTAAAAAAAAGTACAAAGTTGTATTTTCTTCTGAAGAAGCACAAGTAAAAGATAAAGGAAGCTTTGTCGGAGTAACTGCTACTTTTGGACTTGTAATGTGCAGCGAGGCTGTAAAGATGATACAAGAAAAAAAAGAGAATCCGCTTAAATGCAGAGGCATTATAGGCGATGGTTGTGGTGGCGGGCGAGATTTTTTTATAAAAAATGAGACACTTTTTGCGTATGATGAGAGTTCAAAAGAGAGCATAACGCTTTTAGAAGAGATAAAAAATGCGAAAAAGATAAGCAAAAGTGGATGCATAATAACTATTGAGTGCAAAAACCAAAAGATAGAGTTTGACCTCTCGCAAATGAGAGTGATAAGTTTGCTATAATTTGCAGAAAATATAAGAAAGAGAATAGTTTATGCAAAAAATAGAGCCAATGACACTGTTTGGATATAACAAACTCCAAGCTGAAGTAAAAAATATAAAAGAGGTTAAGAGACCTCGTGTTGTTAAAGATATAGAAGAGGCACTTGAACACGGTGACTTAAAAGAAAATGCTGAGTATCACGCAGCAAAAGAGCAGCAAAAGATTTTAGATAACCGTTTAGCTGAACTAGCAGAACTAATTGGTTCTTCAAAGATAGTAGATCCAACTGAGCTTGAACATACTAAAGTCAGCTTTGGTTCAACTGTTGTTGTTTGTGATGTAATCAGCGAGATAGAATATACATATACAATAGTAGGTGGATGTGAATCAAACCCAGATATAGGGCTTATTTCGTTTAACTCTCCTTTAGCAAAACAGCTTCTTGGACGAGAAGAGGGCGATGATGTAAAAGTTCAACTTCCAAATGGTCAAAAAGAGTTTGAAATAATTGAAGTTACTTATAAGGAGATAGTCTTTGAGTGCCATTGATGTAGGCGTTATCGGAGCTAGTGGATATACTGGACTTGAACTTATTAAAATTCTTCTCAAGCATCCAAAGTTTAACCTCTCTTATGTTGCAAATACAGAAGGAGGAGCAACTCTAAGCGAATTGCACCCATCACTAAAGGGTGCTTTTGAGTGCAATGTTGTAAAAGTAGATATTGATGAATTAGCAAAAAAGTGCGAACTTGTCTTTTTGGCAGTTCCTCATCAAGCGGCTATGGCGTATGTTAAACCATTAATAGAAAAAGGGTTAAAAGTAGTTGATTTATCGGCTGATTATAGACTCTCTAAAGATATTTATGAAGAGTTTTACTGTCCTCATACAGATGTAGAGAATCTCTTACATGCAGTATATGGGCTTCCTGAACTATTTGCTCAAAAGATTAAAAAGGCGAAACTTGTAGCAAATCCTGGATGTTTTCCAACTTCTGCTATTTTGGGTCTGTTGCCATTTATGGATAAGCGTGTAGCGCATACGCCAATTATTGTTGACTCAAAAACTGGAGTAAGTGGAGCTGGTAAAAAGTTAAGTGATGTAACACATTTCGTAAATGTAAATGAGAATCTATTTGCTTATAATCCACTCCTTCACAGACATGCACCAGAGATTGCTCAAAAGCTTGGAGTTGATTTTGATGAGGTGCATTTTGTTCCTCATTTAGTGCCTGTTACTCGTGGGATGTTGAGTTCTATCTATATTCAAGTTGAGGGTGATTTTGATGCATTTTCAATTTTGAGTGAGTTTTACAAAGATGCAAAACATGTAAGAGTTAGTAAAAATCCAGTAGATATGAAGAGCGTAGCAGGAACTAACTTTTGTGATATTTATGTCAAGCAGAAGAACAACATACTATTTATCTCAAGTGCGATAGACAATCTGATGAGAGGCGCATCTTCTGCTGCTGTTGTAAATGCAAACTTGATGATGGGGTTTGATGAAGAGCTTGGAATTCCAAATATAGCGTATGTGCCTTAAGTAGATGCAAAAAGAGCCAGAGATATTAGAGGGCGCATTTGTAGTTGCAGATGCTCATTTTTCTTATGAGCGTCCACTCTTTTTAGATTTTTTAAAAGAGATTAACTCTCAAACATTGCGCCCAACTCAATTAATACTTATGGGCGATATTTTTGATTCACTTTTTGGTGAAATTCCCTCTACACATGTATTTAATCAAGAAGCAATAGCGTTGATAAATAAGATATCAAATGAGATAGAAGTTCTCTACTTTGAGGGAAATCATGATTTTAATCTCTCTGAGGTTTTTCCAAATGTAAAAATTTTTCCAATCTCATCTCAACCACTTACATGTAACTATAAAGATAAGAGAGTTCTTCTTTGTCATGGGGATATAGAGGGTGCGATTGGTTATAAAATTTATACAAAAATTATTAGAAATCACTATGTACTCATAATACTTAGAGTGATTGACACACTTTTAAATAATGGTATTTTAAAGCGTTTGGATAAATATTTAAGTCAAAAAAATGATTGTAAAGAATTTATTGGTTTAGAGAGTTTTATGTTGCGAAGATTAGAGGGTAAATATAGGTGTGACTATTTTGTTGAGGGGCATTTTCATCAAAATAAAATGATAAAAATGAGAGATTTTATATATATTAATCTTGGTGCTTTTGCTTGCAATCAAAGATACTTTATAGTAAAATCAACGCAACATATAGAGTTATTTGAAGAGAAAATTTTCTCAAAAGGGATTTAGCATATGAATATAGACAACTCATTGAAAGTTGGCTCAAATGAGATGGAGCTTGTTGATTTTCGCATCTTTAAACAAGAAGAAGATAGAGTTTATGAGGGAATTTATGGGATAAACGTCTCTAAAGTTCGTGAAATAATAAAGTTGCCAAAACTAACAGAGCTTCCAGGAACACCAGAGTTTATAGAGGGTATATTTGATTTAAGGAGTATTGTTATTCCAGTTGTAAATCTCGCAAAATGGATGAAGATAAAACAGCCCCAAGCGATGGAAAAAAATTCAAGAGTTATTATTACTGAGTTTAATAATGTGCTTATAGGTTTTATAGTTCATGAAGCAAAAAGAATTAGACGTATTAGTTGGTCAGATATAGAGCCCGCATCTTTTATGAGCAATAGTGCATCAATTGAGGGAAGCAAAATAACTGGAGTTACGAAGATAGAAGGCGATAACGTTCTTCTTATATTGGACCTAGAGAGCGTCGTTCAAGACCTTGGTCTTTATGAGCCAGATACTCAGTTTAACAATACTGAAATCGAGAGTTTTTCAGGTTTAGCACTTGTTTTAGATGATAGCTCAACGGCTAGAAAAATAGTCAAAGAGGCACTTGTAAATATGGGCTTTGATGTACTAGAGGCGATAGATGGTGAAGAGGGACTTGAGAAGTTAGATGAACTTTATGAGCTCTATGGAGATAAAATATCAAAAAACTTAAAGATAATAGTTTCAGACGTTGAAATGCCCAGAATGGATGGCTTTCACTTTGCGGCAAATGTTAAAGAAGATGCGCGTTTTAGCACTATTCCAATCGTCTTTAACTCTTCAATTAGTGATCATTTTAGTGAAGATAGAGGTGTTGAGGCTGGCGGTGAAGCTTACCTAGTTAAGTTTAAAGCAAGTTCATTTTATAATGAAGTAGCACGTATTGTTCGTGCTCATATGAAGTAGGGAGTATAGATATGGATGAATTTCAAGAGATATTACAAGATTTTTTAGTTGAATCTTTCGAGCTTATAGAGCAGCTAGATCAGGATTTAGTTGAGTTAGAAACAAGACCAGATGATTTAGAACTCTTAAATAGAATATTTCGTGTAGCACATACCGTAAAAGGCGCTTCATCATTTTTAAATTTTGATGTTTTAACTCATTTAACTCACCATATGGAAGATGTATTAAACAGAGCTAGACATGGGGAACTTGTCATTCTTCCAGCTATTATGGATGTTATCTTAGAGTCTATTGATTTGATGAAAGCTCTCTTGCATACTATTCGTGATACAAGTGCAGATAGCGGAATTGATGTCTCTGGCTGTGTTTCAAGACTTGACAAATGTGCTAAAGGAGAGACAAATATAGAAGTTCCACAGACAACTATATCTACACCTAAGGCGACGCAAAGTGAGCCAAAAGAGGTTAAAAAAGAAGTTGTAGTTGAGACGCAAGAGAGTGATGAACTTGATTATGATAATATGGATGCAGATGAGTTGGAAGCGGAGATTGAGAGGCTTCTGAAGCAGAGACAAGAAGAAGACAAGATAAAAAGAGAACAAAAAGCTACTAATGAAGATGGTGCAACATCAGAGACAAATGGCACTGAAGATGAATATGTGCCTGTAGCAAAAGCTCCAGCAGTAGTTACTCCAGCAAGAAGACCTTCTTCTCTTGGTGATGATTCTGATTCAAATGATGATGCAAGAGCTGCCTCTCCAGCGAAAAAACAATCTAATGTTGAACAGACTATTCGTGTTGATGTTAAGAGGCTTGACCATCTGATGAACCTTATTGGAGAGCTTGTTCTTGCTAAGAATAGACTTATTAAAATAAACGATGATGTTGAAGAACGTTATGAGGGTGAGAGCTTTTTAGAAGAGCTAAACCAAGTTGTTTCTATTGTTTCTATTGTTACGACTGACTTACAAATCGCAGTTATGAAAACAAGAATGCTTCCAATTGGCAAAGTATTTAACAAATTCCCTAGAATGATTAGAGATTTAAGTAGAGAACTTAACAAAAAAATAGAGCTTGAGATATCTGGTGAAGATACAGAACTTGATAAATCTATTGTAGAAGAGATAGGCGACCCTTTAGTTCACATTATCAGAAATTCGTGTGATCATGGTGTTGAAATGCCTAAAATCCGTCTTGAACAAGGCAAAAGTGAAACAGGTACTATTAAGTTAAAAGCTTATAATGAAGGCAACCAAATCGTTATTCAGATTGATGATGATGGAAAAGGTCTTGATGTTGACATGTTAAAGAGAAAATCTTTAGAAAGAGGGCTTATAACAGAAAAAGAAGCTGATAATATGAGCGATAAAGAGGCATTTGCCCTTATCTTTAAGCCAGGCTTCTCAACAGCGACTGTTGTCACAAACGTCTCAGGGCGTGGTGTTGGCATGGACGTTGTAAAAACAAATATAGAAAAAGTAAACGGAATCATAGATATAGATAGCGAACTTGGTATTGGAACTTCTATGAAGTTAAAGATACCACTTACTCTAGCTATTATTCAAGCACTTTTAGTTGGTGTTCAAGAGGAACACTATGCTATTCCTCTTGCTTCAGTTTTAGAGACTGTAAGAATATCAAAAGATGAAGTTTATACGGTTGAGGGACGCTCTGTTATGAGACTTCGTGAAGATGTTCTTTCTCTTGTTCACATTGGCGATATTTTTGAAGTTGAGCGTATTTTAGACTCAAGTGAATATGCTTATGTTGTTGTTCTTGGTTTAGGAGCAAGTAAGCTAGGATTAATAGTCGATACTCTTGTTGGGCAAGAGGAGATAGTTATTAAATCTTTAGGAGAGTTCTTAAAAGGAATAGAAGGCATTGCAGGAGCTACAATACGTGGAGACGGCGGTGTGACACTTATAGTTGATGTTGTAGCGATTATGGATATGGCAAAACATGTAAAAGCTAGTGCAATTATTGATAGTACTTCTGATGCAGCAATGTTAACACTCGAAAAAACAAAAGCTAGTGATTATAAAATAATGATAGTAGATGACTCAAAAACTGATAGAACTATTATGAGAAAAGCACTTGAGCCACTTGGAGTAACATTGGTTGAAGCTGGTGATGGACAAGAAGCTCTTGCTATCTTAAAGCAGGGTGATCATAATTTTGATGCGATGCTTGTTGATATTGAGATGCCGAGAATGGATGGATATTCACTAGCAATAGAGATTAAAAAATATAACCGTTACAAAAATCTGCCTCTAATTGCGGTAACATCTCGTACTGGCAAATCTGATAGAATGCGCGGTGTTGAGTCTGGAATGGTTGAGTACATTACTAAGCCATACTCTGCGGATTACTTAATGAGTGTAGTTCAAAGAAACATTAATTTTAGATCGGAGTTTTTAAAATGAGCGATAAATTAAAACAGATTATCAAAAAACAAAATCAAAAAGATACCAATCAGGAACACGTAGATAATGTTGTTCAGCTAGTTGGTTTCGTAATTGGAGACGAAGAGTACGCTGTTCCAATTTTATCTATTCAAGAAATTATCAAGCCATTTCCATGGACTAGAGTGCCACAAGTGCCGAAGTATGTTGTTGGTGTGTTTAATATGCGCGGTGCTGTTATTCCTCTTATTGATTTACGCCTCAAATTTGGACTTAGTCCTAAAAAACATAACGAAGAGACAAGATTTATCGTTATGAGAGATGGGGATGATGTTGCTGGATTTGTAATTGATAGACTTACAATGGCGATAAGAATTAAAAAGTCAAATATTGGACCAGCACCAGATACAGCAAGCGGTGATAATACTGTAATTGATGGTGTTGGTAAACAAGAAGATAGAATCATAACTATCTTAAAGGTTAAAAAACTTCTACAAAGAGATTTTTAAACTCTCTGCATGAACTACTCCTCTTTTAAAACTATTTATAGTGATAATAAGCTCTCTTTAAAATTTAAAGGGGAGCTTACTCTTTACAATCTTATGAAATATAAAAAAGAGATAGATAAGATAGCTTTTTCAAAAGAAAATGCTGTAGTTATCGATCTTCTTGAACTATCGTTTTTGGATAGCGCAGGCTCTATTTTTTTAAATAACTTACAAAAAGAGCTTGAGCTCAAAGAGTTAAAAGTAGATATTACATGTCACAATAGAGATGTTCTTGACATGTTGGAATTAATTAGAGTTCAAAAAATAACACTCAAGAAAATAGCAAAAAAAAAGAAGAGAAACAGAGTTGAGAAAATAGGTGAAAAAAGCTATAAAGCCTATCTAGGAATACTCTCTTTTATGGCATTTATGGGCGAACTA
The DNA here is from genome assembly GCF_000012965.1 of Sulfurimonas denitrificans DSM 1251. NCBI lineage: Bacteria > Pseudomonadati > Campylobacterota > Epsilonproteobacteria > Campylobacterales > Sulfurimonadaceae > Sulfurimonas > Sulfurimonas denitrificans. Next base: position 1,601,004 of record NC_007575.1, on the reverse strand, counting down.
TTTAGTCATAAACTCCGCTATCTTATCTCTTTTAAAAATATTCGCCACAAAGAGATAGCTTTTGAGATGAATGAGTGTGCCATAAAAGCATTAGGAATCATCTCTCTTACTAGTTTCTTGATTGGTGTGGTTGTGGCTTACCAATCTGCGTATCAATTAAAACTTTATGGTGCAAATATATTTATAGTTGACATGTTAGGACTCTCAATACTCAGAGAACTCTCTCCGTTGATAACTGCTATAGTAATAGCTGGGCGAAGTGGTTCTGCTTTTACGGCACAAATTGGTGCGATGAAGATAACTCAAGAGCTTGATGCAATGCAGACAATGGGATTTGATCCATATAGATTTTTGGTTGTTCCAAAAATAATAGCCCTTATGATAACGATGCCACTTCTTATATTTGTCTCAGATATCATGGCGATAATTGGTGGAATGATTGTTGCAAATCTTGATTTAAATATAACCGTTGATATGTTTTTGGATAGATTTAATGAGGTTATAAATATAAAGCATTTTATAGTAGGTATAAGCAAAGGACCTTTCTTTGCATTTTTAATTGCAACTATTGCAATCTATCAAGGTTTGCTTGTTAAAGATGATACGCAAAGCATAGGGTTAAACACAACAAAGAGTGTAGTTGAGTCAATCTTCGCGGTAATTATATGTGATGCTATTTTCTCAATAGCTTTTACAAACTTGGGGATATAATGAATAGCATAATTAAACTACGAAATGTAAGAACTGCATTTGGCGAAAAAGTAGTTCATGAGAGTGTAAATCTTAGTGTGCCAGAGGGAAGTATATATGGCATATTGGGTCCAAGTGGATGCGGTAAAACAACTATACTTAGAGAGATGGTAATGCTTCAAGAGTTTCATGGAGGAGAGATTGAAGTTCTTGGACATAATTTAAAAAAAATCAGGTACAAAGATGCAATGGAGCTTAGACGCAGTTGGGGTGTTTTGTTCCAATATGGAGCACTTTTTTCATCTCTAAATCTGCGTGATAACATAGCCCTTCCACTTGTAGAGTATAGCGATCTCTCAGAAGCTATGATTGATGAAATTGTCTCTTTTAAGATAAATATAGTCGGATTAAAAGCTGAGGATGCGTACCTTTTCCCATCACAAATAAGTGGTGGTATGAAAAAAAAAGCAGGTCTTGCACGTGCGCTTGCCATGGACCCCAAACTTCTTTTTTTAGATGAACCAACAAGTGGACTTGATCCAATATCAGCTAGAGAGTTTGACTCTTTGATAGTTAAATTAAGGGATTTGTTAGGGCTTAGTATTGTAATGGTGTCGCACGATTTACGCTCAATCTATGATACACTTGATTATGTTGCCATAATCGATAATAAAAAAGTGGTCTATGAGGGTAATTTAGATAATATATTTAGCGTTAAAAATGACTTTATTGAGACTTTTTTTAATGGTATTAAGAGGTAGGGGCTGTGAATAATAGAGCAAATTATAGTTTAATTGGTTTTTTAATGATTGTGGGGATATTTTTAATGCTTGGATTTGGGTATTGGCTACTTAAACCATCCCAAGATATTGAAATGAAGACATACGCAATATATTTTGAAGAGTCTGTTTTGGGTTTAAATCTTGATGCTCCTGTAAAATTTAGAGGGATAAGTGTTGGTAAAGTAACAAGTCTTAGCATAAATCCAAATAACTCTGAAGAGGTAGTAGTTTTAGTCAGTGTACTAAAATCAACACCAATAAAATCCTCAACAATGGCGCAGCTTACATCACAAGGGATAACAGGGTTAAGTTATATAAACCTAAGTTATGGGGATGATAGCGCACCACTTTTAAAAAAAGAGGATGCAGAAGCGTACCCTGTTATAAAAACTATTCCATCTCTTTTGATAAAACTTGAAAATACGCTTGGCGATATTACTCTAAATTTATCAGATACGCTTCAACGTCTTAGTGGCGCATTAAGAGATGAAAATCAAAAAGAGATAACTCTTCTTTTGAGAAATAGCAATATTTTTATCTCAAAATTAAACAAAACCTTAGATGATGAGACAATTGAGAACTTTCAAGAAACTATGAAAAATCTAAATAGTGCTTCTGAAAAACTCGATGAAATGCTTCCACGAATTGCAAAATTTATAGATAGCAGCATAGTTTGGGAAGACAAAATATCGAGTTCATTTGGTTCAATTTCAAATAGTTATTTAGGAATTAAAGAGTCTATGGACGCATTTAAAAGTGCAGTGAAGAGTGGAGATTTTAATATTAAAGAGATTACAAATGATATTTTACCAACTTTAAACAATACACTCATAGAGATGCAAAACCTTATAATTAAAATGGAAGAGACTCTAAGAGACCATGATAGAAGTCCAGCTGATGTACTCTTTATGCAAGAACAGATTAAAAAAGGACCAGGGGAGAAGTAATATGAAGATTTTTTTTGCACTAATAACGATTTTTTTATTTGTCGGATGCACAACTATAAAACCACATGTAAGTGAGTTTAGAGTTATCACTAAAGATACTCAGATAAAGAGCAGCGCCAGCGGTTGTAGAGATAAATCGTTAAAAATCTCTCAAGCATTTAGCACTCCCTCTTTGCTCTCTTTGGATATGGACTATACAGAATCAGATAACAAGATATTTTCATATTCACAGTCACAGTGGCAAGAGTCGCCAAATAGCTCTATAACCTCAGAACTATTTAAAAGCATAAGAGACTCTGACATATTTAAGAGTGTTCACTCTTTTAAATCAAGAGTTAAGAGCGAATATATTTTAGAGATAGATATTGAGGAGTTTATGCAGTTTTATACAAAAAATATGAGTAGCTCACATGTAAATATAGTAGTTAACCTATCTTTAGTTGATGCAAAAACAAACAACACTCTCTCTACAAATAAATTTACTTCAAAAGTTGATGCCAAAACAGCAGATGCCTCAGGTGGAGCAGAAGCTCTAAGTATAGCTCTTGATGAGATAATTTCAAAAAATATAGAGTGGCTTGAGGGGGCTTGCAAGTGATAAAAGAGAGTGAATATAAAAAAAGAAGAGACACTCTAGCAAAGAGTTTTTTAAACGACTCTATCGCAGTTATCTTCAGTGCAAAAGAGGCTGTTCGTTCTCATGATACACATCATCCATATAGACAAGATAGTAACTTCTACTACCTGTGTGGCTTTAAAGAGGATAATTCTGCGCTTATGTTTATTAAAACAAAAAAGGGAGTAAAAACAGCTCTTTTTGTCCAAAAAAAAGATAAGTCCTTAGAGTTATGGAATGGAAAAAGGTTAGGTGTTAAAGAGGCAAAAAAAATATTTTTGGTAGATGAAGTGTATGAGATAGATGAGTTTAAAAAGATTTTTAAAGCCTCAATAAAAGGTAAAAAAAATATCTATTTTGAGATAAATTCAAAAAAAAGTGATATAAAAAAGATTTTAAAACATACAAAACTTTTTGAAAAAAAACTAGACATAATTCCACATGTACAAAAAATGAGGCTTATAAAATCTGCCTCTGAGATAGAGCTAATACGTGAATCAATCGCAATTACAGCAAAAGCGCATCATAGAGTCATGCACATGAACAAAGAGGGTAAGAGCGAGTATCATCTTCAATCTGAAATAGAGCATGAGTTTAAGAGTAATGCAGCTTATAGCGATGCATATACCTCGATAGTTGCATGTGGAAACAGCGCAAATACTCTTCACTATATACAAAATGACAAACCTCTTGTTAGTGGCGAGCTTATTTTGATTGATGCTGGGTGTGAGCATAACTACTATGCAAGTGATATCACAAGAACCATTCCAGTAGATGCGAAGTTTAGTGAGCCTCAAAGTGAGCTCTATAACTTGGTTTTGGATACTCAATTAAAAGTTATTAGCATGATAAAACCACATGTAATGAGAAGCAAACTTCAAGAGAGTGCAGAGAGGCTCTTATGCGAGGGCTTGATAAAGCTTAAAATTTTAAAAGGCAGTCTAAAAAAAGCTATAAAAGAGAAAAAGCATAAGAAGTATTACCCACATGGAATAGGGCACTGGATGGGCATAGATGTACATGACCCAGCGCCATATAGAGATAAAAACAATAAAGAGATAGCTCTAAGAGAGGGAATGGTTTTAACAATTGAGCCAGGACTATATATTGATAAAGATGATAAAGGTGTTCCAAAGAGATACAGAGGGATTGGTATCAGGATAGAAGATGATATCTTAGTAACAGAGAGTGGATATGAAAATCTATCTTCTAATATCGCTAAGAGCATAGATGAGATAGAAGCTATTTGCAATACCAATAAAGCACATTGAGTGGTTCTAATCCGAACATGACTTTATTTACTCTGTTTTAAACAGATTAGTTGTAGCTGTAGCTCCACCCAGTTAAACTCTTCTCTTTAGTCTCACTAAAGTTCTCAGAATCTGCTAAAAAATCCATCACAAACATAGTTTTATGCGGGATTGAGTTTACATCTTCATGCTTAATTAAAAGAAGTGGCATATGGGTTTCATGCACACCAGTTGAAAAACCAACGGGCATAAGTTGACTCATGATTTCTTGAGGATTTTTTATACCGTTTTCAATTAAAAATTTTCCAAAAATCGCCTCTTGAATCTCTTGTGAAAAGTTCTGTGTAGTGTTTAAAAATATAGTAAAGTGAATTGGAGTTTGGATGAAACGCTCAGGAGATGGAGCAGCCATGATGATATATTCAACATTCTCTAAATGTTTATCAATGGCATCAACATCAAGATACTCTAATGATTTTATAGCTTTTGCTTCCAAATTAATTAAGCCTTATCTTTGATGAGACTCTCGCCTGTCTCTTCTTCAATCTCTCTTTGAAGTTGTGACATCTCAAATCTTATGGTATCCATAACAAATGGTGGCACATTCATATCTTTGCTCCATTTTACTTCAATATTTCCACCATAAAGAGCTCCTAGCTCTTCTATTTTTTTTGAGTACTCTTGCAAATCTGCACATATTTCAGTTGTATCTTCAAGAGTATCTCTTAGTTCAATATACCAATCTGCCCTGCTGTCTTGCGCCATTTTTATAGTTGATTCAAATATTGCAGACAAAATTTACCTCTGTGTCTCATCAAATTTTTTAGTAAAAGTAGCTAAATCATCTTTTTTCTTTAAATCACCGTTATACATAATCTTGTTAATATCCATACTATCATCATTTAACATTTTAGGCACAGCATTCCCACCTTTAATAACTTCCATGTGGGCATCTAGTTCGTCTTCACTATAAGCCATCTGCATATCAGCTGTTACTACATGTGGAATCGCTTCAATGATTCTAAGCTTCTCAAGCTCTTCAGACACTCCCTCACCCTCAATCGTAATAATGATTCTGCCCAATCCATCATGCATATGATAATCACATGCTTCACAATCTTTTAGACTTTGAACTACTTCATCTATATATTTTGGAGCGGTTTTTACTACTATACTTGATATATTCATCTTTTTTCCTTTTTAATTAAACTATAAATCTTATTCGTAAACTACTCTTCTTGATTTTTCGCCATTTTCTTTGCGTATTTTATCATATAGTTTTTGATGTTGAAGTTTTTCACCATAACTTATTGGAGCTCTTAGTGATTTGTACTCAACTAGTTCTCCATCTTTATAAACTCCAGAAACTATGGCTTTTACCCAGTAAAATCCTCTATCTTTACGAAGATTTTTTACTACTCCTACCCACTGTTTTTCATCTTTGAGCGTCTGCCACAAATCTTTATAAATACTATGTGGCATATCAGGATGCCTTACAACATTGTGAGATTTTGTAAGAAGTTCTTCAAGTGTGTAACCACTTATTTCACAAAAAAGTTCATTAGCGTAGGTAATATTGCCCTTTAAATCAGTTCTAGAGATAATAACTTCATCACTTGGAACCTTGGTTTCTATTAAAAACTCACTCTCATTATACTCCATGGCATCTCTCCTTTATTGATTATTTTATACTATATTGATTAATGACTTTATCATCACTTGCAACTAAAAAATCATTTTCATTGATAAATAGTATCTTGGAGAGAGTCATTTTACTCCCTGTAAATTTCCCAAGATTTGCTTTTGTTATGGTATTTAAAAGAGTAACATTATTGTTTTCATCAGAAGCATATCCGACAATCTTTCCACTTGGCGAGAGACCCACGCTATAAATTAAGAATTTTGATTCCGTATAGTATGCTGAATCAAATTTTGGAACATAAACAACCATTCGTCTATCTTGCCCAGCAGTTGCTATAACACCTTTTTTATAATCCACTTGAAAAACATTATCTAGATTTTGATCAGCTAAAAGTTTTAAAAACTTTCCATCTTTTGTACCATGTATTTTTAAATTTCCACTCTCATCTGCAACTACAACTTCACTCTTTTCTTCATTTAAAACAAAATCTGAAAATTTTGCACCTGAAACTTGCACAGACCAATTTTGTGAGTTTTTTGCTATATTATAAGAGATTAACTCATTACTTAGAAGTCCTAAGAGTATGGTGTTAGCATCTAAAAATTTAGCTTTTGCAACAGTGAGTGATTTTGAGTAATCAAATAAAGGTTTTGTAACACCGTTTTGATGAATATGAACTCTTCTAAAACCTTTTTTATCTTGTGAAAGTATAAGTACTTTGTCCTCTATAACATCAACTGAATAGACTTTTGAATCTATTGTGTCACCCATAAAATCTAAAATCTGCGCAACTTCTATTTTGTTGAGTAGTTTTTTTGTTTCAAAATCAAATATATCTACAGCACTTGCAGCTGTTGCGCAGTAAAGCTTACCATCTTTATATACTAAATCTACAACAGAACCGCTTGCGCTAAAGTGCGCTAGAGGCTCTTTCATAGCAGCTGAGAAAAGTGAAGAGAGTAGAAGCGTTAAAATTAGAAATAGTCTCATTAGAGCACCTTTATATCAATCGCATCAGTAGGGCATCTGCTTATACAAAACCCACATGATGTACATTTATTGTTTATCTCTGGCATAAACATAGCCTTAAAATCTATGGCATTGTCTAAACAGGGATCTTTACATGAAAAACACATGGTATGACTCCAACTTAAACATTTGTCTCTGTTTATGGTAATTATAGCGTTTAAGTATTTTTTATCTTCTAATTTTAAAACGCCAAACTCACAAACATCAGTACACTTGTCGCAGTAGGTACAACCATTATAAGAAAATAGTATATACGGAGTTTTGTCATCTGCTATTTTAATTATATCTTCTTCACAAACAGTGGCGCATACTCCATCACATCTGTTACACTCATTATGAAAAAGAGATTCATCACCAAAATAAGGCGGTCTTAACTGCTTCTCTTGCTTTTTTTCACCCTTTAGTGAAGAAGCAAGAGAGCTAAATAGCTCTCTTCTTTGCATTAATGAGCTGAACCTTCTAGGCTGCCAGCTTTAGAATTTTTATTTGCTAAGTCACCCTCTGTTACAAAACTTGGACCACCAATAACTGTATCTAATGATTTAGTATATTTACTCTCATCCCAACTTGATTTATTTGCACCATCTTTTGAAGTATATACTGGTTCAAAAGTGTTCTCTACAAGTAAATTTCCTTGAGATTGTGGAGCATGACACTGATTACAGTTAAATCTAGCATTTTGTAAATCACTTTTTTTAACAATTTGTGTCTCATTCTTATACGTATCAGTTGCAATAACTACCTCATTATTTACAAGTTTAGCTCTTGGTCTAAAATCTGTAAAGTGTGAAACAGGAATTGGAGTAGCACCCATTGCTCCAGCGATTTCAGGCATGTGACATGTTACACATCTATTATCTTCCGATTTTATTGGAAGCATTCCAACTGTATCGTGAGGAATCATAGGTGGAGCATCTTGAAATGCTCTTTTTATCTTCGTACTTGTAGTAGCTTGAGCTGATCTATACTCAGTTTTAGAAGCAACCGTAGCATCTTCGGTATATAAGTCAGTTTTTCTTAAGCCCAAAGACTCTTCAGTTACAGTTTTATCCACAGCTTTTTGTGGAGTAGATTTAGCGCTCTCACTTACACAACCAACCATTAGTAGTGCAGCAGTAACTAAACCAATCGTTATTTTACCCATTGCTTTCATTTTACTCTCCCGATTTATTATTTTTTACTAGTTTTCTGATTGAAAAATTAAGAGCATCATCATCACAAACTTCTATACATCTAGCACAGTTTGTACACTCTCCTGAAAGAACAGGAATAGTCTCTTTGCCTATCATGTAAAGAACTTGCCCCTCTGGACAAACAACTTTACATTTCATACAAAGCGTGCAGTTTTCTTGTGTGTGATGTACTCTAATCAAACTAAATTTACCAACAAGTGAATAAAATCCACCAAGCGGACATATATGCCCACACCAACCATTTTTTAAAACTAAAAGGTCAAAAAGAAAAATAATGAGCACTGCTGCCCATCCAAAACCAATACCAAATATAATGCCTCTGTGAAGCATAGATATTGGTGATATAAACTCAAATGCTGCTACACCCATAGCAAATGATATAATTAAACTAAGAGCTAAAACCCAATAGCGCATATTACGCGTTGCGGGCTGTTTTTTTGCAAAACTATCAACACCAATTTGTCTTCTTAAAAGTGCGGCTGCGTCGGTTACTAAGTTAATTGGGCAAACCCAACTACAAAAAGCACGACCTCCAACTATAAGATAGAAAATAGTTATAATAAGAGCTCCTATTACCAAGTCAGTAGCTATAATAGCACCTGCTGCAATCATCTGTAGCACAGCGTATGGATCGCTTAGAGGAACTGTTTTAAGCAGCGACGATGAGCTAAGATTCCCCATTAGAAGAGTCCAACCCCAAGCATTTGCACCAAAATATAAAAACAGTAGAGATATTTGAGTTGTTCTTCTAAAAAATAGATAACGGTATTTATTCCAAAGCATACTCATTTGTATAAACCTCCCGTATCATTTAAAGAGTCAATCGCACTCTCTTTGCTTATTTCTGTTTTTGTTTTTATCTCAGTAGCATCTTCTAAACGTTTCTCATCGTTTTTATCCCAGCCTTTGATGTAATAGTTTCCAGCTTTACCCATTGCAACCTCTTTTGGAAGTACAAAAATAGAAGCTTTCTCAGTTACACAAGCTTTTTCACAAAGTCCACAGCCAGTACATGCATCAGCATGAACAACAGGTGTTAAGTATGCATGTTTTCCAGTTCTTTCGTTTTTGTTGTATTCAACACTTATAGCATGACCCAAAATTGGACATGCTCTATAACATGCATCACACTGAATTCCCCAAAAAGCAATACATGTCTCTCTGTCAATTACTGCAAGTCCCATCTCTGATATATTTATGTCTAGTTTGCCATTAGTTGTAACACTAGCTTCATCAAGTGCACCTGTAGGACATACAGGAACACAAGGAATATCTGGGCACATATAACAAGGAACATCTCTAGGAATAAAATATGGAGTCCCTAGAGGTTTATGATCACCTGGTTTTGCAAGCAATAGAGTATTATAAGGACAAGCTTCAACACAAAGCCCACACTTTATACATGTTTTTAAAAAATCTTCCTCTTTTATGGCACCAGGTGGACGAAGCAAGAGCTGTGATGCTGTTACTTCATCAACATACGCACTCCATACAAATCCACCTAAAGCAGCAATACCAGCTCCTCTAGCCATTCTAAGAATAAATTTTCTTCTATCACTTTGCATTTTGTTATTCATCTTCTTTAGATGGCTTTTAGTCAAAATAGCCATCTCTCCTTTAATTTATTGGTTACGCTTTATAGATTTTTACAGCACATTTTTTAAAGTCTGTCTGTTTTGACATTGGACATGTTGCATCAAGACAAACTTTGTTGATAAATACTTTTTCATCAAACCATGGAACAAAGACCAATCCTCTTGGAGGTCTGTTTCTACCACGAGTCTCTACCCTAGCTTTAACTTTACCACGGCGAGATTCAATCCAGCATAGAGCACCTTGTTTAAGGTCTTTAGCTTCAGCATCTTTTGGATTCATATAACATAGAGCTTCTGGAACTGCACGATATAGTTCAGGTACACGCATAGTCATTGTTCCTGAGTGCCAGTGTTCTAGTACACGACCTGTACATAACCAAACATCGTAGTTGTCATCTGGCATTTCTGGTGGATCCATGTATGGACGAGCAAAGATTTTAGCTTTGTTAGCTAATGATTTTTGTTCAGTATTTTTATCCATACCTTTTAAATCTCCGCTCTTTAGAGCTTTTGCAATAGTTCCGTAGAATGCATGTGAGTTACCACTCTCTTTTGTAGCTTTTGCAGCATAAGGATCGTACTTAGCGTTAAATCTCCACTGAGTCTCTTTACCATCAACAACTGGCCACTTAAGACCACGAACTTTATGGTACATGTCAAATGGTGCAAGGTCATGCCCGTGTCCACGTGTAAATGCAGCATACTCTTCAAAAAGATATTTTTGAATAAAGAAGCCATAACCTTCAAATACTTTTCCATCACTTCCAACAACTTTTCTGCTGTCTCCGTAACCTTCTGTATTATCATAACCTTTTTGAATTGGATCATTTTGATCAAGTTTGTAAGATTTTGCAATATCATTAGCAAAAAGAATTTCAAACATAGTTGTATTTTCGTTATACCCCATAGCTTTAGCTTTTTCTATAACGCTAGGAAGAGCTTCTTTTCTAGAGCCAGATGGTGCCCATTCGCCCCATACTTCTTTTACTGTAAATCTTTTTGAAAGCTCAATCCACTGCCATGTATCACTCATCGCATCACCAACTGGAAGAACTTGTTGTCTCCAATGTTGTGTACGACGCTCAGCATTTCCATAAGCTCCCCACTTCTCATAAATCATAGCAGAAGGCAAGATAAGGTCTGAAACTTTTGCAGAGATACCTGGGTATCCATCAGAAGTAACAATAAAGTTGTCCATCTCACGAGCTGCTTTAATCCAGTGACTAGCACTTGCAGTGTCATGGTAAGGATTACAAACATTTACCCATGCAAATTTGATTAGACCATCTTCAATATCGCGGTGGATTCTCATGATATCTTGAGTTCCAACAGGATTTATTGTTCCCTCAGGAACCATCCACTTGTTCTCAGCGATTTTTCTGTGCGCAGGATTTGCAACCATCATATCAGCTGGAAGTCTGTGTGTAAATGTACCAACTTCACGAGCAGTACCACAAGCTGATGGTTGTCCTGTTAAAGAGAACGCTCCAGAACCTGGAACAGCTTGTTTGTTTAGCATAAAGTGAACATTATATGAAAGTGTATTTACCCAAGTACCACGTGTATGTTGATTCATACCCATTGTCCAGAAAGATACAACTTTTCTATTTTTTTCAATATAAAGATTTGCTAATGCTTGAAGTTTGTTTTGGAAAAGCTCCATATTTTCATCAGGGTCACCCTTTACAATTGCTGCAGTATATTCTAGTGTATATGGCTCAAGAGATTTTTTATAATCTTCAAATGAGATTTCCCAGTGTCCTAAAGTTCCAGCAGTATGCTCCATTGTGTCACCAGCTTTATAACCATATGGTTCTAGCGCAGGACCCTCTTTTTTAGAAACAGTAGTTTTCATCTCTTTAGAGATAATCTCCATCTCAAGCGGAGTATATTTACCATCTGTTAGAGATTTTTCACCAGCTCTTCTCATACCATAACCAATATTTACTGGTCCAGCTGTAAAGATAGTATGTTTTTTTATGAAATCCCAGTCAATAATTCCCTCAGCCGCATCTCTATAAACTATCTCTCTAGCGATATAGTTCCAAAGTGCAAGGTCAGTATTTGGAGAGAATATAATCTCAATATCTGCAATATCTGAAGTTCTGTGTGTATAAGTTTGGATAGATACGACCTTTACACGATCTGGGTCTGATAATTTTCTATCAGTTACACGAGACCATAAAATCGGGTGCATCTCAGCCATGTTTGAACCCCAAGATACAATAGTATCTGTTAATTCAATATCGTCGTAACAGCCAGAAGGTTCATCAACACCAAATGTTTGATAAAAACCAACAACCGCAGATGCCATACAGTGACGAGCATTTGGATCAAATGCGTTTGAGCGGAATCCACCCTTCATCATCTTTTGAGCTGCATAGCCCTCCATAATTGTATATTGCCCTGAAGCAAAAATACCAACTGATTCTGGACCGCCATGCTTGAGTGCTTTTTTGATATTGATTTCCATCTCATCAAAAGCTCTCTTCCAAGATACTGGAGCAAATTTACCCTGCTTATCAAATTTTCCATTCGCATCAACCCTAAGTAATGGCTGAGTTAATCTATCTGCACCATACATAATCTTAGCATTAAAGTAACCCTTAATACAGTTAAGACCACGATTTACTGGAGCCGCTGGATCCCCCTTAACAGCAACAATTTTACCGTTTTTTGTTGCCATCATAATTCCACAACCTGTACCGCAGAAACGACAAGCTGCCTTGTCCCATCTCCAGTCGCCCTCAGCCGTAGCCGCTGCTGCCTCTAGCTCTGCTGGTACACTCATACCAATCGCTGCTGCTGCAGATGCTGCCGCTGAACTTTTAAGAAATTCTCTTCTCGAAAGTGACATATTTTCTCCTCTTAAATGATTTTAGAAACACGAATTTTGTAAGTTAATAAACCTTACTTTTTTGTTAAGGTGCCCATTAACATAATAAATAGTAGCATTTTAGGATGATAAAATCTTTGACTTTAGTCATAGAAGTAGTTTTTTTAATTAAGATTTGTTTAATATTTATAATAGTGTAAATATAAGTAACAGTAAGAATGAAGATAAGAGATAGAAATGACTTTTTTTAAGATTACTTTAATTCTTGGCAACTTTTGATAAGCTTATCGAGCTCTGCTTTAAGGTTTGTCAATTTTTTTGTTGAACTAATTAGCACTTCAGTAGATTCTATAACCATATCCTCGCTATTATTTAGATGTGTTGAAGCGGATGAATTACCCTTGATTTCTGCTAAAATAGTATCAAATTCATCTGTGAGCTCTTCTAGTTTTGATGAAGCTTTTTGAGATTGAAGAAGTGCTTCATTAGAGTACTCAACTGCTGAGTTTATCTTGCTTATGAAACAGTTTATGGTGTCACTTACCTCTTTAATCTCAACTTCGCTCTCCGCTTCTAGTTTTATAGGTGAGAGACTAGATATATCTTCATTTCCAACTAACATTTTAGAGTACTGCATAAATGAATCTACATGTGATTCGATAGATTTTAGTTGAGCAAGAGAGTATAAAAATAGTACAAAGAGAATAAACGCCGATGTGTATTGAAAGTTTTTAATAAAATTGGTTTTCTCTTCACTATGATTTGTATATAGCGTAACTAATTTATCAACATTTTTTAGAAGCACACTATTCTCTTTATAAATAGATGCAACGATACTATTTATACTGTTCTCATCCTTGATTTGCGCATTTTTTAAAAGTTTAAAACTCTGTACATTTTTATAAAACTGACCCCATAATTTATCAACTTCTGAAATTTGTATAGAGATTTCATATGTATGAAAAGGAGAGATTTGCTTGTCAAAATTCCCAAATTTTAAAGTATTTAATCCATCTACAAACTCATTACAAGCATCATCTAGTTCACTAAAATCATGTGAAGATTGATAATGAATATAAAAGATATTTTTTGAAATTTTTTGTGTTAACATCCTCTGTTTTCCAGCAATATTTATTACAAGAGCATCTTTGATATTTTGATGGTTTAGATATATGGTTGTTCCGATAACAGAAGCAATTAGAAATATAAGAAGCGCACCGATGAACTTTATTTTTGTACTAATTTTATTTGATTTTATCATTTACATATTACCTTTATATGCGCTCTTTAACATCTCTTTATTTAGGATTATAACATTTGAATTTTCAATGTCAATGATAGAGTTTCTTTTAAGCTTGTTTAAAACTCTTGATAGAGTCTCAGGTTGAATATGAAGCATAAAAGAGATTTCATGTCGTTTTAGAGAGTTAAACATTTTTAAGTCATTACAGAGAGTAAATGCCACTTTAGCGGTGGCATCAAAAACAAGTTCTCTGTTTACAACGCAGTGAAGCTGATGAGTTTTTGTCAAAATTTCATTTATAAACTCATTATTTAGTATGTTTTTTGATAAAAACTCTTTTTTGAACTCTGAAAAATCGACCTCTAAAATAATACTTTCCTCTACAGGTTCGGCATTTGAAAAGCAGTAAATCATATCGCTGCTAAGTGTTGTAAGTTCTGAGATTAGAGAATCTTTATAGATATAGTAAAGAAAGATCTCATTTCCAAATTTATCAATCTTATATACTTTTATAAGACCTGAAACTAAAAAAAATATTTTATTGTTAGTATCATTTTCATAGTAAAGTATAGAGTTTTTTGCGTAGGTGGTTATTTTTGAAATAGAGTCGATGATTTTTAATTTTTCATCATCAAGAGAGTTAAAAAACGACAGCTCTTTGATGTAATTTAACTTTTCATTCATATTTATTTTGCTCTTGTTTCATAGATTTTGAATTTTAACATAAAAGAGTTTTATTTTAGACAAATAATAGCTAATTGGTATAGCGTTTGCTTTAGTTAAATGATGTTTATAGGGAGTTAAATGAATTTTATTGATACACTAAAATTAAGAAGTAAACTTTTTTCTATATTTATCATTCTCTCTATATCTTTGCTGCTCATTGGAATAATGGGTGCAATAAATATAAACTCAATGAAAAAAAAATTTGATGCACTCTATTTTGGCTCATTTGTGCCAGTAAATGAGCTAAATATAATCCTTCAAACATATCATGATAACCTAGGCACAGCATACAAAGCAAAAGAGATGAAAATACCTTTAGATGAAATTCGCTCAGAGATTAAACTCTCAGTAGAGAGAATTGAGAACGAATGGAAAAGTTATAAATCTCACTTTAAAAGAGACGAAGAGATTGCTTATGTAGAGTACGTCTCAGGTGAGATTAAAAATACAAATGACTTTTTCTTAAATATATATACGGCATTAGATAGTGCAGATGATATAAAAAATTTACCCTTTGATAAGATAGAAAAAAGAGTAACAGATGTACATAAAGTAATAAAAAAACTTATTAATTATGAGATAGATTTAGCAAAGTATGAGCGAAAAAACTTTTTACTCATTTATGACTCCTCTTTGTATAAAATAGGAACTTTTTTATTGATTATTATTTTTGGTGTTATGGTCATCTCATACTATGTGCTCAAAAGTATTCAAAGTGATCAAAATGCTCTTGAGATAGCTAGTAAAAAACTTAAAATCGCAAACAAAAGGCTTGAGAGCGCTTCATATACAGATTCATTAACATCTTTGCATAACAGAAGATATTTTAATATGGTTTATGAGAGAGAGATAAAAAGAGCAAAAAGAAACTATACCTATATTACTTTTATGATGCTTGATATTGACTATTTTAAACAATACAATGATACTTATGGACACGTAAAAGGAGATGTTGCACTAAAGAGTGTAGCTTCTGTTTTTAAAGAACTCTTAAAACGTCCTGGTGATTTTGTCTTTAGATTAGGTGGTGAGGAGTTTGGAATTTTACTTACAGACACTTCAGAGGTAAACACAATAACAACCGCCCAAAATATTTGCAACGCAGTCAAAGAGCTTAAGATAGAGCATGAAGCATCTAAAATAGATACATTTTTGACAATTTCAATAGGTGTAGCATGTTGTGTAGCCGATAGCGCTTTGGATGAAGAGGTTCTAATAAATAAAGCTGATGAGATGCTATATAGTGCAAAAGAGGGCGGGAGAAATAGATATAGCGTTACCACACATGTAAGTGTGGCAACACCACTCAAGTTAGAAGAGATTGCTTAAGAATTAAACTAACCCTTGCTCAATCATAGCATCTGCTACTTTTCTAAATCCTGCGATATTTGCACCTAAAACTAAGTTTGTAGGTTCGCCAAATTCAGCTGCTGTTGTACTTGCACTTACATAGATATTTTTCATAATTTGAGCTAATTTTGCATCAACTTCTTCAAATGTCCAGTTTACCATAGAAGCATTTTGTGCCATCTCAAGTTGGCTGGTTGCAACACCACCAGCATTTGCAGCTTTTCCTGGGCCATAGCAGATTTTTGATTCCACAAAAAGATCTACAGCATCGGGAGTTGAAGGCATATTAGCACCCTCACTGATACAGACACAACCATTTGCTAGAAGGTTTTTTGCATCAGCTAAATTTAGTTCATTTTGTGTCGCACTTGGAAATGCTGCAAAACAAGGTATAGCGTAAACACCATTTGTTCCCTCAGGATACCCTTCTATTGGTGTATATTTTGCAGTAGGAACATATTTTACATATTCGCTTAGTCTTACGCGTTTTACCTCTTTTAAATCTTTTAAAAGCTCTAAATCAATACCAGCTTCATCATAAATCATTCCGTTTGAGTCACTACATGTAACAGGAATTGCGCCTAGTTGGTAGAGTTTTTCAATAGTGTATATAGATACGTTTCCGCTTCCAGAAACTACACATCTCTTACCTTCTAAAGTTTCGCCTCTATCTTCTAACATGTATTTAGCAAAGTAAACAGCACCATAGCCAGTAGCTTCAGTTCTTACAAGTGAACCACCCCATTTAAGTGATTTTCCTGTTAGTACGCCCTCATATTTGTTAGCAAGCTTTTTGTACATACCAAACATATACCCGATTTCTCGCCCACCAACACCGATATCTCCAGCTGGAACGTCTGTATTTGCGCCGATATGTCTAAATAGTTCGCTCATAAATGCTTGACAAAATCTCATTATTTCATTGTCAGATTTGCCCTTTGGATTAAAGTCACTTCCACCTTTTCCACCGCCGATTTGAAGACCAGTTAAAGAATTTTTGAAAATTTGCTCAAACCCTAAAAACTTGATAACACCAGCATTTACGCTTGGGTGAAATCTCAAACCGCCTTTATATGGTCCAAGGGCTGAGTTGAACTCTATTCTAAACCCCTTGTTTACTTGAATAACCCCATTATCATCTAACCAGTTTACACGAAAAAGTATCTGTCTCTCTGGTTCAACAATTCTTTCTATAATTTTATGTTGTCTATATTTTGGATATTTAATCATTAAAGGTCTAAGAGACTCTAAAACCTCTTGAGCAGCTTGGTAAAATTCTGTTTGTGATGGACTTGTTCTTTTTAGGTATTCGAATACCTCATTAACGTATGGCATGATTTTCCTTTGGTTTAAAATTGGTGGAGACATTGCTCCGTTGTAAAGCTTAAAACCAAATAATATCTTAAAAGTTATAGAAATATTTTAAAAAACTGATTAAATTTTAGGCAGTTGTAACTATTTTTTAAATCTAAAGTTCTCTTCTTCAAGCAATATTTTTAGTTTATCTTTTAGTTCGCCTTGAAATTCCATCCATCCATCCCTACATGTACCGCCGCATCCGAGCTTTTTCTTTAGATTTTTTAAGACTCTCTCTTGCTCATCAATACTCAAGTGAAACTCTCCAACTAAAGTAACAGTTTTTCCTCTTCTTTTCTCTTTTTTAAAGAGTAAAAAATGTTTTGATGGGGCTAAAGGCTCATTTGATATTTCTGATTTTCTAGCATCTTTAAGCTCCGCCCAGCCATCTTCTATCTCTGCACCAATAAATAGGTCTAGTTTCTTCCCTCTATTCATCTCACTACTTTTTGTCTTAAGAGGCTTATTTGTAAAGCCTCAAGAGTGTTATTTTTGATGCTCTCTATGATTTTTTCTAAAGATAAAATTGTGTGATTGTAAAGAATCACAAAAAGTTCATCACTCTCTTTTAAAAAAGTGCTCTCGCCATAAGGGGTATATCTAGTAGCCCCTATGCTAATTATGGCTTTATTTGGATTTTGGCACTCTAAAATATATTGGCTCAAAGGCTCTAGTGGTCCAAAATCTTCTTGAGTGTTTATCTGCTTTAGCATCCAATCAAGTAATTTTTCATAAAAGTAGCTATAACCCAACAGCTCCACATTTTCTCCATAAGCATGTAACTCATCATCTCTTTTTAAAAAAGAGCAAATTGAGTAATTGTCCATTATGCTACCATTTGTAAAAGAGTCTATGTTGATTAGATTTTCACTTATGCCCTTAGAGTCTGCACCCCAGTTTTTCTTATCACTTATTTTAGCGGCTCCTGCTACTCTAATAGAGCAGTCGTTGTAAGCGCCAAAGTGAGTTGGTGTAATTTTTGAGACTCTGTTATTCTCATACTCCAAGTCGCAAATAAGTGCCACTTCAGGCTCAGCTTGAATGTTTACATGTTGAGATGGCAGTTTTATTGTAGTACTTGAGAGAGGGTAGGTGGATAAAATATATTTTGCGTTATTTACAAAAGATGGAAGATAAAAAGGAAACATCCCCTTAGGGGCTGCTTCATCGGTTGTAATGATATTTTTAAAATCTTCAAGCTCCCCAGCTTGAGCTAAGTGAAGAGCAAAGTTTCCAGCGATTCCCAGCCCTAAAAAATCTCTATATTTTTGCATTTAAATCTCCTTTTTTAGGCGGTGGTTTAAGTTAGAAAAAGCTTAAATTATTAGATTAGACCTTTCTCTTTTGCCTCTGCAAACTCTTCATAACTTCCCTTGAAGTCAACATAGCTTCCATCTTCTCTTAGCTCAATAATGCGATTTGCAAAAGCATCTAAAAGTTCACGGTCATGTGAAACACAAATAACATTGCCTTTAAAGTTAAAAAGTGCTTCTCCAAGTGCAATGATTGCCTCTAAGTCAAGGTGGTTTGATGGCTCATCTAAAACCAAAAAGTTTCCGCCCTCAAGCATCATTTTACTAAGCATCATTCTATGTTTTTCACCACCTGAGATGCTTATAACTGATTTTTCTTGCTGTTCGCCCGAGAAAAGCATTCTTCCTAAACAGTTTCTAATCTCTGAGATATCACGTTTTGGGTCAAAGCCTCTTAACCAATCATAAAGAGTGCCATCGCCTTTGATTATATCAGCTGTATCTTGAGGAAAATAACTACTCTCAATAGTAGCTCCCCAATGGATTGTTCCACTTGCTGGTTTCATCTCTTCCATTATTATTTTTAAAAGAGTGGTTTTACCAACACCGTTTGGTCCAATAAGTGCGACTTTTTCATCTGGTTCAAACTTCAGAGTTATATTTTTTAAAACTTCATTATCGCCATAAGAGTGATTGATGTCTTTTACATGTAGCGCTTCATCGCCCATAACTCTTTTTGCTTTGAACACAATACTTGGGTCTCTTCTTGAAGATGGCTTTATGTCATCAATTACAAGCTTGTCAAGTTTTTTCTGTCTTGAAGTTGCCTGTTTTGCTTTTGAAGCATTTGCGCTAAAGCGACGAACGAAAGCCTCAAGCTCCTCTTTCTCTTTCTCTTTTTTTGCATTTCCAAGCTCTTGTTGTTTTGCTATAACATTTGCAGCGATATACCAATCATCATAAGTACCAGTAAATTCACGAATTTTTTGATAATCTACATCGAGTATATTTGTAACAACTGCATTTAAGAAGTGTCTATCGTGTGAGATTACAACCATTGTTCCTTCATGGCGCTGAAGCTCATCTTCTAACCAGCTAATAGTTTGAATATCAAGGTTGTTCGTAGGCTCATCAAGGAAAAGTACGTCAGGTTTAGGATAAAGAACTTGAGCTAAAAGAACTTTAAATTTATCAGCACTATCAAGTGAACTCATAAGGTCGTTGTGCTGACTTGCAGGGATACCTACATTTTCTAGGATTTTTGCAATATTTACATCATACTCATAAGTAGGGTCTTCTTCAACACAGATTGTCTCAAGCTCTGCAAGACGCTCATTTACTGCGTCATCTTCAAAGTCACCTGTTGCGTAAATTATCTCTTTCTCTTTGATTGCATCATAGAGTCTTTTGTTTCCATAAAGAACTGCATCTGCTATAGTAAAATCTTCATAAGCGTACTGATTTTGTCCTAAAACACCAACTTTATTCGCCTTTGGAATTATTACCTCACCCTCATACTCTTTAATTTGACCACAAAGTATCTTTAAAAAAGTTGTTTTTCCTGCACCATTTGCGCCGATAAGTCCATATCTTTTGTGACGGTCAAGTTTAAGGTTTATATCTTGAAATAGAACTCTATTTCCATAACGCATTATTAAATTTTGTACTGTTACCATTGTTTTCTCTTGTTTAGGCAGAGATTTTACCCTGCTCACTGTTTTTTTGCGATTATAGCTAATCGTTGTTTAAAAGCCAATTATTACTATTGAGCAGATTTGTCTTTTGAACCCTCAAAAGCGTTTGTTATATCGCTAGTTATGCTCTTGACTCCAGAATTAAACTCTTTTGTACTGCATCCAAGTAGAAGCAAACTTAAAACACCCATTAAAAATAAATTTTTCATAATTTTTCCTATATTTTACTATGTGGTCTATCCCAAAAACTCTCATCAGGCTTGCCTACATGTAACTCTTTGAGATACTTCTCTTCAGTTCTTTTTATCTCTGCTCTTATTAGATTTACTACTGCTTTTTGTGACTCTATTGGTGCGCTAAGTACGCAGTAATCGCCATCTGTAAGTTCATCGTTGAATTTTTTTTCATTAAAATTTTTGCCTAAATATTTTACAATATACTTTAAATCCCTCTCTGCATTACCAAGACATGACGTTGCCCCTGGAGAAGGCGTCATGTTAAAAATCAGTCCCTCTCCTGTACATATTGAAGCTTCTCCTAGTAGAAGTTTTTGTTGCTCTTTATCTAGTACTTGAGGACGAACTCCACCAAAACCTTTAGCATATTTAAACTCACTTACTCTAAGAGATGGAACAATTTTTCTAGCGTCTCTTAAAAATAGATATTTATTGATAAATGGAATCTCAAAGAGAAAATTTTTAAATATATAGTTGCGAATATCACGCTCTCTTAAGAGTTTGTAAAGAGCAATTGCTATATTTTTATCAAGCCTAAGAGTCTTCCAAAAATCTAAAAATGTCCCTTTTTTGTATCGCTCTAACTTTGGAAGCATAAGCGCAGTTGGACCAAAACGTGTGTATCCATTAGCTAAGATATCAGGGTCTCCATGAAGAGCAGCAAAGGGGAGTTTTGGATTTTGGATCATATAGACCTTGCCATTTAGCATCTTCTCATTTGTCATGTAAAAGCTTCCAGCCACTGGTAAGCATCCAAGATTTAAACCAAATCCCATTTTATGCGCTAAATAAAGAGAGTGCGCTCCAGCATCAGTAACCACAAAATCAGCATAAAAAGTGCCTTTTTCGCTCTTTACAACATAACCTCTTTTTTTACTCTTTTTAATCTCATCAACTCTTGTGTTTAAAAAAAGCTCAATATTTGTATCTGGCTCTTTTTTCGCATTTTGTAAAAACGAGTGTGAGAGCTTTTGATAATCAACTGTTGTCCATTGATCCCTCGTTCCTATGCCAACTATCTCCTCTTTACGCTCATTTCCATCTACATCAAATACAACGCGAGGCTCAAGCTCTTTTAATCGCTCTTTGTCCCACACTTCAAGATATGGAAAAAGCTCAGAAAACTCCTCATATCTATGAAGTAAAAATTCCACCTCTTTCTTACCAACGCCAAGTGCCATTTTTTGATGAGAGAAGATTATCTTGTTTTGATATTGGTGTTGCAGACAATACTTCTCAACCATTTTCGCAGTACGTTTAGTTATAGCAGCCTTTTGAAGAGTATAGTTTGTTTCAATATCGCCTACATGTATAGTTTGAGAGTTGCTTGTTCCACAAGAGTTTAATGTAGCAATATCACTATATTTTTCTATAATTCCAATAGAATTAATATCTGTATATCTAGAGAGTTCATAAGCTAAAGCGGTGCCTGAAATACCAGCACCAATAATCACAACTTCAAAGTTTTTAGTAGCCATTGATATCCCATACCTGTTTTATATGGGCGTATTGTATCAAATTAGTTATAATTCTTACTATTTATAAGGGGTTTGAGTGCAGATAAGAGAGCTTGATTTAAAAGAGTTACAGATGGCATACGATGTTCTTTGCCAACTTCGTACAACACTCTCGTATAATGAGTTTGAAGACTTGATATATGAGATGAGAAGTATAGAATATAAGATGTTTGGAATTATGGATGGAGAAAAACTTATAACTTATGCAGGCGCTGCAATACAGACTAATTTGTATGACAAAAGGCATCTTTTTTTATTTGATTTGGTAACATGTAAAGATTATAGGGGAATGGGTTATGGAAAAATGATGCTTGAATTTCTGGCTGATTATGCAAAAATGGGGATGTGCCAAAATATAGTATTATCATCAGGATTTCAAAGAGAAGATGCTCATAGATTTTATGAAAAAAGTGGTTTTTTTAAAAAGAGTTTTGTTTTTATAAAGGGAGTTTGAATTTACTTGAAATAGATAGTTGGAAAATAGTTTAGAAGTTTGCGGGATAAACCCGCAAAGTAACGTCCTATAAAGGAGTTACATTCTCAGCTTGAGGACCTTTTTGACCTTCTCCTAGTTCAAAAGTTACCTTTTGACCTTCAGATAATGAAACACGACCTGGTCCTGTTCTGTTTACTTGGCGAAAGTGTACAAATACGTCTTTACCGCCATTTTCTTGTTGAATGAAACCATAACCTTTTTCTTCATTGAACCATTTAACTGATCCGTCTAGCAATTCTGCCATGTGTAGTACCTCTTTGGTAAAAATTCACTTTCGTTAAAAAGTGGAGTCAAGTTATAGGGAGAGTCGTTTGTCTAGCAGAATATACTATAGATGAACTCGCACACAAAAATCTTTCATCGAGCAGAATTATAGCTGAAATTTTAAGTTTTGCGTTTAAAATTGAAAACTTTAATAAAGCTATAAATAAGTCGATATTGTGTTATGTAAATTAAATTAAAGGCTATGACATGCAAATATCATCAAATACAACTCTTCCAAGTGCGCTAAAAAGTGCAACGCCAATTAAAACGCTCTACACTGAAAAAATCTCAAAAGATGAGGCGATGGAGATAAGAGAGCAGATTAAACAAAATGCTAACGCAATGGCTTTTAACTCCGCAACAGTTCAAAACACGCTCCTTGGTGGTGGTAACACATCAAAAGACGATTATGCGTCGTTTCAAAGTTTTTTAAAAGATATAGGATATAACGGAAAACCAATAGCATCTCTGTCTAAAGATGAAGCGAGTGAATTGGTTAGCAAAGATGGTTTTTTTGGAGTAGATCAAACATCAAAAAGAATATCTGATTTTGTTATAAATGGGGCAGGTGGAGATGAAAAACTGCTTCGTGCTGGCAGAGAAGGAATGCTTAGAGGATTCAAAGAAGCTGAAGAGATGTGGGGAGGCAAACTTCCAGAGATATCTCAAGAGACTATGAAAAGAGCTACTGAGATGGTAGATAAGGCTATGTACGATTTAGGTTTTTCAGTTTTAGACAAAGAAGCATAAAAAGAGATGAAGTATGAGCTAAAAGATGAGTATATAGAGCTTTTTAAGCTTTTAAAAGTTTTAGATTTAGTTGATAGTGGAGCTGAAGCAAAGCTGATTGTTGCAGATGGTCATGTAAGAAGAAATGGCGAAATTGAGCTTAGAAAAAGAGCAAAAATTCGCCAAGGTGATGTTATAGAAGTTGCGGATGTAACTATAGAGGTCTCTTAAAATAAAAATGAGCTGACTACTCCTATAATTCCGCCAAAAACTCCACCCCAAACAACTAGCCAAGAGAGATGTTCATGAATTATTTTTTGAATCATCTCTTTTACCATGTTGGGAGTAAGTTCATTTAGCCTTGTGTCTATGATGTTCTCTATAGATTTGAGTGTATCTTTGCTTAGTGATGAGTTTTGAAGATGATACTGTAGTGTTTCATTAAAGCTTTGAGTATTTACAATTTTTACAATAGCGTTCTTCATCTTTAAAGAAAAAGGCTCACGTAAGTTCTCTAAAACACTAGCTCCTCCAAACATTCCTAGCATTCCTCCAAAAGATGACTCCATTACTGTTTTGCTTAGTGCATCAAAGGCTGGTGAGAAATCTGTTTTCTCAATTATAGGTGTTAAATCTAGCTTCTTCTCTTCATTTTTAAAGAAATTATCAAGTTGCTCCTCTGTAAAAAATTGAGTCATCATAAGAGTTTTGATAGACTCTTTAAAAGCTTCGAATTTAAGTGCAATAACCCCAGAGCCATAAAGAAATGGTACTTTTTCAAACAACATGTGGATTGCAAGTTGATTTGTAAGTGCACCTGAGAGTGCAAAAAGACCTCCATACAGAGCCAAAGAGCCAATGGTGCCTTCAAATAAAAAAGATAAAAGAACAAGTGTTAATGCAAAAGCGTTTGTTAGAAACGTTTTAGATATATTCAATTTAAGCTCCTAGTAATTAATAAAAGCAAAATTATACTAAAAAGATTTTATAATGGCACGGATTTAAAATAGAATGGAAAAATTATGAAGCAAGAGAGTTATACACTATTTAAGAGTGCAGATATGAAAACAATTTTAGAAGTTTTAGAAAATGAGTTACAAAAGAGAAATGAATCTCCATTTTGGAGAGGCAGAGTTGTACCTTTTAGCGAGGCGATTTTGAGTGTCTTAATCCCATTAAGAGATGCAAATATGCTTTTTAATCCAGAGGGCAAAGCAGAGAATGAGCTAACACCTGAACTTTTTTTTAGATGGAATGATTTTGTGAGTCTAAAGAGTTTGGCATTTACAATTCAAAAATCAAATGAAGCGGGTATTTTGCTAAGAACGAAGCTTTCAAGCGCTACATGTAGTAATTATAAAGAGATAGACCTTACTCTCTTGGGAGCTTACCTATCAAAAAATAGTGTAAATCTTCAAGATGAAGCTATCGATTTTCCAATCTCAAACTATAACTTGCACCAAGGTGTAAGCAATGTTATAAAATCTCTTTTATAAGCAAAGAAATTGATAGAATATTTTATAAAAAACAGTAGGCTTAACCATGCGCTATTAGCGTTTGTTATATTTATGGGGATTAACTCATATATAAATATTCCTAAAGAGATGTTTCCAGATATGGAGCTCGATAAGATAAGTGTTATGGGCTCGTATAAGGGTGCAAGTGCCAACACAATGGATAAGATGGCAGTTCGCGATATAGAAGATTCTCTTAGTGACATAAACGGGATAGATAAGAGTGAAACCACGATTTCACCAGGTGCATTTGCGATAGTTTTAACATTAAGTAAAGGTGCAAACAGAGAGCTAACTCTTAGCCGTGTAAAGGATTCGGTAGCACTTAGCAGACAAAATTTACCAAGTGATATGAATGAGCCGCTCACCACACTTTTAGAAAAATCTAAACCGCTCATAAAACTAGCTATCTCATCTTCAGTGTTATCTATTGGTCAATTGAGTGTAATTGCGCAAGATATGAAATCAAAAGCTGCAAAGGTGCCTGGAGTTAGTGAAATTTTGATTCGCGGTGATTCTGATGAACAAGTAACAATCAAAATCAACTCTGAAGCGCTTTTAGCTTATGGCTTAAATCATGGGGCAGTTTTGGGGGCTATTTCAAATCTCTCATATATATTTCCAATTGGAGATATTGAACAAAGAGGGAACTTCGTATTTATCTCAACAGCAAACGGCAAAGCTGATGTCAATGGATATAGAGATGCTATTTTAAATATTGATAACAGATACGTAAAACTCTCAGATATTGCAGAAATCAGCATAGAGTATCCGCAAATTGACACGTTAGCTACATATAATGGTAAAAAAACTATCTCCTTAAATATATCAAAAGGAGTAAGTGGTGATGCTATAGTTTTGTCTAAAAGACTCCAAGAGTATGTTTTAGCTCAACAAAAAAACTATAAAGATGTAGATTTTACATTTTATGAAGATAGTTCAAAACCGATTAAAGATAGACTTGACATTATTATCTCAAACCTCATGCTCGGTCTTATTTTGGTTTTTTTATCTTTGTATATTCTTATAAATCTAAGAATTGCTATTATTGTAGCACTTGGAATCCCATTTTCATTTCTTATTGGAATCACTTTTATTTACTATATGGGTTACTCAATAAATGTTGTCTCACTCTTAGGAGCGCTCATAGTTATAGGAATAGTTGTTGATGATGCGATTGTTGTAAGTGAAAATATACAGCGATATATAGATGAAGGAGTGGATAGATTAGAGGCTACTATAAGAGGAACAAAAGAGATGCTCTTGCCTGTTACTCTTGCCACTTTAACAACCGTTGTAGCATTTTTACCTATCTTTATGATGCAAGGAGAGACCGCACTTTTTATCCTGCTTATACCGATTACTGTAATTATAATGTTGCTTGGCTCACTTATAGAGAGCTTTTTGTTTTTACCGCTACATGCAAATGAATATTTAAGAAAGAGTAACAATAGAGTAAATTGGATTCCATTACAAAATATGTATGAGAGAGTCATTTTACGCTTTTTGCATTTTAAAAAAATATCACTTTTTTTCTTTTTAGTTCTAATTCCTATAATCTCTATATACATGGCAAGTAGTATGAAATTTCAATTTTTCCCAAATTTTGATGGAAATTTTCTCTACATATCTGGAAAGGTAGATATAAATACTCCACTTGAAGAGACATATAAAATCTCACAAGAGATAGAAGATGAGTTGGTAAAACATAAAGAGGAGTTCTCACTAAAAGCAATCTCCAATATTATTGGATATAGAAGAAGTCTCTCTGGAGAGACACAAAGAAATAGTGGTGTTTTTATGATAACGATGGAACTACATGATAGAGCAAGCACTAATTTTGTAGATAGTTATATAACCCCTATTTTAAATCTGAATTTCAATTTCAATGATCCATTAAAGATACGCAAAGAACAGACGTATGAGCTCTCTCCAAGGGCAAGAGATATTATTAAAGAGTTTAAAAACAGATACAACATGGAAGATTTGGGCGTTATGGAAGATAAGCCTGGGTTAATAAGAAGCGATATTGAGATAAGTTTATCTGGAATGAATGATGAGCTACTCCAAGATGGGATAAAAAAGTTAGAAGAGAAGATAGAATCAGTTGAGGGAATTAGAAATTTTAGTGATAATATAAAATTAGGAAAGATGGAGTATAAGATAAAGATAAACTCTTATGGGGAGAGTTTAGGGCTTAGTGAAGCTAGCATCGCTAGAACACTTAGTGCATATTTTTTAGAGCAAAAACAGTCAACAACTTTCAATGAAAGAGGTGTGATGGAGATAAAAACAGAGGATATTAAAAAAGATAGTATTGATACTTTTTTAAATTTTAGTATTCCTTTTGGCGAGGGTAAGTCTGTAAAATTAACACAAGTTGCAGATATTATTGAGATAAGAGATTATGAGAAGATAAATAAACTAAATGGAAGTATTATAAAAACCTTTTTTGCAACTATTGATAAGAGAAAAACAACCTCACAAGAGGTGCTCGACAAGCTTGAACCAACTCTAGATGAGCTAAGAGCGAGTGGTATAGATGTTATGTTATTGGGTGAAAAAGAGAAGAAAGAGCAATTAAGAAACGATATGCAAAAGGCTATATTTTTGGCACTGTTTTTGATTTTCTTATCTCTTTTGTTGATATTTTCAAAGGTAAAATATGCGCTTATGGTTATGAGTGTTATTCCGCTCTCGGTTTTAGGTGCGCTAGTTGGACATAAAATTTTAGGTATAAATCTCTCAATGACTTCTATTATAGGGATATTAGGACTTGCTGGAGTCGTTGTCAATGATGGAATAATAATGTTAGATTTTTTACATGGCACTCATAAATTAGAAGAGTTTTTACTAAGGGCTAAACTTAGACTTCGTCCAATTATTATAACAACGCTTACCACATTTTTAGGACTTTTTACTCTTATTTTTTACGCAACAGGGCAAGCCGTAATACTTCAACCAATCGCTATTTCTATAGGTTTTGGTCTTATTTGGGGAACAATTTTAAATCTTGTCTATCTACCAACGCTCTATGCGTTAGTAAATAAGATAGAAAAAAAAGCTATTTAGCAGAGTATGGTTCTATAGGAAGTTTTATAAATTTGGCATATAGTATGCCACTTTTTATATTTATTACATCATAGTTTAATTTTTGTGATAAAAATGGTGCTAAAACTCTAGTCCTGCTCCCTGTTCGGCAAATTATTGCAAACTGTTTTTTTGTATCTACTGCATTATTTAATTTATCTATAAAATCTTTTAAGTCGTAGTTGCCTTTTTCATCAAAAAGCATAATTGGGATAGACCCTTTTAAAAGACCTGTCTCTTTCCATTCAGCGGGTGTTCTTATATCTACTATCGGAGTTTTAGAATCGATTAGTTGTTGTGAGGCTTCTTCATTTATAACGGTTGCTAAGAGTGAAGCGGACAGAAGTAGAAACGATATTAAGATTTTTTTCAAGTAATTGTTCTCCATGGTTTGTTATTAAGTTATAATTGTATCAATAAATAAATAATAGGTTAGAGATGGCATCGCAAAAAGCTATAGACAATTCACTTAGACTCCGATACATAAGAGCATTGGAGCGATTTCATAAGAGCATTCTATCTTATCTTTTAACTACTCAAAATATCACAAAAGAGAGTTACTCTAAAAAGGTACAAAATAGTCAAAAAGTGCTAAATAGAGTTGAAGAGATAGATATTTACAAAGGGGATTTGCAAGATCTTCAAAAAATTGTAAAAAAGATTATCTCTTATCAAGATAGTGATAAAGAGATAGAAGAGATTAAAGATGATATTTTATACATCTCAAATCAGTTAGAAAAAACTAAAAACTCAAGACGTTACAAAAAAGAGAAACACTCCAGCTCAATTTATGATGAGTGGGAGTAGGGATTTTTAGCTATTTTGACTCTTGAAGCATTGTGTCAAGGAGTGCAAATAGCTCTTCAGAAGCTTTTTCCATATTATCAAAGTTATTAATAATATTTTGAGAATTTTTCAGAGTCTCCTCATCAGCTCTTTGATCTAAATAAAATAGATTAGCGTTTGCATTTTTATGAACTATCTCATGAGGAGTTGATAATTTGTTAAATGATGAAGTTTCAGCAAATCTTCTCTTGCCCTCATCATCGTACCAAATACCAAGTGCGCACTGGTGAGTATCTTGTTGTTCAAACATTTTTTTAAGTGAAACAATAGAGTTATAAACACGTGATTTGTATAAAATATGTTCTAACTTTGCAAGAACTATAAATATGCTGTTCTCCATTCCATAAGAGTAGTCAACCATTTTAAGTGAGTTATTGCTAAGTTCAATTAGAGCACTCTCAAACCCATTCATTTTTTGAGTAGAGTCTTCAACTGTTGCTTTCATCATCTCGGAGCTTGTTTGTATCTCATTCATATCTTGTTGTAATGATTTTATAGATACTGAAATCTCACCTGTTGCTTTATGTGTTCTCTCAGCTAGTTTACGTACTTCATCCGCAACAACTGCAAACCCACGACCATGTTCACCTGCACGAGCAGCTTCAATCGCAGCGTTGAGAGCTAGAAGGTTTGTTTGGTCTGCTATATCTGTAATCAACTGAATTACAGAGGTTATCTCATTTGCTTGGTTTGTAATTTCTAAGATACTGTGGTTGTTTGTATTTACCTGCTCTGTTAATGCGTTTAACTCTCGTGTGATATTTAAAATATCATTTTTTGAGTTCATAGCAGATTCTGATGCTTCTTTTGTAGCGGATGTTATAGTTTTTAAATCATTGATATTTGAACTTAAATCAGAGATTATTAGTGAGAGTGACTCTGAAACATTTACACTCTTTGTGCTGATTTTTGAGTTAAAAACATCTCTTTGTGCTTTTGCATGTTGAGTCTTCATGAACTCAATGCTTTTCTCAACACTCTCTATAGCATCTACAAACTCTCCGCTCATGCCATCAGATGAGATTTTATGAGAAAAGATACCTTTTGAAGCATCTGTAATTGTTGTATTTATCTCATGAATAAGATTTTGTGTATGTTCTATAAGCTTAGAGAGTTCATGTCCCATAATTCCAAGTTCTGTATTTCTATCATTTTCACTGCCCTTATGACTAAAATCGCCTTTAGCAACATAGCTTATAAGAGATGTGAAATTATTTATTCCAGAAGTTATCGATTTTCTAATAATTGTTGCGAGTATTAAAACAATAAGACCAACAGCAATACCAGCAACAAGAGCTAAGTATTTAAAAACATTTAACACTTTAGCTAGTGAAGAAGAGGCATCCTCAAGCTCTTTTGATTTAAATTCTACAAGTTTTTTAAATGAATCTCTTGATGTGTTTGCAAAAGGAGTAAGTTCTTCAGAGTAGTTAGCATAGATTTGAGTTTTGTTATCTTTTATGTCTTGGGCATCAAGAGACTTCATCATTTTAAGTGTATTATTTAAAAATAGCATTGTTGATGTTTTTGCCTCTTTAACCATATTAAGAGAGTCATCTTTTGCCATAAGTATCTCAAGAGAATTAAATCCATCTTCTATGTTGTGTAGAGTTTTTTCGAGGTTTGCTAAATTTTTTTCATAATCTCCGCCAAGCATAATATCTCTTGAGAGTCTGCTTACATAATTTAGGTTTTTTTCTATTTTCAGTGTTGTTAATCCACCAATCATAGAGTTTTCATGTAGATGTTCATACTGAGAATCTACATATCCCATAGCTATAAATATAGATATAGCTGCTGAGAATACAGAGACAGTTACCATCGCTATAAAATAGTTCATCTTCTTATGAATACTTAAATTTTTAAACATTAACGAGCCTTTATTACATTATTTAAATGAATCATAGCATATTTTAAAAGATATTATTATGAATTTATCTTATTTTTCTTTTATCTATAAATACATAAATTGTGATAATAAGATAATGATGACAACGAGGCTAAAGGGGAAAAAGTGATTTTTAAATACCCACGGATTTATCTTGAAAAGTTTTTGGTTTATTCCTCTAAATCCTAACCACAATCCAAAAAAAGCTTTAATGCTAAGGAGTGTTTGAAAGTAAGAGAGTGAGCCATTTTCAATTTTTCCAAAAACTTGAGAAAAAAGAAAGAGACCACTAGCAACAGCTACCATTAGAGCATAAGGGACAACTTTTCTTACATGTACCATAATCGCTTCTCTAGCTTTAGTGTGCTCTTCTTGATTAAGTGTTTGATTCATTTTTGATAAAAAGAGAATGTCAACAAATAAAAAACCGCCATATATAAAAACTGAAAAAATATGAATGGTATGAATGAGTGTGTAAGTGATAGGAAATCCTTTTTTTAGGTGAATTTTAACACATGTAATAGCTAATAAATTTGTTTTAAATCAATTGCAAGAGAGCATATAAATTTTAAACTCATAATCCTAAATTTAGACTTTTTGGATAGAATCATAAACTAAAAAATCAAAATAAAGAAAAAAAGAATGCAAAACAGCAAAGCAAGAGCAAATATTTATGCACTTTTATCTCGTGTGTTACTTCAAGAGTTAGATGAAGGGGTGTTGCGTATGATAAGAAATGATGAGAATATTTTAGATTTTTTCCCAACACTTAAAACTTGGGAACCTTTTTTAGAGATTGAAGATAAAAAACTCTTAGAGGAGTATTTAAATCCAGATTTTGTAAATTTATCTATACTGCACCTTATCCCTTATGAAACTTTTTACACACGTGAAGACCAAAAGATTGAAACAGGCGGAGCAAATCCTGTGACTGATATGTACAGTGCGTTTAACTTTGTGGTTGATTATGAAGCTGCAAGAGCTGTATCTGCTGATCACATTGGAGTTGAGCTGGAGTTTATGCATCATCTTGTCGAGGCTGAGGTAAAGGCTCTTGAAGCAAATGATAAAGAGTCAATTAAAGTCTTAAGAGAGACACAGAGTGAATTTTTAAATAAACATCTACTCAGATGGGCTCCAATGTATCTTATAAATGTAAAGTATGAAGCAAGAACGCCTCTTTACTATGATGCCTCTGATTTGGCATTAGAATTTATTCTTAGTGACAATGAGTATTTGACAAAAGAGCAAAAAGCTTAAGATGATACAGCTAAGGACAAGCCGTTGCGTAAGGTCACTCTCAAAGGAGAGTGAGTGTAACAGATGTGAAATTGTCTGCCCAACTGAGGCGATAGTTGTTGGAGGTAACCCTTTGCCATCAATCAACTTTTCAGCGTGTGTAGGTTGTGGAGCTTGTGATAGTGTCTGTCCAAATGAAGCACTATATTTGGATGATTTTAGTACAACGGATTTCTTTTTTAACTATATAGAAGATAGCGACAACCTTATATCATGTAGAAAAAATGTACCATGTATTGCGGCACTAAACATAGAAAATATTATCTCTATGGCTCTTCTTAAAAAAGAGATGATTTTTGATATGGGGCATTGTGATGAGTGCGCTATTGCACACAAGTGCAAGCCTCAAATAGAGAAAAATTATGAAGAGGCTTCTTATATACTTGAAGCTATGGAGAGTGACTCGGTTATAAAACTTGAGTATATCAAGTATGAAAAAGAGGCAGATTTAAAAGAGCAGAGTTCAAGAAGAGAGTTTTTCTCTAAGGTAAATCTCAAGGGTATAGTTAAATCAAAGATAGAGTTTGAAAAAGAGATACAAAAAGCAACAGATGAGTTGGTTGAGCATACTCTCAAAAAGAGCGATATAGCACTGCTAAAGCAAAAACGTATAACAGATAGAAGAAAGCTCTTCTTTACGGCTCTAAAGCGTGTAGAGAAACCATCAATCTATCATATAATAGAATCAGATGAGCTCACATTCACATCCATGAAAATGGTGAATGAGACTACATGTACTGCATGTCAGATGTGCTATAGAGTCTGTCCAAGTGGAGCGTTAAGTTCTGATATTAAAAATTCTAAGATAGAGTTTGATCCGTTTTTGTGTATTAAGTGCCATATTTGTCATGATGTTTGTGAGCCAGAGGCTATTACACTCTCGCCTACATATAGAGTAAAGGAGTTTTTTGAACCAACAGTTCAAAATTTAATCACTTTTAAGGTGAGAAGATGTGATGAGTGTAATGTTATTTTTAGTACAAATTCTAGCGATAAACTCTGTTACAGATGCAAAGCTGAAGATGAAGAAGCAAGAGAACTTTGGGGAATAAAAGGAGGTTATGTAACATGATGAATGATGCAAATGAGATATCACATCACACACAGCTTTATGGTTTTATAGGAGAATTTGCTGGACAAAATAGCATCTCTGCAACACTAAATAAGCTATTTAAAGCAAGAAACAAAAATGCAATGATGATTCCTATGAATATACGGGAGGATGATTTTTTCTTTACGCTCTCAAATATGAAAAACTCACATGTAAATGGTGCTTTAATCTCAAATGAGTATATGAAAAATGTCTTAGAGACTCTTAGCCAAAAGAGTGAAGCTGTAGAATTTAGCGGGTTGTGTGATATTGTCATAAGAGATGAAAACAGGCTTGTCGGAGATGTTTTGCTATACAAAACTCTTGTAAAATTTTTAAAAGATAAAGGTGTTAAAAAAGTAGCACTTCTTGGGGTTGATGAGAGAGCTAGAGCATTTCTCTTTTTTGCAAAAGAGTTTAATATAAGTTTTTATTTTGATGAGATAGAGCAGTTAATGCTCTTTTGCGAGGAAATAGGCGAGAAGAGTGCGGACATAAATCGTCTTGCAGATAACATGGAAGTAGATTTGTCTTTATATGATGCTGTTATCGATTTTTCTGATTTTAACTCTCTTTCTATGGTTAGCAAATTAAGCCCCATTAATCTTGATATGAAACAAAAAAAAGAGTTCTCAGCACTCAAAGTAAGAGCACTTGAAGTAGGAGCTCCTTATCTGGGTTTTGATGATATGTTGGATGTGATAAGTCAAGCTACTTTTGAGTTTTTGGAAGATAAAAAACATCTAGAGCATGATAAAAGTGATATGAAATTTTAATAAAATAGGAGAAGTGATGAATAGAGAAGATTTAAGTGATTTAAGAGCAGAGTTTGATAAATTTGTAAAAAGTAGTTGTTCAATAGATTCAGAAGGCTCACAAAATGGTGATGAAACTACTGATAAAGAGGATGAGGTTCCCGTTCCTCAGTTTGTAGATGCCTTAAGTACAAAACTTTTAGCTCCAGCAATTAGTGGAGTTTATCTATCAAGACTTGATATAAAAAGAATCGCAGAAGCGATAGATGAGTCTATCCCTATAAAAGAGCGTGTTAAAATGGTTAGAGCACTATTTAGACATACAAATTCAAAAGAGTTTTTAAGAGGTGCTTTTAGTGAGATAAACAGACACATAAATGGGCGTATTTTAATCTATGAGGAGTTAGCAGAAGCATTCCCAGCTTCAAGTTCAATCTTTGAAGAGCAGATAGTAAAAGCAAAAAACAGTATGAAAATGTTTGATCAGATAATAGAAGACTTTGAAGAGATAGAGCCATCAGACGACCCGCTATCTATATAAAGCTGTACGCTTTTAGAGCATCTTTTGGAGCTCTAAAAAACCTTGCCAAATAAGAGCACTTAAAATACCTGCTACAAAACCAGCTACTACGTCATCGGCAACAACACCAAGCCCGCCTTTAGCTTCTCTGTCTAATCTCCCTATGATAGATGGTTTGGTTATATCAAAGTATCTAAATAGTGCAAAAGATAAGAGACTTTGAATAAGAAATCCATTTTCCAAGTCAGCTACTTCGCCAAAACTCACACTTATGGCAGGTGCAACACTTAGGGCAAACCACATTCCAGCGAGTTCATCTATAACTATACGCTTGTCGTCATGGATACCGCTTTTTGCTTCATATTTATTTATCTCACGAACTGCGATAATTGAGATAAGTATAGTTGCCAAAAATAGAGTCTGTGCATCAAAATAGATAAGAATCAGCATCCCAAGAGGAAGTGAGAGGAGTGTTCCAACTGTTCCAGGGGCTTTTGGAGCAAGCCCGCTATATCCTAGCGTTATAAAAAACCAGTTCATATATATCCTAAGTTAATGATGTTGTTTGGTAGAGTTTCATAAGTTCAAGATAAAAATCTGTCTCAGTATGCTCTTCTAAGAGACCCTCTGTTGGTAAAATATCATAATATAGTTTTCCAAGATTTTTAAATCTTTTTTGATGAAGTTTTGAGAGAATTACAGCGGAAATCTCTTTTCTTATAAGAATAGTTGGTGGCAAAATACCAAGCTCAAGAAGCTCTAAAATTGAAGTGGCACTATATGAGATTTGGTGATGTTGTCCATGAGGGCATGTGTTTTTACTGACTAATGTTGTGCAAATATCGCAATAAACATACTCGCTTGCAACAGTAATTTCTATATCTATACCAACAACTTTATCAACTATGGATTTATTTGAATTACAATCATAAAACATCCCAAGACCTGCATGATTTCGCCCAATTGTTAGCTTATCGCAACCATAATTTTTAGCAACAATCGCATCAATGATTATCTCATTGTAACCAGCAAATATATAGCTATTTTCCAAAGGAACAATAACTACATGATTTTTTGTAAGAAAATTATTTATAAAATAGTCAAGCGTTTCTTTTCTGATGTTGTAGTTTAGATTTGATTCTGTATATGGTTTTAACAAAAAGATAACAAGCAAATCTGTATGCTCTAATGTTTGTCGAATCAGCTTCTCGTGAGCACGGTGGAGAGGATTTGCAGCCATTACAAGAGCAGTTGTATGTTTTGCATCTATTAGTTTTTTAGCTTCTTCTATTGCCTGTTTGTTGTTATTGCTAGATTTATTTACTAGTGTATATTCTCCACAAACTGCTAGAGAGCCAATTCTCTTAAGTGTAGTAAAAACTCCAGGATGAGATATGTCATCAGTTCCATATATCTGCTTTATTCTCTCACTTGGATCTATATGAAAAACTTCATCAACTCTTAGTTCTGCAAATGGTTTGTTATTAAAAAGAATAGTAACCTCTTCATTTGGTTCAAGTGAAGATAAAACCTCTGAATTCATCTTTCCAGAAGGCGCTAAAATAAAAGGAAAAGGAAATGATTTGCCATTAAAGAGTCCTGTTTTTAGAACACTTTTGCTCTGCTCTTCATTCATCAGTGATTCAACGGGAGACAAAAGCCCATCTTTTAATAGTTCAAGCGCAGAGGCTGCTTCTTTGTCTATAAGAAGTGTTTTATTTTTTCTTAACAATGTCATACTTCTTTCGCTTTTCCCATAAACTTTTACGACTAATGCCGAGTTTTTTTGATAATTCTGTATCTGGAAATTTATGCTGATAATTTAAAACTATAAACTTTACATACTCTTCAATTGGTAAAATTTCACCTTGATCAAAAATATTATTTTCACTCTTCATCTCTATGATAGAGAACTCATCATCTTCTATTTTATCACTGCTTGATAGAATCGCTTTTTTGTTTTCAAGTAGAGCATAGAGGGCTTTTCTCTCTGCTTTTTTAAATATTTGTAAATCTATTATGTAAATAAGAGAGTTCTCTGTAATAGACTCAATCTCACTCATGGCTTTAGAATCACTTAGAGTTATGAAATGAAGTGGAAGATTTTTTTTCTTTGCATATTCAAAAGCAAAAGAGTCTGCATGTTTTTGATAAGTACTTGAGATAAACAGAGGAAGTTCTATGTTTTCAAAGTTGTGCTCAGTAGAAATTGATGAGAAATTATGTGTTAAATATCTGTCATATGCAATATTTCTCTTTTTTAATTTTTCATAATCTTGATAATGGTTTATCTTTCTAATTAGCTCTTCAATCATAAAAGGTTTAAGAATATAATCTTTAGCTCCAGCAGAGAGTGGTTTTGAGACAGTGTCGTTGCTTATATAAGAAACCATTAAAATAATGATAGATTTCTTAAAAGTCTCTATTACAGGGTTGAAATCTTGACCATTTATATTTGTTGAAAGAAGTACGACATCGTAGTTGTTACTTTTTATTGCATCTCTTGTAGATGTACACATTTCACATACATGACCTAATTCGCTTAGCTTAGTAGCAATGCTCTGGGCTAAATAAACTTCATTTTCTATTATAAGTATCTTCAAATCTTTGTCCAATCAAAATATTTTAAATTTGCATTTGCAATAACGCCCACACCTTCACCTCTACCGATAAAACCGAGTTTCTCTGTTGTTGTAGCTTTAATGTTTACTCTTTGAGCATCAATGCCCAAAATGGAGCTAATTTTCTTTCTCATTGCCATTTTATAATTGCCAATCCTTGGTTTCTCTGCTGCAATAGTTATATCTACATTTACTATAACAAATCCAAAATGGCGAAGTTTTGTAACAAGAGTTCCTAAGAG
Organism: Sulfurimonas denitrificans DSM 1251; assembly: GCF_000012965.1. Lineage (NCBI taxonomy): Bacteria > Pseudomonadati > Campylobacterota > Epsilonproteobacteria > Campylobacterales > Sulfurimonadaceae > Sulfurimonas > Sulfurimonas denitrificans. Next base: position 1,563,695 of record NC_007575.1, on the reverse strand, counting down.
TTCTTTAGAATCTGCCCCTTTGTATTTTACATCATTGTCTGGAAACATCATACCGATATCTCCCATGCCAGCAGCACCAAGAAGTGCGTCGATTAGAGCATGAATAGCCACATCTCCATCACTATGAGCCAGAAAGCCATACTCAGAATCTATCTTTATGCCACCTAAAAACATCTCACCTTTATCATCAAAGGCGTGGACATCAAAACCAACACCACTTAATGTGTCGCTTGATGGCGCACTAAGGCATGAGAGTTTTTTTAAATCCTCTATATGAGTTATTTTATGGGCACTCTCTTGCCCTAAAATAAACTCTCTACTTCCTCCATTTGCCACTATGGCACTGCTCTCATCTGTAAACTCTTCTTCTCTTAAGAGTGCTGATTTTAGAGCTGTTGTTAGTGAGAGTTGAGGGGTTTGAACTCTTTTCACACGCTCTCTATCTATTGTTTTATCGTCATATACGATAGTGTCTGTGATGTTTAGATAAGGAACAACAGCGTCACTCTTGCCTACATGTGAAATTATTTTTTTTAAAAAAGCTTCATCTATGCAAGAGCGAGCTACATCGCTTACAAGTACATACTCAGTATCTACATGTAAAAGAGAGTTTTTTAGGGATTGTTGTCTTGTTTGTCCACCCTCAACAAATGTATAGTCCGCATAATTTTTCATAAATTCTATATCATCAAGAGAAGAAGTGATAATAATTTTATCAAAGTAGCCTGTTTTTTCGCATCTATCTGCTACAAAATGCCACAATGGTCTATCGCCAACTCTTAGCCACTGTTTCTTTATATCTAGTTCAAAACGTGAAGAGCTACCCGCTGCGAGTAAAATAAGTGTAATAGTATGCAAATAGGCTCCTAAAATAGAAAGTGTTACGAAATTATACACATCAAAAGCTTGTTTTTATCTTGCAATACTCAATTGTTACTATAAATTATTAAATCAAATAATAGAGTTAATATTAGATTAACTTTATTTGATTATATTTCCAATGACTTAACATACGATATATATAATTTTTTAAGGAGAGAACCATGAGATCATTGTGGGTAGAGAAGCGTAAAGACGATCCAGTAAAGACGCAAATGTATTACGCAAAGCAAGGGATTATCACACAAGAGATGGAGTATGTTGCTAAAATTGAAAAACTCTCCCCTGAGTTAATTCGCAGTGAAATCGCACGAGGAAGATTGATTATTCCAGCAAATGTAAATCATACAACGCTTGAGCCCATGGCAATAGGAATAGCTGCTACATGTAAGATAAATGCCAATATCGGCTCATCTGCTATAGCTTCTGATGTTCAAGGTGAAGTTGAAAAAATGCAAGTTTCTCAACATTATAAAGCTGATACCGCTATGGATTTATCTACTGGCGGTGATTTAGACGAGATAAGAAAAGCAGTAATTGCTTCTTCAAAGATTCCAATTGGAACAGTACCAATCTATCAAATTTTACATGATGTAGGAAACAAGATAGAGGATTTAAGCATAGAAGTTATGCTTGAAGTTCTAGAGCGTCAAGCAAAACAGGGTGTTAGTTACTTTACCATACATGCTGGTTTTTTGTTAGAAACTATGCCAAAAATCGCTAAAAGAAAGATGGGAATTGTAAGCCGTGGCGGAAGTTTGATGGCTGCATGGATGATGCACTATCATAGAGAAAACCCATTTTATACAGCGTACGATGAAATCTTAGACATCTGTGCAAGATATGATGTTGCACTCTCTTTGGGTGACTCTCTTCGCCCAGGATGCTTAGCTGATGCTAGCGATGATGCGCAGTTAGGCGAGCTTAAAGTTTTGGGTGAGCTTACACTTAGAGCATGGGAGAAAAATGTTCAAGTTATGATTGAGGGACCAGGTCATGTTCCACTAAATCAGATTGAGCGTAATATGAAGCTCCAGCGTGAGCTTTGTCATGAAGCACCTTTTTATATATTAGGTCCCTTAGTTACAGATATTGCAGCTGGATATGATCATATCAGTTCAGCTATTGGAGCGGCTGTTGGCGGATGGCATGGTGCAAGTATGCTATGTTATGTTACACCAAAAGAGCATTTAGGACTTCCAAATGCAAATGATGTAAGAGAGGGAATAATCGCTTATAAAATCGCAGCCCATGCAGCTGATATAGCACGTGGACGTAAAGGTGCTAGAGACATAGATGATGAGATGAGTGATGCAAGGTATCGTTTTGACTGGAATAGACAATTTGAATTAGCGCTTGATAGCGAGAGAGCTAGAGAGTACCATGATGAAACACTTCCACAAGACGTATTTAAAGAAGCTGAGTTTTGTTCGATGTGTGGACCTAAATTTTGTTCATACAAAATAACTCAAAGTATTATGGATAACCCTGAAGCGATAGAGCAAATTGCCAGAGAAGTTAAAGAGAGAGAAGCTCTTGGAGCTTAAAAAACATCATTATTGATATAGGATAATTTTTGTCTTATTTAATTATGGTAGAGTTATAAAAAATAAAATATAAGGAAAATATGAGATATGACTAAAGATATTGTAAATTCAGCACTCTCAAAAGTTTTATATCCTGGTTTTACTAAGGATATCGTTACTTTTGGATTTGTAAATAGCATAGAGATAAATGGCAGTGATGTAAGTTTTAATGTAGAGATTACATCTAGTGCACCAGAAGTTGCACAGCAAATTACGGATGATGCAACGAAAGAGCTAAAAGCAGTTGGCGCAGGGGCTGTTGTAGTAAATGTTAAAGCTCCAAAAATGCCTGAGGCTCAAAAGCCGAAAAATAAAAATATCGCTCCACACATCAAAAACTTTTTAATGGTAAGTTCTGGTAAAGGTGGTGTTGGAAAATCAACTACTTCTGTAAATATAGCTATTGCTCTTGCTGCTCAAGGCAAAAAAGTAGGTCTTTTAGATGCGGATATTTACGGTCCAAATATCCCTCGTATGATGGGTATTGAAGATCAAAAACCTGAGGTTACCGGAAATAAAGTTCTTCCTATGAAGGCTTATGGCATTGAAGTTATGTCAATGGGTTCACTTATGGAGCCAGGACAATCACTTATGTGGCGTGGTGCTATGATTATGAAGGCAATTGAGCAGTTCTTAAGAGATATTCTTTGGAGTGACTTAGATGTTTTAGTTATCGATATGCCTCCAGGAACTGGTGATGCACAACTAACACTGGCTCAAAGCGTGCCTGTAACTGCTGGTCTTACTGTTACAACACCACAAACTGTTTCTCTTGATGACTCTCGTCGTTCATTAGATATGTTTAAAAAATTAAATATTCCAATAGCTGGTATAGTTGAAAATATGAGTGGTTTTATCGCTCCAGATACTGGTGTAGAGTATGATATCTTTGGAAAAGGAACATCTGGTCCTATGGCTAAAGAGTTTGATACAAAGATAATTGCAGAGATTCCAATTGAGCCTAGTATTAGAACTGGCGGGGATGAGGGTAAACCTATCACTTTTGTAAATCCAACAAGTGAGAGTGCAAAACGTTATATGGCTGCTGCTGCTTCTGTATGGGCAACTATTGAAGAGGTAAATGCAAAAGGTGGAGCGAGCAATGAGAGCGTTCAGCCAACAACTCCTCCAGGTGTATCTGCTTGTAGCGTGTAAGCTACAAGTTCAGATAAACTTAAAAATTAGCAATGCAATTTAACTTGCATTGCTAAAAATTAAAACTCATCCCCGCTTTTAAACATATCTTTCTTAAACTCTACTATCTTGTTTCTTCCTGTATTTTTTGCTTCATATAGTGCTGTGTCCGCATATTTTATACATTTCCAGATAGTGTCTCCATCTGTTGGGAATTTTGATATTCCTATGCTTATGGTTTTTTTGAGCGTCTCTGACGTTCCAACATCAAAAGAGAGCGCAGCAAAGTTAGAGTGTATTTTATTTGCAACTTGCATAATTCCCTCATCTGTTGCATTGCTAAGAAGAATAAGAAACTCCTCTCCTCCATAACGAATAGCTAAATCAGACTCACGGATAGAATTTTTTAATATTTTTGAGAGGGCAACTATTACCTTGTCTCCCACATCATGCCCATAAGTATCGTTTACCATTTTAAAAAAGTCAACATCGAGCATAAGAACTGCATATGTCTCTTTATTTCTGTTTGCTTGACTCATGATTTTATCGATTATCTCTTCTAAAAATCTTCTATTATAAAGTCCTGTCATTCCATCACGAAGAGAAGTGTCTCTTAGTTTTTCCATCAATATTTGACTCTCAATAACAGGTTTTGCAGCTTCAAGATAGTGTCTGATACTTGAGATATTTTTCTTCATAAGATCAACTTCATCTCTATTTCCAGATGTCATAGAGACCGTTAGGGATATATCGTGATTTATGTTAAAAGGGATACAAACATAGTCTAGGTTTTGACTTACACATGCACGACAAAGATTTGGGAATTCTGTTGAGATTGTAACACTATTGGTTCTGTGCGCTCTGCACTCCATCGCATTTTTATTAGTTTTTTCAAAACAGATAGTTTCTTCTTCAGTACTGTATATCAATTTTCTCTCAGATGTAACATTGTTGACTTCATAAAAAGCAAAATGACCTACATGGTATTTTAGTTTAAGAATGTCAATTATTCTTATATATACATCACTTTTTGAAGCATCAAGTTCGATAGTCTTTTTAAATTTATAAATATCAGACAACTCACTGATGATAGTTTTTGCTTCATGTAGTGGATCACTTATTGATACGCTTCCCTGAGGTATAAAAGTAGCAAGATTAAACTTTATATCCCCAAATGTTTCTTGCATTTTGCTAAATAAAGAGTTCATCTGTTTTACTACATTTTTAGCATCGCCGCCTACATTTGATACAAATTCATGAGAGAAATCCCCGCTGTAAGCTTTTTTAATTCCCTCTTGAAGATTTGAAAAAAGTTTCATATATGGGGTTACAAAGTAATTCATTAATAGTAAAACAACGAAAATAAATAGAAGATTTATTCCAAGAATTTTTAGTACAGTCATCATTCCGCTGTTTCTAGTTTCTGTAATATCAAACTCCATACTTATTACGCCTAAGACATCTCCCTTGTTTACATTATGACAGTTTAAACAGCTTGCTACTGTATTGTCAGAAGTTGCCTTGTAAGGTATAGTAACTCTAAGTTTTGTACTAGTTGCAGTTTCGGTAATCTTCTCTACAGGCTCACCTGTTTTTAAAACCTCTTCATCAATGGTATCTTTAGTATTTTCTTTATCTAAGCCGTCTCCATACTGCTTTATAACACCCTGACTTCTTATGAGTCTTAAGAACTCTACACTTCCAGTGCTTGATATTTGGTTTAAAAAATACTCTCTTTTATCCATTATTCCATTAACCATATGAGCCGTGATGCCATCTTTAACTATATTTGCAGCCATCTCAGCTTTATCTGTAGCACTTTTTATGCTGTACTCTCTAAAATTAAGGGCTATATTTACAATTGTAGCTGCGGTAAGCCCCAATAGCATTATGGTTACGACTAAAAGAAGCTTTGATTTTGTTGTCATGTGAAATCACTTTATAATAATTTAATCTAATATTTTGCTAAATAATAGCTAAGAAAGTATAAATTTTATATGAAAATAAGAAATAATTATTATCAATTATTCTACAGTAACACTTTTCGCTAGATTTCTAGGCATATCAACGTCATTTCCCAATCTTATAGAAATTTCTAATGAGAGAAGTTGGACAACTACCATCATCTCAAAAAACTCAAGCATATAACTCTCACATGTAGTAATCTCTATAAAATCATCCGCTTTATCAAATGGAATCTGACTAATTGCACAGATAGTAGAATCTCTAGCACTTAACTCTTCAACATTGCTTTTTGATTTTTCATAGTGAAGATGTTTTGGCAGTAGCGCAATAGTAAAAAGCTCAGGATCAGCTAGTGCAATAGGACCATGCTTCATCTCTCCAGCAGGATAACCCTCTGCGTGGAGATATGAAATCTCTTTTAATTTTAGAGCACCCTCTAAGGCTAAGGGATAAAATATATCTCTACCGATAAAGAAAAATCCATGCCCATGAAGATATCTTTTAGAAACCCTTTTGATGCGCTCATGCATCTCATCATCCACTTTTACATGTGAGGGGACTTCTCTAAGAGTTGAGATGTGTGCAGCAATCTCCATTTTTGTAAGTGAACCTTTGAGTTTGGCTACATATAAAGAGAGCATCCAAAAAACAACTACTTGAGTTGCAAATGCTTTTGTCGAAGCTACACCTTTTTCTATTCCAGCACGAGTAAGAATTGCAGCATCAGCGACTCTTACCATAGAGGAGTTATCAACGTTGCAGATTACAAGAGTTTTAAGCCCAGCTGCTTTTGCCATCTTTAACGTTTCAAGTGTATCGGCAGTTTCACCGCTTTGAGAGATTGCTACAAAGAGCGTATCTTTTGTCATAATTGGTTCTCTGTATCTAAACTCACTTGCAATCTCTAGTGATGTTTTTATCTTTGAATAACGCTCAAACAGATAAGAAGCACTCATAGCCGAGTGGTAAGAAGTTCCACATGCACAAAGTTTTATCTCATTTATGCCATCAAAGAGAGTAGAGTCAAGCTCATCAAAAACAACTTCATCTTCTCTTAATCTTCCCATGAGTGTGTCTGAGATAACAACGCTCTGCTCATAAATCTCTTTTTCCATAAAAAATCTAAAACCATCTTTTTGAGCAAGAAGTTTGTTTTGTGAGAGAGCAGAAAATTTAGCCTCTTTTTTTATATCAAGTGCATTAAAAATGGTTATCTCATCAGAAGTTACATACCCATAGTCTCCATCTTCAAAATAAGAGACACTTTTGCAATGCCCAATTAGAGGAGTGTCAGAAGAGGCAAAATACTTCTCATCTTCATCATTTATACCAACAAGCATAGGTGAGCCATGTTTTGCAAAAAAGATTGTCTCAGGATTTGACTTTGTTACAAGCAAGATAGCATAAGCACCATGTAGCTCTTTTATAGTTTTAGCAAAAGCTTCAAAACTATCTTTGCATAATTTGAGATTCTTCTCAAATTGATGAACGATTACCTCTGTATCTGTTTGACTTAAAAATGTTATTCCACTATTTTGAAGCTCTTTTTTAAGAGTTGCGTAGTTCTCTATAATTCCGTTATGAACTACATAAGAGCTCTCCCCCAAATGCGGATGAGCGTTTAACTCTGTTGGTTTTCCATGTGTTGCCCATCTTGTATGACCAATGCCAATTGCAAAACCATCTGTTTTAAAATTTTTAGTTTTTTCTTCAAGGTTTATGAGTTTGCCTACTGCTTTGAAGTTTGAGAAGTGCCCATTTTCTAAAACTGCTATTCCAGCTGAGTCATACCCACGATATTCAAGCTCTCTAAGCCCATCCAATAAAATCTCTTTAGTCTCTTTTTTGCCTAAATATCCAACAATTCCGCACATTACTTGCCTTTAGTTATCAATGTTTTATATATTTTCTCGACATTATTGCATATATCGTTTTGTTTCTCGATTAAGAAGCTATCTCTTACTTTATGCTTTGTACTGTGTATTTTTGCAGTTACAATATTTATGTTTAACTCCTCAAAACACTCCATTATATAAGCTAAGAGCCCTTTTTGATTTTGTGTGTTAACTGTGATTTCAGCGTAAGTGAGTGAGTGTTCACAATCTATTTGTATCTCTTTTGGATAAATCTTTACGTTTTTTAGTCTGACATGTCTGTTCATGTCAAAAGCATTGTTTATAATCTCTTCTATATGAAAGGCATCGCTCTCATCAACATGCTCTATAAACTCTATCTTAAAGTATTTCAAATCATCAAAAAGTGTGAAAATCTCCATTGAAGCTACATCAAGGTGGCTAAGCATTGCTAGAAGATAGCCGATGTTTAGGGGTATTTTTCTATAAATCTCTATGCTTAGTGATTTTTGGGTATTGATTGAGAAGTTATATCTTTGAGTCTCTTTTGCAATAGTTGCAATTTTTATAATATCAAGTGGTAAGTGTTTAAAAAAGAAGAGTTCAGACTCTACATGTAGGAGTTTATTTCTCAAAACTCTAGGGAGTTTTAGAAATTCTGGAAGCTTTGCTAAGCGTTTTTCTATATTTATTCTCTTTGTTGCATCATTTATTCTTCCAAAATTCTCAGCGGCTTCAAGTGTATTTATGTAAAGTTCATAAAGAAGATTTGAGTTAAAAGAGTTAAAAACTCCTTCTCCAACACCATTTATATCAGCATAAGTTAGGATATAAAGAAGTTTTAGATTTTTTACATCTTCTATATTTGACATAAATTTATATAGAGTTTTTTCATTGTGGATATTTTCTTTAAAAGCGATGTTGCTCATAGTTACATGATGTTTTACAAGTGTAATGCACCTTTGGATATCTTCATCTTTGAGCTTTATTTTTTTTGCAAATAGCGCTACTAGTTTTGCGCCAACTTCGCTATGGTCTTGATTTCTGCCTTTTCCGCTATCATGAAAAAAAGTTATAATTTTTAGAAGAAATTTATCGTTTTCACTAAGAGAGTCATAAATATTTTTTATAAAAGAGTCTTGAATGTTTTCTAAGGCTTGAACTGATTTTATGGAGTGAATATCTACAGGGTAGTGATGATATCCGTCAAACTGCGGTAGATGATGCACTTTTTTAAAACTGTGAAATAGATGATGAAGAACTCCTGCGTCATAAAAAAGCTTTAAGAATTCATACATGTAGTTTTTCTTAAAAAATTCTCTTAAAATGCTATAGCTCTTTGATGTGAGTGGGTATTGTATCTTTGCGTATGTTAGTTGATTTAAAAATCCAGCGTCAAATTTATATGGTTTGTCTTCAAGCATAACTAAAATTTCAAGTAGTCTATTTAGTGGTAAAATTGGTATGTTGTAAGAGGCATAAACTACATCATCAATGAGATAAATACCTCTACAAATCCGCCCTTTTTTTATTTTTGCAAATTGTGACATGTCAGTTATAAACTCTCTTGCCATTTTTTTTACAAAAATCTGAGTAAAGTTGCTTATACGCCACTGCGCTTCAAGAACTTTAGTTACCATTTTTGTATGGTTTTTAAATCCAAGCATAGCACTTACTTCAGGTACAAGCTCAAGCAAAAGCCTATCTTCATGTTTTTTTGTAATTAGATGAAGAGCGCTTCTAACACGAAAGAGCAGCTCTAAGGCAATCCTATAATCTTTATACTCCTCATCTAAAAATAGCGAGCCAGTTAAATCTTTTAACGTTTTAACGCCATAAATGGTTTGTGCTATCCAAAAGAGAAGATTTGAGTCTCTAAGTCCTCCTGCACTCTCTTTTATATTTGGTTGCATCGATTGTGGGTACTTTTTATGTCTTAGCTGAGATTCGTTTATCTTTGCTAGTATAAACTCTCTTTGGTTGTGCAGACGTATCTTAGTTAGTACATTTGTAGTGCTGTGCCATGTTAGAGTTGAACCTGTTATAAACCTCGCTTCCATTAAAGCTGTTCTAATAGTAATTTCCTCTTTACTTGAGAGAAAGAGGTCATCTACTACATGTACTCTATGTCCTAACTTAAGCCCAGCATCAAGAGCAAGATAGAAAAATTTCTCTATGATAAGTTCGCTATTAAACCCATCAATTTTCTCATAAACTATAAGTAAATCTATATCGCTATGAACACACAACTGCTCTCTGCCATAACTTCCAAGAGCTACAATAGCTATGGGAATAGAGCTTCTCATAGGTATATAATTGCCAAATATACGTCTTAAGATTGTTTTGTACATCAAAGAGATAATAGAGTCGAGTTGTTTTGTATGACGAACTAAAAAATCTTTTCCTTGACTCTTTTTAAAAAGCTCAGACAAAGAGTTTTTATACTCATTTATATATATTTTAAAAAGTTTAGAGAGCTCAAAATCACTTCCATTTTGCTCTATAATATTTTCAATATCTAAAACTATATCCAAATCAATAACCTTAACTTTTTTCCTATTATAATCAAATTCGATATAATCCTCTGATTAAAAATCAATCAAGCAATAAGAGAGAAGAGATGACAATTACTAAAAAAGTGACATTTATAGCAAAAAAAGATGGTGTAAAAAAGATGAAAGAGCTTTTAACTGCTATGGTAAAACCTTCTAAAGCGGAAGACGGCTGCATATTTTACGATATTTTTCAATGCAAAGACAGACCTGAGAAGTTTTTTGCGGTTGAGACATGGAGAGATGAAGCGGCACTTGACGGGCATAGAAATTCTGAGCACTATAAAGTTTATAAATCAAGCTACGAGCAGTACTGCGAAGACAAATACAGCGACGAGTTAGAGGTTTTGGGGTAAGCTAAATTTACTTCATTTGCATTCGCAATGACCGTCATTGCGAATGCACCTAACATGCTTTAACATGTGGTCACAAAAGCTCTTGCAAAAGCTCTTGATGAAATGGTGGCTGACACTCAAATTAATACACAAAACAAAATAAAATATTATACAATTACAATATATTAATTATCACGACATCGTGATAGAAAAAAGGACACGATATGGAAAAGCTAACTGAAAACAGCGAGAACTTAAAGAGTGATAAGGTTTGGCACGATGGTAAACTAATAAGCAAAGAAGAGAAGAGAAAAAAAGAAATAAGAGACCATATTAAAGGCCCATTTGTGATATTGTTTTTCCTTGCAGTAATGTTGGCTATTTTTGGAAAAGCAGCTAATCCATTGGCTTTAATTATCATATCAGGAGCAGGAGCTATAGTAATATATGGCGCGCTTAAAGAAGAAAATAAATTTATAAAAATTTGGTGGCTATTGTGGGGTGTGATATTTTCTATTCCAGCAGCAGCAAATGTTTTGGCTTTTTTTGGATTTTAACCCAACTATGAGAGTCTAAACTCTCATAGAATGTTTCTCATTCACGCTTTGTAGCGTCTCTCCTACACTATCGCTAACGCTACAAAATGGTGGCTGACACCAAAAATGTTGATGAGGCTGTGCAATGGTTGGAGATAAAATTTATTTTGACAATTTATTTTTAAATGTATATAATCACAATATACACAAAGGGAATCTATGGCGTTTGAATGTTTAGACTTAGATGAGTTGGTCGGCTTTGAGTGGGATGATGGAAATATTCTTAAAAATGAGATAAAACATGGTTTAAAATGGCAAATCATAGAGGAGATTTTCTTTAATGAGCCATTGGTTTTGCTTGAAGATAAAAGCCATTCATCTGATGATGAGTGTAGATGTGTAGTGCTTGGATATACCAATGAGAAACAGCTTGCGACGGTTATATTTACAAAACGAAAAAATAAAATAAGGGTCATATCTGCAAGACCTATGAGCAAAAAGGAGAAAATTTTATATGAAAACTTTACCAAAATTTAAAGACCAAAACGAAGAGATGGCATTTTGGGAAAAAAATGATGTCACTGATTTTTTTGATGTCAAAAGTGCAAAAGTTGTACGCTTTAGCAAGCTTAAAAAAAGTACAAAAACTATATCGCTAAGACTTCCTGAAGATATGCTTGAGACCATAAAAGTAAGAGCAAATGCACTGGATATTCCTTATCAGTCATTTATAAAAATGTTACTTCAAAAAGAACTCTCTGTATCTTAGATATTAGGAAAAAAATATGCAATATTTAATGGCAATAGACGCAGGAACGGGGAGTGTTAGAGCAGTTATATTTGACATGTCGGGAAATCAGATAAGTGTTGCACAAAAAGAGTGGACGCATTTGGAAGAAGAGGGCGTACCAAACTCCATGAGTTTTGATTTTAAAGCAAACTGGACTCTTACATGTCAGTGCATAAGAGACTCTTTAGAGCGTGCAAATCTAAGCGGAGATGATATAGCGGCTTTGAGTGCTACAAGTATGCGCGAGGGGATAGTGCTTTACGACAAAGACGGAGATGAACTTTGGGCAGTTGCAAATGTTGACGCAAGAGCGGACAAAGAGGTACGCTATTTAAAAGAGAATTTTGGAGTAATTGAAGAGGAGTTTTACGCAGAGTCGGGACAGACTTTTGCTCTGGGTGCGCTTCCTCGCATCATGTGGCTTAAAAACAACAGACCTGACATGTACGAAAAAGTAGCTAAAGTTTCCATGATAGGCGACTGGATATTGGCACGACTTTGTGGAGTTATAGCAACTGATCCTAGTAACGGTGGAACTACCGGGATATTCTCTTTAAAAAACCGTGATTGGGCAAGTGACATGTCAAAAAAAGTCGGTTTAAAAGACGATATTTTTCCAAAAGTTTTAGAAGTAGGAACTCTTATGGGAAGCGTTACAGACAAGGCATCAAAAGAGAGCGGATTGTCGGTAAATACAAAAGTGGTTATGGGCGGCGGCGATGTTCAGCTAGGTTCAGCTGGTTTAGGCGTTGTGGATGTCGGACAAGCCGCTATTTTAGGCGGTTCTTTTTGGCAGCAGGTTGTAAATATAGATAAAAATACGCCTCCGCCGCTTGACATGGGCATAAGAGTAAATCCACATGTAGTCTCAAATCAATCACAAGCAGAAGGCATTACCTTTTTTAGCGGTCTTGTTATGAGATGGTTTAGAGATGCGTTTTGTGACATGGAGAAGCTTGAAGCTAAAGAGAAGGGCGTTGACGTTTACGCACTTCTAGAAGAAAAAGCTTCAAGGGTTCCCGTTGGCTCTTATGGAATTTTGCCTATATTTTCAGACTCCATGAAGTATGGTAAATGGTACCATGCGGCTCCAAGCTTTTTAAACCTTAATATAAACCCAGAACTTTGTAATCGAGCCTCTATGTTTAGAAGTTTGCAAGAAAATGCCGCTATAGTCTCATCCATAAATCTTGATAAAATTAGAGATTTTACAGGCGTAGAACTTGATACTATAGTTTTTGCAGGAGGAGCTTCTAAGGGTTTGCTTTGGCCTCAAATCCTCTCTGATGTAACTGGATGTAGAGTGAAAATTCCTCGTGTTACAGAAGCAACAGCGCTTGGCGGTGCCATGGCTGCTGGAGTTGGGATTGGAATATACAAAGATATAACAGAGGCGGCAAAAAAGCTAGTTGTCTGGGATAGAGTATATGAGCCAAATATGGAAAATAAAAAAATTTATGATGAGATAAAAATCAAGTTTGAAAAAGCGTATGCAGTACAATTAAAGTTAGTAGATGATAGTATTACGACTTCAATGTGGAGAGCACCTGGCCTTTAGGTCAATATCAAAAGGGGCTTTGCAAACTAGTGTACAAAGAGACATCTCTGTATGCTGATAATAATTCAAGGAAATGTATGTATTTATTTACGAGTGAAGTAGTTAGCCCTGGACATCCAGATAAGTGTGCGGATATTATTGCAGATAGCATAGTTGATAGGCTCATTATTGGTGATCCAAAATCAAGAGTTGCGTCAGAAGTTTTTGTTGCTGGAAAACATATAATTATTGGTGGCGAAGTTACCTCAAAGACTAGAGTAACAACAGAAGAGTACAAAAAAATTGTTCATGACGCACTTGTTGGCATCGGTTATGATGGCAATCCATACTTTACAAAAGAGGAGTGTCTTCACCCAGAAGAGGTAGAGCTTCAAGTTCTTCTAAACTCCCAATCTCCAGATATAAATCAAGGTGTTGATAAAGAAGATGGTGAAGTTGGAGCAGGGGATCAAGGAATTATGTTTGGTTATGCGGACATTGAGACTGGGAACTATATGCCAAGTGCTATAACTTATGCAAGAGTTTTGATGGAGAAAGTTTATAATTTTGCAAAAGAAAATCCTTCAAAATTGGGTGTTGATATAAAGACTCAGGTGACTATGGATTATGGTAAAAAAGAGAATTTTGAGAATTGTAAACCACAGAAAATTCACACTATTGTAGTCTCTGCTCCATGTGTAAACACTATGGATATAAAAACAGTTAGAACCTTGATTCAAAGTTTGATTGATGAAGCTGGACTCCCAAGTGAGCTTTATAACAAAAATGATTGTATTGTCCACATAAACCCAACTGGCAAGTATGTCTCTCACTCATCACTGCATGATTCTGGACTTACGGGAAGAAAACTTATAGTTGACAGTTTTGGTGGATATGCACCAATTGGTGGTGGAGCGCAGAGCTCAAAAGATTATACAAAAGTTGATAGAAGCGGGCTTTACGCTGCTAGATGGATTGCTAAACATATAGTTGCTGCTGGACTTGCAAAAAAAGCACTTGTTCAAATCTCTTATGCCATAGGTGTAGCACGCCCTACTTCTATTGCGGTTGATACTTATGGAACGGCTATAAAAGGGGTTGATGATGATAAACTCTCAGAATTTGTACTACAAAATTTTCCATTAACTCCAAATTGGATTACTCGTAAATTTTCCCTTGATTATCCATCTAAAGAGACCTTTCTTTATGCAGATGTTGCGGCTCGTGGACAAGTTGGTCAAAGTGACTATCCGTGGGAAAAGTTAGATGAGTTAGATAAATTTGAGGCATTAAAATAGTCATGAGTTTAAGAGATAAGATTACAAGAGGTGAGCGAATCGACTTTGATGAAGCTCTCTTGCTTTATGAGATGGATTTTTTTGAACTTGGGGATTTAGCAGATTCCATTCGTAAAAAAAAGCATGGAAAAAAGAGTTATTACAATATTAACCGTCATATAAATCCTACCAATGTTTGCGCTGATGTTTGCAAGTTTTGTGCATACTCAGCAACTAGAAAAAATCCAAACCAATACACAATGACGCATAATCAAATCATGGAAATTGTTAAAGATATTGACTCTCGTGGTGCAACAGAGGTTCATATAGTTTCAGCTCATAATCCAAATACTGGAATGGATTGGTACTTAGAGATTTTCAAAAAAATCAAAACAGCTTATCCGCATCTACATGTAAAAGCTTTAACTGCTGCTGAGGTCGATTTTTTATCTCGTCAATATGGTAAAAGTTATGATGAGATTCTTGATTTGATGGTTGAAAACGGTGTTGATTCAATGCCTGGTGGCGGGGCTGAAATATTTGATGAGAAGGTAAGAGATTTTATCTGCAAGGGTAAAGTTACATCTGATCAATGGTTTGAGATTCATAGAAAATGGCATGAGAGAGGCAAAAAAAGCAATGTTACTATGCTCTTTGGGCACATAGAGAGTCGTGCCCATCGCAT
Organism: Sulfurimonas denitrificans DSM 1251; assembly: GCF_000012965.1. Taxonomy (NCBI): domain Bacteria; kingdom Pseudomonadati; phylum Campylobacterota; class Epsilonproteobacteria; order Campylobacterales; family Sulfurimonadaceae; genus Sulfurimonas; species Sulfurimonas denitrificans. Next base: position 1,548,566 of record NC_007575.1, on the reverse strand, counting down.
AGATCATATGATGCGAATAAGAGAACTTCAAGACAAGACAGGCGGTTTTAACTGCTTTATCCCACTTGTATATCAAACTGAGAATAACTACTTAAATATAAAAGAGCCAATAACTGCAAATGAGATATTAAAAACTATGGCGATAAGCCGCATAGTTTTAGATAATGTTGCTAATTTAAAAGCATATTGGGTTACTTCAACTGTAAATTTAGCCCTCGTTGCTCAAGAGTTTGGTGCAAATGATTTAGATGGTACGATAGAAAAAGAGTCCATAAACTCCGCAGCAGGGGCAAAGAGCGCAAATGGCGTAAAGCTTGAAGATTTTAGAGCGCTTATAAAAAACAGTGGTTTTATACCTGTTGAGAGAGATAGCCTTTATAACGAAATATAATCAAGGATAGAGTGTGCTAACATTTACAAAAGAGACAAAAGTTACACTTCTATATATAGCTTTAGCTTTTCTTTTTTCTGTTGCAATTAGGATGATTTGGTTTTATCAGTTCGTAGATTATGAGCCTTTTAGATTTAATGCTCAGCTTATGATAAACACAAATGATGGCTATTACTGGGCAGAGGGTGCTAGAGATATTTTAGCTGGAGTTCATCAAGATAACGATCTCTCTGCAGTCGATCTTGCAGCATCACAGTTGAGCGCTCTTTTTGCATACATCTTGCCTTTTTCTTTTGAGAGCGTTATCCTCTTTATGCCTGTTTTTCTTGGTTCACTTATAGTTATTCCTATAATTCTAATAGCTAAGAGTATAGATAATTTGGAGATGGGATTTATAGCTGCACTTCTAGCTAGCATCGCTCATAGTTACTACAATAGAACTATGATAGGCTACTATGATACAGACATGCTAAACATTGTACTTCCTATGTTTTTGCTATGGTCTATTATCTGGGCAGTTAGAACAAATCAAGATAAATATTTATTAATCACAGCAGTTGATATTTTAATTTACAGATGGTGGTATCCACAAAGTTATTCGCTTGAGAGCGCATTTTTTGCTCTTATACTTCTTTACACTCTTTTATATGAGAGAAAAAATAGTTACAACTATAAACTGCTAGCTATTATGATGTTTGCAATGGTTGGTTTTGAGGGGTATATAAGAGCCATTTTTGTTCTAATAGCCTTTTACATGTATAAGCAAGAGAAGTATGATAGATATGTGCACTCAGTTTTGGCGTTCTCTATTGTTCTGTTTTTTGTCTCTGGCGGGTTTAATCCAATATGGGAACAACTTAGTGGATATGTCTTTAAAGATGCGATAAGTGTGGGACAAGAGGGTCTTAAGCTTCACTTTTACTCTGTAAAGCAGACAATTAGAGAGGCTGCAAATATACCTTTTATAACTTTCGCAAATCGTATCAGCGGGCATGTTATAACATTTTTAGCTTCCATTATTGGATATATCTATCTGGTATATAAACACAAAGTGATGCTCTTTGGACTTCCATTAATTGGACTTGGATTTTTAGCTTATGTGGGAGGGCTTAGATTTACTATCTATGCGGTTCCAGTCTTGGCCTTTGGAGTCGCCTTTTTGATTAGCGAGATTGCTAGATTTATGCCAAATAGAAGAGTCAAAGTTTTCTCCATGAGTGCTCTTACACTCCTCATTTTACTTCCAAACATAGTTCACATTGAGGCATACAGAGTTCCAACTGTTTTTAATGCAGATGAGGTAAAAGTGCTAGATATGCTAAGAGGAAAAGCTAATAGAGAAGATTATGTTGTTGCATGGTGGGATTATGGGTATCCAATAAGATACTATAGCGATGTAAAGACTCTAATAGATGGGGGAAAACATAGAGGAGATGTAAATTTTCCTGTTAGTTTTATGCTTACAAATCCTCAAGATGTATCAGCAAAACTTGCCAGACTTGATGTTGAGTATAGTGAGAACTCTTTTGAAGATAAAAATCCAACGATGTTTTCAAATATAGAAAAAATGACAAAAGAGTATGGTTTTAGTGATACAAATGACTTTTTACTCTCTCTTGAAGGAGAGATTGAACTTCCTAAAAAAACAAGAGATATCTACTTTTATCTTCCACATAGAATGCTAGATATATACCCAACTGTTGAAATTTTCTCAAATCTTGATTTAATGAATGGAAATATGAAAAATCGCTCTTTTTTTTACGCAACAAAACAGTTTAGGCAAGAACAAAATATATTAAATCTTTCTCAGGGTGTAGTAGTCGATTTAAAAGAGTTTAGTGTAAATATTAATAACAACAAAGTGCCCATAAAAAGGGTAATCCAGAGTGCTTATGATAAAAATATGAAGTTTACAAAAGAGGTAGAACTTGTAAATCCAAATGGTGAATTAAACCTAATTTTTATGTCAAGTTACAACACTTTTTTAGTTGTTGATGAGAAAACTTACAACTCTGTGTATATTCAGTTATCTGTTTTGCAAGAGTATGATAAAATGCTATTCGAAGAGGTTATTATAACCCCTCATGCAAAAGTATATAAGTTAAAAATTTAATTATAGAGGCTAAAATATGCCAAAAGAGAATATGAAAATAAGAAAATGCCTTTTCCCAGCAGCGGGTTATGGAACAAGGTTCCTTCCAGCTACAAAGGCAATCCCAAAAGAGATGCTTCCTATCCTTACAAAACCGCTTTTACAATATGGTGTGGAAGAGGCTAGAGAAGCAGGAATAGATACCATGGCAATAGTAACAGGTCGTGGAAAAAGAGCAATTGAAGATCACTTTGACAGATCGTTTGAACTTGAGCATCAGATAGATGGAACTTCTAAAGAGATACTGATGAAAGAGATACGTGATATTGTTAAAAATTGTACTATCAGTTACACAAGACAAGGCGAAATGAAAGGGTTGGGTCATGCTATTTGGACAGGACAAACACTTATTGGAGATGAACCTTTTGCAGTAATTTTAGCAGATGACTTGTGTGATAATGATGGTGAGGCTGTTTTGACACAAATGGTAAAATTGTATGAAAAATATAGATGCTCTATTGTAGCTGTTGAAGAGATTCCGCTAGAACATAGTAATAAATATGGAGTAATTGCGGGACATGAAGAAGAAGATGGCGTTATTAGAGTAACGAATATGGTTGAAAAACCAGAGAGTAAAGATGCTCCTTCAAACTTAGCGATAATTGGAAGATATATATTGACACCTGATATTTTTGATATTCTAGAAGATACTAAACCTGGAAAAGGTGGAGAGATTCAGATAACTGATGCACTTTTAACGCAAGCAAAAACGGGTGGAGTAATAGCATATAAATTTAAAGGAAAAAGATTTGATTGTGGAAGTGTGGATGGTTTTGTAAAGGCTACAAACTTTTTTTACAATAAAACTCAAGAGTAGAGATGCAATATCAACACAACTTTAACCCCTCTATTTCAGATGAGGATGTATTTACTCAGATACAAGCAGAGAGAGAACATATAGGTTACTATAATCTTGTTCATCAAGAGACCTCTGCACTAAAAGAGTACGCTTCAAGCGTTAATCAAAAAAATATTGTAGTAATTGGAATAGGTGGAAGTACGCTTGGAACTTATGCAATCTATAAATTTTTAAAATACTCTAAAAATCTAACAAAAAAGCTCCACTTTTTAGAGACAACAGACCCAATAGATATACAATCAAAGATAAAAAATATAGATTTAGAAGATACTCTCTTTATTGTTATATCAAAGTCTGGAACTACAATAGAGACTGTATCTATTTTTAAATATATAAACTCTTTAGTTACATGTGATAAAAATAATAGCGTTGTAATAACAGAGAGTGATTCAAAGTTAAATGAGTATGCAAAAGCAAATAATATAAAAAGTTTTGAGATACCAAAAAATGTAGGTGGAAGATTCTCAGTATTTAGTGCTGTTGGACTTCTTCCTTTAGCTATTGTTGGCATAGATATTGATGAGCTTTTATTTGGTGCAAAAACTGCTTATGACTCATTTTTCAACAAAGAAGATACATACGAGAGGATAGTAAAGAAGGCTAGATTTTTTGTAGAGTATAAAAACAGTTTCAATATAAATGTACTTTTTTCTTATTCATCAAGACTTGATGGTTTTAATAACTGGTATATACAACTTTGGGGTGAGAGTTTGGGCAAAGTTGATATAAACTCTACAAGACAGGGACTTACTCCAATCGGAATTATTGGCCCCATTGATCAGCACTCTTTTTTACAGCTCATTGTTGAGGGGAGACGTGATAAGACAGTCACTGTTATAAAAGTTAATGATTTTGAAAATAACCTAAAAATTCCTCAAGTTGAGCTAAGGGGTCTAGAAGAGTTAAACTATATAGATAATATAGAGTTCGCATATCTTATAAACAAACAAGCAGATGCGACAATAGAGTCTATAAGAAATTTGGGTGATATTCCATGTGATGTTATAACGATAGATAGAGTGAGCGAGAGAAGCATAGCAGCACTTATGTATGAGTATGAACTGCTTACTTCTGTTTGTGCTAAGTTTATGTATATAGATGCTTATAACCAACCTGGTGTTGAGGCTGGAAAAGTTATACTTAAAGAGAAGCTCCAAACAGGTAGATAAGAAAAAAAATGGGTATGTTTAGACTAAAACATGCCCTACAAATTTGCTCATATTGTTTAAAATCTCATCTCCTTTTCTAAAACCAACTCCAGCTCCCTCATAAGCAAAGAAAACTCCAGCTTGGTATTTTGCTCCGCTAGAATCTCTGTTTAGTTCAACATACTCTTGATATATCTTTTTATGATTTTTATATGGACCATCTTGCTCTTGAAGCACTGTTCCATCTATATCTATTATTGCTATGTTTGCTCCCTCTCTTCCAAAAACACTTTTTTGAACCTGTTTTACTCCTCTAAGAGGCTCAAAGGAGCTCTTTAGAAGATAAGGCGAATCAGGAAAAAGATCGTATAAAATTTTCAACATCCCTTTTGATTGAAAAAGAAGAGTATATGCAGGGTTTAATATGATTGCGCTTTGATTTTGCATAATAGTTGTTAGCATTGTAGCAAGCTCAGGCTCATCAGTTGCGATATCTTCCCAAGGGTAGAGTTTAAACCAGTACTCATACTGGTTGTCATCTCTATCATAGATTCCATCTTCATCAAACTTAACATCTCCAAGATACTCAAAACCAGTATTAAATCCAGCGTCTGTCGCAATCTGTTGAAGCAACCTTGTAGTTGCCTCTTCCTCGTCATTGCCAGCTATTGAAGAGAATAGTATTTTCCAGCCATCATATCTCTCATCAAAAAGCTCTGTATCTTCAAAAAGGGTAACAAGGCGCTTAAAATTCTCTTTTATAGCTTCATATACATTGTTGAACTGCTCTGATTCGTCCATATTGTTGCTCTTTAGTAAACCCCACTGTAAGAGTGCGGTCTCAAAGAGTGATGTTGGTGTGTCTGCATTAAACTCTAAGAGTTTTATTTGCGCTCCATCAACTCCTCCAGCGAAGTCAAATCTAGAGTAGATATGCCAATGAACATCATTTTCCCAACTCTTCTTAATCGCCTCTATCAGATTAAAAGGAATCCCTAGTTCAAAAAAAAGATTATTTTCTATAACATATTCGGCTGCTTTTGCGTACATGTCATATATCTCATTTGCAGCTTCATAGTAAGCCTCAGCTTCATCATGTGTTATGTTTACAAGAGTGTCACTTATATAGTTGCTCTCATCGCTATCAGTATGCCATGTAAATCCTAACTCTTCTAGTTGTGCTGGTTTTAGAGGTTTGATTTTAGTTAAATTTATCAAAAGTTAGCTCCCGTATGATTGATTAGAAGGTGTTGAACTGCTAGAGCCACCAAAGTAGCTCTTTTTAGCAGAGGATGAGCCACTCTTTGAGTCGCCACTAGCTGGACGAGAATAAGCGCTTTTATTTACAGAGGATGATTTTGATGCAAAATTTTTGTTATTCATCAAAGCATTTCCTATCATATTTCCCAAAAGTGAACCCGCAGCAACTGCAAGGATAGTTCCCGCTAGTCCCATTCCAGCACTTCCTTCGTTACTGCTTAGTGTCTCGGATGTACCATCTTGAACTTTTTTATACTCCTGTTCTGCTAGAGCTTTCATCTCTTCTTCACTCATAAAGCGCTCAGTTTTATTTCCATTTGCATCTAACTCACGAATAATTGCTCTACTTGGACCCTCAGTTGGCATCTCCTCAATCACAACATATTTTCCATCCGCTTGTTGCTCAATGACTAGAAATTTATTTTGTTGTTGCCCTTGCTGTTGTTGTTGCCCTTGCTGCTGCTCTTGTTGTTGGCTGCTTGATTCACATCCGCTTAGAACGCTCATCATAGCTATACCAGCACTTCCAAGTGCTACACCATTTGTTATTGAGTATATATGTTTCATTAAATCAAATCCTTTTTCTTTAAAGTTACTATTTTAGAAATATCACTACGATAGAAAGTAATCTCTTCTCTTCCCTCATAGATAATATTGCCTATATATGTAAATTTTGCACTACGCAGAGTAATGTTTTCTTTCATAAACATCATCTCTCCCACCATATAACCAAAATCTTCAAATAATGTAACAAAAGTAAATATAGATATTATGACTATTGGTATGAGAGAAACTTTGTAGTTTTTTATATAGATAACCATCCATCCAAAAATTATAGAGAGTGAGAAAAATAGATACCAGTTTTGGTTATCTACAAATAAAATATTGTAATAGAGGTCTATTTTATAAAATTCTATATAGTGAAGCAAAACTCCTAAAAAAAGAAAAAAATCTAGTATGAAAGTGATAAACATACCTGTCAATAGTGCTTGAAATGCTTTGCTCATCTTAACCTTCTTAGTTTTTTAGAGTTGATTCTTAGAAGTTTTGAAGAGGCGTTTTCAACTAAGAGCTCTATGTTTTCTACTATTATATCAGCTTTTGATTCACAAAAATCTCTATCAAATCTCTCGCCGCTTCTATTTGCAGAAGTTGAATAAAACCATGGAGCATCTCTTAATATCTGAGAATTTAGAGGCAAAAGAGCTACTCTAAATGAGAAGTTATTAATAATAAATGATGTTTTTTTTGAGCGGCGAACTAAATTTTTTCTGCTATTTGGCACCCTTTTAAAATCATTTATAAAACTCTTAAAATCTCTAAAAACTTTTATAAATGGTTTTGTTTGAGGGCGGGATTTTATCTCATACAATTCTCGTGAATTTTGTGAGAGAAAACCGACAGTAGTGTCGGTTTGGGTAAGTATTACACTCATCTTTTATGCTAAAAAATCTTGCAGAGCCCTTGAAGAAGTCCAAGAGTCATTTTTCATCTCATCAAGAGCTAAAATAAGTGCTCTTGCTGCGCTTAGTGTTGTAAAGTAAGGTATGTTTCTCTTTAGAACTTCTTGGCGAATAACAATAGCATCTTTTTTTGAAGTATTGTTATCAGATGTATTAATCGCCATATCGATTGCATCATTCTTCATGCTATCTTCAATATTTGGACGACCCTCCGAAATCTTTAAAACTACTTCACAAGGAATCCCAGCTTCTTCAATTGATGCTTGTGTCCCTTTTGTAGCAAGAAGTTTAAAGCCATGTCTATGAAGAGCGCTTGCGATTTCAGAAGCATATTTTTTATCTGTATCTACAAAAGATAAAAAGCAGGTTCCCTCTGTAACAATTCTGTTTCCAGCAGCTATTTGAGCCTTTGCAAAACTGATTCCAAAGTTAGAGCTAATGCCCATAACTTCACCAGTTGATTTCATTTCAGGTCCTAGAACTAAATCTGCGCCATATAGTTTATGGAAAGGAAATACTGCCTCTTTAACAGAGATATGACCTTTTAATCGAGGTTTTAAGAGTCCATTTTCTTCCATAACAATGTTGTACTTGTCATAGTAGTTCAGAGCATTTTTTAGAGTTTCTCCAACCATTACACGAGTTGCAACTTTTGCAAGAGGCATACCAGTTGCCTTGCTAACAAAAGGAACAGTTCTACTAGCTCTAGGATTTACTTCTATGAGATAAATTTCATCTTGATAGATTGCGTACTGAACATTCATGAGACCACGAACACCAAGACCAAGTGCTATAGTTTTTGTCTGTGCTTCAACTTGATCTATTAGCTCTTTTGAGAGACTGACAGGAGGGAGTGAGCATGCACTGTCCCCTGAGTGAATACCAGCTTCTTCAATATGCTGCATAACAGAACCGATGTAAACATCTACGCCATCACAAATTGCATCAACATCAAGTTCAATTGCCTGATCTAAAAATTTATCTACAAGTACTGGAGCATCGTTACTAACAAGTACAGCTAAGTCCATATATTGGCGCAGTTCTTCTTGTGAATAGACGATTCTCATGCCACGCCCGCCAAGAACATAAGATGGGCGAACTAAAACAGGAAAACCAAGTCTTAATGCTATATCATGAGCTTCATCTTTTGTACGAGCAAGACCATTTGCAGGCTGTTTTAATCCATGAGAGTTTACAAAGTTGGAAAACTGCTCTCTATCTTCTGCTAAATCAATTACATGTGATGGAGTTCCAGCTATATTTGCTCCTATTTTAGTAAGAGCATTTGCTAACTTTAGAGGAGTTTGTCCGCCAAAATGGACTATTACACCATCTGGTTTCTCATTTTCAATGACTTCTCTAACATGTTCAAAATCGATAGGTTCAAAATAGAGTACATCTGAAGTATCATAATCTGTTGATACAGTTTCAGGATTACAGTTGTACATGATAGTCTCAATGCCCATCTCTTTGAGCGCAAATGCAGCATGAACACAACAGTAGTCAAACTCAATGCCTTGTCCTATTCTGTTAGGTCCACCGCCTAAAATTAGAACTTTTTTCGCCTCGCTTACTCTGTTTTTTACATTTGGAAGCTTTGTTATGTTAGTCGTTGAGTAGAGGTATGGAGTAAGCGCTTCAAACTCTGCAGCACATGTGTCAACCTCGTTATACTCTAAGTTTACGCCTAAAGTTTTTTTAGCTTTATAGACATCATCTTCCGTTATCTTTGTTTCTGATTTTTGACTTATTAATTGAGCTATTCTTTTATCTGAAAAACCGTCAACTTTTACACTTCGCATAAATGTCTCATCGCTTAATATTTTTTTATCAATGATTGATTCTACTTTTATCATCTCTTCAATTTGATACAAAAACCACGGGTCTATATTACATGTGTCAAACATCTCTTCTATGCTCATTCCACGACGGAATCCCTCTGCAACATATAAAATTCTATCTGCATTTGGACGGCGAATTTCATGCTTAATAAAATCAAAATCAGCGTCAATCGGGTCAAAACCACAAAGTCCAGTCTCAAGTGAACATAGAGCTTTTTGGATAGATTCTTTAAAAGTTCTCCCTATCGCCATAACTTCGCCAACACTCTTCATGCTTGTGCTTAGAGTGCTTTGTGCTTCTGGGAATTTCTCAAAAGTGAAGCGAGGTATCTTTGTAACAACATAGTCAATTACAGGTTCAAATGACGCAGGAGTGCCTGTAATGTCGTTTGTAATTTCATCAAGAGTAAAACCAACAGCTAAAAGTGTTGCTACTTTTGCGATTGGATAGCCAGTAGCTTTAGAAGCAAGAGCAGAAGAGCGAGAAACACGAGGGTTCATCTCAATAACAATCATACGTCCAGTTTTAGGGTCAATTGAAAATTGAACGTTACTTCCACCAGTATCAACACCAATCTCTCTTAAAATATCAAAAGAGGCATCACGCATTCTTTGGTACTCTTTATCTGTTAGAGTAAGTGCAGGCGCAACAGTTATGCTATCGCCAGTGTGAACGCCCATTGGGTCAAAATTCTCAATTGAGCAGACGATAATACAGTTATCCGCTTTATCTCGGATAACCTCCATCTCGTACTCTTTCCAACCGAGCATTGACTCCATAATCTCTATTTCACTAACTGGAGATGCAGAGATACCTTCTTGTGCCAGTATTTTGAACTCTTCCATGTTGTATGCCACACCGCTTCCGCCACCAGCTAGTGTAAACGAGGCTCTGCTTATAACTGGAAAACCTATCTCAAGTGCAACTTCCAAAGCCTCCTCAACACTATAAGCGTTACGGCTTTTTGGTAAATCCATACCTATTTTAATCATAGCTTTGTTAAAAGCTGAGCGGTCTTCACCTTTATGAATAGCCTCTGGAGATGCACCTAAGAACTCCACACCCTCTAACATACCTTTTTTATACATGCTAGTGGCAACATTAAGTGCAGTTTGTCCACCCATTGTAGGTAAAACAGCATCAACTTTTTCATCTTTTATGATTTTAGCAATTATATCTTCTCTGATAGGCTCTATATATGTTCTATCTGCAAATTCAGGGTCTGTCATAATAGTTGCAGGATTTGAATTGATAAGAACCACACGGTAACCTAACTCTTTTAGAGTTTTAACAGCTTGCGTTCCAGAGTAGTCAAATTCACAAGCTTGACCGATAATAATCGGACCTGAACCAATAAGTAAAATAGTATGAATGTCAGTGCGTTTTGGCATTGTTTACCTTTAATATTTGTACATAAAAATTTGTTTATTATAGGTAAAGGGCACTTAAAATTTGATGAGTTATTTGACTTTTTTAATCATATGAAAGTAGTTTGGAGCATTTGCTTTATAGAAAGGTTCAACAACCGCACTCTGATACCCTTGCGATTTCGTAACAGAGACCACAATACCAACACCTAAACCCTCAAAAAAAATCTCATCTAGTCCAGAAGTTATAACTTTATCACCTTTATTTATTAAAAACCATGCAGGTATAAATTTTACAATAAGATGGTTTGAATTATTTCCATGAACTATACCTGGGGCTTTTTGTTCTCCAACATAAACAGCATAAGAACTTTTTAAATCGCTGTTTAAAAGCCCAAGCGGTCTTCCATTTTGGGAGATAACAATTCCAGCAACAAGATTGTTATATACAAGACCGTGAATTTTTGAAGCGTTATAATCGTTTATTTCAAGCCATACTCTATTCAAATCGCCAAATTTTTGATATGAGATTGTTCTAACTAGCTCTACATTTGGTTCAACTTTTAGCTCTGAGTGACTCTCTAAAAAAAGATTGTTAAGATCGTATGACAACTGCTCAATTACAAGACAATTATTTTCATATTTTTTTACCTTTTCACTAAGTTCTACGATATGTTCTGCCTGAAAAAAGTGTTTTTTTACTTGAATTTCTATAAATTCACTAGAGGTGTGATAGTTGGTTTTGATTTTATTTAATACAGATATAAAAGGAGATTGTATAACATCAGTATAATAGAGTGCACCCATTATGAGTGCAGTAAAGATTAAAAAAAAGCTAAGAAGCCCCTTATTCATTTTCAAAAAGTTCTTGTAGTAAATCTATCTCTTCTAATGCGCGTCCAGTTCCTCTTGCAACAGCAAGCAGAGGCTCATCTGCAACATATACAGGGATTTTGATAATATCTGAGAGATACTTATCTAGTTGACGGATAAGTGCTCCACCTCCTGTTAAGATTATCCCATGATTTACTATATCACCTGCCAAATCTGGAGGCATCTGCTCTAGCACGTCACGAAGTGCTTCTGCAACCTCTTTGAGAGGCTCTTTCATCGCTTCTCTAGCATCTTCACTTGTTAGCTCAACAGAACTTAAAAGCCCTTCAACTTGATCTCTGCCAGTAATTACCATCTTTAGCTCTTCATCAAGGGTAACTGCTGTTCCAATATTTATCTTTATCTCTTCAGCGATTCTCTCGCCTATTAAAAGATTATATTTTCTTCTTACATAGTTTACAATTGCCTGATCGATCTTGTCACCTGCTGTTCTAATTGATTTTGAGAGAACTAAACCACCAAGTGAGACAACACCTATCTCTGTAGTACCACCACCGATGTCAACGACTAAGTTTCCTTGAGGTTCACGTATATCTATTCCAGCTCCAATTGCTGCAGCCATTGGCTCTTCTATAAGAAAAACTTCACGAGCACCTGCGCTAAGAGCAGATTCACGTACAGCTTTTCTCTCAACTTGAGTTAATCCATAAGGAACACAGATAATAATTCTAGGACTTATAAGAGAGCTTCTTCCATGCGCTTTTTCGATAAATTTTCTAATCATTTTTTCAGTCATATCAAAATCTGCTATGACACCATCACGCATAGGACGAATAGCTTTTATATTTCCAGGAGTTTTGCCAACCATCTCTTTTGCTTCATGACCAACTGCTAAAACTCTTTGATGTCCAAACTTTCCAGTTTTTACAGCAACTACTGAGGGCTCATTTATTATTATGCCTCTGCCTTTAGCAATTACAATCGTATTTGCTGTTCCTAAGTCGATGGATAAATCATTTGAAAAAAGACCAATTAGTTTGTTAAATATCATTATTTTACCTTATGCAATTTGTTTTGAGTTCTTTTTGATATAGACAGGAGCCTCAGCGTTGTCTATGACGGCTTTTGTTACTAAAACTTCATAGCCACCATACTCTGGGAGTTCATACATAATATCTATCATATTCTCTTCTAAAATTGCACGAAGTCCACGAGCACCAGTTTTTCTTTTTATAGATTTTGTAGCAATTGCTCTTAGAGCATCTTCTTCAAAATTTAGTTCAACATTGTCTATAGAGAAGAGTTTTTTATATTGCTTGATAATTGAATTTTTAGGTTCAGTAAGTATGCGAACCATATCATCTTCTGTAATCTCATTTAATGATGCAATAATTGGAAGACGCCCAACAAGCTCAGGAATAAGACCATAATTTACTAAATCATCAGGCTCAACTGCATCATAACTCATTTTTTGCTCTTTTTTGCTCTTCTTTTCATGACCAAAACCTAAAACATTTTCACCCTGTTTTTTCTTTAAAATCTCATCAAGACCATCAAACGCACCACCACAGATAAACAAAATTCCTGTTGTGTCAATCGCAATAAACTCTTGATTTGGATGTTTTCTTCCACCTTTTGGTGGAATATTTACAACAGCACCCTCTATGATTTTTAAAAGAGCTTGTTGAACACCCTCCCCAGATACATCACGGGTAATAGAGCGGTTTTCACTCATACGAGAAATTTTATCAATCTCATCTATGAAGACTATTCCTCTTTGTGCTCTCTCAACGTCTCCGTCTGCTGCTTGAAGAAGTTTTGTTAAAATGTTCTCAACATCTTCTCCAACATATCCAGCTTCTGTTAAACTTGTAGCATCAGCAATAGCAATAGGAACATTTAAAACTCTAGCAATTGTTTGAGCCATAAGTGTTTTTCCGCTTCCAGTTGGTCCTATAAGAAGTACGTTTGATTTTGCTATTTCAGTATCATCATCTTTTGTTGTATGTGTTTTGAAAATTCTTTTATAGTGGTTATATACAGCTACGCTTAGAAGTTTTCTAGCTCTCTCTTGCCCAATAATATAATCAGCCAAAAACAAATTTAGCTCTTTTGGAGTCATAAGAGTGCTGTTTTCATCAGTTAAATTAGCATCTTTAGATGAGTTTAAAAATTTGTCATCACCAAACATAATTTTATATGCAGAAACAACACAATTTTTACATATATAGACACCACTCCCTGCGATTAGTGGGTTTTCATCACTCTCTAGTGCATTACAAAAGCTACATGTTCTTATTATCATAGATGTTTCCTTTCATACGGAATACCGCGTTTAGTTTTAAGAACAAAATTACAAAGAGATTGTACATGATGGCTTGAAGTATGTTCAAGTATCTCATTTGCAACATCTTTGAGAGGTTTTCCTGCTTCAAAAAGCTCTTTGTAGGCTGATTTTATCTCATCAATCTCTTCACGCTCTATGTTTCTTCTAAGACCTGTTAAGTTAAGTCCTCTAAGTGTTGCACGATTTCCCTCTGCCATACAAAATGGAGGTACATCTTGAGCAAGTGCTGATGCACCAGCTACCATAGCATATTCACCGATATGAACAAACTGATGAATAGGAGTCATTCCGCCAATTACTGCATAATCACCCATCTCAACGTGCCCTGCAAGAGTTGCAGCATTTGCCAAGATGCAGTGGTTTCCAATGATAACATCGTGTCCTATGTGAACATAACCCATAAAAAGATTGTGTGAGCCGATGATAGTCTTTCCTCCACCGCCTTTTGTCCCAGGATTAAAGAGTGTAAACTCTCTGATTTTATTGTTATCGCCGATGATTAGTTCAACATCTTCACCAGCAAATTTAAGATCTTGTGGAGCTGAGCCAATAACTGCATGTGAAAAAATATGATTATTTTTGCCTATAGTTGTTTTGCCGTAAATACAGCTGTTTTGTTCTATCTTTGTTCCATCGCCGATAGTTGAGTCAGAAGAGATAATACAATAAGCTCCTATCTCAACATCTTTCCCAATAACTGCACCATCTTCTATGATTGCTAGTGGAGAAATTTTACTCATTATTTATCTACAATCATAGCTTTTAGTTCTGCTTCTGAAACTAAAACATCATCAACATAAGCTTTGCCATCAAGTACCCAGATTTGACCTTTATTTTTTATAACACTTATTCGGTACTCAAGTCTGTCTCCTGGTTTTACAGGAGCGCGAAATTTTGCTCTGTCAATACTCATAAAATATACAACTTTGGAAGCGGCCTCTTCTTCAGTCATGTTGCCCATGCTTTTAAATGCAAGTATGCCGCCAGCTTGCGCCATCCCTTCTAAAATCATAACGCCTGGATAGATTGGATGACCTGGAAAGTGACCTTGAAATACGTTGTCTCCGATTGTTATGTTTTTATAACCGATAAGTGATTCATTCTCTTTAATTTGCGTAACTCTGTCTAAAAGTAAAAATGGGTAGCGATGAGGAATAATTTTTTGAATTTCAATAACGTCCATAATCATATACAAACAGCCTTTATAATAATTTTGGCTATTTTAGCTAAAGAAACATTATATAATGATTAGTTTTTCTCTGACATCTTCATAAATTTTTGCATCAAGCTCTATAAAGAGCTTTGTTTTTGGAATTTCATCAACGATAATTATAGGGCTTAAATCGTAACTTGAAGTGAGTAAAGTATCCCTAAAAGCCATCTCTTCTTTAACGCTTGGAGGGTTAAATATAAGCTCTTTTGTGTTTTTGTACATAAAATTACATGTAGAGTTGAAAAACTCTAATGTTACAAATTTTATCTCTTCACGATTAAAATAGTGAATATTTTTAGAGCTAAATTCTATATTTCCCTGTGCTTTTTTTCGTTGAAGTGTTGAGTAAAAAAGAGCATAAGCGTTGATGATTTTATCTCCGCTTTCATATAGTTTAAAACTAAATTGGCGATAGTTTAAAAACTTCTCTCTTATAATTTTGTAAGCTATACCTTTATCTTCAAGTTCATCTCTTTGATGATACATCTCAAGTCTCTCTTCAATGCTGGAGGGCTGAGTTTGGTTTGATACGTGAGAGAACATCTCATCCATGAGGCGGTCTTGTTGCTCTCGCTGCATAGTTAGTCCATATATACATCCGCAGTAGTCTTGGCGGTAGAGTTGCTCATCTTTTGTAACACGGCTCTGCTGTGCAGTACCGCCATCTTTTCTATAATCATAAAATATAAACTCAACACCATGCTCTTTGAAAAATTTATCACCGCTTAATTTAAGCTGTTCTTGAGATTTTAGTGGACTAACCAGCAGAGTGGTTGTAATGCTTTTTTCTCCAAGCAGGAGAGCTTTTTTTGCACTTACATCAAAGCGTTTATCAAAGCATACTTCACATCTTTTGCCTTTTTCAGGCTCATTTTCTAAACCTCGTACAGCTTGCATCCACGCTTCAAAATCATACTCTCCCTCAAGGAGTTCAATGCCTAGTTTTTTGCATGAGCGTTTTACATCAAGAAGACGGAGTTGATATTCTGAGTATGGATGAATATTTGGGTCATAAAAAAAACCTATAAGTTTTTCATTTGGATAGTCATGTTGGAGTTTTTCTAAGAAAAAGTGTGAATCTACACTACAACAGATATGTACTAACATGCAGTTTTTTTAAGAGGCGAAAATATCGCCCCTTTGGAGTATATTTTCATTAACGAGTTTCAAAAATCTCAATTGAGCTAATCGTATCTTGACCTTTTATGCTGTCTAGCGTAGAGAAACTCTCATTGTCATCTTTCTCGATTGCTCCAAAAACAGTGTGTACACCATCTAAATGTGGAGTAGCAACAAAAGTGATGAAAAACTGACTTCCACCCGTATTTGGTCCAGCGTGAGCCATAGATAGTGCGCCTCTTTTGTGTTTTGTAACATTTGTTTTTGTTTCACAAGGAATTGCCCAATCAGGTCCGCCTGTTCCTGTTCCACTTGGGCAACCGCCTTGAGCCATAAAGCCTGGAATTACACGATGAAAATTGAGATTGTTATAAAAACCTGACTCCGCTAAGTGTGCAAAATTTGCAACAGTATTTGGAGCCTCTTCTGGTAGAAGTTTTATCCAGATATCTCCTTTACTTGTTGTGATTTTTGCCCATTGGAGTTTAGCTAATTCATCAGCGCTTAAGTCGTATTTTTTTAGAGTTCTTCCAAACATGTATAACCTTTATGTAAATATTTTTTTGAAATTATAGTCTAAGTATTTTAAACAGATATTTTTGTTTAAAGTTTTAGTGGGATTACATCAGATAAGTAAGTGTATAATTCTACTCATGAGAATAAAATCACGATTTCAAAATATCAGCATAAAGCAAGCAGATGTCTTTACTATTTTGGTTGTATTTTTCTTTACTCTTGTATTTGTTGGACTGCTTGTTGAAGAGCTTTATAAAGAGTATGAAATAGCGCTAGAACAGAGCCATGTAGTAAAAAACCCGCTTATTTCCGATAGTACTATTTTAAAGCAAAATCAAAAAAAGTTAAAAGCACTTCTAATAAAAACAGTCTTAGCAATAGTGACTCTCTCTTTTATAATATTTGCAATATTTTTAGGTCTAAATACACTCTTTAACAAACTACTTCAAAGAGATACACAGACATTTTTAGATGCTTTTAAAACTGCTATTGATAAAGAAAAAACCATAGATTCAAAGAGTATATTTTTTCAAGATTTCAAGATGATGGTTGGTTATGCAAATGAGATGGTTAGTAAAATCAATGAGCAAAAGAAGAACTTAAAAGAGCTTAATCTTGGGCTTGAAGAGAGAGTAAAGAAAAAAACGGCAGCTCTTTTGGAGATAAATAAAAACTTAGAAGAAGAGAAGACATTTTCACAAGATTTATTAAAGTCACAAAAAGAGTTTCTGCGTTATACAGTTCATGAAACAAACACGCCTCTTAGCGTTATTTTGACAAGTATTGAGCTATATCTTATGAAAAACCCAAAAGATAGACAACTCTCAAAAATTGAGGCTGCTACAAAAAATATATTTAGTATCTATGATGATTTGAGTTATCTTGTAAAAAAAGATCATGTAGAGTACACAAAGAGTGTAATAAATTTGAATAATTTTTTAAGCAGCAGGATAGATTTTTTTAGAGAAGTTGCAGAATTTTCTCTTATAACTTTTAATTACAATTCGCCAAAATATGAAAAACATGTCCATTTTAATGAGACAAAACTCCAAAGAATCATAGATAATACTCTTACAAATGCAATAAAATATACACTACCAAATGAGAGCGTAGAGGTGTCACTAAAAAAAATTGGCTCATATATAGAGTTTATAGTGAGCAGTAAATCAAAAACGATTCAAGATACAGATAAAGTTTTTGAAGCTTATTATAGAGAAGAGAAGGGCAGAGATGGTTTTGGACTTGGACTTAGACTTGTAAAGAGTATATGCGATGCAGAGGGAGTCAATATTAACGTCTCATCTGATGAGGCTTCAACAACATTTAGATATAAGTTCAAAGCGATGGGAGATTGATGAAGATACTCCTTTTAGAAGATGAAGTTATGTTAAATGAATCAATCTGCGAATACCTTGACTCAGAGGGTCATCATGTAGAGAGTTTTTTTAATGGACTGGCGGCACTCGAAGCAATAAAAGAGAACTCTTATGATCTTCTTGTTTTAGATATCAACGTTCCTGGGATTGATGGACTCTCTTTTTTAGAGAAAATCCATGAGCTTAAAATACATGTAAGTGTTATCTATATAAGTGCATTGGTTGATATTGAAGATATTTCACGTGCATATACTCTTGGATGTCATGACTATTTAAAGAAGCCCTTTCATCTAAAAGAGCTATCTTTGCGAGTTGATAGAATAAAGCTCTCAAGCGTTGTTCCACGAGTTCATTTAAGGCTTTGTAAAAACTATAGTTATGATCAAGAAAATAGCACACTTCTTTTTAATCAAGAGGTTCAGATACTAACCAAACGCCAAGCTCAGATAATAGATTTACTCTCAAGAAACAGAGGTAGAATAGTTGACTTTGAACAGTTTCAAACCTATGTTTGGAGTGAGCAGATAGTTGATAATGCAACTATTAGAGCCGAAATTAATCGACTCAAAAAAAATTTAAAAGAGGATTTTGTAATCAATGTCAGAGGCATGGGCTATATGATAGACAAGCCTTAGCAATCATCCTTGGGCGTTGACTCTTGAATAGTTCTATAAAAGTAACCAAGCCCTATTAACATAATAGTTGTTCCTATTAAAAGATAAAATGCAGATAACATTTTGGATGCATCATCAAGAGCAATTTTAAATACCACCATGAGCGTTTCAATAGATAGTGCAATAATTATCGAGATTAAAAACTTCCCTAAAACTTTATACTGTTTATCCTCGGTTTGATGAAATGACTGATATATAACTTCATGCTCAAAAATCTGCTTTGCAAGGTCATAAATGGCTAATCCTAAAGTCATTGATATAATTGATTTGAATATATCATGTAAAAAATCAGAACTAGACAAAGAGAATATTAGAGCAAAAAATACATAACCGCCATATACAATTAGTGCAATAGCAACAATTGCCAACATGGTAGAGCCAAAGAAATATATAGTGCGTTTTATTTTATCGTGAAAACTGTTGTACTCAATGAGTTTTAAATCTTCCAACAGATGTATAAGATTAACGTCAAATACATAGTAGGTTGAGTCTATAAAGTGAACAACACTAAGACTTGCTCTTCCTGTTTTATGATGAATGTATGGGTTTGAGATATATACATCATCTTCATCAAGTTGAAGTTTAAGGAAGTAGTGGCTCTTGTTACCTCCGATTTGAGATAAGTCGGACTCTTTTTTCGAGATAACAGGTGTTGATTGTTTGAACTCTGAATCAACACCATACATCAACTGTATAAACCTATACTGTTTTAAAATACTCAAAGATTGATCAATATAATTTTTAGGAAGACTCTTTATAAATGTTTTTAAAAAAGAGTCAACATTTATTTTTTGCGCTCTATACGCATTTATAACTTCTTTCATAACTTTATCCATTACATAAATTTTCTATATTAGTGAAGATTATAATGTAGTTTATTTAGATTATAAGATAAAGAAATAGAATGCTTATTTGTTTAAGGTAAATTAAATATTAAAAAAAGTTACTTTTTTACACATATTTTTTTATAAGTTTATCTCAAAATAATTTTTTTTATCAATGCTATGTTCATGCTATTTTTTTATTTTAGGATTAGAGAGTTTAATTTATAAAAAGGAAAAAGTATGAAAAAACAGGTAATACTTAGTATTGTGGCTATTAGCTTTGTATCGGCAGCTTCACTTAATGCAGCAGAAGATATTAACACTATGTTTAGTGAAGGTAAGGTAAGTGGACAAGCTCGCATGTTTTACATAGATAGAGAGTATCAAGGGAGTGCAGGAACTACAACTCACCGAGGTTCAACGGCTATTGGTGGATATTTAAAGTATGAAACAGCTTCATTAAGTGGTTTTAGCTTGGGTACTGCATTTTATACAACAAATAAGATTGACTCAAGAAAGATTGAAGATCAAACACTTCTTGGGCAAGATAATGATAACTATACAATGCTTGGAGAAGCATACCTTGGGTATAAATATCAAAACACTACATTTAAAGGCGGACGTCAAAAGTTATCAACACCAATGCTAGGTGACGATGATGCTAGAATGATACCAAATCTTTTTGAGGCGTATGTTTTAACAAACAAAGATATTTCAAACACTACATTAACACTAGGACATGTAACAAAATTTGCTCAAGGAACATTTGGTAGAGCATATAGTGCAACACCAACTGCCTCAAATGCAAATAAGTTACTTTCTGCTACATCTGGATACTCTTATGTTGATAGTTTAAATCAAACTGGAGATTTTAGAAATGTAGGGAGTTACGCATTTGGCAACTCAACAGATGGTATTACAATGGCATCTATAACATATACAGGGGTAGAGAACCTAAAGTTAAGCCTTTGGGATTATTATGCGCATGATATTATGAATATGGTTTATGGTGAGGCAAATTTCTCATGGAAATGTCTGATAACAGATATGATTAAGCCTTACGCTGGAGTTCAAGTTATAAAAGAGGATTCAGTAGGTGATGAGTTTGGCGGTGAGATAGATAGTACATATATAGCAGCAAAGCTTGGCTTTAAAATAGAAAACCTTGATTTATCTTTTGCTTATTCTAAAACAGGCGATAATAGCGCTGCTGAAGCAGCTGCTGGTGGTCTTGCAAATGCTACTGTTTCTCCATGGGGTGGAATGAGCGCATATACTCAAGGTATGGTAACTCGTCATATGTTTATGGCTGGAACAGCAGCAAGTAAGGTTGCAGCTGCTTATAACTTTAAAGATATGGGTGCAAACTTAACAACAGCCGCTTACTACACAGAGTTTGATATGGATAAAAATAGTGGATATGGCATAGAGAGAACTGCAAATGAAGCAGGATTTGATGCTATCTACAATCCACAAGCTATAAAAAACTTACAACTTCGTCTTCGTGGAAATTTTCCAAGAGGATTTGCAGAGAGTAACGCTGGTAAAACTGGCTGGAACGAGTACAGATTTATCGCAAATTATAATTTCTAAGGAGAAATAGATGAACAAAGAAACGATTGAAAAAATAAAAAACGATCCTAACTATAAAGAGCTGATTTCTAAGAGAAATGGCTTTGCTGTAAAGCTATCTATCTGGATGTTGGCTGTCTATTTTGCTTTTATATTAACAATAGCATTTGACCCATCATTTTTAGGTACGCCAATCTCTTCGGATTCGGTAACAACTATTGGTATTCCTATTGGGATGGCGGTTATTATTTTTGCGTTTGTTTTGACTGGTATTTATACTAAGCGAGCAAATGGCGAATTTGATGATTTAAACAATAAAATTAAAAATTCAATAAAGGAGAACTAATGAATAGAATACTTACTTTCTTAATTCTTGGTTTTATTGCTGTTTTTGCTTCAGACGCAATTACTGGTCAGGTACAAAAACAAGATCTTAATGTCTCTGCAATAGTTATGTTTCTTATATTTGTTGCGGGAACTTTAGGTATCACTTATTGGGCCGCAAAGCGTACTAAGAGTGCTAAAGATTTCTATACAGCAGGTGGTGGAATTACAGGTTTTCAAAATGGTATGGCAATCGCAGGTGATTACATGTCAGCTGCGTCATTCTTGGGAATTTCTGGTCTTGTATATATGAAAGGGTACGATGGTCTTATCTACTCTATTGGGTTTTTAGTTGGTTGGCCAATAATTTTATTTATGATTGCAGAGCCACTTCGTAACTTAGGAAAATATACATTTGCTGACGTTGCTTCATATAGATTAAAGCAGACACCAATTCGTACACTTGCAGCTTCAGGCTCAATTGCAACAGTTGTTCTCTATCTTATCGCTCAAATGGTAGGTTCTGGAAAATTAATCCAACTTCTTTTTGGACTCTCTTATGAGATGGCAGTTATTTTAGTTGGTATTTTGATGATTCTTTACGTTGTATTTGGCGGTATGCTTGCAACTACTTGGGTACAAATTATTAAAGCATTTTTACTTCTCTCAGGTGCTTCATTTATGGCAATAGCTGTTATGGCACACTATGACTTTAGTTTTGGCGCACTGTTTTCACATGCAACAGAGCTCAAAGGTATTGAAATCATGAGCCCAGGTGGACTTGTGAGTGACCCTATTTCTGCTATCTCTCTAGCAGTTGCTTTAATGTTTGGAACAGCTGGTCTTCCACATATCCTTATGAGATTTTTTACTGTAAGTGATGCAAAAGAGGCAAGAAAATCAGTATTTTATGCGACTGGATTTATCGGGTATTTCTATATTTTAACTTTTATCATCGGTTTTGGTGCTATCGTTATGGTATTTAAAAATCCTCAATACCTTGATGTTGTTAAAGATGCAGCAAGTGGCGGCTCACCAATTTTAGGTGGTAGCAACATGGCGGCAATTCACTTAAGTCATGCAGTGGGCGGAGACTTCTTCTTAGGATTTATTTCAGCAGTTGCGTTTGCTACTATCTTAGCGGTTGTTTCTGGTCTTACACTAGCTGGTGCATCTGCAATCAGCCATGACCTTTACGCTTCTGTATTTAGAAAAGGCAGAGTTGACTCTATGACAGAGATGAGAGTTTCTAAAATAGCGACAGTTGCTCTTGGTGTAGTTGCTATTTTTATGGGAATTGCGTTTGAGAATCAAAATATTGCGTTTGTTGTTGGTCTTGCGTTTGCAATCGCTGCATCTGCAAACTTTCCAATTCTTGTACTCTCAATGTACTGGAGAAAACTTACAACTCGCGGTGCTGTAATTGGTGGAACATTAGGTCTTGCTAGTGCGGTTATACTTGTGATACTTAGTCCAGTTGTTTGGGTTGATATTATGCATAATGCACAAGCAATTTTCCCTTATAAGTATCCAGCTCTGTTCTCTGTATCTGTTGCATTTATCGCTACGTGGTTCTTCTCAGTTACAGATAAATCTCAAGATGCTAAAGATGAGCAAGAGAGATTTGATGCTCAGTTTATCAGAGCGCAAACTGGTATCGGTGCGGAGGGTGCAAGTAGTCATTAATCTCTCTCTTGTGAGAGAGTATTTTTAAGTATTTGGAAAATAAAATGAGTATTTTAGATCAAAGAAAACTTATCGAGTCAATCCATCCATTTGAGCTACTAAGCTCTAATGCCATGGATGGACTGATGAAAAAAATCGACATAGCTTACTACCCAAACCAAACTCTTCTTGTATCTCCTACAATATCTTCTATAGCTTTTTACATTATCATCAAAGGCTCTGTTACAGAGTATATTGATGAGGAGATTCATAATGTTTATGGAGCAGGAGATAGTTTTGATGCAGATGCGCTTATATATGGAAAGACAAAAGCAAAGTTTGTTGTTGATGAAGATCTTATCTGTTATGAGATCAAGAAAGAAGATTTCCTTGATTTGATGCAGGATAAGGAGATTCAAGGCTATTTTTTGCAAGACTTTATAACTCGTCATAAACAGTTAAAAGATTACGATACCCAAAGTGAACTCTCACCTTTTCTTATCTCTAGAGTTTCAGATATTTTTCTTCATACTGCATGTATAGTTGAAGAAGATGAGACTATATACAATGCTCTTATAAAACAGGAAAAACTTCAATCAAAAGTAATACTTGTAAAAGAGCAGAAAAGTTACTCAATAGTCACAGATACAGATTTGAGAAAAAAACTGCTTTTAGGCGACAACGATTTGAGTAAAAAAATCTCTTCAATATCTTCAAAAAAGATTATTAGCATAGATATAAATGATTTTTTATTTAATGCACTTCTGATGATGACGCACAATGCAATAAAAAGAGTGGTAGTTGTTGATGGTGAAAAAATAGTTGGTATTTTGGAGCAGTTAGACCTGCTTAGCTATTTTGCAAGTCACTCCCATCTGGTAGCTGTTCAAATTGACAAGGCACAAAATATTGATGATTTAAAAGCACTTGGGCATGATTTTAAAAGTCTAATCATTACCCTAAGAGCAAAGGGTGTAAAGGTAAGATACATCACAAAACTCATAGCAACTCTAAATGACAAAATCTACAATAAACTCTTTGAGATGTGTGTAGAACCTTCTCTTAGAGAGAAATGTGCGCTTATAGTTATGGGAAGTGAAGGGCGAGAAGAGCAGACTCTAAAGAGTGACCAAGATAATGCACTTATCATTCAAAATAGTGTAGATGTAGAACTTTTTCATGAACCGATGATGCGGTTAAATGGATATCTTCTTGAGCTTGGATTTCCTAAATGCAGCGGTGATGTCATGGTAAGTAATGAGTTTTGGCGTAAAAACTCAAGCGCATATAAAGATTTAATCACAAAATGGACTTATGATATGAGTGATGAGAGCGTTAAAAATATGAGTATTTTTTTAGATGCAAAATGTATTGCGGGAGATTGCTCGCTGCTTGATGAATTAAAAGAGTATCTCCATAGTAGTTTTCACTCAAGAGATGATGTTTTAGCGCATATTGCAAAAGCAGTTTTGAGTTTTGAGACACCGCTATCTCTCTTCTCTGGATTTGTGCTTCAAAAAGAGCGTAAAGACAAGTTAGATCTTAAAAAAGGTGGTATTTTTGCCCTAGTTCATGGCATAAGAACACTTTGTCTTCAATATGAGATAAAAGAGACAAATACGGTAGAGAGAATCAAAGAGTTAAATAACATTGGAGTAGTAGATAAAACATTTGCAACTGAACTTATAGAGAGTTTTGACACACTAAGCTCAATAAGATTAAAAGCGATGTTAGAGGCTAAAAACATAGATGAAGCAAACTATATAAATCCTCTGAATTTAGAGAAAAACCAGAGAGATTTATTAAAAGATAGTTTTAAAGTCATAAATAAGTTTAAAAAATTTATGAGCTTCCATTTTCACTTAAATATGGTTGTTTAAGAATGTTCTCTTTTATAACAAATTTTAAAAAAAATGCAAATCGTAAAAAGCTAAAAGATAGTGCATTTGAATTTTTGTTTGATGATGATAAGAGTGGGGAATATGTTGTTTTTGATACAGAGACAACAGGATTAAATCCCAAAGTTGATGAAATACTTTCAATAGGAGCTGTTAAAATAAAAGATAATAGAGTTTTAACATCTCAAACATTTGAAGTTTTTTTGCAAAATTCTAAAGAGATAAGTTCAAATAGCATCAAAATTCATGGTATTAGACCATTTGACTTAAAAGATGCAAAAACAACAAAGGAGGGTATTGTAGAATTTTTAAATTTTATTGGTTCAAGACCACTTATTGGGTATTATTTAGAGTTTGATGTAGCTATGATAAACAGATACACAAAGCCTCTTCTTGGTATAAATTTACCAAATAAAATGATTGAAGTATCTGAAATATATTTCGATAAAACAATTTCATTAATTCCGCAAGGAAATATTGATTTACGATTTGATACAATCCTAAAAAACTGTTCCATACCTAATATGGGAGCGCACAATGCTGTAAATGATGCAATCATGACAGCGATGATATATTTAAAATTAACAAAGGAAAAAGAATGAATAGAGAAGTTTTTAAACCAAATAAAGAGTTTAGCAAGAGTGCTAGAATTAAAAATATGTGTGAATATCAAGATTTGCAAGAGTATGCACTTGAGGATTATGAGGGATTTTGGGGGAGTTACGCAAAAGAGAAACTAGAGTGGATGCAGCCTTTTACAAATGTTATGAATGAGAGTAATTTTCCATTTGTAAAGTGGTTTGAGGGTGGAAAACTAAATGTTTCAGTTCAATGTATAGATCGTCACTTAAAAAGCCGTAAAAACAAAGCTGCGATTATTTTTGAAGGAGATAGAGGCGATAAGCAAATTATCACATACTTAGAACTTTACTACAACGTAAACAAGTTTGCAAATCTACTTAAAAATGAGTTTGACGTAAAAAAAGGCGATAGAGTTATCATCTATATGCCAATGATTCCTGAAGCTGCTTATGCAATGCTTGCTTGTGCTAGAATAGGGGCTATTCACTCTATCGTATTTGGTGGTTTCTCTGCTGAAGCTCTAAAAGATAGAGTTATAGATGCAG
This sequence comes from Sulfurimonas denitrificans DSM 1251, assembly GCF_000012965.1. Taxonomy (NCBI): domain Bacteria; kingdom Pseudomonadati; phylum Campylobacterota; class Epsilonproteobacteria; order Campylobacterales; family Sulfurimonadaceae; genus Sulfurimonas; species Sulfurimonas denitrificans. The sequence continues at coordinate 1,522,595 of NC_007575.1, read as the reverse complement.
GGGCAAAAGTTGTCATCACTGCTGATGGTGCATATAGAAAAGATAAGCCTTACATGTTAAAGCCAGTTGTAGATGAGGCGCTTCGCGGCGAGACTCCAGTGAAAAAAGTTTTAGTTGTTGAGAGAAATGGAGAAGATGTTACTTGGGTTGCAGGTCGTGATTACTCTTACAATGAGCTAATAAAGCATCAAAGTGGAAAGTGCGAACCAGAAGTTATGGACTCTGAAGACCCGCTTTTCCTTCTTTATACGTCAGGAAGTACTGGAAAGCCAAAAGGTGTTCAACACAACTCAGCAGGATACATCCTCTGGGCGCAGATGACTATGGAGTGGGTATTTGATGTAAAAGAGAACGATACTTACTGGTGTACAGCCGATGTTGGTTGGATTACAGGGCATACTTACATAGTTTATGGACCACTTGCGATGGGTGCTACAACAATTATGTTTGAGGGTGTTCCAACTTATCCAGACGCTGGTCGTCCATGGAAAATGGTTGAAGAGTATAAAGTAAATCAGTTCTATACCGCTCCAACTGCTATCCGTGTACTGCATAAAACAGGTGAGAATGAACCAGCAAAATATGATTTATCAAGCTTAAAAGTACTAGGAACTGTTGGAGAGCCAATCGATCCACCAGCATGGAAATGGTACTATGAGGCTATTGGTGGAAGCAAATGTGCTATCGTTGATACTTACTGGCAAACAGAAACGGGTGGACATATCGTATCTCCACTTCCAGGGGCTACTCCTATAAAACCAGCTTGTGCAACATTTCCGCTTCCAGGAATTATGGCAGAGATTTTAGATGAAAATGGTAATAGAGCCGAAGTAGGAGAAAAAGGTCTTATGTGTGTGACTCGTCCTTGGCCAGCTATGATTAGAGGTGTTTGGGGTGATGAAGAGAGATTTGTAAAATCATATTTTGGTGATGTTAAAAAAGATGGCAAACCAGTTTATTTTACAGGTGATGGCGCTATTTATGATGAAGATGGTTATATCACTATCACAGGTAGAACTGATGACGTTATTAATGTTTCAGGTCATAGAATGGGAACAGCTGAAGTTGAAGCAGCTATCAAAAAACACCCTAATGTTGCAGAAGTTGCAGTTGTAGGAAAACCACATGAGATAAAAGGTGAGGGCATTTTTGCGTACATCGTTTTAAAATCAGATAGTGGTATAGCGGATGAGGTTGAAGAGGTAAAAGCTATCAATAAAGTTATCCAAAAAGAGATAGGAAACATCGCTCTTTGTGATGATGTAGTTTTTGTTGTAGGACTTCCAAAAACTCGCTCTGGAAAAATTATGAGAAGAATCCTGCGCTCAATAGCAAAAGGAGAAGAGATTACTCAAGATATCTCAACGCTAGAAGACCCATCAATTGTAGCAACAATTGCATCAGCGGTTCAATCTTGTAGATTATAAAAATTCCACCTCTTTATAGAGGTAGAATTTATACTCTTAAAAGAGTACAAAATAAGCCATATAGGCACATATTTAATCCTCTTTTTATTCAATCCATAGCTAATTTATTTAGCCAGCGATAAAAAACAGTCTATACACTAAAAATTTATCTCTTTTAGCTAATTTATGATGTCTGCGCCATTACTGATTTATCAAATTTTAATAATGTAGTTGTTGTAAAAAGATTAGACAAAATAACAAAATAGATATTTTTTATGAGTTTTTTTAAAAGAAGAGTCTCAGTTAATTTTTTTGATTTGTGGCTAAAAAACGGCACAGAAAACAATTTTTTAATAATAGAGAAGAAATAATAATTTTAGAAAACAAATAAAAACATTAACAATTCTAGTTTGAAAAAAATATCAATTTTATAAGTTGCGTTTAAATTTTAAACAGTAGAATTGCTTAAAAAAAACTTTTATAAAAGAGCTAACTTTAAAAATATGATATTATCTAAACTAAAATTATACTTAAAAACAATAGTTGGTGAACCATCTATCCATTTTGTTTGGAATGATGAACATAATGAAAAGTTATTTTCATATTTAAATGAACATCTCGATGATGAAACCATAGACACGCTAACGGTACAAGCAACCATAAAAAAAGCGCTAAGAGAGCATTTTGAATCACTTGGCAATGTGCTTTTTAAGATTTCATCATCACAGCTCCGCATGAAACTTTTCCCATATAAAATAGAACCAAAAGATAGTATAAATTTGGAGTATATTTTTAATATAATAGATGAAAATAGTGAGTGTATAGAGTATGAATATAATGATAAAAAAGATTTAATTTGTCTAAATGAAGATATAACGATTAAACTAAAATCCTTTGTAAATCATATAACAAATGAAGAGATAAATAAGAAAGAGCTTTTAAAATATGCGATAAGAGAAGCGCTTGAGCTTAAAAGTAGCGATATCATTATTATTAAAAATAGTCAGATTTTTATAAAAATATTTGACACATCTAGTTGTCGTGAAATAGCAGATAGTGAAAAAAACACTATAGCCCAGAGATATAATGGTATAGAGGATGAGCATCTTATCTCATTTTATAAAAACTTTTTTGCAAAAGATGAATATAAGAACTTTTTTTATGAAGTTGCAGAACAGTTTGTTGAGATATATATGCTTGAGAAAAAAATAGACAATGTGACTTATGAGAAGTACGTATTCTCTTATATACAATCCATCATAATTGAACATTTAGAGAGATTGTTTGAGCATAATCAAGAGTTTTTTAAGGGCTTCTCTGGATATATTTTTAGAATACACTTTAAAGAAGTGTTTGGATATATAGCAAACATGATACTCTCTGAGATTAGTGCTTCAAACAAATATATGATTAATTTTTTAAAATATTACTCACTAAATGTTATTGTTATAGATTCTCAGAAGTATAAAGTTCCAGAGATAGAGGCTGAAAATGGTCTAAAATGGAGTGTCTCTTCTATGATGTCTATAGTTAAAATATATATCAAAACAGATCAATCTATAGATAGCATACTTAATAAAAAAGAGGAGCTTCAAGATAGCATAAATGATCTCTATGTAAATGGTCTCTCTCCTATGGAATATAAAAGTATCATAACAAAAGAGAGTGATAAGATTTCTCTGGAGATAGCTTACTTAGCAAAAAAATTAAATCTTTATACAGATTCGTTATATTTATCAAAAAATGAGCAGGAGAAAGAGCGTTTAAAAAGTGATATAAAAGATATAAGGCTAGAGATGCAACTCAAAAGAGAAGAGCATAATAAATTACTTTCAAAAATGATAAATAAGGCTGATTTACATCGATACAACAATGTAAAAAGAGAGATAGACGCACTAACTAGACAAGAGAAGAGAGAAGAGAAAATTCTTGAGCAAAATGAGGATGCGTTTTTTTCAATAACAAACTCTCTAGTAAAAGCCTTAACTTCTAAAAAGATACTTTTAGAGGGGTTAAATTAAGTGTCAGAAAAAATGCCAAATGACAACTTCAAAGATAAAGCAAAAAATTGGGATAAAAATAGCAATACTAATACAAAAACAGTTGGCGGGGCTATTTTAGAAAAAATTGCTCTTAATAGTGATATGGAACTTCTGGATTTTGGTACTGGAACTGGACTTTTAGGCTTTGAGATAGCACTACATGTAAAGAAAGTTTACGGAGTAGATACATCATTTAGTATGTTAGAAGAGCTTAAGGCTAAAAACACCCCTGAACTAAGTATTGAGGCGCTCCACCAAGATATAATCGCATTGCCATTAGATAGAAATTTTGATGGACTTATAAGCTCTATGACGCTTCATCACATAGAAAATTTAGACTCTTTTTTCTCAACAATATATAAAAATATAGAAGATGGCGGGTTTATTGCTATTGCAGACCTTGAACTTGAAGATGGAAGCTTTCACTCAGATAACAGTGGAGTATTTCACTTTGGTTTTGACACAACTAAGCTCTGCAACATAGTAAAGAGCTGTGGGTTTAAAGATATAGAGTGTGTAGAAGTAAATAGAATTAAAAAACCGCATAAAGAGTATGGAGTTTTTTTACTTACTGCTACAAAATAATTTTGAACACAACAATTTTTCTAAAGTTTTAAAGAGTACTTCTATGACTCTTCTAATCTGTTTTGAATGTACTCTTGGAGTATGAGTGCATGAGTATGTTTTGTATCTTTTGCGCCATACACAAAAGTAACATTTTCATGTTCTCTTAGCAGATGCAAAAACTCATCCACCGCATCAGGAGCATTTTCCAGCTCTGCTATATAGTTTTTTTTAAACTCTTCCCATTTTAGTGGGTCATGGGAGAACCATTTTCTAAGAGAGGTAGTTGGTGTAACATCTTTTGCCCAAAAATCAATGTTGGCAAAATCTTTACTTACTCCTCTTGGCCAAATTCTATCTACCAAAATCCTAAATCCATCATGCTCTTCCGCAGCTTCATAAGCTCTTTTGAGTAAAATAGTCATATATATTTCCCCTAAAGTGTAGAATAAAATAATCTTAACAACCAAAATCTAAAAATATAGTATATGCAGAGTCCAAAGTGTATATTATAGTATTACTATTTGGTTTTGCCAAGAAAAACTACAACACAATGTTTTTAGTAAAACTCTTATCGGTGTTAGGTGTCATAAAAAAATTGAAGAAAATTAATAACTACTAACTTTAAAAACCCTTTGAGGGAGCATAAGTTAAACGTTATACAAAATGGTGCAAAATAGCACGCTTTGGATTTTATATCTATTGGAAAAATGTTATAATTTCATATAAAATAGAATAAAAAAGAGAAGCAATGCAACTTTGTGTAGCCCTTGATTTGCCAACTAAAGAGGAAAATTTAGAACTTATTGGCAAGATAAAAGATTATGACGTTTGGTTAAAAGTGGGTTTGCGCTCTTACATAAGAGATGGCGAAGATTTTTTAAAAGATATCAAAAAAATAAACCCTGATTTTAAAATATTTTTAGATCTAAAACTATATGACATACCAAACACAATGGCTGATGCGGCAGAGTCTATCATCTCTCTTGGTGTTGATATGTTCAATGTTCATGCGAGTGCTGGAAAAAGAGCGATGAGAGAGGTTATGGTTAGACTTGAGCGATATGAAAAGCGCCCAATAGTTCTGGCAGTTACTGCTCTTACCTCATTCAATGAAGATGAGTTTGGCAAAATATATGGAGATAGCATCTCAAAAAAAGCTGATCAGTTTGCAAAAGATGCTTACGAGAGCGGGCTTGATGGAGTGGTATGTTCAGCTTATGAGAGCAGTTCTATAAAAAACATTACAAATAGAGATTTTATGACACTCACCCCTGGGATTCGTCCTTTTGGAGAAGATTCAGGTGATCAACAAAGAGTAGCTGATGTAGCATTTGCAAAAAATGCACATGTAGATTTTATAGTAGTAGGTCGCCCAATCTATAACTCTAAAAATCCAGCAGAAGTAATAAGAAGAATATTAGAGCAAATTTAAAACATTTGGCTTACTTAAGCTCTATATTATGTATATATGATTATAATCTCGGTCTTCAAATGGACGAGTGGGTGAGCGGCTGAAACCACATCCCTGCTAAGGATGCGTACGGGTAACTGTACCGAGGGTTCAAATCCCTCCTCGTCCACCACTTTTTTAAATAATAACTGCCTTTAAAATACCTAAATTTTTTATTTTATTTTTATCTAAAATAGCGTTGTCACTCACCTTCTAAAATATTAAATACTCTTTGTGATATAATCTTTATCTTAAAAATACAACATAAAAGTAATCAATGTTCTCATCAGATATAGACTCTATTTTAAACAATAAAGATAAATTACTAACGCAGACATACTTTGAGTTGCAAAGATATTTTGAAAAAAAATATGGAAAAGATACAGTCGTTTTTATAGAGATTGGAACTTTTTTTGAAGTTTATGAAGTAAATAATGATGAAGAGCAGGTTGGTAAAGCCAAAGAGATAGCAGAACTCCTAAATATCCAACTCACTAAAAAAAATAAGAACATAGTAGAAAACAGTGATAGAAATCCTCTCTTAGCAGGTGTTCCAGCACTATCGTTTGATAGATATTTAAGCCGTTTAATCGCAGAGCAGAAATATACAGTTATCGTTGTAAAGCAGAGGGGAACTCCCCCAAAAATAAGTCGCTATATCTCTCAAATAGTCTCTCCAGGAACTAATTTTGATTATATAGTTGATAATGATGATAACTACATAGTCTCGATTTTGATTGACAAACATAGAGATATTTATGAAGTCGGATATAGCGCCATAGACGTAACAACAGGCAAAACTTGGCTTTATGAGAGTCATGGAACAAGTGAAGACCCATCTTATGCGTTAGATGAAATTTTCAATCTTTTAAATGTTTATCGCACCTCTGAGATTGTTGTCACATTTTTAGATGGAGTTGAAGATCAGCGTCACGCTATGCAATATCTTGAAATCGCCCAGCACTACCACTACAGCATAAATAACCAAAGACCTCGTGTAGAGTTTCAAAACAGGCTCTTTTGCGAGGTTTATCAGATAAAATCTCTTCTCTCAGCTATTGAGCATCTCGACTTAGAGAGAAGCCCAATGATAAGCGAATCTTTGGCTACTCTTATCCATTTTGTAATTGAGCATGATATACATATAGTTCAAAAACTTGACTTACCAAAAATCATAGATAACAGACGCTACATGTACCTTGGAAATAGCGCCTTAGAGCAGATGGGCGTAATATCAAAAGATAGAAATGAGTTTACACTCTTAAAGCTCCTTGATAAGAGCGCTACGGCAATCGGGCGCAGACTTTTAAAAGAGAGACTCTTAAACCCTATCATACAAAAAGAGGAGCTTGAACGTCGCTATAACCTCATAGATAAAGTCTCTTTACATGTAAGATATTTAGATGAAGTTATGCGTGGGATTTATGACTTAGAGAGGTTATCAAGAAGGCTCTACCTTGGGAGGCTTCACCCTTTTGAGATGAACCATATATATGACTCAATGCTTAGCGTAAAAGAGTTGGTTGGGTATGCAAAGAAGCACAAGATACAAAAGACGCCATTTAGTGAGAGCGAAGTTGATGAATTTTTAAGAGATATTTCAAAGAGCGTAGATTTGGATGTTTCAAGACGTTTTACTACAAATAGTGTTGATGAAAACTTTCTTATGAATGGTGTAGATGAGGCGATTGATACTTTAGTCAAAGAGAACCAAACTATGCTTATTGCGTTTGAAGATATTATGGCAAAAATTGAGCTTCTTGTTGGTAACTCAAACTCAAATAGCTCAAATGTAGCACTCGGTCTTTTAGAGAAAGAGGGTTATTATATCTCTCTTAGCAAAAATAGATTTTCTATGATAGAAAAAGAGTTTTATAAAGATGAAGATTTTAAAAAATTTAGTGTTAAAAAACTAACAAACAATGTAAAAATAACCTCTGCCTTTACTGATAATCTCTCTGATTTGATTATGAAAAACCGCCGTAAAATTGTGGTTTTGGCAAAAGAGAGATTTATACAGTTGCAGACTCTTTACGAAAAACGTTACGCTCTTCTTTTTGACAGAATTATAAGTTATGTAGCTGACTTGGATGTTGGTGTGAGCTCATCAAAAGTTGCACAGATGTATAAACACTCAAGACCAACCATTGTTGAAGTTGAGCGTGAAGAGAACTTTATCCAAATCATGCAACTCCGCCATCCACTCATAGAGATACAAGAGAGAAGCGGTATATATGTTGTAAATGATGTAGTTATGGGAAATCGCGCATATCTTGACCTGCCTCATCCAAAAACAGTTATGCTTGATTTGAGTGTTCATGATGGACATGAGATAAATGGTGTACTGCTTTATGGGATAAACTCAAGCGGTAAATCTTCACTTATGAAAAGTATTGGTTTGGCAACACTGATGGCACAGGCTGGTTTTTATGTAAGTGCTTCAGCTATGAGATTTTCACTCTTTGACTCTCTTTTTACAAGAATAGTCTCAAGAGACAATCTGGCAAAAGGGTTATCCACATTTGCAGTTGAGATGCTTGAACTTAAAAACATCTTCAATCGTGCAACTCTGCGCTCTTTGATTTTAGGAGATGAGATAAGTCATGGAACTGAGACTCTCTCTGGAGTTGCCATAGTTTCAAGTGCAATCATAAAGCTCTCAAAACTGCGCTCAATCTTTCTTTTTGCAACACATCTTCATCAACTCTCAACTATGAAAGAGATAAGAGCTTTGAAAAATGTAGTGGATTTGCATCTTAGTGTTGAGTATGATGAAGTAGAGGACAAACTGCTCTTCAACAGAGTTCTTCAGAGTGGAAGCGGGAGTAGTATCTATGGTTTGGAGTTTGCAAAATCGCTTCACATGGATAGTGATTTTTTAGATATTGCAAACAGCATTAGAAAAAGATTGGCTAAAGATTTTGATGAACTGGAGCTGCTCGTTAAGAAAAAAAGCTCAAAGTACAATAAAGAGTTATATGTTACAAAATGCGTAATTTGTGGCGATATGGCAGAAGATGTGCATCACATAAAACATAAATCTTTAGCAGATGAAGATGGTTTTATCGGACATTTTCATAAAAACACAAAACATAATCTCATCCCTTTATGTAAAGAGCATCATAAAAAGATTCATGAGGGCAAGATAAGAGTAGATGGTTTTGTGATGACTAGCAACGGTTTGGAGCTGAAGTTTGAAGAACAATTAAGCAAAGCAGAGCCAAAAAAAGAGACAACGCCAGAGATAAATGAGCCAAAAAAATTTATACTAGATGATTGGGAATAGCTTAATAGAGAATGCAAAAAAACAGTATAATTAACACTTTAAAAAAAGAGTTAGGTAGATATGAAAACAATTGAACTTTTTAAATTTATGATAAGCGCAAAGAGCCAAACTCCAGATGATGGCGGACTTTTAGATTTTATACAAAACTATTTAGATGATTTTGAAGCGATTAGAGTTGATGTTGAGGGTGTTAAAAACCTCTTTTTATATAAAAAATTCTCACAAGGAGATCACCTCTGTTTCGCTGGACATGTAGATGTTGTTCCTGCTGGTGATGGATGGGATAGCGACCCATATATTGCAACAGAGAGAGATGGTTATATATATGGACGTGGTGCGCAAGATATGAAGAGTGGCGTCGCAGCATTTGTTCAAGCTATAAAAGATACTAAACATTTTAATGGAACTCTATCCTTACTACTAACTTCAGACGAAGAGGGAGAGGGAACATACGGCACAATCGAGGTTTTAAACTACCTTAGGGATAAAAGTATGCTCCCAGATTTTGCAGTTGTTGCAGAGCCTACATGTGAGATGGTTTTTGGTGATGCTATAAAAGTAGGGCGCAGAGGTTCAATCAATGGCTATATAACTCTAAGAGGGAAGCAAGGACACGCCGCATACCCCGAAAAATCTATAAACCCTATAAATCTAATCGCACCAAAACTTGCAAATATGGCTGGTGTAGATTTGGATAACGGTGATGAGTTTTTTTCTCCAAGCAAATTTGTTATAACAGATATTAGAGCTGGGATGCAGGTTACAAATGTAACTCCAAATGAACTTAAGATGATGTTTAATGTAAGAAATACTACTCTTACTTCTCAAAAAGAGATTAGAGAGTTTGTTGAGAAAAACTTAGAAGATTTAGATTATGATTTGCGCCTTACTCAAGGCTCTTATCCTTTTAAAACAGATACTAAAACAAAGCTTGTTAAAAATATTGATGCCTCCATTGAGCAAATCAGTGGCATAAAACCAAAACACTCAACCGCTGGGGGAACTTCAGACGCAAGACATATGGCTCCGCTTGGCATAGACGTTATAGAATTTGGCGTAATAAATGATACAATTCACGCTATAAATGAGCGAACCACAAAAGATGAGGTTAAGAAACTTTATGAAGTTTTTAAGCATCTTATAGATACGTGGAAATAAGGATAGAAAATGAAATTTTTATTATCAATAGTTATGCTAATAGCTACACTGAGTGCTAATTTTAACTGGCCAAGCGACTATGAAGCAGCCCTAAGCCAAGCAAAAGCGCAAAAGAAGGATGTTTATCTTTTTTTAGGTTCTGAGTATTGTAAATATTGCGAGAAATTTGAAAATGAGATTTTATCTCGCGAGGATGTCTTAAAAAAGCTAAAAAAGAAGTATGTTCTGATTTATCTCTCAAGAGACATAGACGACATTCCTTCTCACTTAGAGACAAAGCCTGTTCCCCGCCACTATTTTTTGAATTATAAAGGGGAGATAATCTATACAACAATAGGTTATAGAAGTTTTGAGGGTTTTAATGAGCTCTTAAATGAAGTAGATGAAGCAAAAAAAGATTAAGGAGATATATATGAAATTCGTACAAACAAACAGAGCGCCATCGGCAATAGGTCCATATTCACAAGCAGTTGTCGCAAATGGAATGGTTTTTACATCTGGACAGATTGCACTTACAGCTGAGGGCGTTATGCTTGAGGATGATGTAGTAGTACAGACAAAACAGGTTTTAAAAAACTTACAAGCTGTTTTAGAAGAAGCTGGAGCTTCAATGTCAAGTGTTATAAAAACTACAATATTTTTAGCTTCTATGGATGATTTTGCAACTGTAAACGAGATATACGCAGAGGCTTTTGGCTCTCATAAACCATCTCGCTCAACTGTAGCGGTTAAAACGTTGCCAAAAAATGCTCTTGTTGAGATAGACGCAGTAGCACTTGTAAAATGAAAAAAGCACTTTTTTTACTCCTGCCAATGTTTATACATGCAGAGAGTTTAAAAGATATCTTAGAATTTGCACATCAAAATAACTCCATTTTAGAATCAAAAAAATATATAAAAAACGCAAAAGAGAGTGAAGTTGCTTCAAAAAAAAGTGCTTACTATCCAAAGATAGGCATAGGCGCTTCATACAGAAATATAAGTGACGCATCTCTTTTTCAGATAGAAGAGACTTATGCTCTTTATGGCAAATTTGAAGTAGATATCTATGATGGCGGTCTTAAATCTGCACTACATGACAAAGCAAAAAATGAACTTTTATCAACTGCTCACGATGAGTTATCTACAAAAGAGAGCCTATCTCTTGAAATCACAAAGAATTTTTACACTATCTTAAGTCTAAAATCCCGCATGAAAGCTCTGCTTGATGCAAAAGCCTCTTTAGGTGAGCAGTTACAAAGAGTTAAGCAGTTTTATGAGGCAAGGTTAGCGACACAAGATGATGTACAACGACTTCAGGCTGCTTTTGATAAAAGTAGCTATGAGATAGAGTCTCTTAACTTTGAGATGATAAGCGTTAAAAAATATCTAGAATTAAAAGTTGGCAAAAGCATAGATACTCTTGAGGTATCAAATTTTAAAGAGGTTGCCTCTTTGGAGTATGAGCAGAGTGACTCTATAAAGTCGTTAACATATCAAGAGAGAGCTATAAAAAAGGGTGCAGAGGCACAAGATGCTATCTACTACCCAAATATAAAGTTAGAAGATATCTATACTAAGTATGAGTATGGAACTACAACGCCAAACAATCCTCTTGCAATAGATAAACAAAATGTAGCAATGATAAGTTTAAATATGACCATCTATGATAACAGCGCTTCAGGCAAAGCAAGAGAGGCTCTTATTCTAAATGCAAAAGCTCTAAATGAGGAGATAAAATACCTCACAAATGAGCAAAAAGTAGAGCAGGAGATAGCGCTTCAAAGGATTAAGAGTCAGAAGTTAAAGATAAAGAGTGCAAAGAGTTCTTCAGTTGCCTCAAGTAGTGCATTTGCTACAATAGATGAGAAGTACAAGGCTAGAGTTGTTGATTATGTGACTTATCTTGATGGGCTGAGTGCTAAAACAGAAGCAAAAGCTATTTATGAGAGTTCGTTAAACGAACTTCAAATAGCTTATGCAATCTACTACTTTTACAGTGGTAAAAAAATAGAGGAGTTTATAGAGTGAGAAAAATATACTTAGCACTACTGCTTTTAGCGTTTAATCTATCTGCACAAGAGGTTTATGCTAGTTTTTTTGTAAAAGCAATCCAAGATGCAACTCTAGCTTTTAATGCTGGAGGAGTAATAAAAAAGATGGATGTTGATGTCTCAAGCAGAGTTAAAAAAGGCGCTCTATTGGCAGAACTTTACAATGAAGATTCACGTGCGCTTTTGAGTCTCGCAAAAGCTGATGTTGACAAAGCAGAAGTTACTCTAAAATACGCCCAAAGAGATTATGAAAGAGAAGAAAAAGTCAAACATCTTGTTGATGAAGCTAGGTTTGATAAATTTGCACTTGCGTATGAGAGTGCAAAAACTTCACTCCAAAGCGCAAAAGCAAATTTAACATACAGAGAGGCTCTTTATAAAAAAACAGCTCTTTATGCCCCATTTGATGGTGTTATTTATGAAAAAAATGCAGAAGTTGGAGATGTGGTAACGGAGATGCAGCCAAAGAGTGTGTTTAAAATTCAGAGCCAAGAGAGAAGAAAACTCATCCTTGAATTTGATCAAAAGTATTGGAGCATAGTTAAAGTTGATCAGACGTTTAAGTATAAGATAGATGGAGATGTGAGAGAATACTCAGGAGTTATCTCAAAAATATATCCACATGTAAATGAGCAAAACCGAAAACTCATAGCTGAAGTTGAGGTTAAAGAGTTTTTAGTTGGACTCTTTGGCGATGGCTATATTCTAACAGACTCAAAAAAGTAGTTACATGTACAAACTATCAATCAAAAGACCAATTTCGACACTTATGTATGTTCTTACACTCGTTATTTTTGGGTATATGAGTTTCAAAGCAATGCCCTCAGCCCTCTTTCCAAATGTCGATTTTCCAATAGTAACCATTCAGACAAACTATGCAGGAGCAGAAGCCTCAACAATAGAGTCGCAGATAACAGATAAAGTCGAAGAGGCAATCTCAAGAATTGGCGGGATTGATAGCGTAATTTCAAGTAGCAGCGATGGTGTTAGCATTGTAACTGTGAAGTTTTTTTTAGAACGAAATATCGATGAAGCTACAAACGATGTTCGTGATAAAGTTGCTTCCATCAGGCTTCCAAGCGATGCTGAGGTACCCCTTGTCAGTAAACTAGATATTGGTGGGGCATCTATTATAAACATATTTTTAACAGCAAAATCAGACACTCTTCAAAACCTAATGCTCTTTGCAGACGAGAAGGTAAAACCAGCAGTGCAGAAGATTAATGATGTTGGTGCTATAAATATCATCGGATTTAGAGATAGAGAGATAAAGATATTTCCAAATCCACAAGCTCTTAACAAATATGAGATTACCATAGCAGAGCTAAACAACGCAATCACAGAAGAAAATGTAAAAATCGGCGGTGGTAAGCTTATAACTAAAACTAAAGAGTTTATTTTAAAGACAAAAGCTGATGCTCTAAGTATTGATGAGCTCAAAGATATAAAGATAAAAGACAACATAAAGCTAAGAGATATAGCAGCTGTTGAAGACTCTTTGAGTGATGCAAAAAGTTACGCTTCATATAATGGAGTTGAGGGTGTTATGCTTGAAGTTCAAAAAATTTCAGGGACAAATACTATAGAGATAATAGAACATGTAAAGAAAATTGTTCCGAGTCTTCAAGTAATGGCAGGAGATAAGTTTGGAGTTGAGGTTTTAAATGACACATCTACATTTATCGTTAATTCTCTAAGTGACGTTGAATTTGACCTTATTTATGGTGCGATTTTAGCTTCAATTATTGTTTTTATTTTTTTAAGAAATCTTACAATTACGCTAGTCTCAGCACTTACTATCCCATCTTCTATTTTTGGCACATTTGCTTTGATGGACTACATGGGATTTGAGCTAAATAAGATGACGCTGATAGGACTTACTTTAGCAATCGGAATAATTATAGATGACGCTATTGTTGTAATTGAGAACATATATAAAAAGATGGAAGAGGGCTTAGGAAAATATGAAGCAGCGTATGAGGGCACAAAAGAGATGGCTTTTACAATCCTAGCAATCTCTGCCATGCTTCTTGCTGTATTTGTTCCTGTGTCGTTTATGAGCGGGATTGTTGGAAAGTTTTTTGAGAGTTTTGCTATGACGGTCGGATTTGCTATCATCATCTCTTACACTATAGCACTAAGCTTCATTCCAAGCTTGAGCGCTAGAGTTTTACGTAAAGATGAGAGTAAGTTCTACAACATGACTGAGCCGTTCTTTAGAGCAATAGAGCGCCTTTATGAAGCTATACTAAAAAAGGTTTTAAGGTTTAAGTATTTGGTTCTTTTTGGAGTCTTTTTACTATTTTTTGCTTCTCTTAGCCTCTTTCCAAAAATAGGTATGGATTTTATACCAAAAGAGGATAAATCAGAGTTTGAGATAAAAATCAAAGCTGATGCCTCGATTTCACTTGAAGAGATGGTAAAAAAATCAAAAACAGTTGAAGATTTGGTTAGAAAAAATCCTAATGTTGAGTACACAACTCTAAGTGTGGGTTATAACACCACAAAAGAGAAACATAAAGCGCTCATCTACATAAAGCTTACCCCAAAAGATAAAAGAGAGTTAAAACAAGAACAAATTATTCAAGAGTTTAGAAAAAATCTAGAACCTTTTAAAGCCGATATGTTAATAACTGCTTCAGAGATACCAAATATAAAAGGTGCAGGAGCGAGTGTTCCTTATCAGATAGTTTTAAAATCTGATTCTTTTGAAGATTTAGAGCGTGGTAAAGAAAATCTTATTGAGCATCTACGCAAAAAAGATGGATTTATGGACATAGATACAGATTTGGATGACCAAAAACAGCAGATTGACATAAATATATTAAGAGAAAATGCTTCACTTTATGGTGTTATGGCTTCACAAATTGCAGAAGCTATAGCGATTGCATTCTCAAGTGATTTGGAAATTTCATACTTTGAAGAGAGCGGCAAACAGTACAATATAACGCTTAGATTTAGCGATGAGAGCAGAGTCTCAATTGCTGATATAAAAAAGCTACATGTAAGAACAAAAGATGGCAAACTAATCTATCTTGATGGTTTGGTTGAGTTTAAAGACTCATACGCTCTTGGAGCGATAAACCACTTTGATAGACAAAGAGAAGTTACAATCTTTGCTGATTTATTTGGGCTTGATTTAGGTAGCTCTATTGAATATACAAAAGAGAAGATAGATTCACTTTTACCCTCAGGTGTAGAGTATAGATTTACAGGATTTGCTGAAGAGATGGGCAAAACCGCAGATGCGTTTGGAGTGGCGATTGGTCTTAGTGTTATTTTGATGTTTATCATACTTGCAATCTTATACGAATCACTTATCCAACCACTGATAATAATGGTTGCACTTCCTCTTAGTATCATAGGCGTGATATTGGCTCTTTATATCTCAGGTCTGCAATTTTCTCTTTTTGTAATGATTGGATTTATGCTTCTTATGGGAATGGTTGGAAAAAATGCGGTTTTACTAGTTGACTTTGCAAACCACGCACAAGAGCATGGCAAAGGTACGGATGAAGCTCTCCTTGAAGCTGGACGCAAAAGAGTCCGCCCAATCCTTATGACTACTCTTGCAATGGTCTTTGCAATGCTACCTTTAGCAATTAGTTCTGGACTTGGCAGTGAAATCAAAGCACCTATGGCAATCTCTATCATAGGTGGGCTATTGAGTTCAATGTTTTTAACACTCTTGGTTGTTCCAGTGATGTATAAGATAATAAGCCCACTTGATATATGGCTTAGAAAGTTTTATGAAACAAAGATGATAGCTTAAGAGATAAAATTAAGTTATATTAAATTGTTCTAATTGTAAAACGAAGCAAAATTAAAAAGTGTAAATATGATTTTGAATAGTTTAATCTAATAATAGTACACTCTTCATTACTATTAAAATCGCTTTATAGTATAATTTACTCTTAATACAGGAGAGGGAATTGCTTAAGAAAAAAGAGAATAAAAAAGAACTTATAATGCAAGCAGCGTTGGAACTCTTTGCTTCAAAAGGGTTTTATACTACTACTATCCCAGATATTGCTGCTTCTTTGAAGATGAGTGTTGGCAACATGTATAACTATTTTAAATCAAAAGATATTCTTGCTAGAGAAATTATAAAATATATCTCTGTATATCTGGGTCAACAATTAAGAGAGATTAATGAACAAGATATATCAACTAAAGAAAAAACAAGAAAAATAATCGAGATTTATTTTAAAACTGCCTCCCTAAAACCTGAGATGATAGACTACTTTTTACGCATATATCTCTCAAACCGTGAAGTTTTTAAAGATAGTTGCGAGGGGATGCTCTGCGTAAATGAGTTTGTAACTGAAATTATGATTTACTTTGAAGAGGGCGTTAAATGTGGAGATTTAAGAGAGCAGGATTTTTTCAGTGCTTTTGGACTTTTTATGGGTTATCTTGGTGGAATGGTTTTTTTAAATGGTGAAAATATTTTGCCAAAAGATTTAAATGAATATGTAGATGATATATCTTTTAACATATACAAAGCCTTGTGCTCGGAGTAGTTATGGAAAAGAAAATGAGGATTTTATGGCTTAGTGCAATTACATGTAATGGCAATACACACTCATTTTTAAATTATCCGCATATGGAGCAGTTTTTAGATGACTTTGAGTTTATCTATCATCCTGTTATAGATTCAAAGTATTCATTACAAGAGATAGTTTCAAACGAGATTGAATGTGAAGTTTTGATTATTGAGGGTGCTATTTCAGAGGAGTTTCAAAGAGGTGGAGTTCCAATCTTTGAGATAATAAAAAACTACTCTAAAAGAGTTCAAAAAATTCTAACGGTTGGTACGTGTGCTACTTTTGGGGGGATTTTTAGGGAGAGTGATTATAAAGATACAGCAGGAATGCACTTTGATCAAGATAGAGCACTTCATAATTTTTCAGATTTTCTAGATAAAACCATATCTATCTCAGGCTGCCCCATTCACCCCGAAGTTTTGGTAAACACTCTTTATGCAATTAAAAAAAGCGTTCTCTTAAGAGTTGATAATTTTTTAAGACCAAAAGAGTTTTATGCTTATACAGTGCATAATGGCTGTACAAGAAATGAGTATTTTGAGTATAAGGTTGATAACCATAAATTTGGAGAGCTTGAGGGTTGTATGTTTTACGACCATGGGTGTCAAGCGCCCTTTACTCACGGAAGCTGCAATAAAATACTCTGGAATGAAGTAAACTCAAAAACCAGAGCAGGAGTTCCATGTTTTGGTTGTACAGAGCCATCTTTTCCAAGAGATAACCTCTTTAATACTAAAAAAAATATGGCGATACCTGAGCATCTTCCCCTTGGGGTTAATAAAAGAGTTTATCTTACTCTAGCAGGTATTACCAAGGCGTTTAAAATTGATAGATTTCAAAAGAAGATATTAGATGATTAAAATTATAGAGAAGATAGAGGGAGAAGCCAAACTAAACTTCAACTTCAAAGAGAATAAAATTGATTTTGTAGATGTTGAGTTTATGTCAACTAGAAATATAGAGAATATATTAAAAGGCAAAAGAGCCTTTGACGCACTTGTGATAAACCCAAGAGTATGCGGAATATGTGGACATGCTCATCTTATGGCAACAGTACAGGCGCTAGAGAGCTGTTATGATAATCTTATACTCTCAGATAAAGCAAAAATCATAAGAGAGCTTACGCTAAATTTTGAGCTTATTCAAAATCACTTTAAATGGTTCTATCTTACTCTTTACCCTCTGTTTGGAAAAAAACAGCAGATATTAAAAGCAACTTACCCATCGCAGCTTATGAGCAAAGCTATAGCAGTTATTGGAGGTCAATATCCACACACCTCTTACGCGATAGTAGGCGGAGTAGCTTGTGAGATAACAGAGATAGACCTCATAAAAGTCCAACACTACATAGCTCAAACACTTAAATTTGTAGAGCAAAATCTTCTAAAAGTAGAGAGTGAAGTTTTTTTAAAAACTGAAGATGCAAATAGTCTTTATGATGGGGATCTCACAGAGATATTAGATGAGATAAAAAACTCAGAACTTTTGGGATATGGAAAGAGCTATGATAGATTTATCTCTTTTGGAGAAAATAGTTTTTTTAAAAAAGGTAAATCAGTAAAAACAAAAGTGACTCATAATATCTCTCTTGTGGATGTAAAAGAGTCTCAAATTACATCTTCATTTGCAAAAAATGTGAGTTTTAAAGATAAGTATTATGAAGTAGGACCGCTCTCTCGTGCTATGATAAATAAAACTCCACTTATCATAGATGTTCATAAAAAATATGGCGATAGTATCTTTAGTAGAATCTTAGCAAGGATTTATGAGATATCACAACTTTTAGAACACTCAAGAGGGTTGATAAAAAAGATAGATTTATCTCAGCCATCATATATAGAGCCATCTATAGATATTTCAAAATTAAGCGGAAGCGGCTATAGTGCTGTTGAAGCTGCTAGAGGAACTCTTATACACAGGGTGGAGCTTGAGAGCGGAATTATAAAAAACTATGAGATTATTACTCCAACGCAGTGGAATCTAAGTGGTGGAACAAGAGAGAATCATGGTGTATCACAAAGAGCTATGGTTGGTTTAAGTGATGTAAAAATTGCTGAACTAGTTTTTAAAAGTTTTGATGTTTGTTCGGTCTGTACTACCCATTGACATATAAAAAATAATTATATTTAAGAGATTAATTTTCATTTAAGTTTTTTTCATATACTATTACTGAATGAGTATTCATTTTGTGGATATAACTAAAATTTAGGGAGTGTATCATGGAAAATAGTAGTCTGTTTGATAAGTTGTCTTCAAGGCTTGACGAATTGTCAAATTTACCAAAACTTGATGATGAAGTATCAATATCAAAACTGATTGAAGAGAAGGGCTTTTCAAGAAGAGAGTTTATGACTTGGGCAGGGGCTATGACATCTATGTTGATGTTGCCTGCTAGTTTTACCCCACTAGTTGCACAAGCAGCTGAAATAGCTGATAGGCTACCGTTAGTTTGGTTACACATGGCGGAGTGTACAGGGTGTAGTGAGTCATTGCTACGCTCTGCTACTCCTAGTATAGACTCTCTTATATTTGACTATATTTCACTAGAGTATCATGAAACGATTATGGCAGCAGCTGGCTGGCAAGCTGAACAAAATCTTCATAACGCTATGCAGAAGTATAAAGGTAGATATATCTTGATGGTAGAGGGTGGCATACCTCACGCAGAGAGTGATTACTTTTTAACTATTGGAGCTCATGGTAAAACAGGGCAAGAGAGTGCGCAAGAAGCATGTGCAGATG
Source organism: Sulfurimonas denitrificans DSM 1251 (assembly GCF_000012965.1). Lineage (NCBI taxonomy): Bacteria > Pseudomonadati > Campylobacterota > Epsilonproteobacteria > Campylobacterales > Sulfurimonadaceae > Sulfurimonas > Sulfurimonas denitrificans. Next base: position 1,503,364 of record NC_007575.1, on the reverse strand, counting down.
CTGCTGCTATTTTTGCAATAGGTTCATGTTCATCTTTTGGAGGTGTTCAAGCAGCATATCCAAATCCAACAAATGCTACAGCGCTTAGCAATATTACAAATAAAACTGTAATAAATGTTCCTGGATGCCCACCTAGTGAGAGCAACATTGTTGGAACACTTCTACATTTTATCCTATATGGAACTCTTCCTGCACTCGATGTTTACAATAGACCAAAATGGGCTTATGGACTTAGAATCCATGACGCTTGTGAGAGAAGAGGGCGATTTGATGCTGGTGAGTTTGTAGAGCAGTTTGGTGATGAGGGTGCGAAAAATGGTTATTGTCTCTATAAAGTAGGATGTAAAGGACCATATACATTTAACAACTGCTCAAAACAGAAGTTTAATCAAGGTACATCTTGGCCAGTTCAAGCAGGACATGGCTGTATGGGATGTAGTGAACCTGACTTTTGGGACAAAATGGGAATTGTTCACGAACCGCTTGGAGATAGACTTTATCATACAGTATTTGGTGGATTAGGTGCTGATGCAACAGCGGATAAAATTGGTGTTGGAATTTTAACTGTTACTGCAATTGGAATAGCTGCTCATGCTGCTATATCATTAGTTAAAAAACCAAAAGAATAGGGAGATTACATGTCAAAAAGAGTAATAGTAGATCCAATAACAAGGATAGAAGGGCATCTAAGAGCTGAGGTAATAGTTGGAGATGATGGAGTTGTTCAAGACGCATTTGTATCTTCAACTCTATGGAGAGGTTTAGAGGTAATCGCCAAAGGTAGGGATCCAAGAAATATACCGCTTATGATGCAGAGAATTTGTGGAGTTTGTACCTACTCCCACTATCTAAAGAGCACAATGGCAGTAGAGGATGCACTGGGAATTAAAATTCCTTACAATGCAGAACTTGTAAGAACTTTGATGAATGCGGCACTTTTTATGCATGACCATGTTGTGCATTTTTATCATCTACATGGTGTTGACTGGGTTGATATAGTCTCAGCACTCTCTGCGGATGAAGAAAAGGCTAGTAAATTAGCTTTTAAATATAGTGACAATCCAATCGGAACTGGTGAGAATGAGCTTAAAAAAGTAAAAGAAAAAATTGCAAAATTTGCTAAAAATCCTCAAGGACTTGGACCTTTTGCTAACGCATATTGGGGGCATAAAACATTTAGATTTACACCTGAACAAAATCTTATTGCACTTTCGCACTACTTAAAAGCTCTTGAAATTCAAAGAATAATAGCGCAGATGATGGCAATCTTTGGTGGTAAAAATCCACATCCTCAGAGTTTGGCAGTAGGTGGAGTTACTTGTGTTATGGATATTCTTAACCCTGCTAGAATGGGTGAGTATTTAGTTAAATATCAGACTATTGCAGACTTTGTAAATAATGCTTACTATGCAGATATCGTAATGGCGGCAGAGATGTACAAAACTGAGCCTTCTGTTATGAAACCTATGGGTGTTAAAAACTTTATGGCACATCAAGACATGATGGTTGGCAGAAATGATTATCTTTTTGAGAGTGGCGTTATCATGAACGGGGATCTTAGTAAAGTATTTGAGATTGATGAAGATATGATAACTGAAGAAGCAACTCACTCATGGTATAAAGATGATGCACCGCAACACCCTTATGATGGAACAACAAATCCAAACTATACTGGTTTTGTAGATGGCGATACTGTTGGACCTGATGGAAAAATGATTAGCTCTAAAATGATAAATGAAAAAGAGAAGTACAGCTGGATTAAATCGCCAAGATATAAAGGTGAGCCTATGGAAGTTGGTCCTTTAGCATGTATGTTAGTCGGTTATGCAAAAGGAAACAAAAAAACAGTAAAAGTAGTAAATGATTTCTTAGCTAAAACAGGTGTTCCAGCAGCTGCTCTTTTTTCAACACTTGGAAGAACAGCAGGGCGAATGTTGCAGGCAAAACTAATTGCAGATAACGCTCTAGTTGCTTTTAATAACTTAATAGAAAATCTCAAAGTTGACCAAGAGACTTGTGCAACTTACACTATAGACAAAAACAGAGAGTACAAAGGAAGAGGTATGGGTGATGTACCTCGTGGAATGCTTAGTCACTGGATTAGAATTAAAAATGGTGTTGTTGAAAACTATCAAGCAGTAGTTCCATCAACTTGGAATGCAGGACCAATGGACTCTAAAGGTGCAAAAGGACCTTATGAAGCTGACTTAATCGGTCTAAAAATAGAGGATTTAACACAGCCAATAGAGATAATTAGAATTATTCATTCTTATGATCCGTGTATCGCATGTGCAGTACATGTAATGGATACAAAAGGCAAAATACTAAGCCAGTATAAGGTGGACCCGCTTTATGGCGGATGCACTATTTAAGGGAGCCATTATGCAAAGTATTAAAAAGAAAGAAAAAGATGTAGATGAGCATATTCAGATGGAGTTAGAGTTTACTACATTTTATAGATGGCACCACTGGATAAGAGTTCTTAGTATAACTGTTTTGATTATAACTGGGTTTTATCTCTCAGTTCCATATATAATTCCAGCAGTAAATGCCGAGCCTACAAATTTTATAAATGCAGAGTATAGAGCGGTGCATCAGGTGTTTGGATTTATTATGATTTCCATGTTTATAGGAAAGACGTACTATTTCTTTTTTTCTGCAAAAGATAAAATGGAGATTACCTCTTTTAGAGATTTATTTAATCTTAAAAATTGGATGAGTCAGGTAGGTTACTATCTCTTTTTAACAAAGCATCCTAAACTAACTGGCGCATATAATGTTGTTCAGTTGATGGCATATTTGATATTTTATATAGCTACAAGCGGTCTGATATTAACTGGTCTTATCTTGTACGTTCATAACTATCATGATGGTATAGGTGGAGCGCTTTATGGTAGCATGAGATATGTTGAAGCTATGTTTGGCGGTATGGCTGCTATTAGAGAGCTGCACCATGTACTTATGTGGGGAGTTATTCTTTTCATAGTTGGACACATCTATATGGTTGTTTTTAACGCTGTTTATGGAAAAGAGGGAACGGTTGACTCTATATTTAGTGGATATAGATGGAAAAGAAAACACTAGACACTGATGTTATGCATTAAAACGGACTAGTCCATTTTAATGCCAGGGACAAATGTCCCTACAACCCCATAAAGCTACGAAAAACTTTGTTTTTCGAGAACGACACTGTGCTTTATGCATTTTTATGAAAAGTGCTTAGAATCAGTTAGTCATAATAAGGACTCTTATTGAAGATTTTAATATTAGGTATAGGCAATATCCTCTTTGGCGATGAGGGGATAGGTGCTCATTTAGCAAATTTCCTTGATGAGAAGTATGAATTTAGCTCAGATGAGCATACAGTTGATATTCTTGATGGTGGGACATTGGCTCAAAGATTGATACCAATTATCACTCAGTATGATGCTGTTTTGCTTATTGATTGCGTTAATGTTGCCGATGCAAAGATTGGGGATGTTTATAGTTTTGATTTTAACGATGTTCCAGATTTTATAACTTGGAATGGAAGTGCTCATGAAGTTGAAATGCTCCAAACTCTGCAGATGATAGAGATGTTAGGAGATTTGCCTCCAACTAAAATAGTAGGAGTTATCCCTTTTGTGATAGGGGAAAACAGCACCTTTAGCATGACTGATGAAGTTTTAAAAGCTGCGGTGCTAATGGAGAGAGTAATTATAAAATACATAGAAGATTTTGGAGTGAGCGCTTCGATAAAAAGCGATATAACTTTAGAAGAAGCTTCAAAATATACATACATAAAGGGCGTTTTATGATATTGAAATTTTCATTTAGGTATCTCTCATCCTCTTTAATTTATGAGAAGATAATCCTAAGAACTCTAAAACTATTTTTACTAGACTCTACTCTAGTAAAAAATAGAGACGAGTTGCTCTTGTATGTAAAATCAGAAGATAGTGATGAGTTAGGAGCGTTTGCTCAGAGGCTCTCATTAGAACTTCCGCACTCTATATTTTTACATGCAACTGACGCTGTAGTGGTTGATGAGATGCCCACAGAGAGCTCTACTCTTGATGAAACTTCAAAACTCTCAATGCCATTTTGCCCCAAGTGTTTGGCTGAAGTTATGGATGAGACAGACGAGAACTACTACAATATTTTTCATGAATGTGAAGTTTGTGGATATGGTTTAGATGGAGAAAAAAAGAGCTATAAAGAGCAGATAACAGAGATTGCCAAAGCAGTTAATGAAGGTTTGGTAGTTGGTATAGATACATTTTATGGAAGAGTTTTTGTTGGAAAAATAGGCAAAGTGTGTAGTGATAAAGAGTTTGATATTATCAGTTATGATTTATCAACAATAGCGCACTACACAAACGCTACAAATAGTGAAATAGCCGCTATTGGAGCAATTGAGAAACCTTTTGTAAGGCTAAAAACAAATATCAAATTTAAGATGGATTTTGAAGATATAGAGAGTGAACTTATTCGTTTTAAATTGCCCGATGATTTTATTTTACATCTTCTGCTTTGCGAACTTCATAAAGTGGGAATTAACCTTATTTTTATAACAAAAGAGAAGATTTTACATGAGAGAGTATTTGAGTTAGTAAAAGGCGCAATAGAGCAAGAGCCAATAGAGATTGTAGTTGGCGATAATCATTTGGCAATACTTAGCGGTCAAAAAGGTCTCCCTTATGAAAATTTGGAAGAGAAAAAAGGTTTGATTCCTCATCTGGGTGCTTTTTTCTCAGTTATAAAAGAGCATGGTTTAGAGGATAAAACTGTAGCTGGTATAAATATAAGCAAAGAGTACCACAACAATATTTTAATCTACTCTAAAAAATTTGGAACAATTGAGTATCTCTCATTTGAGTTTAAATTTGACTCCATGAAAGAGCTACTCAAAGCAATAATGGCTACTAATGAGAGCGGTGAGAAGTTAGTGAAAAACTTTAAAAACAGCGATCCTGAACATTTTGCAGAGATATCGGAAATAGTTTTTGACGAAAAAGAGCTCAATGTTTATAAATTATGGGGCATAGTGTCCATAGTTTTGGGTTACTCAAAAGAGGCAAACCTATCAATAGCTGCAAAAGCTATAGAGGAGAATGCAACTCTGTTTTTAGGTACAAAAGGTCCCAGAATAGACTATAAACTAAAAAGAGTTGGCTCAAAAGTTTACTTAGATCCTCTTATGTGCATCAGAACTGCTATGAGTTTTAAACTTGCAAAAGTTGATAAACTAACCCTTAGTTATGGAGTTATAGAGAGTTTTGTAGAGTTTCTCTCATCTACCCTTGATGAGATAAAAGAGGAGATGAAGAGTGATGCAGTGGTTGCTACAGGCTCGCTTCTTCAAAATAGACCTATCTTTAGCAAACTCTCAAAAGAGGTCTCAGTAAATCATAATTTATTCTTTAACAAAGAGTTGCCTATTGATGGCAGAAATATCTTGTATGGTGGAAATGAGCTTTTTTGAAAAGAGTTGCTTATAGTATAAAAGGGCAGGTTCAAGGTGTTGGATTTCGCCCTTTTGTCTATAAAATGGCATTAGAGTTAGACCTAGTAGGCTTTGTAAAAAACAGCCAGAGTGGTGTAGAGATAGAAGTAGAGGGGAGGGAACAACAGCTAAATGTGTTTAATGCCTCTCTTAGTCTAAAACTCCCACCGCTAGCTAGAATTGATACCATTGTTACTAAAGATATAAAACCTCTGCAAGAAAAAAGTTTTAAAATAGTGCAAAGCTCACAAAATTCAATAAATCAAAAAACAGCTTTAATCTCCAGTGATATAGCCACATGTAAAGAGTGCTTGGATGATGTGAAAAAAGAGGGTAGATACCACAACTACTTTGCAACAAACTGTACAAACTGCGGACCTAGATACTCCATTATAAAGAGTGTCCCATATGATAGAAAAAATAGTTCTATGGATGTGTTTGAGATGTGTAGTGAGTGCAAAGAAGCGTACGAAAACCCACATGACAGAAGATACCATGCGCAGCCGATTTCATGTAATGAGTGTGGACCCTCTTTGTCTCTTTTTAAGGGGAATCAAAAAGTAGAAATAGATAAAAAAAACATTATTGAAAAGGTCGCATCTCTTATAAAGAACGGAAAAATTCTAGCCATCAAAGGTATAGGCGGCTTTCATATAGTCTGTGATGCAAATAGTGATGAGGCTCTAAAAAACTTAAGAGAGTTTAAACATAGACCGACAAAGCCTTTTGCCATCATGTGCAAAGATTTACAGCAGATAAAGGCTCTCGCAGAGGTAAGCGAGAAAGAGGAACAACTTTTGACATGTAAAGAAGCTCCCATAGTTATACTAAAAAAGCGTACATGTAATCATATCTCATCTCTTTTAGCTCCAAACATCGATAGAATCGGCTGTTTTTTACCTTACACTGCTCTTCATCATCTTCTCTTTGCTCATCTGCAAAATCCAATAGTTGCCACTAGTGCAAACCTTGGTGATGAGCCTATCATCATAAAAGCAGAAGATATCTTTAAAAAGCTCCCCTTTGTTGAATTTACGCTAGATTTTGAGCGAGAGATAATTAATGGAGTTGATGATAGTTTAGTTCAAGTTGTAGATGAAAATATGCAGGTTTTAAGGCTATCAAGAGGATACGCTCCAAAGGTAATAAAACTCCCATTTAAGAGTCAAAATATGATTTTAGCAGTCGGAGCAAATCAAAAAAACTCTGTAGCTTTTGTAATGGATGACAATATTATACTCTCTCCTCATATCGGAGATTTAAACTCTTTGGAAGCTTTTGGGTTTTTTGAGAGAACACTAGAGAGTTTTAAAAGGTTTTACGACTTTGAACCAGATATTATAGTTCATGATAGACACCCAAACTATGAAACGACAAAATGGGCTAAAAAACAGAACAAAAAGTTGGTAGAAATCGGGCATCATTTGGCTCATATTTACGCTTGTAAGGCGGAATTTGGTCTTAGCGGAGATTATGTCGGGTTTAGTTTTGATGGAACTGGCTACGGCGATGATAGCACACTTTGGGGCGGAGAGATTTTTGTAGGAGATGAACGCAAATACAGTTTCAAACAGATTAAACTCTTAGGTGGTGAGAGAGCCATAAAAGAGCCTAGACGAGTAGCACTTAGTATGCTTTTTGATGAACTCTCTTTAGAAGAGGTTTTAAAACTTGAACTAGATGTTGTAAAATCTTTTTCACATGTAGAGATAAAAATGCTGCATCAAAGCTATCTGAAAAATCTAAACGCACCAAAAAGCTCATCGGTGGGAAGGCTCTTTGATGCTATCGCTTCATTTTCAAATATCGCTCAGACAATAAGTTATGAGGGCGAGAGCGGACTTTTGTGTGAGAGCTATTATGATAAAAGCATAAAAAAATGTTTTGATTATATAGTAGAAAACGGCGTGATTGATATGAAAATAGTAGAGTACATGTTAAAGAATAAGCCAGATAAAAAAGAGTTAATCTCTACATTTATAAACACGCTTATAAAAATCATCTTAGACATTTCAAAAATCGAAAAACTAGAAGTGATTTTAAGCGGAGGAGTGTTTCAAAACAAAACACTTCTTGAGCTTACATGTAAAGAGTTAAAAGAGGAGAAAATCAAACACTATTACCAACGCCAGAGCGCTATTAATGATGGTGGCATTGCTTTGGGGCAAGCTTATTATGTTTTATCATATAATAAAAAAATATAAAATTTATATTAGATTTATATTAAAAACATATAATATGAATGCCTATTCAGAATAATGATAGAGAAATATTTTTTTTAGGATAAAAGAGGCACGGGTGCTGATGGTTTTTTTTAAAACAAACTAAATGCGCCTGAGTAAAGTGCCCTTGAGATATGAGCGTAGGTATCAGAATTTAGTCGCCATTGGGGGCATACTTCTGATACCACAATAAACAGATGAAGAGATTCCTCCATTTTACTAGGTACCCCTTGAGGGTGTAAAAAAAATTAAGGATATAAAATATGTGTAAAGATTGCGGTTGTTCTATAGTAGAACAAAGAGAGAGTCACTCTCACGAACATCACCACCATGAAGATTCTCATCACGAACATCATCATGGAGACGAACACCATGGGTCTCATAAACATCTGCATGACAATCCGCAGTTAAATGATCCAAAAACGATTTCAATAATTTCAAAAATATTAGATAAAAATGATCACGAAGCTGGGCACAATAGAGCGCATTTCAACTCGCATAATGTTTTGTCTATAAACCTTATGAGCTCTCCTGGAAGCGGAAAAACTGCACTCCTAGAGGCTTTAGTTGATGTTGCTGATTTTAAATTTAGTGTAATTGAGGGAGACCTTGAGACTAGCCGTGATGCCGATAGACTAAAGGCTAAAGGGATAGAAGCACATCAGATTCAAACAGGCTCAGCTTGTCATTTGGATGCGTTTATGGTTCATAAAGCTCTTCATCACATGGACTTAGATAGTGTGGATGTCTGTTTTGTGGAGAATGTAGGAAACTTAGTTTGTCCTGCTAGTTATGATGTAGGAAGTCACTTAAACATAGTTCTAGTAAGTATTCCAGAGGGCGAAGACAAGATCGCAAAATATCCTGTTATGTTTCGCCAAGCTGATTTGATTCTTTTTACCAAAACAGACCTGCTCCCATATTTTGAGTATGACATGCAAAAAGAGAAAGAGATGGCAAGAAAGCTAAAGCCGAGTGTTGACATACTTGAAGTGAGCACCAAAGATGAAGAGAGTATCAAGAGAGTTGCTTCTTGGATTAAGTTTAAAATGGAGATGAGATAATGTGCCTTTCAATACCATCAAAAGTAGTAAAAATCGATAGAGAAAATGAAGTGGCAACAGTCGATACTATGGGCGTGCAAAGAGAAGCCTCTTTGTCGCTTATGAGTGAAGAGGAGATTAGTATAGGCGATTATGTACTTCTGCATATCGGTTTTGTGATGAATAAGATTGATGAAGCAGAGGCGCTTGATAGTTTGGCACTTTATAGAGAAATTATAGATGCTATGAATGAAGAAGATAGGCAGTTGGCAATTTTAGAAGCAGATGAGTGTCCAAGCAGAGGAAACTAACATGGAGCTAGAACTTAAAAATTTATATGATGATTTTAGAGACGCTGACACCATAAAAGCTTATGCAAAAATCATAAACGAAGATGCAGCAAAGCTTAAAAACCCCATAAATATCATGGAAGTCTGCGGTGGACATACGCATACCATTATGAAGTACGGACTTCCTCAACTACTACCATCAAACATCAAGTTTATCCATGGTCCCGGTTGTCCTGTTTGCATCATGCCAAAAGAGAGAATTGATCACGCTTATGTTTTAAGTATGCAGCCGGAAGTTATACTTGTGACTCTAGGCGATATGATAAAAGTCCCAGGAAGCAACGGAAGCCTTCAAGATGCAAGAAGCAGAGGTGCTGATGTTCGTTTTGTTTACTCTCCTTTAGAGTGCCTAAAAATCGCAAAAGAGAATCCGACTAAAAAAATCATCTTTTTTGCTATAGGTTTTGAGACGACCACTCCAATGACGGCAGCACTTCTTGACGCGGTTATAAAAATGGGCATTAAAAATATCTACTTTCACATAAACCACGTAACTGTTCCCGAAGTAATGCGTGAGCTTATAGACTCCAGAGATATACATGTAGATAGTTACAACAACAAAATTGATGCATTTTTAGGACCCTCACATGTAAGCGTTATAAGCGGAAGCAAAATCTATGAAGAGTTCCCAAGAGACTACAATCGTCCAGTAGTTGTCGCAGGATTTGAGCCGGTTGATGTCATGCAGGCGATTAGCATGGTGGTAAAACAGTTTATAGAGGGCAGATGTGAGCTTGAGATAGAGTACAAAAGGCTAGTAACTTACGATGGAAATCTAAAAGCACAAGAGCTTATGAGTAGATATTTTGACAAAGCAGACCTCTTTAAGTGGCGAGGTTTGGGAAACATACCAAAAAGCGGACTAAAACTAAAGCTTGAATTTAAAGAGTATGATGCAGAGGTTATCTACAAAGATGTCTTGCCAATCGGCGAGATAGAAGACCATAAACTCTGCATCTGCGGAGACATTTTAAGAGGCATGGCAAGCCCTCCAGAGTGTACTATTTTTGGAACTGCATGTAAACCGACTTCACCGATAGGAAGCTGTATGGTAAGCAGCGAGGGGGCTTGCGCGGCTTATTATAAGTATGGGAATTTGGTATAAAATGAAAGAAAAAACCTACTTCGGATTGAGTGTACATATTAATAATGAAAGATATGTGTTAGAAAGTGATATTAAAAATTTACCATTTTACACTTTTTGGAAAGAGAGTGCGAGAGGTACAACTTGTTTGCTGTTAGATGGCGATAATGGAATTTACTTGCATGATTGGGAAAACTTTTGTAAGCTGTTTATAGAGACGGGAAAAATAGATTTGAAGGATAATAATTGAAGAATACAGAAAAATTAAAAAACTATTTAGTTGACAAAGATGATGCCTATTTACTAAACAAAAACAATAATGGTAACGTGATAATGATTTCTGGAAAATGGGGTAGTGGTAAAACCCATTTTTGGCAAAATGAAATAGAAACAAGCTTAAAAAAAGAACAAAAAAATAAGAAGAAAGCTTATTCTTATGTGAGTCTTTATGGTAAAACAAATATAGAATCAATAGAGATGGACTTGTTTATGAATGCTTATAACAGTGTGATTGGCGATGCTGATATTGTGAGTAAGATGTGCTCTACATCCTTATCTTACGGAAAAAAAATGGGTTCAATATTTTCTACGGTTGTTACTGCAGTTACAGCAGGAGCGGTAAAATTTGATTCAGGAAAAGTGTTTAAGGAAGTAGAAAATTTAATAGATGATGATAAGTTTACAAAAGCTGGAGAATTTTTAAATGATGGCGGAGTCGTTTGTTTCGATGATTTTGAAAGAAAATCAAAAGAGATAGATTTAAATGACTTATTCGGCTTTATTACTCAATTAACTCTTAATTTTAAATGCAAAGTAGTAATCATATTAAACAGTGATGTATTTGAAGGAAAAGAGAAGGAAATTTTTACAACCGTAAAAGAAAAAACTGTTTCAAAATATCTTATGTTTAATCCTACATGTGAAGAGCTGTTTGACATGATTTTTAAAGAGGAGAAATATAAATCTTTAAAAAATGATTCTGAAACACGAGATGAAGAAAAAATTGAAATAGTTTTGAAAAATACTTTTTGTAAAGTTGGAATTGTTAATGCAAGAATTTTAATACAAGTTTTAGATAATGTTTTAGAATGGTATAGTAAACATAGAGTTTGTACACCCTTTTATTTAGAATATTTTATTTTAGTAAATATAAATTTTATACTCAATCATCATATATTTGTAGCTACATTAGATAAAGAGGATATTAGCAAAACATTTCAATATAAGTTTGGTGAAATAGAGAGACATGAATCTAATTATAAAGATGCAACAAATTCAAGAATTAAGAGTGATGTTGAATATTTATCTACTGAGATTATGGCTTATATCTCAGATAGCAAGATGATATATAATCAAAAGGTTATAGAAAATCTTAAGACAGAAGCTTTGTTATATGAAAAGAATAATGGGACAAAATCCAAAGAAGCTGATTATGGGACAATACTATTAGATTTTATAAATAGTAATGAATCATTAATTAAAAGTTTACATTTTATGAATTATTTTAACATAGATATACACAGAGAAAGTAATAATCAGGCTGAAGTTGATATTTTAAATGAAATAAATAATTTTATCGAAACAGGAATATTATAGATGACTAAAACAATAAGCCTGGCATGCGGCAACGGCGGAGAAGAGAACAATGAACTTATCTCTAAGGTTTTTTATAAAGCCTTTAAAAATGAGATACTTGACAAAAGCGAAGATGCGGCCATCATCCATAACGGAGAGTTGGCATTTTCTACTGACAGTTTTACGGTTTCGCCTCTTTTTTTTGCGGGTGCAGACATCGGCAAGCTGGCAGTCTGCGGTACATGTAACGATCTTGCAATGATGGGTGCGAAGCCGAAGTATTTGACATGTAGTGTTATCATCGAAGAGGGTTTTGAGACTAGAGAGCTTGAGCGTATTGTGCGAAGTATGAAAAAAGAGCTTGAGATTAACGGGGCTATTGTTGTGAGTGGCGATACTAAAGTTGTGCCTCGTGGAAGTGTCGATAAGATTTTCATAAACACTAGCGGAATAGGCGAAGTTATAAAAAAAGGCATCAGCTCCAACAACATAACTAAGGATGATGTCATCATCATAAACCGTGATGTCGGCTGTCACGGGGCGGCTATTTTTGTTGCTCGTGAGGGTATTGAGATGAGCAGTTCACTCAAAAGCGATTGCGAGTCGCTTTATCCTCAGGTGAAGGCTCTGTTGGATGCAGGCATAAAGATAACAGCCATGAGAGATGCGACAAGAGGCGGAGTAAGTGCGGTTTTAAACGAGTGGTCAAGACAGTCAAATGTCTGCATCGAGGTTGAAGAGGAGAGTATTCCAGTTAGCGATGAGGTAAAAGGTATCTGCGAGATGCTGGGTTTTGAAGCAGCATCTTTAGCCAATGAGGGTACTTTTGTATTGGCGGTAAACCATGAAGATGCACCAAGAGCGGTGGAGATTTTAAAAACATTTGAGAGCTGTTCAAGAGCCACAATTATCGCCAAAGTGACGGATACGCATCCCAAAAAAGTGGTTTTAAACAGCAGTTGGGGAACTTCAAGATTTTTAGACACTCCAAGCGGCGAACTGCTTCCTAGAATCTGCTAAAGAGATGAAAATACTTCTAATCGTATCGGCATTTAACTCTCTTACCCAAAGAGTGTTTTGTGAGCTTCAAGATATGAATCACGAGGTTTCTGTGCAGTATGCGATAAGCAATGAGGCGATGATGCAGAGTGTTGAAGAGTTTGCGCCAGATATTATCTTTTGTCCTTACTTGAAAAAGTATCTCCCATGTGAGATTTTTTTAAACACTCCGACTTACATACTTCATCCCGGTATCAGAGGCGACAGAGGGCATAATTCGCTAGACCATGCCCTCAAAGAGGATAAAAAAGAGTGGGGAGTCGTAATCCTTAGAGCAAACGAAGAGCTTGATGGCGGAGATATTTACGCAGAAGTCAGATTTCTTATGCGAGAGAGTTACAAGGCTTCCATATATAGAAATGAAGTAGCATCTGCCGCTTCAAAAGCTCTTAAAATTTTTCTAAAAAATCTACATGATAAAGATTATAAACCTACTCCTCAGTTAAAATCGCCTATACATCCGTATCTTACTCAACAAGAGAGAGCTATTGATTGGCAAAAAGAGACTACAAAAGAGATTATAAAAAAGATACATGTAAGCGATAGTTACCCTGGTGTTAAGGATGAATTTTTGGGAGTTGAGTGCTATCTTTTTGGTGCGTGGCAAGAGAGTAGTTTAAAAGGAGAGCCAAAGGAGATAATCGCAAAAAGAGATGGTGCGGTTTGTGTTGGAACTATTGATGGCGCTCTTTGGATAAGCCACATGTTAGAAGTAGGAAAGTTTAAACTCCCCTCGACCTATATTTTAAAAGAGAAGATAAAGGGTGTTAAAGAGGTGCGAATACCTTTGATTAGTGAAGTCGGAGAGATCACTTTTCATGAGATAAGCTCTAAAGTGATGGGTGAAGTTGGGTATTTGTACTTTAATTTTCACAATGGCGCCATGCACTCTGAGCAGTGCATAAGGCTAAAATATGCGTTTGAGTATCTAAGGGAGAGCTGCAAGGTTGTAGTTCTGATGGGCGGAGCGGATTTTTTTAGCAACGGGATTCATCTAAACATACTCCAAGACTCCAAAAAGCAGGGGGAAGATGGTTGGAGTAACATCAACGCTATGAATGATGTCGTAAAATCAATACTTTTTGCAGATGATGTTGTCACGGTTGCGTCTTTAGGCAAAAATGCAGGGGCAGGTGGAGTTTTTTTGGCTCTTGCATGTGATTACGCCGTTGCACGAGAAGGAGTCGTTTTAAATCCGCACTATAAAACTTTGGGGCTTAGCGGTAGCGAATACCACACCTATACGCTAGAAAAAAGAGTTGGTAAAGTAAAAGCTGATGAGCTTTTAACAAAGTGCCTACCTCTAAGTGCAAACAAAGCTAAGAAAATCGGTATGATTGATGAAGTTTTTGAAGAGAATAACTACTTTGATTCTTTAGATGAGTTTGCTCAAAAATTATGCGAAGACGGCGATAAATATAGTGATTTTTTATATGATAAAGAGGATTTTTTGTCTAAAAATGGTTATATGATAGAGCAGAAAAAAGAGCAAGAGTTGAAAATCATGTATCCAGAGTTTTGGGATAAAGATAGCTCTTTTCATAAACTAAGATATGATTTTGTCTATAAAGTGTGTTCCATTGAAACACCTAAAAGACTAAAATAAGAGGCACTAGTGCGTGACAAAATAAAATCAAGGAATAATAATAATGCATGAATATAGTATAGTCCAATCACTTTTAGACTCATGTGAAGAGAACGCTTCAAAAAACAGTGCTACAAAAGTAACCAAGGTTGTTATAAAAATAGGCGTTATGAGCGGGGTTGAACCTGAACTACTAAGAACTGCATTTGAGACTTTCAAAGAGAAAACTATCTGCGAAGAGGCTGAGTTTATCATAAACATTCAACCAGTTATCATAAAGTGCAATAGCTGTTTAAATGAGGCAACGATAGAGGGCATCGAGTACCTCTGCCCAAAATGCAAAAGTGCAGATTTAAGAGTTCTTGATGGAGAAGATATGTACCTGATGCAATTAGAGCTTGAGTAGAAATTTTTAAAAAAAAAGAGAGTTATTTTGGAGATATTTCGCCAAATAATTTGAAAAAAGATATAATCAAAAGCTTAAAATAGATGAGTGTTAAGTGAGTGAACTTGTGTCCAATAAATAAGGAGCATTCCAGAGTATATGAGCAAGATATGTATTATAGGACTTGGCTATGTTGGGCTTCCATTGGCTCATGCATTTAGTAAAAAGTATGAAGTGGTTGGGTTTGATATAAATAAATCAAGAGTAGATGAGCTAAATAGTGGGTTTGATAGAACATTAGAGCTCTCACAAACTCAAATTAAATCATCTCTTGATAATGGTATGAAAGTTACTTTAAACATTGAAGATATCAAAGACTCTAACATTTATATAGTAACTGTCCCAACCCCAATAGATCAGACCAATCAGCCAGATTTAACTCCCATCATAAGATCAACTCAGAGTGTTGGTGAAGTGCTTAAAGAGGGTGATATAGTTATTTATGAATCTACTGTTTATCCAGGTGTTACAGAAGAGATTTGTGTGCCGATACTAGAAGAGTTTAGTGGACTCAAATTTAATAAAACATTTTTTTGTGGCTACTCTCCAGAGAGAATTAATCCTGGAGATAAAGAGCATACAGTTGAAAATATATTAAAAATAACCTCAGGTTCTACCCCAGAGATAGCCAAAAAAGTAGATGACTTATATAAATCTATAATAAGAGCAGGCACACATCTAGCTCCTACAATCAAGGTGGCAGAAGCTGCAAAAGTGGTAGAAAACACTCAACGAGATGTAAACATAGCTCTTATAAATGAGCTTGCCATGATATTTGACTTAATGAATATCAATACTTATGATGTAATAGAAGCAGCAGCAACTAAATGGAACTTTATCAAGCTTTTCCCAGGGCTTGTAGGCGGGCATTGTATAGGTGTTGATCCATATTATCTTACACATAAAGCACAATCTTTGGGATATATGCCAAATTTAATTTTGGGTGCAAGACAGATAAATAACGGTATGAGTAAGCTCATAGCGGATAAAACTATTAAACTTATGGTTAAATTTGATAAGAAGTTAAAAAATGCAAAAATCTTAATTTTGGGTGTTACATTTAAAGAGAATTGCCCAGATATGAGAAACTCTAAAGTACTCGATATCATAAAAGAGCTACAAGAGTTTGAATGCTATGTTGAAGTGTATGATTATTGGGTTGATAAAAGTGATAGAGAAACAAAAAAATTAAATTTTATAGATGAATTACCGCTCAATAGCAAAAAATATGACTCAATTATTGTAGCAGTTGGACATGATAAATTTAAAGAAATTTCTACAGACGATTATGCAAATATGTCAAATGCAGAACCTATAATAGTAGATGTTAAAGGTTTGGTAGAAAAGCCAACATGGAGACTCTAGAGATGTCAAAGAAAAAGAATTTTGCTCTAATTGGTGCCAGTGGATATATAGCTCCAAGGCACATGAGGGCTATAAAAGAGACAGGACATGAACTCCTTGTTGCACTTGACCCATATGATGGAATAGGAATCATAGATAGTAACTTTGCAGAAGCTGATTTTTTCACAGAATTTGAGTGCTTTGCAAGCTTTATCGACCAATGGCATAGAGATAAAAAACAGAGTATCGAGTACATAACCATAGCATCGCCAAACTATCTTCATAGCTCCCATATACGATTTGCTTTGCTTAATGGCGCACATGCTATATGTGAAAAACCACTAGTTTTAAATCCTAAAGAGATAGATGAACTCTTAGCAATTGAGGCGCAAAGAGGGAAGAGAGTTTATACTATTTTGCAATTAAGATTGCATGACTCTATCATTGCACTTAAAAATAAAATAACCAAAGAGTTAGAGAAAAACCCTTCTAAAGTTTATGATATTGATTTGACATATTTAACGAGTAGAGGAAAATGGTATTTTGCCTCATGGAAAGGGGATGAAGCAAAAAGTGGCGGCATAGCTTCAAATATTGGAGTTCATTTCTTTGATATGCTCTCTTGGATATTTGGTGATGTTGAAGAAAATATTGTTCATGTAAAACAAGCAGATACAAATGCAGGGTTTATAAAACTAAGCCATGCAAATGTTAGATGGTTTTTGAGTGTAAATTATAACTATATTCCAGATGAAGTAAAAGCGACAGGAAAGAGAACTTTTAGAAGTATCAAAGTTGACTCTGAAGAGTTTGAGTTTAGTGATGGTTTTGCAGATTTGCATACTATTAGTTATAAAGATATACTAAATGGTGGTGGATTTGGATTAGAGGATGCAAGAAATTCTATAAATATAGTTTCAGAGATTCGAAGCCTCACTCCTCTTGGACTTCAAGGTGATTATCATCCATTTTGTAAAAAGGTACTAATATAATGACCTCTTTTTTTGCTCACGAATCTTGCTATATAGATAGCAGTGTAAAAATAGGCGAAAAGACGAAAATTTGGCATTTTTCACATATATTAAGTGGCAGTGAGATTGGTAAAAACTGCTCTTTTGGACAGAACTGTGTAGTGGGACCAAATGTTAAAATAGGCTCTGGGGTAAAAGCCCAAAATAATATCTCGATATATGAGGGTGTAGAGATAGAGGATGATGTTTTTTTAGGTCCTTCTTGCGTGTTTACAAATGTAACCAACCCAAGAGCTTTCATAAGTAGAAAACAGGAATTTAAAAAGACACTACTTAAGCGTGGCTGTACTATTGGAGCAAATGCAACCATAATCTGCGGAGTTACTATAGGCGAATATGCGCTTATAGGAAGCGGAACAGTTGTAAATAGAGATGTAAAACCTTACGCTCTTATGGTTGGCGTTCCTGCAAAACAGATAGGTTGGGTTAGTAAGGCGGCAAATACGCTGAAGTTTGATGAAGATGGCATAGCAACTGATAGCTTTGATAGCAGTAGGTACAAAATACAAAACAGTAATTTAATTTTGATAGAAGAGTGAAAATGAAGATTGTAGAGAGATTGTAGTTGATAAACAAACTTAGACCAAAATCAGAGTTTCGCCGTAATATTTTAACGCTCATGATGGGCACAACTATAGCTCAATCCATCCCCATAGCCATAAGTCCGATACTCACTCGAATCTATACACCTGAAGATTTTGGAGTCTTTGCGCTCTACATGGCGATAGCAGCAATTCTATCTGTTATCGCAACAGGACGATATGAGATGGCTATAATGCTTCCAAAAAAAGATGAAGATGCTATAAATATTGTCGCACTATCTCTTATCATATCTTTTTTTGTAAGTTTTATATCTTTTGTCATAGTGTTTGTCTTCAATGTTCAAATCACAAACGTACTAAAAAATCCTGAAATATCAAATTGGCTCTATTTTATCCCTATCACAGTGCTACTTACAGGAATTTATCAAAGTTTTAATTACTGGTCAAATAGAAAAAAAGAGTACAAGCGGCTTGCAATCAGCAAAGTGGTGCAAAGCAGTTCAAGTGCTACAGTAAATCTTGGTATGGGATTTAATGGTTTTGGAAGTAGTGGACTTATACTAGGCGGAGTTTTTGGACAGAGTATAGCTACTGCTTTTTTGATAAAGATGGTTTGGAAAATTGATAAAAGTAAAATGGAGTATATTAAAAAAATAAAAATATTTGCATTACTAAAAAAATATATCAAACAACCAAAATATGCTTTGCCAACGACCCTGCTAGACACTATCTCTTTGAAAATACCTACATTAGCCATCTCATCACTATATCAAAGTTTAACATTGGTTGGGCATTACATGTTGGTAGAGCGAATGCTCTCAGTACCCGCTGGGCTAATTGGCGGAGCTATCGGGCAAAATTTTTATCAAGAATTTTCTAATAGGATAAATAGCAATAAAAAAGAGTCGGCAAAATTACTTTTATTAAAAGTTTGGACTCTTTTATTTGCTATTGGCATTGTTCCAACGATTTTGATATTTTTTTACGCAGAAGAACTATTCTCTTTTCTTTTTGGAGAAAACTGGAAAGAAGCGGGTGTAATAGCTGCTGTTTTAGTTTGGATGTACCTATTTTCATTTATATCCTCACCAACAAGTGGTGCTTATTTAGTTTTAGGACTTCAAAATATAGGATTTTATTTTGGAGTAGCTCAATTAATTGGTAAAGTTATTAGTGTTAGCGTATTAGTAATGTCAAATAATATATTGCTATTTTTTTACTCTTTAGCGGGCATAGAGATATTTTTAATTTTTTTATACAACATAGTTATATTGAATAAGATATATAAAAAATGAAGCTACTCTTACTCTCAGATTCTAACTCTGTGCACACCATAAAGTGGGCTACATCTTTAGCTAAAAGCGGCATAGATATTATTATTTTTTCTTTAGCAGAGCTGAGTGTAAAAGATTATGACAATATTAAAAATATCAACATAAAAACATTAGGCGAAATTCTCAGTAGAGATGAGAGCACTTTATCAAAGCTTAAATATTTAAAAGCTCTGTCTGCTATAAAAGAGATAATCAAAGAGTTTCAACCCGATATTCTTCATGCACATTATGCTTCTAGCTATGGATTACTTGGGGCTTTGAGCGGTTTTTCTCCCTTTGTTTTGTCTGTATGGGGTAGTGATGTATTTAGTTTTCCTTTAAAATCACCTCTGCATAAGTTCATACTAAAATACAATCTAAAAAAAGCAGATAAGATTTTATCTACTTCACATGTAATGGCAAAAGAGACAAAATTATATACAAACAAAGAGATAGAAGTGACTCCATTTGGGGTAGATATGGAACAATTTAAGCCAATGGAAGTTAAAAGTTTATTTGAAAAAGATAACATAGTTATTGGTACGCTAAAAGCGCTTGAGACAAAATATGGAATTGAGTACTTAATAAGAGCATTTAAAATTGTTAGTGAGAAGTATTCAAACCTTCCTCTAAAGCTTTTAATTGTAGGTGGTGGAAGTTTAGAGTTAGAGCTCAAGCAGTTGGTAAAAGATTTAAAAATTGATAATAAGACAATATTTACTGGAAAAATACCATTTGTAGAAGTTCCAATATATCATAATATGCTATCACTATTTGTATCGGTGTCACAGAGTGAAAGCTTTGGAGTTGCAATAATAGAAGCTTCCTCTTGTGCTAAACCTGTTGTTGTATCAAATGTGGGCGGACTTCCTGAAGTAGTAGAAGATGGAGTGAGTGGCTTTGTGGTACCTCCTAAAAATCCGCAAGAGACGGCAGAAGCTATAGAAAAGTTAGCCTTAGATAAAAATCTAAGAGAACGTATTGGTAAAAATGGCAGAGAAAGGGTAAAAAACCTCTATAATTGGAGTGATAATGTAAGGCAGATGATAGGAATATATGAGGAGTTGTTAAAATGAAAATACTCACAATATTGGGAGCGCGTCCTCAGTTTATAAAAGCTGGTAGCGTTTCAAGAGAAATTGCAAAGCATAAAGAGATAAAAGAGATTATAGTCCATACTGGGCAGCACTATGATGCAAATATGAGTGATATTTTTTTTAAAGAGATGCAGATACCCAAACCTGAGTATTTTTTAGGCATTGGTGGGAAGTCTCATGGCGCTATGACTGGGCAGATGATAGAGAAGATAGAGGAAGTTGCACTTGAAGTAAAACCTGATTGGATAATGGTTTATGGCGATACAAACTCCACACTAGCAGGTGCCATAGTAGCTTCAAAACTTCATATAAAACTAGCACATGTAGAAGCTGGTCTGAGAAGTTTCAATATGAAAATGCCAGAAGAGATAAACAGAATACTCACAGATAGAGTAAGCAACATTCTGTTTTGCCCAACAGACATAGCAGTGCAAAATCTTAAAAATGAAGGGTTCGAGAACTTTACATGTAAGATAGTAAAAAGTGGTGATGTTATGCAAGATGGAGCAATTTTTTATAAAAATCTTGCAGTTAAACCAGTATGCGATATAAAAGATGATTTTATACTTTGCACTATTCATAGAGCTGAGAATACAGATGATGAAACAAGATTAAAGAGCATCTTTGAAGCTCTAAGCGAAATAGCAAAAGAGAGACAAATCATTTTACCACTTCATCCAAGAACAAAAAAGATAGTTGAAGATTTAAAATTAAACACTCAAAATTTAACATTACTAGACCCAGTTGGCTATCTTGAGATGGTATGGCTCATAGATAATTGTAGCTTAGTCATGACAGATAGCGGTGGAGTACAAAAAGAGGCATATTTTTTTGAGAAGCCCTGCATCACACTAAGAGATGAGACGGAATGGCTTGAGTTAGTAGAGTGTGGAGTAAATACTTTAGCAGGTGCAGATAAAGAGAAGATAGTAGAAGCCTACAAGAGCAATTTAAAATTTAAAATTATTTATCCTCAAAAATTAGATTTATACGGTAGTTGCGCTAGTGAGAAAATTATAATAGAACTATTGTCTTATGAATAAAAAAATTTTAATTATTAATGAATATGCAGGCAGCCCAAGATATGGTATGACATTTAGGCACTATTATCTTGCTAAAGAGTTCATCAATAAAGGTTATAAAACTACAATAATCACTGCTTCGTACTCTCACTTTTTAAAAAAGTTTCCAAATATGCAAAACAGTTCATATAAAAATGAAAATATTGATGGTGTAGATTATCTTTGGGTAAAAGTTATGAAATATTCTAAATCATTTGATAAAAAAAGAGCATTAAAGTGGTTTGAATTTGCTTATAAACTTTTTTTTGTTACTAAATATTTAGATGAAAAGCCAGATATAATAATCTGCTCAACAACTGCACCTTTTGCAATTATTCCAGCATATTATTTATCAAAAAAATTTAATGCAAAGCTAGTATTTGAAGTAAGAGATATCTGGCCTATGACTCTTGTTGAGATTGGTGGTTTTTCAAAAAATAATCTATTTATAAAATTTATGGGTTTATTTGAGAAGTTTGCATTAAAAAAGTCCGATATTTTAGTCTCAAATCTTCAAAATTATACAGAACATGTAAAAGAGCTGGGTATCAATAGAGAAGCTAACTGGGTTTCAAATGGAATTTTTTTACAAGAGATGAAAAATATAAAAAAGTTGGATGTATCTATTTCAGATTTAATTCCCAAAAATAGATTTATTATTGGATACACAGGTAAATTAGGCATCTCAAATGCTATTACTTATCTAATAGAAGCTGCAGAGATTTTAGCAAAACATAGTGACATTTACTTTGTGATTGTAGGCGATGGGCAAGAGAAAGAAAATTTAATAAAAAAAGCAGAAGCTTTATCAAATGTTATTTTTATTGATTCAATAGAAAAATTGGAAATTCACTCAATGCTTGAGCTGTTTGATGTCTGTTATATAGGACTCCAAAAAGAAAAACTTTTTAAATACGGAGTCTCTCCAAACAAGTTATACGATTACATGTATAGTGCTAAACCAATCTTACACTCTATTGATACGTCAAATAATATCGTTGGCTTGTCTAATTGTGGTATATCTGTTGAGGCTGAAAATTCAAAAGAGATAGCTACTGCCATATTGAAATTTTATAATATGGACAAAACAGAAAGGGACAATTTTGGGGGAAATGCAAAATCTTATGTACTTGAACATTTTACTTATGATAAGCTAGCTGAAAAATTTATAAGAATACTCAATTGTGAAATTTATAAGTAGTAAAAAGTTTTTATTGTAAGTTAAACAAAACTTAAAGCTACTAAGAGTATAATTCCGAACTTTTTGTAGAAACGAAATCGATAAAAGCATTAGATTTATGTTTTTTGAGAGCTATAAGTATTTAAAGATTTAAGGAATTGTATATGTACGCAATTATCAAAAACGGTGGCAAGCAGTATAAAGTTCAAGAAGGCGACATTTTATTATTTGATAGAATGACTCTTGAGCCTAAAGCTACTTTTGAAATCAAAGAAGTTCTAGCTGTTAACGCAGGCGAACTTAAAATGGGAGCACCTTTTTTAGAAGGCGCTGTTGTAACTGCTGAGGTTATTAATGAGGGTCGTGATAAGAAAGTTATAACTTTTAAAAAGCGTCGTCGTAAAGATTCTAAAGTTAAAAGAGGCTTTAGAAGAGATTATACACGCGTTCGTATCACTAAAATAGCGGCATAATAGAGCTGTAAATTAACTAAGGAGAATTAAGATGGCACATAAAAAAGGTCAAGGTAGTACACAGAATAATCGTGACTCGGCTGGTAGAAGACTTGGTGTAAAAAAATATGGTGGAGAGGTTGTAATACCTGGTAACATCATCATTCGCCAAAGAGGAACTAAAATTCATCCAGGTAAAAATGTTGGTATGGGAAAAGACCATACAATTTTTGCTCTAGTTGCTGGTGTTGTAACTTTTCACAGAAAAGATAAAAAACGCCAACAAGTTTCAATCGTTCCTGCTGCATAATTTATAATATTTGGGCTTTTGCCCATATATTTCTCTTCAAATATTAGGTTTTTACGCCTAGATAATTTAAATATTTAACAATTTACTCTTTTGATATAGTTTATTTTTAAGTATTAACACTCAAGGATTTTCATGTTTACAGATGTCGTAGAACTTACAGTTTCTTCAGGAAAAGGCGGGCAAGGATGCGTCTCTTTTCGTCGTGAAAAATTTGTTGTTAATGGTGGCCCAAATGGCGGTGATGGTGGAAAAGGTGGTGACATTTGGTTTAAATGTGACAACAACACTCATACACTCTCGCATTTTCAAAAGAAAATGCATATAAAAGCAGATAATGGTGCTCCAGGCGAGAGCTCAAATATGTCTGGAAAATCAGGTGTTAAAAAAGTAATTATTGTTCCACCTGGTACACAGATTATAGATATGGACAGTGAAGAAGTTTTGTTTGATATGCTCATAGACGGGCAAGAAGAACTTTTCATTAGCGGCGGAAGAGGTGGGCTTGGAAACACTCACTTTAAGTCATCTACAAACCAAAGACCAACATACGCTCAACCTGGCGAAAAAGGCGAGACTAGAAGAATAAAATTAGACCTTAAGCTTATAGCGGATGTTGGATTGGTTGGTTTTCCAAACGTAGGAAAATCAACACTTATCTCAACAGTATCAAATGCGCGTCCAGAGATTGCAAACTATGAATTTACAACACTTACTCCAAAGTTAGGTCAAGTTAACATAGGTGATTTTGAATCATTTATTATGGCAGATATTCCTGGAATTATTGGCGGAGCTCATGAGGGCAAAGGTCTTGGTATAGAGTTTTTAAGACATATTGAGAGAACTCAGATACTACTCTTTATGGTAGATTTAGCTTCATATAGAGATTTAAAAGAGCAGATAGAAACACTAAAAGCAGAAGTCGGAGCATTTTCAGATAAACTTGGAAGTAGCAAATATGCAATCGCATTAACAAGAGCAGATGCTGTTGCTCAAGATGAAATTAATGATTTGGTAAATAGTTTTATGGAAATTGTAGGAGTAAAGGCTACTAGCAACAGTAATCTTAATTTTGATAAAAATCTTCCATATTTTATTCAAGATAGTGCAGATGAGACTCTTGGATATGACAGAGAGATTCCATATTTTGTTATGCCAATCTCATCTGCGACAAACAAAAATATTGACCCTCTAAAACATGCACTATTTAACCTAGTTCAAACAAATAGAATTTATAGTAAGTAGTTGATTTTTAAAATATAGAGATAAAAAAATGAAAAGAGTTGTTGTTAAAGTTGGAAGCGCAGTACTAACAGAAAATGATGCGATAGCATTACAGAGGATGAGAAATTTAGTTGATTTCTTGGTTGAACTTAGAAAAAGCTCTGAAGTGATACTTGTTTCATCTGGTGCCGTTGCTGCTGGATATACAGCACTAAAGTTAGATAGAAGTATATTACAAAATAAACAAGCACTAGCCTCTATCGGACAACCAATACTTATGAAAAAATACGCTAAAAAATTTGCTACGCATGGTATTTTAACAGCTCAGGTTTTAGTAACTGCAGCAAATTTTAAAATGGAAGATGAGAGCAGAAAAATCAAAGATACAGTTGATACACTTTTATCAAATGGAGTTATTCCCATTATAAACGAGAATGATGCGACAACTACAAAAGAGTTAGTAGTTGGAGATAATGATCAACTATCAGCCTATGTAGCAAAATATACAGATTCAGATTTGCTGATAATTCTCTCCGACATAGATGCTTACTATGATAAAGATCCAAGAAAATTCTCAGATGCAAAGGCTTTAAAAACTGTAAATAGTGTTGATGCAGATGAGCTTGAAAAAGATGCAACTCCTCATGGAGCTTTTGCAACGGGTGGAATTTTAACAAAGCTAAAAGCCGCTAACTATCTTTTGAATAATAAAATAGATATGGTTCTTACAAGCGGATACAATTTAGATGATATAAAAAGCTTGATGTTAGAGGGCAATCACACAGGCGGAACTCTCTTTACATGTAGTAATTAATGAAAATCATTTTCATGGGGACACCCGATTATGCAGCTCATATATTAGAAAAATTATTAAATACAAAAAATATAGAAGTAGTAGCTCTTTACACACAGCCTGATAAGCCAGTAGGGCGCAAAAAAATCTTAACTCCTCCAGCTGCAAAAAATATAGCACTCAAATATGGTATTGCAATTTCTCAGCCAAGCAGACTTAGAGATAAAGAGACTGTAGCAGAGGTTACAAGCATAGAGTGTGATTATATAGTTGTAGCTGCTTATGGTCAGATACTACCACTTGAGATACTAAAACACGCTCCTTGCATAAATCTACATGCATCTATTTTGCCTCATTACAGAGGCGCAAGTCCAATCCAGCAAACTCTCCTCCATGGCGATGTTAAAACAGGTGTAACTGCAATGCTTATGAATGAGGGGCTTGATACTGGTGATATTTTAAAAATCAAAGAGATAGAGGTAGATGCAGATGAGATGTCAGAATCCCTTTTTTCAAGACTTACTGAAGTTGCATCTGATTTGACTATAGATGTACTAGAAAACTTTGTGCAATATACGCCAAAAATACAAGATGATTCACTATCTTCACATTGTAAAAAAATAACCAAACAAGATGGTGAGGTAGAGTTTGATAACGCTACTGCTATATTTAATAAATATCGCGCATTTACTCCATGGCCAGGTATCTATTTGACATCAGGATTAAAGTTAAAAAAGATTGAGTTGTTCGAAAAAGAGAGTCAAAATGAGTCTGGTAGAATCTTAGATATTCAAAAAGATAGCATTATAGTTGGATGTAAAAAAGGGAGTATAAAAGTGATAACGCTACAGCCAGAGTCAAAAAATGAGATGTCAGCGCTCTCTTATATAAATGGAAAAAGATTAAATATTGCAGATACTCTATCTTGAGTGCGTTGATTCAACGCAGAAATATTTAAAAGAGTTAATTTTAAAAGAAGAGGTTTCTCTTCCTTATGCTGTTGTAGCTGATGTTCAAACAGATGGCGTTGGTAGTAGAGATAATAAGTGGGACTCTATAAAAAACAATCTTTTTTTATCATTTGCAATTCCATTTAGCGAATTGCCAACAGATTTGAAATTAGAGTCGGCATCTATATATTTTTCCTATATACTAAAAGAGACATTAGAAGAACTTGGCTCAAAAATTTGGCTTAAATGGCCAAATGATTTATATATATGTGAAAAGAAAATTGGCGGCATGATTACAAATATAGTTAAAGATAACGTCGTTTGTGGCGTCGGATTGAATATAGTTGAATCACCAGAAGGTTTTACAAAGTTAGATATTGTTTTAAAAAGAGATTTTCTTTTAGAGAGATATTTTATTAATATCAAAAAAAAGAGCTTATGGAAGCAAGTTTTTAGTAAATATAAGTTAGAATTTGACAAGAATCAAAACTTTTACACGCATGATAAAAATTTAATAATTTCTTTAGGTAATGTCACATTGCAAGATGATGGCTCAATTGTAATCAACGGCGAGAGGATATATAGCAGACGATGAGTGAAGTGATTGTAATTGCAAACCAAAAGGGCGGCGTTGGTAAAACGACTACTGCTGTAAACTTAGCTGCATCACTTGCCGTAGCAGAAAAAAAAGTGCTTTTAATTGACTCAGACCCTCAGGCAAATGCTACAACTTCATTAGGTTTTCACAGAAATGATTATGAGTTTAATATATACCATGTACTAATAGGCACAAAAAAATTAAAAGATATTATCTTAAAATCAGAACTTCCAACTCTGCACTTAGCACCATCAAATATTGGTTTGGTTGGTATAGAAAAAGAGTATTATGATGCGCAAAATTCAAAAGGTCGTGAGCTGTTACTAAAAAAAGCAATATCTAGTGTTTTAAAAGATTATGACTATATTATTATAGATTCTCCACCAGCATTGGGTCCAATGACAATAAATGCGCTCTCAGCTTCAAATTCTGTAATCATTCCAATTCAATGCGAATTTTTTGCACTTGAAGGATTAGCACAGCTTTTAAATACTGTAAAGTTAGTTAGAAAATCAATCAATCAGAAGTTAGTTATTAGAGGTTTCCTACCAACCATGTTTAGTGCTCAAAACAATCTATCAAAGCAAGTTTTTGCTGATTTAAGACAACATTTTAGCGCTAAACTTTTTAAAGATATGGATGGAGAGATTATAGTAGTTCCTAGAAATGTTAAGTTAGCAGAATCTCCATCATTTGGGAAACCTGCAATTTTATATGATGTAAAATCGATGGGATCTGTCTCTTATCAAAATTTAGCACAAGCGATTATGAAAGTATGAAGACACAAAGATTAGGCAGAGGATTGGGTGAACTTTTAGGTGAAATTGATGAAGCTTATGAAAATGAGGTTCCTCAAAAGGACTCAATTGTAGAAATCCCTCTTAAAGATATAAGACCAAATCCATATCAACCAAGAAAACACTTTGAAGAGAGTTCACTTTTTGAACTTGGAGAGTCTATAAAAAATGATGGACTTATCCAACCAATTATAGTAACTGAAGATGTTGATGGCTATGTTTTAATTGCTGGAGAGAGAAGACTTCGTGCATCAAAATTGGCAAAATTAAAAACAATTCGTGCGATTGTTTTAAACAGTGATGAACAGAAGATGAGACAGTTTGCACTTATTGAAAATATTCAAAGAGATGAGCTTAACTCTATTGAACTCGCACATGCATATGGTGAACTTATTAAACTTCACAACATTACACAAGAAGAGCTATCTACAAAAATACATAAAAGTAGAACGCACATTACAAATACCATCAGACTTCTGCAACTTTCGCAAAAAACTCAAAGAGCTCTTATTGAGAAAAAAATCACAACAGGCCACGCAAAAGTTTTAGTTGGACTTGATGAAAAGCAGCAGCAACTTATCGTAAACTCTATTATTGGACAAAAACTAAGTGTTAGAGAAGTTGAAACGGTTATTAAGAGTATGAAAAATAATAATAATGAAACAAAAAAAGAAAGTGAAGTAACTTTATATGATTTTAAAGCTATAAAAGATAGATTGCTTCAGCTTGGATTTATAGCAAAAAGTTCAAATAAAAATTTAACAATTGAGTTTAAGAACGAACTACAATTGGAGCTATTTCTACAAAACATATCAAAATAAATTTATGTTGTAGAATATTTTAAACATTATTAATAAATAATATAAAAATAATTTAAAAATTTTATCAGTTTAACAATTCTTTTAATTTTAAAATAGTATAATCACGCAACTTTTAGGAGGTGCTATGTTAGATATAAATCCGATACTGCTTGTAGCTACATTAATCGTGTTTCTTACTCTTATTGCCGTTCTAAACAGTTGGCTTTACAATCCATTATTTGCTTACATGAATAAAAGAGATGAAGACATCAAAAAAGACCTAGAAAAAGTAGGTTCTAATGATGATGAAATCAATGAACTTGAATCAAAAGCTAAATCAATAATTGTAAGTGCTAAATTGGAAGCTTCGGCCCTGAGAGAAAAAGTTATTGCGGATGCTAAAGAGTTGGCAGAGAGTAAATTAGAAGCAAAACGTGCTGAATTAGCTAGTCAGTATTTAGAATTTGAGCAGTTACTAGCTCGTACTCGTGAGCAGTTAAGTGGTGATTTAAAATCACAAATGCCACTGTTCAAAGAAGCTGTAAAAGCTAAATTTAGTCAAATATAAGGATGTCGTGTGAGTAGAATTTTAGTATTTATGCTAATGATATCAACATATGCATTGGCATCTAGTGGTAATGCAGAGACTGATATTGTCCAAAGAACGGTTAACTTTTTACTGTTTGCTGGACTTATCTGGTATCTAGTTGCAGAACCGGCGAAGAACTATTTTGCATCAAGAAGCAACTCTATTGCCGATGAGATGAAAAAAGTTCAAGATAAGTTAAAAGAGTCTGCTTCTCTTAAAAAAGAAGTACTTTCTAAAGTGGTAGCGGCTGAAAAATTTGCTACTGATTTAGTAGTAAGTTCAAAAAAAGAGAACAAAGTTTTAAATGACACAATTATGGCACAGTGTGATGATGATATCGAAGTAATGATAAAACAGCAAGCTGCGCTTATGGAATTTGAACAGAGAAAAATGGTTAGAAGTGTCGTTGAAAACATACTTGGTGAAGTCTTAAGTCAGAGTGATGACTCTTTTGACAAAGAAGCTATGGCTAATGTTATCTTAAAGAAGGTGGCATAATGGAAGAGTTGATTGCAAAGAGATATCTCAAAGCTATTAAGCAAGGGTCTAATGCAGAATCAATGCGAGAAATAGCTTTGATATTCTCTATATTGTCTGAAGCTTTTAATGATAAGAAATTTATTCAAATTATTAATAACCCAGATGTAAGTAGAGATCAAAAATCAGAAATTTTATTAGCAGCAGTTAAGTCGGCTGGTTATAAAGAAGTTGAAAATTTAATTAAACTACTTGCTGAGCATAATCGTATCGAAATAATACCTGCAATTGCAGAAGTTATGAGAAAAGATATAGCAAAAACGAACAGAGTTTACAGCGGAGTCGTATATAGTGACAGCGTTGTTGATTCAAAAGTTATGGAAGATTTAGGCAATGGATTAGGTAGTAGATTTAATTCTAAAATATCATTGAAATTTGTAAAAGATAATTTCAATGGTATTAAAGTAGATGTTGAAGATCTTGGTGTTGAGATTAGTTTCTCAAAAGCAAGAATCAATACTCAAATGATAGAACATATTATAAAAGCAATTTAACTTTCAACGAGAGGAGACGTGTAGTGGTAGCAAAAATTCAAGCTGATGAAATCAGCTCAATAATCAAAGAGCGTATTGACAACTTTGAACTAAGTGTTGATATAAACGAGACAGGTAAAATCGTTTCATATGCAGATGGTGTTGCGCAAGTTTACGGACTAAGCAATGTTATGGCAGGAGAAATGGTAGAGTTTGAGGAGGGAACGAGAGGTTTAGTTATGAACCTTGAGGAAAGCACTGTAGGTGTTGTTATCCTTGGACCAGGCCCATTATTAAAAGAGGGTATGTCTGTAAAAAGATTAGGTCGACTTCTTCGTGTTCCAGTTGGTGACGCACTCCTTGGGCGTGTTGTAAATGCACTTGGTGAGCCAATTGACGGAAAAGGTCCGATTGAAACAACTGAAACTCGTTTCGTTGAAGAGAAAGCTCCTGGTATTATGGCACGTAAATCAGTTCATGAACCTTTAGCAACGGGTATTAAAGCTATTGATGCTCTAGTTCCAATCGGTAGAGGTCAAAGAGAGCTTATTATTGGTGATAGACAAACTGGTAAAACAACTGTTGCTCTTGATGCTATTATTAATCAAAAAGGTAATGGTGTTGTGTGTATTTATGTTGCTGTTGGACAAAAAGAGTCAACTGTTGCACAAATAATCCGTCGTTTAGAAGATCATGGCGCAATGGAGTACACAATTGTTGTGTCTTCAACGGCTGCTGAAGCTGCTGCTCTTCAATTTTTAGCTCCTTATACGGGTGTTACAATGGGTGAGTACTTCCGTGATAATGCAAGACATGGTTTAATCGTTTATGACGATTTAAGTAAACATGCAGTTGCTTACCGTGAGATGTCGCTTATTCTTCGTCGCCCTCCAGGTCGTGAAGCTTATCCTGGCGACGTTTTTTATATCCACTCTCGTCTATTAGAGAGAGCTGCAAAAGTTTCTGATGAGAGAGGTGCTGGTTCTTTAACTGCGCTACCAATCATCGAAACACAAGCTGGTGACGTTTCTGCTTATATTCCAACAAACGTAATTTCTATTACTGATGGTCAGATATTTTTAGAGACTGAACTATTTAACTCAGGTGTGCGTCCAGCGATTAACGTTGGTCTTTCTGTATCTCGTGTTGGTGGTGCTGCTCAAATTAAAGCTACTAAACAAGTTGCAGGAACACTTAGACTTGACCTTGCTCAATATCGTGAATTACAAGCATTTGCTCAGTTTGCATCTGACCTTGATGAGACATCACGTAAGCAGCTTGAGCGTGGACAAAGAATGGTTGAAGTTCTAAAACAACCACCTTTTTCTCCACTATCTGTTGAGAAACAAGTGTTGATTATTTTTGCAGGTAATGAAGGTTTCTTTGATGATATGGCACCATCAAACGTTGTTCGTTTTGAAGCTGAGTTGTATCCATTTATTGAAGCATCTTATCCTCAAATCTTTGAAAATATTAGAAGTACTTCTAAAGTAGATGATAATACTAACGCATTAATGAAAAAAGCACTTGAAGAGTTCAAAGCTAGCTTTATAGTAGCTTAAGGATAATTTATGGCAAACTTGAAAGATATTCAAAGACAGATTAAGAGTGTTTCTAACACTCAAAAGACGACTCGCGCAATGAAGCTTGTATCAACTGCAAAGCTTCGTCGTGCTGAGGAGCTTGCTAAACGCTCTCGTCTGTATGCTGCAAAAATGAATCAGGTAATTGCCGAAATTGCTGGACGTATTAGATGTAATAAAGTTGGAGGAATTGACAATCGTTGTTTTAGCAAGATTGAAGACCCAAAAACTGTTGACATTATTTTTGTAACTGCTGATAAAGGTTTGTGCGGTGGATTTAATATTCAAACTATTAAAGCTGTTAAAAAATTATTATCAGAGTATAAAGCAAAAAATGTAAAAGTACGTTTACGTGGAATCGGTAAAAAAGGTGTTGAATTTTTTAAATACAATGAGGTAGAACTTTTTGATTCAGTCTCAAATCTTAGTTCAAAGCCTGATAAAGAGAAATCTGATGAGTTCATCTTATCTTCTATAGAAGATTTTAAAGATGGAAAAATAGATGCTCTTTACCTTGTTTATAATGGTTATAAAAACATGATAACGCAAGAGTTACATGTAAGTAAAATATTTCCTGTAGATGCAACTCTATACGAATGTGATGAACCAGAAAAATCAATGTTAGAAGTTGAAGCTCAAGATGAAGAGAAGATGCTGGATTCTTTGGTGAATAGATATGCGCAATATGCTATGTATTATTCATTAATTGATTCTGTTGCAGCTGAGCATAGTGCTAGAATGCAAGCAATGGATACAGCAACAAATAATGCTAAAGAGATGGTTAAGTCATTAAATGTACAATTTAATAAAGCTAGACAAGCAGCTATTACTACTGAGCTTATTGAGATAATAAGTGGTGTGGAGTCTATGAAATAATGGAGAAGAATATGATTGGTAAAATTAGCCAGGTTATGGGCCCGGTTGTTGACGTTGATTTTGATGGTTATCTTCCGATAATTAATGAAGCAATTGAAGTTAATATAAATTTAGAAGGTACACAAACACGTTTAGTACTTGAAGTTGCAGCACACTTAGGTGATGGTCGTGTTAGAACGATAGCAATGGATATGAGTGAAGGTTTAGTTCGTGGAATGAATGCAACTGCTACAGGTTCTCCTATAAAAGTCCCAGTTGGAGAGAAAGTGCTTGGACGTATTTTCAATGTAATTGGTGAAACTATTGATGATGGTGAACAAGTAACTGATGCTCCAATGTGGTCAATCCACCGTCAGCCTCCCGCTTTAGTTGAGCAATCAACTACAACAGAGATGTTTGAAACAGGTATCAAAGTTGTTGACTTGTTAGCACCTTACTCAAAAGGTGGTAAAGTTGGACTATTTGGCGGTGCTGGTGTTGGTAAAACAGTTATTATAATGGAACTTATCCACAACGTTGCAATGGGTCATGATGGTCTATCTGTATTTGCTGGTGTTGGTGAGAGAACTCGTGAAGGTAATGACCTTTATCATGAGATGAAGGACTCTAACGTACTTGACAAAGTTGCACTCTGCTATGGTCAAATGAGTGAGCCTCCAGGAGCACGTAACCGTATTGCATTGACTGGTCTTACAATGGCTGAATACTTTAGAGATGAAAAAGGTCTAGATGTATTAATGTTCGTTGATAATATCTTCCGTTTTGCTCAATCAGGTTCAGAGATGTCTGCGCTTCTTGGTCGTATCCCTTCAGCTGTTGGTTACCAACCAACACTAGCTCGTGAAATGGGTGCTTTGCAAGATAGAATTACATCGACTAAAAATGGTTCAATTACTTCTGTTCAAGCTGTTTATGTACCAGCGGATGACTTAACTGACCCTGCTCCAGCTTCTGTTTTTGCTCATTTAGATGCAACAACAGTTCTTAACCGTAAAATTGCTGAAAAAGGTATCTATCCTGCAGTTGATCCGCTGGATTCATCTTCAAGATTACTTGATCCGCAAATTTTGGGTGAGGAGCATTATAATGTCGCACGTGGAGTTCAACAAACACTTCAAAAATATAAAGATTTACAAGATATTATTGCAATTCTTGGTATGGATGAGCTTAGTGAAGATGATAAAAACATTGTAGAACGCGCTCGTAAAATTGAGAAGTTCTTATCGCAACCTTTCTTTGTTGCTGAAGTTTTCACTGGTTCTCCAGGTAAATACGTTTCTTTAGCTGATACTATTAAGGGTTTTAAAATGATTCTTAGTGGTGAGTGCGACCACATGCCAGAAGGTTCTTTCTACATGGTTGGTGGTATTGATGAGGCGATTGAAAAAGCTCAGAAAATGAAGTAATTCATAAAGGACTGATATGAGTAAGTTAAAACTTGAAATCCTAACTCCTAATGGCGTAATCTATAATGGTGAAGCCCTTAGCGTAACTCTTCCTGGAGAAGAGGGTGAGTTTGGTGTTCTAGCAGAACACTCTTCATTAATTACACTGCTTGAAGCTGGTGTAATTGATATAGAGAAAGAAGATAAATCAGTCGAATCAGTTCTTATCAACTGGGGCGTAGTCGAAGTTGATGAGAAAAAAGTCATAGTATTAGTTGAGGGTGCAGTAGCAATTCGTGGTGATAGCGAAAGCGCCGTTGCAAAAGCTCTGAACGATGCTAAAGAACTTATTGAATCTATAAAAGATAATAACCCTGCAATAGCTACTGTTACTGCAAGATTAGAGTCGGCTGCTCAAAATTTACTGTAAATACAATGATTAACGAAATTATTGATTTTTATATAAAAAGCCATCCAGTTACGCTGGGTGTTTTAGCCCTTTTAGCTATATATTTTATAGTCTTAAATTGGGTATTTTTCTACAGATACCTATCTATTAATAGTTGGCTTGAAATTGAGAATAGATCTCTTGAGAGTCTTCTTATGGGAGCTTCTGTTGTAAGTCCGCAATCATACTTAAATAATTTTTTGAGATCTAGTTCAAATATTAATAAAGATATATTGTCATTAGGATTGCAAGCTGCAACAAAAGAGGCAACAAAAGGACTCTCAGTTCTTTCTGTATTCGCATCTACTACTCCTTTTATTGGGCTCTTTGGAACTGTTGTTTCAATTTTGGATACATTCACGCACATTGGGCAAAGTAGTGGCGGCATGTCAGTTATTGCAGCTGGAGTCTCCGATGCACTTGTAGCAACAGCTGCAGGTATTTTTGTTGCTATTTTTTCATATACATATCATCAGATACTTAAGAGAAAATCTTTTGAATTAATTAGCTTTCTTGAGATGCAAAGCGATGCTATTCTTGCAAGAAAAGTGTAATACATGGCATATAATTGGGATGAAAAACCTGAATTAAACATTACTCCTTTGGTGGACGTAATGTTAGTACTCTTGGCTATCATGATGGTAATAGCGCCAAATATGATATATGAAGAAAAAATAAACCTTCCTCAGAGTTCAAAAACAAAATCATTATCAAAAATACCGCCTGTTCACATTACTATAGATAAAGATAAAAATTTAAAAGTAAATAAAGATAATTTTCAATTCAATGCTTTTTTAGATAATTTTTTTCTATATTCGAAACAGTTAGATTTAAAAGCCACTGTTTTAATAAGTGCGGATAAGAGTTTGGATTATGGTGTTGTAATGTCTGTTCTTGCAGCTGTAAAACAAGCTGGTTTTATTGAGGTTTCATTAGCAACTAATGGTTAATAAAGACTCCTATTTTTATATTAGTGGTTTTATATCACTATCTCTTTTTACTTTTTTTATAGCTATTTTTTTTATAGCTATAATTATGTCAAAAGATGTAAAAAGTTACGCACTGAAAAAAGATGATTTTGTATCTGTCTCTTTAGATATGGTAAATGTTCAATCAACTAATGTAAAAAAAGCTGTTGATGCGCCTATTGTAAAAGAGATTGAAAAGCCAGTTGTAAAAGAAGAAGAACAAGAAAAAACGGAAATGACACCTCAAAAAAAAGAGATAAATATAGATAATTTATTTAGCCAGATATGGACTAAAGATATAAAAAAAGAGGACAAAAAAATAGAAAAAGAGATAGACAAAAGAGTTATGCAAGAGTTGTCCAAAAAAAGTTTAAAATCTACAGAAAATAAAGTTGAATCAGTTAGTAGTAAAATTGAAAAAGTAAATAGTAAAGATAAAGCCGAAAAAGATTCTAAAAGTTCGACTGGATCGGAAGTAAATGAATATTTTGCTAAAATTCAAGCAATTGTTTATCAATATTTTACGCCGCCAGAGAACTCTCAAGGTAAGATGGTAAAAGCTGTCATAGAACTTGATTCATTTGGGAAAGTTATTGATTTTAGAATACTTACATATTCTGATAGTGATAGTTTTAATAGTGAATGTGACAAAATAAAAGGAAGATTAACAAACGTTCTTTTTCCAAAAAATCCTGATAATAAATCTGGTACTTATAAAATAAATTTAATTTCACAGGAGTAAGCTTTGAAAATTATTGTTTCAATTCTATTTGTTATTGTCTCTATGTTTGCGAATGATGCAACTATAGATGTTGTAAAAAAAGCTGACACTCTACCTTCCATTGCTCTTGAAGATGCATCTGTAAGCTATGATTCAACTTTTAAGGCTAAATTTTTTAAAACAGTTGTTGCTGACTTAAACGTTCTTTCAATTTTTAATGTAGATAAAGTTCAAAGAGATGTTAATTTTGATGCAAGTAGTGTTCTTGTTGAAAATAAAAATATGAATTATGTACTAAGATACAAGTTAAGTCAAGATGATAACAGCGCTTTAAATGTTGATATAAAACTTTTTAATAAAGAAGGCAGTATTGTTTTTAACAAAAATTATAAAGTAAACAGTTCAGACATATACATGTTTGTGGCTCACACAATTGCGTATGATATAAATAGTTTTATGGGAGAGAGTCCAATTGAATGGATAAAAAGAAAAGTAATTTTTTCAAGAATGTTATCTCCACAAAGAAGTGAACTAGTTGTGACAGATTACACTTTAACATATCAACATGTAATAGTAAAGGGTGGATTTAATCTTTTTCCTAAATGGGCAAACAAGGAGCAAAGCGCTTTTTATTACACTTCTCTTAATGAAACTAAACCAACACTAAAATATCTAGATTTAAAAACTGGAAAAAGCAAAGTCATAAAATCATCAGATGGAATGATGATATGTTCTGATATAAATGAAGATGGATCAAAACTACTATTTACTATGGCACCAAATGGTCAACCAGATATTTTTTTATATGATATTAAAACACAAAATACAAAAAAACTGACTAATTATGGTGGAATAGATGTTGGTGGACAATTTATGGGTGATGATAGTGTGATTTTTGTTTCAGATAGATTAGGGTATCCAAATGTATTTTCTTTAAATATAAAATCTGGTAGTGTTGAGCAGATAGTTTATTATGGAAAAAGCAATTCAGCATGTAGTGTTCATGGTAAATATGTGGTTTATAAAGCAAGAGAGAGTTCCGACTCTTTTTCAAACAATACATTTAATTTACACTTAGTTTCAATGGAGAGTGACTTTGTAAGAAGGCTTACCGCTGTTGGTGTAAATGAGTTTCCAAAATTTTCTGTAGATGGTGATGCAGTTATTTTTGTAAAGAATTATCAATCACAAAGTTCGGTAGGGATTATAAGATTGAACCACAATAAGAACTATCTTTTTCCGTTACAATTTGGAAAAATCCAATCAATTGATTGGTAATTATATTTATTATATATAAAATTTAATTTTATTTTGGTATAATTGCGCAAATATAACATAAGGTAGTAAAAAATGAAAAGTATAGTTTTAGCAAGTGCCGTTGCGGCTCTTTTGGTTTTAAGTGGATGTGGAGATAAAGATCCTCAAGTTGATGCAAATGATGGTGCTGTTGCTGAACAAGCTGCTCCAGCAAAATCTGCTTCGTCTGTAAAGGCTCCAACTTCTAGTAATACAGAAACTGCAGCTGAATATATGGCAAGAATTGAAAAAGAGTTAAAAACAATCTATTTCGATTTTGACAAGTTTAATATTAAAGCTGATATGCAAGCAAATCTTTCAACAGATGCATCAGTTGCAAAATCAAGTGCAAGTAAATTTCAACTGAAACTTGAAGGCAATTGTGATGAGTGGGGCAGTGATGAGTATAACTTCGCTTTAGGTTTAAAAAGAGCAGAGAGCGTTAAAAAAGCTTTAGTTGCAGAGGGCGTTGATGCAAATCGTATTTCTATGGTAAGTTTTGGTGAGAGCAATCCTACTTGTACAGATAAAACAAAAGAGTGCTGGGCAGAAAATCGTAGAGTTGACTTTAAACTTTTACCTTAATAGATGAATAATAGTAAAATAGTTGCTTTATTGGCAATAGTCTTACAAGCACACTTGTTTAGTGCCGAACCATCTGCGTTCGGTGCTGGCGACTTAAATAATCCAAATCCTTATGGCCTCTCTTCTACTGAGGCAACACTACTTGAAACAAAAAAAAATCTTCAAAAAGTTGTTGTAAAAAGCAATAATCAAGCGAATGAAGTTGATTCTTTAAGAGAAAGAATTGATGGACTTCAAACTATTATTGAAGCAATTAGTGCAGCAAGTCGTGAAAATAAACTAAAACTTAAGTCATATGAAGAGGAGTCACTTCTTCAAAGAGATAATAAAAGTGAATACGATAAACGAGTCATAGACTCAATTCAAGTAAACGCTAAAGATATTGAAAAAATAAATCTTCAACTCGCTGAGATCTCTAAGCTTATTGATGTAATTAATAAAACATACGTTACTAAAAATGAGTTCAATTCATTGGTAAGTGATGTTAATAAGTTTAAAGATCTTATAGCAAAAGAGCTAAATGCAACGACAATAACAACAAAACCAAAAGCTACACAAAATAAAGAACTCTCTAATACAGAGATAGATACAAAAGCAAAAGAGTTTTATGATAAAAAGCTATATAAAGAGTCAAGTGAACTCTATAAAGAACTTATTTCAAAAAACTATAAACCAGCTTATTCTCACTATATGGTTGGAGAGATTGAGTATTATCAAAACAACTATTCCGAGGCATTAGCTTACTTTAAAAAAAGTGCTACCCTTTATGACAAAGCCTCTTACATGCCTACACTGCTTCTTCATACCGCAATATCTATGGAGAAAAGTGGAGATAAAAAAAATGCTGAAATATTTTATAATGCTGTGAAAAGTCAATATCCAGATAGTTCTCAAGCAGGTATCGCAAAAAAGAAATTAAGCTCAATAAAATAATAGTTAGATAAAATCTACAAAACAAATTAAAGGCACATGGTATGGCAATACAAAAAGATCAAATCGTATCGATAGAGTACGAAGTAAATGATGGAACTAAAGTAGTAGATAGTAATATTGGTGGGTTACCACTTGTTTTTATGTATGGAAGAGGTCAAATTATTCCTGGTTTAGAAAGCGCAATAACTAATATGTCTATTGGTGATAAAGCAGATGTGGTGGTAAAAGCTGAAGATGCTTATGGCGAATATGACGCAGCAGCAAAGCAAGAAGTTCCAAAAGATCAATTTGCAGGAATTGATTTAGAAGTTGGAATGACTCTTTATGGGCAAGGCGAGGATGGTGGTACTGTTCAAGTTGTAGTCCAAGAGATAGGAAATGAAAATGTTATTATAGATTTTAATCATCCTTTGGCTGGAAAAGAGTTGTCTTTTCTTGTTATAGTAAATAACATAAGAGAGGCGTCTGCAGAAGAGTTGATGAGTGGTATTCCAGCAGAAAATCAACATGATGATTGTTGTGGCACTGACAGTGGCACTGGTTGTGGATGCTAAAAATATAGCAACGTCTGCTTCATGGGCACAAGCGTTTAAAACAGCTACTCTTTTAAAAACACTTAGTGTTAACGCTCTTGTTATTGGAGAAATAGGCGTTGGAAAAAAGACATTAGCAAGCTATATACTTCCAGAAGCACCTGTTTTTGATGCATCAGATTATGATGCATTGCTAATTGCTCTTGAGAGTGTAGATAGTGTTATCATTGCTAATTTGGAAAATTCACCAAATATCAAAAAAATTTTAGAGCTTATTATAATTAACAATATTAGAGTAATTGCGACTGCGTCAAGCTCATTTAAGAACGATATAATAGATAAAATTTTTAGTATTAAACTTGATATTCCCTCATTAAGAGAGAGACCAGAAGATGTTGCTTTTTTAATAAATAGATATATTAATGAGGCAACTTCTCTTTTTGGCTTATCTAAAACATTAAATATAAATGATATTAAACCTGATTTAAGTAGAAATTCATACTCATTGAAAAAGCAGATAATGATACAATATTTGCTTCAAAACATTAATGAGAATGAATTGATGAATATAATAGAGAACTATTTTTTTGAAAAACTTGGTTCAAATAGTGACTATAAAAACTTTTTACACATTTATGAAGTACCGCTTATTAAAGCAGGACTTCATAAATTTAAATCACAACTACAGCTCTCAGATAAGCTTGGTTTAAATAGAAATACATTGAGAAAAAAAATATCTGAAAATAGTAAATACTTATAAAGGGTACATATGAAAAAAATAGCTATGATTTTTGCGGGTCAGGGGTCTCAAGCCACTGGAATGGGTAAGGATTTTTATGAAAATTCGGAGTTAGCAAAAGAGATGTTTGAGGAAGCTGGAAAAAGAGTTGGTCTTAATTTCGATGAGTTAATATTTGGCGAACATGATTTACTTGGACAGACTGCTTATACACAGCCAGCTATACTTCTTATTCAAATGATAGCTTATCGTCTATTTAAAGATAAGTGTCCAGATATCAAAGCAGAGTTATTTTTAGGGCACTCACTAGGTGAATTTTCAGCACTATGTGCAAGTGGGGCGATAGAATATGTAGATGCTGTTGAGCTTGTACATAGACGTGGGCAGCTTATGCAAGACGCATGTACAGATATTGAAGCTGGGATGATGGTTGTTATGGGTCTTGATGATAAAAGTGTTGAGACAATTTGCAGTGATGCTCAAAAAGATGGCAAAAAAGTTTGGCCAGCAAACTATAATCAAGATGGACAGCTTGTCGTAGCTGGCATGAAAAATGATTTAGCTTCACTAGAGCAGACATTTAAGGATGCTGGTGCAAAAAGAGCACTATTATTAAACATGTCAGTAGCAAGTCATTGCGAACTTCTCTCACCTGCACAAATTCCTCTAGAGAGCTTGATGCAGAGCATGATACATGATAATTTTGAAGCTCCAGTTATCTCAAATGTTACAACAAAACCTTACAGCACTAAAGATGAAGCAATAAAACTTTTAACAGAACAGTTGATAAAACCAGTTATGTATAAGCAATCAATTTTAGAGATAGTTTCCAAGGTTGATATTGCTATAGAATTTGGAAATGGCGCTACTCTAAAAGGGTTAAATAAAAGAATTGCACCAGATCTTGAGACATATACCATTTCAGATATGAAATCTTTACTTGAAGTAGTTGAGCAAATTTCTAAATAACACCTAAATTAAATCATTCAAATTTGCAGTATATTACCCTGTTATGCTACATGTAAATATAAAAAATTGGGATTGAGTGTCGTATGGTTAATAAGAGTAGAAAGATTTTGCATAAACTATCATGATATAAAAAATACTCAAGACATTTAAGGATAAATATGAAAATAGCGATAATGGGCGCAATGCCTGAGGAAATTTCTCCGATATTAGAAAAAATAGGTTCGTACAAGAGTACATCTTATGCAGGAAATAAGTACTATGAAGCAACATACCAAGGAGTTGAACTTGTTATTGCTTATAGTAAAATTGGAAAGGTCTTCTCAGCGCTCAGTGCAGCAACAATGATAGAACATTTTGGAGCTACAAAGTTACTTTTTTCAGGAGTTGCTGGAGCAATATCAACTAATTTAAAAGTTGGAGATCTTATAGTTGCTACAAAACTGTCTCAACATGATTTAGATATCACTGCTTTTGGGCATCCTTATGGTTATGTGCCTGAGGGATCTGTGTTTGTTGAAGCTGATAAAGATATGATTGAACTAAGTAAAAAGGTTGCCCTAGAGATGGGTAAGAGCGTTCAAGAGGGAATTATTGCAACTGGAGATCAGTTTGTAGCAAACGAGGAGCGAAAAAATTGGATAGGAACAACATTTGGTGCAGATGCTCTTGAAATGGAAGGCGGAAGTGTTGGGGTTGTCTGTAACGCACTAAATATTCCTTTTTTTATTCTTCGATCAATTAGTGATGCTGCTGATATGGATGCTAGTTTTAGTTTTGATGAGTTTTTAGAGAGTAGTGCAAAAGAGAGTGCAGAGTTTATTATGAAAATGGTTGATGAGCTTGTGGCTCTTCCATTACAAGATATAAAATGAACAAACTCTTAATCCTAAACTCCTCTAAGCATAGAGTTCATGCTCAAAAAAAGTGAGCTTAATATGTCAATAATAATATCTAAAAAAATTATGTCAAAACTTGGTAAGACAAATGCTCTGTTTAACTTAATAGAAGAGGGCGATAAGATTTTAGTTGGTCTAAGTGGTGGTAAAGATTCACTTACACTTATACATGCATTAAAAGAGCAGCAACGCCGCGCCCCATTTAAATTTGAGTTTATTGCAGTTACAATCTCTTATGGGATGGGTGAAAACTATGAGAAATTAAAAGCTCACTGTAAAGAACATAAGATTGATTATGAGGTTTACGATACAAATATTTATGATATTGCAGAGGATAAGATAAGAAAAAATTCATCTTTTTGCAGTTTTTTCTCAAGAATGAGAAGAGGCTCACTCTATAGTGCAGCCCAAAAATATGGATGTAATAAAGTAGCACTTGGTCACCATATGGATGATGCAGCTGAGAGTTTTTTTATGAACTTTATCTATAATGGTCAGCTTAGAAGCCTTGCTCCAAAGTATAAGGCAGATAGAGGAGTGATTGTTATTCGTCCTCTTATTGAGATGAGAGAACGCCAGTTAGAGGCGTTTGTTCGTGAAAATAATATAGAGACGATTGGTGATGAGGCATGTCCATCAATGAGATTTGATATAAAAATGCCCCATGCAAGAGCTAGTACAAAAGATATGCTCTTAAAAATGGAACAAGAGTTCCCAACTCTCTTCAAAAGTTTAAATGCCTCATTTAAAAATATCTCAAAAGAGAGTTTTTTTGATAAAGATTTATTTAATATTTAGATTCAATATTCTCTTCATCTTGCGCTATTTGTGATTTTTTCTCAGAAAGCGTCTCCTCTTTTATAGATTTTAAAAACGCTACCATACTTTTTTGATAAGCAAGAGTATCGCTATTGTGTGAAATATTTAATAGTGCTTCAAGAGAATCCACATCTATTTTCTTAGCGTATCTAGGTGTTAATTTCAGCTCTTTTTGAATGTTTGCAATTAGTGTGTCTATGTCTAAGCTATTATGCTCCTTAACTCTTGAAACAACTTCTTTTGTTGAGAGCAGAAGCAAATTTGCCCTCTCCTCATCATTTTTATATATACTCATGCCTATATTTTTAACAATGGTATAGTTGTCTGGTTTAATCTCATCATTTGCTAAAATAATAAGTGCAAATATTTTTGCTCTAAAATCT
This sequence comes from Sulfurimonas denitrificans DSM 1251, assembly GCF_000012965.1. NCBI lineage: Bacteria > Pseudomonadati > Campylobacterota > Epsilonproteobacteria > Campylobacterales > Sulfurimonadaceae > Sulfurimonas > Sulfurimonas denitrificans. Next base: position 1,460,294 of record NC_007575.1, on the reverse strand, counting down.
AGTGAGCCATGATGATGAACAAAAAGTTCACGAAAAGCATTAAAAAAATGATTTTTAATCTTAAAATTTGAGAGCATTTAAATTCCTACTGGATTGTATTATGCTATTATACATTTTTGATTTTAAAATCAGTCTAAATAGATTAAAGCATATATAATAGTCAGGGGAAAGCGTATGGGAAGAGCTTTTGAGTATAGAAAAGCATCGAAATTAAAAAGATGGGGAGCAATGTCAAAATTGTTTCCAAAACTTGGAAAAATTATTACAATGGCAGCAAAAGAGGGCGGAAGCGACCCTGATATGAATGCTAGATTAAGAACAGCAATCATTAATGCAAAAGCTGAAAATATGCCAAAAGACAATATTGAAGCAGCCATTAAAAGAGCAACTTCAAAAGATACAGCAAGTATGTTAGAGGTTAGTTTTGAAGCAAAAGCTCCACATGGAGCTCAATTTTTTATAGAGTGTATGACTGATAATAATACAAGAACAGTTGCAAATGTAAAAAATATATTAACAAAACATGGTGCAGAGATGCTTACAAAAGGCTCATTGGAGTTTATGTTTGATAGAAAAGCAATTTTTGAATTTGCATTAAAAGATAATATGGACCTTGAAGAGTTAGAGTTGGAGTTGATTGATGCTGGATTAGAAGAGATAGAAGAGGAAGATGGCGTAGTAATCATCTCTACTGACTACAAAAACTTTGGCTCACTTAATAGTGCGTTAGAAGATATGAAGATTGAGATTATAAAAGCAAATTTGGAAAGAATGGCAACTTCTCCAATATCGCTCACAGAGCAGCAGCAAGCAGATATTGAGAGAATAATAGATAAGCTAGAAGATGATGAAGATGTTCAAAAAGTATTTACAAATATAGCATAGAAGCTGTGTTTGCAAATACAGGATTCTCTATCTACCCATAACAACATTTCCTATATCCCACATCGGTAGAAATATTCCAAGAGCAAGCAAGAGAACCATGCTTGCTATGAAAAAGAGCATAACTGGCTCAATTGATTCTGATAAACCATTAATTACTGCATCAAATCTCATCTTATAATACTCCGCAACTTTTCCTGTCATGGTATCTAATGTGCCACTATCCTCTGCAGCGCTTATCATTTGGATAATTATATTTTCAAAAAGTTTTGTATCTTCTAAACCTACATGTAAAGAAGAACCCTTCTCTACAGCAAATCTTACAGAAGCGAGCTTGTTTTTTAGAGGGAGATTCTCTACCATAGATACTGAGGTCTCAAGCGCTTGAGTTATTGGAATGCCAGCACGAATTAATTCTGATAAGATAAGTGTAAATCTACTTAATGTAGCAAACATTATGACGTTTTTTATAAAATATATTTTTAGTAAAACTTTATGCCAACCATATCTTATATTGTAATTGTTATTAATTAAATATTTAAAAATAACAGATGATATAGATAAAAAAATCAATATATAGAGCCCATAATTATTAAATAGATACTCTAGTTTTAGTAAAATTTTTGTTGGAATGGGAAGTTGTGTATTTAGCTTTTCAAACATATTTTTAAAATTAGGAACAACATAAGATATTAAGATGCTAAAAGCAACTGCCATGGCTATCATTACATTTTTAGGGTATGACATAGCCTTTTTAAACTTGATAATATTCGCACGAACATCTTCAAGCATATTTGCAAGAGAGAAGAGTGCATCATCAATTTTACCTGTTTTTTCTCCAAGTTGAACCATGGCAATGCAAAGGTTTCCTAATTCATAACGAAAATTATTCATCGGTTTTGAGAGTGAATGTCCAGAGTTAATATCTTCTGATAATTTTTTAAATACAAGTTTTAGAGTTTTATCTGTTGTTGATTTTGATATTTCATTAAGTGAATCATAGATAGAAATACCAGCATTTGTCATAACTGCTAGCTGTCTTATAGAAGCGATTAGAGAATCTTGTTCTATTTTTCTTTTTTTTATATTGCTTAAGAAAGTTGTTTTAAATCTTTTAAATTGTGCTTCAAGAGGTTCCCTCTCTTGTGATATTTTTAAGATAATTCCAGAGTGTTTTAATTTTACAAGCTCATTAACCTCTTTTCTATCCTCAGCATACATTCCAATCTGCTCTTTTTTACCTTTATTTAGGATAGTTGTTACAAAGTATTTCATTATTTAGCCACCCTTAAAACTTCTTCTAAAGTAGTAATTCCAAAAAGAGCTTTGTCAATACCGTTTTGAAGTAGGTCTATAAATCCATCTTCAAGAGCTTGAGCATGTATGAGTTGTGCAGATGCGTTTTTTGCGATTAGGGATGATATTTTCTCATTGATGACTAAAACTTCACAAATCATCTCTCGCCCAAGATACCCACTCCCTCTACACTCTTTACACCCTTTGCCAATATAAAATTTGCTATGAGCTGGAGCTAAATTTTTTACTTCTTCAAAGGCAGATGATGAAACTTTATCTTCTACTTTACAATTAAGGCAGATTTTTCTAACAAGCCTTTGCGCTTGTATGGCTACTAAAGAGCCACTGATAAGATAGGGAGCAATACCCATATCTACCATGCGAGTAACTGCACTTATTGAGTTGTTTGTATGAAGGGTTGATAATACCAAGTGACCAGTTAATGAAGCTTTTATAGCGATTTCTAACGTTTCTGAATCACGAATTTCGCCAATCATTATCTTATTAGGATCTTGTCTTAGAATAGAACGAAGAGCTGTTGCAAATGTAAGACCTACTTTTGGGTTTACTTGTACTTGTTGGATTAGGTTCATCCTATATTCAACTGGGTCTTCAACAGTTATTATTTTATCTTCAATATTTCTAAGCTCATTTAAAGCACCATAAAGTGTAGTTGTTTTTCCACTTCCAGTTGGACCAGTTACAAGTATGAGTCCGTAAGGAATTTGTAGTGATTTTAAAAATTTTTGATAACTAAGAGAATCCATGCCAGCATCTTCAAGCCTTACAAGAGCTTTTTGTTTATCTAAAACCCTCATAACAATTGATTCACCATACAAAATCGGTAGTGTTGAGATACGAAAGTCATAATCTCTTGTACCAACCATTATAGAGAAGCGTCCATCTTGAGGTTTTCTTTTCTCTGCAATATCTAGATTTGCTAAGAGCTTAAGTCTGGAAGCAAGAGGTGGAAATATATCTTTTTCGAAAATAAATATCTCCACTAATTTACCATCAATGCGTGTTCTTATAACACAGTTTTTTTCTGTCGGCTCAATATGCACGTCACTAGAGCGATCTTTTATACATGTGCTTAAGATAACATCAATTAATAGAAGTATAGATGAAGACTTTTGCTGCTCATCTAATGAACTAATAGAGTTAAGTTCGTCACTGATTTTTTTTACAAGCTCTTTAATGCTATCTTTTAACTCTGCTTTAAAAAGGTAAGAATCAATCTGCTCTTTAGTCGCAACAGTGATTTTTATAGGTTTTTTTGCAAAGAGTCTCTGCACTGACTCTTTTGCTTCTATATTTAGTGGATCACAAAAAGCTACAGTTATACTTAGTTCATCCTCAGAGATAGGAAACGCATAATATTTTTTTAGTTGTGTAAGTGAAATCTTCTCAACAACTCTATAATCCATATCTATTGAGTCTAAATCTAGAAATGTAAGATTTAAATTTTGAGCTAATTTTATAAGAACATCTTTTTCTTGAATATAATCATAGTTATTTACTATAGATAAACGATACTCTCCATCTTGAATTTTATCAACGATAAATCCTATAAGTCTATCCATTGTCATAAACCCAGATATGGTGATGTCTCTTAAAATTAAGTTACTATCAATACCCTTAGCTACTAATCTATCAACTTGGTTCTTGGTAATAGAGCCATTTGCCACTAAGTCAGATGTAATTCTGTCCATAATATCCCCTACCAATAAATATGTTTTTTTATGCTCTTAGAGTTATAAAACTCTTTAATTACAATCTTGTCTATCAAAATATAGAGTTTATACTTCAAGGCGCTATTTTCCTCATCAATCATTGCATAATAGAGAAGTTTTTTTTGTAAAAGTATTGTTGAAAAGTAAGTTGCGTTTGTTCGCGCTTCTTTTGAGTTAGCATTAAAGTTTTTAAAGCCAAGATTACAAACCTCTTCAAAATTTTTATTTTGATAAAGATGGAGCATCTCTTGTTTAATATCTGCACTTAGGATAACCACAGTTAAAATTATTAATAAAATCTTCATTTAAATTCTCCTGAAGTGATTTCATCTAAGAGCTGTTTTGCTTGCGATGAGTTAGAGTAAGAGATATATTTTTTAAGAGTCTCCACCGCCAACTCTTTTTTATTTAGTTTAAAAAGTGATTTTGAGAAGACAATCCAACTCCATTGCATATTGTTATTTATATTATTTGTCATTAGAGCATAGTTATAAGCTTGCTCATAATTGCCTAGATGATAATATTTTTTTGCAATAAAGAGGCTAAGTTCTGGGTTATGGCTTATGTTAAATCTTTTTATAACATCTTCAATAGCGCTCTGTTCATCTTTTCTCTGTATGTTTATAAAACTTTTTTCCTCTTCTACATGTAGAGTATTTTTTTCTATGTTTTCTATATTAATTTCGGTTGTTTTTGAAGTTATAATTGCGTGATGTTCGACATTACTCTTTGAATTTATTTGATCTATGAAGTTGAATGATGGAGTAAGAAGCACTCTGTTTTGTTCCATAATCGCCACACCATTATTTGCTCTCATTAAAAGAGTCTCATCTGCTTTTTCAGATTTAGGAGTTGTTAGTGTTTCGTGTTTTATATTTTCAGCTTTAAGTTCTAGATTTTGAGAGAAAATAGTAGATATTAGTATGATAATTAAATACGGATAGTAAGAATTTATTTTAGTTTTGAACTCTAGTAAAGATTGATAAATATTTGAAATTCTCTCAAGTTTGATATAATCCTTAACATGAAGTGTATCTAAAGAAGTACTTTTAGAGTTTTCATAGATACTTGGTTTCAATCATTCTCTCTTATGCCATTTGTTGTTGCATCAAGTCCGTTTTTTGTACTATTTAAGAGATCGCTTGAGAGTGTTTGGTATCCAAGCTCTGATAGAGATAAATTATTTTTTCTCTTTGTGACAATATGAGGTTCAATTACTATAACCAACTCTTGGGTTGTTTTTAATCTGTTTTCATATTTAAAAAGATAGTTAAGTATAGGAATATCACCTAAAATAGGAACTTTATTTACATCTATGCTGTTACTTGTGTTAATTAATCCACCTAAGATAATTCGCTCTCCATCCCTGAGCGTCACAACAGATGAGAGCTGGCGGCGACGGAGGTCTGGAGGCATTGTTCTCTCTACTCCAGGAGTTATTGATATATCAGTTGTAGTTTCTGATAGAGAAGGGTTGATTTTTAGTGTTATCATATTATCATCTGAGATTTCTGGCGTGATATCTAGAAGGACTCCTGCAAACACTGATTGTAAATCTTGATTTTGTGTCGTCACTGAACCACCTGTTCCAGCTGTTGAGAGTGAATCTGATATAATTTTATAAAAATATTCTGTTCCTGCTGTGATTAGTGCTGGCTGATTGTTTAGCGTTAAAACTTTAGGGTTTGATATAGAAGATACATCACCTTGAGTTTTAAGAAATTTGATAATATTGTTGATAGTAAAGTTACTGCTAATAGTTAATAATTTTGAAGTTGCATCAACTGGTGTGCGTACCCCAGCCAAATCTTCTAGCCCGTAAGTTTCTATGTTGCTTTGAGCCGCTTCAACTCTTTTATCTCTTAAGAGTAGTCCTTCAACAGTGTCTCCTTCATAAGCACTATCCCAAGTAGCGCCATGTACGTTAGTTCTTTTTGCTTTATTAAAAGTTAAATTCATATTTTGTAAATTATATAATTGACTCCAATCAACGCCAGTAGTTTTACCATCACTTAGAGTAACTGAGAGCAGTTGAACATCTATAAGAACTTGAAGCTGAACTTTATCTTGAAGTTTTTTTAGATACTCTTCAAACCTTTGCATCTGTTTTAGAGTGGCTGTAACAGTTATAATTCCAGCATTTTTATTTATAATAGGAGGTTGTGCAATATAAATATCTTGAGGTCTATTTAATACATGTTGAAACTCAATATCTAGTTCGTGCCAGAATAAAACTTTATCAGAGCTATTTACATTCATTCCAGATTTACCAGCAGAGCTACCGCTAGTGTTTATCTCCTCTGTCTCTGATTTTTGAATAGTCGAAGACCTTGACCCTTTTTTAGAATAGATTGTTGCTCCATCTGAAGAGAGAGTAATATCTGTTTTAGATGAGCTTTCTCTCTCTGAGAGAATATAGTCAATATCAAACATCTTAGTTTGAAGATATGAGATTCTTAGTAGATTATTTTGAAGAGTATATGTTAGATTATTCTCTTTTAAAACAATATTTAAGACTTCATCTATTGTAAGGTTGTTTAAGTTTGTTTTGTTTAAATTTGTATTCAAAAAATTTTGTGTATTTGGATCAGTGACTATAATGCTGAAATTACACTCGTCGCTAAGCTGTTCAACGAAGTCAATTATTTTAGTGTTTTTTTTGGAGTTGATGCTAAAGAGTTCATAAGAACAATCTGCTGCATAAACACTGCTTGAGATGAGGAGTGTTAGAAGTGTAGAATAGATTGCTGTTTTTACGGGTTTCATAATATCTCTCCTAATTATTTTTGAATTTTAAAGCCTCTTTTTTTGTTGCTGTTGATAAGAGAATAAGGTTGTCGCCTTGTTTTAAAATTACACTATCTTTGTCTATTTCAAAGAGTGTATAGCCCTTTAAAACATCGTTTATCTTGTGCCAATTGCCATTAATCATGGCTGAAGAGTTTATAATCGCACTCAAATCAAAACTAGAAGCGTCAATAATCTCTTTTTTTGGTTTTTCTATGCCAGTAATGTCTGCTTTTTGAAGTGATAATATAGTGCTATTTTTACTATCTTGCTCTTTTGAGCTGTTTTTCTTTAAAAATACAAAAGGGCTTATTGCATCTGAAGCAACCACACCTTTTCTTGGTAGCTTAATAGTTTCTATTTGCTCATCAATCCAGCCTAGTTCAGAGGCAAAGAGACTCTTTGATAGCAGAAATGCAAGCAGTATGATTAATGTTATTTTCATTGGTGAGTAATCCCCCAAACCGAGAGATTAATTTTTGTGTTGAGTCTATTTTGAGCCTTGATATCTAAGTCATAAATATCAACTACTAATTCACTCTGCTCTAGTGAATTTATAAATTTTATGATATTTAAATAATCACCAGTAACATTAAGGGAGATATCAAGAACATGTCCAAAAGAGGCTCTATTATAGAGCGAATATGTGTTTAAAAAATTGACAATCATAATATTATGATTTTTAGCATGAATAGAGATAGAGTTTAAATACTCACCCCAAGTCTCCTCATGATATATGAGTGATGAGATAGCCTCTATTTTCTCTTTTATATAACTGTTTTGATTTTTTAAAATAATCAGTTCTTTATCAAGAGTAGCAATCTCTTCGCTCAGTTTAAAGAGTACCTCCTCTCTATTTACGCTAAGATAACTATTATCAGCAGCTATTTTTGATGTTACTTGAGCTACTTTATCTTTAACACTTTTAAATTCATTGACTGAGCTCTCATAAAATGGGTAAGCTAAAGCAAAAAGAACAACAATTATCATAATATACACCATGTAGATATCTTTTTGGGATTTTTGCTTAAAAAAGAAGTCCACTCTCTCTAAGCTCTCCTCAATCATTAATTTAAAATTCATATTAAATTCACTTTTAATTCGCCAAAGTATAACTTCTCTTCTGAGTCATATACTATTTCTGTTAAAGAGAAGTGAAATTTCTCGCCATATATTTTTGTTAAGTATTTGATTAAATCAGTTATCTTTTTATCATTCACAGAGACTAAGCCAAATTTGAACTCTTTGGAAGCTTCCACCTCTTGGCTCTTTTGTACTTCAGTATAAAAAATGCTCTCTAGGTTGAGGCTAAATTTGTTAAAGTCTTTTGTGAAAATCTGCAATAAATCAGCTTTCATCGGATAGCTCACTTTAACATCATGAATTTTTACAAGAGTATTTTTCCTATTTAGATACTCCTCTTTTTCATCATTTACAAGTTTAAAAACTTTATCTTTCCCCTCTTCTTTACTCTTTATAAGTGCCTCTCTTGTCGTTTTTAAATTATGTAAATTTGTGTATTCTTCTTCAAGTAGCTTGTATTGGAGTGACTTAGTATATGTTAGTGTCCAGTATGAAACAGGATACAAAAAGGCAAGAGTTAGTGTTGCAACAAAGAGTAGTATAGTGCGACCGCTATATCTTTGCATAAATTTTGCAGGACGATGATATATAGTAAAATTACACTTGTATCTATCCTCCTCCAAGAGAGTTGAATAGATATGCATTAATGCATGGATATGATCTGTATGAGCATCGTGGTTTATAAATCCATAGTTAAAATTAAAATTAGAGCACTTAATTCCAAGTTCAGCTTCTGCCATCTCATCTATTTTTGTAATAGAGGGAAGTTGAGTATCTACATATAGAGTCTCAAACTTTCCTAAATTCAAAGCTCTTTTTACATAAGTCAAAATATCGTTTATGTTTGCGAAAACTTCTTTATATAGCTTTATAATAGATGTTTTATAGATACTCTGAGTAGTTTTTAAATCTTCATAAGACAGAAAATATATAAAATCTTCATATTCAACCATCTCACCATATAATTGACAAAATCTCTCATGCATCTCTATAAATGAGTAGTTTATAGACTTTGTATAGAGAAACTCTTTCTCATTATATATTGCTATAAAGGTCTCATTTTCTTGAAAATAGATAAAACAGTGCAGACCACTCTTTTCTATCAAGTTTTTGGAATATAGAGCTTTAATTAAAAGAGGAGAGGGAGTAATATAATCAATATATTTAATTGTCTCAACTGCACTTTTAAAAAGATGTTCAACCGTTAAAGGGTCAATTATAAATATATGAAAATTTCTATGATTTTCGTCCAATTTATTAAAAATCTCAATATACTCTATTTGGTACATAGTTGTTTGATCGAGACCAAGTTCATCATACGCTTTATTGTAGATAGCATCATATAGATGCTCTTGAGGTATGTTTTTGCTAATTTCTATATGAGTATTGATAAATTTATTTATATTAAGGTAAGAGATTACATATTGCTCTTTAGTGTACGATGTGGAGGTTATTGAATTTAACTTATTTTCAATATTTAAAATGTAACTGTTTTTATAAGGATTAATTGAGAGTACGCTGCAAAAGGATGGGTATTCTTTTTTACCCATTTTGAATAATCCTATCTAAAATGAACCTCTGACATAGAACAAAATTCACTGTTTTTATAAAACTCAATTCTATAAACTTTTTCATCAGCATCTATTGAGAATCTTTTGTCAAAATCTTTAAGCGAAACATTTATATCACTCTCATCAATCTGGCCAACTGCTTTGTAGCCAATAATATTAACACGATATTCATCGTCTTTAATAATTTTAAAATTGTCATTAACAAAAATATTTGAAACACTTTTTAAAGAGATTCTCTCGCCATCAACAACTGCCTCAAACTCTTCTTTACAAGAATCTCCAATTTTAAAATATTGTGGAGAAAGAGTAGTTATCATCTTATTGCCTATATAAACAACAAAATTTTGACCTTCTTTCACAATGTTGCCTAATGTGTTTGAAAATTTAAACTTGTTATTTTCTGATTTTATCGGAATAAAGCTTAAAGTTTTTTTTATATTTGTTAAATTTATTGAAATATTGTTATTTATACTCAAAGTACCATTATCTTTTAGGATCTCATCTATATTTTTTTCGTTTAGCTCAAACTCTCTTTTAAAAGAGATATTCATAATATTCATAAATTCTTCTATTGCTAAGAGATGATAAAAAACTTTTTGAGATAGCGAAGGTAGATTTTTACTACTCTCTATCGCAAAAGCTGGCTTGTTATTTGTAACTGCAAAATATGTAAGAGAGAGCTTCATCGCTTCATCTTCAAACTTAGTATTTGTATTTTTTACATCAAAAGTGTGGTGCTCTTCAATGAGTTTTTTATTAATTGCCTCTTTTATATCAAGAGCAATTTTATTTAAATTGCCAAAGGGCTGATCAATATTTAGACTGCATTGATCAATAACACATGTTTGACCCCACGCATTTGGATTAAATATATTTCCTTTGTTTGTTTTTCTATAAAATCCATTTCCATCATGAAGGTTTAAAACCAAAGAGACTTTGTTTTGTAAAATTATCTCTTTTATATCCTCTACGGTTTGCATATCTTTGTCATGTTGTTCTATTATAGAGAATTTTCTATTCATATCTCCATTTATGCCTCTGTTATCCTTGATGATACTATCTTTGTTTAGGTTTGGAACAACCCATAAGTTATTTGAATTTATTTTGTAGTGTGTTGTTAAAAGTGATGCGGCGAAATATCCACCAGGTTCATCGCCGTGTATCCCACCAATGACTAGAAGAGTTGTGTTTGAATCGCTGTTTTCTTTTTTAATTAGTTGAATCTCTCCAAAGAGAGGAGAGAGAAGAATTAAAAATAAAGAGAGCTTTAGTGAAATATTTTTCATAAATATACTCTTTTATTTTTCTGTTAATATTTTCATTTTTTTGTTTTCATCGAGTTCAATTACTAAAGTTTTGTCTCCATTGAACTCAAAACTAGCAGATTTATAGTGCTCTTGAAATGTTATTTCATAAATATTGGGGCTGTTTGGGTAAGGAAGAACGTTTATATTGTTGAAAATAATAGTTTTTTTCTCATTTTTTTGAAAAACTCTTGTTTTATAACTTCTGAATTTTTCGATATCCATTCCATCAAACCTAACAAAGTTAGGAGAGTAAAAACTTAAATAATTTTTTATATCATCGTATAGCCATGCATGTCTCCAAGCATATAATTGTGCTAGTATAGAGACTAGACTCTCTTTTGCAACATTTTGTTTAACTTCAGAATCGTTAATGATAAGAAGTGTTTTAGATATGTCAATATTTTTATTTAAACACTCAATACTTGAATTGTTTATTGCAATACAACCCCTTGTAAACTCATCTCTATCTTCCGCTGGAAGTCCATGTATCCATATTCCAGAACCATTTTTTCCTTTGTATGTGTCGTAAACATTTGGATATGATGTAACAAAAGCAAATGGTCCATAGAATGGGTCTAGTTTAGTCTCTTTTGAGAGTTTTTGAGTGATTTGATATATTCCTGTTGGAGTTCTTAAATCTCCCTCTTTTATTTTATCACCTTTCATTTTTCCAGTAAATGCACTATATTTTTTTTTAAATTTAAAATTCTGATTTTCATCAAGTGAATATAAATTTAGAGACGATAGTGATTTATCACATGTAAGAATATTTTCATACGATTCGATAAATCCAAAATTTATATCCCCATCTTTTATTTGAGTTTTCCAATATTGCTCAGTTGATAGCTCCAAATCCATCTGCTTCTCGATGTCAGCAGTACCATTATTTCTGTAGCTTGTTAATATATCAACAGCGTAAACATTTAAACTCAGTAGTATAAGTAGTAGTAGTTTCATGATGTGTAACCTATCTCTTGTAAATATGATTTATCTTTACTCCAACCCTTTTTTACAACAACTTGTAAATCAAGGTATGCTTTTTTCCCACTTAGCATCTCTATCTTTTCTCTTGAGTATTTGCCTATTCTTTTTATGCCTTCCCCGCCTCTGCCGATAATGATTCCCTTTTGAGACTCTTTTTCTACAATTATGGTTGCAATGATTCTATCTACATTTTTCTCTTCATATATTTTTTCTATTAATACATCAGACTCATAAGGGATTTCATCACTTACATTTTGAAAAACTCCCTCTCTGATAAATCCAGCATATATATCACGCACTAATTCGCTTGTCAAATCCTCTGGATCAAAAAGAAACGGAGATGCAGGAAGCATTTTTGAGATAGTCTCAAGCAAATCTTTATGTCCAATTTTTTTTGGAATTGCCATTGGGATTAATGCTTCAAAGTTATCTGAGAATTGATTGTATTGCAATATTTTTTTAAAGAGTTTATCTTGTGAGACTTGATCTATCTTGCTTAAGACTATGATATGTTTTACTTTTGAGTTGTTAAGTTTTAAAAATTTTTCATAGTTTTCAATACTATCGGTAATTGGAGCTAGATAAACTATTAAATCACAATCCCCCATGGCTTTGAGTGCTTCATCAAGCATAAACTGATTTAACACTTTTTCTCTCTCATGTAACCCTGGCGTATCAACAAAGATAATTTGAGTATCATTGTGCATAACTATTGCATTTGATCTTTTTCTTGTTGCATTTGCCTTTTGGCTAACCATGGCAATGTTTTCACCCAAAAGAGAGTTCATTAAAGTGCTCTTTCCTGCGTTTGGACGACCTATTAGTGAAACAAAACCAGCTTTGGTTTCTTTAGTTGAGGCGTGATTTGCCATGTTTTTTTCCTATAAGATATATCTAGAGAGATCGTCATTCTCAACTATTGTGTCTAACTTTTCATGTACTAATTTTGAAGTAACTATAAACTCTTTATCTTTATACTCGTTTGCACTGAAGCTAACATCTTCTAAGATTTTCTCTATAACGGTATGAAGTCTTCTAGCTCCTATATCCTCGGCTATCTCATTTGCACGATGTGCTAATTTAGCGATGGCTTTTATAGCTTCATCTTCAAATGTCAGCTTCATTCCCTCAACGCTAAGAAGAGCTTCATACTGTCTTAGAAGAGAGTTCTTTGTTTGAGTTAATATCTTGTACAGAGTCTCTTCATTTAAAGATTCAAGCTCAACTCTAAGAGGAAATCTTCCTTGAAGTTCTGGAATCAAATCGCTTGGTTTGCATAGATGAAAAGCACCAGCTGCGATAAATAGAATATGGTCTGTATTTATTGTTCCATATTTTGTAGAAACGCTACTTCCCTCAACGATAGGCAACAAATCTCTTTGAACTCCCTCTTTACTTGGATCATTTCTACCTTGAGACTTTTCGCTTATAGCTATTTTATCTATCTCATCAAGAAAAATAATTCCACCATTTTCAGCACGTCTTAGGGCTTCAACATTTATATGAGTTGAGTCTATGAGTTTTGCGCTCGCTTCATCTCTTAAGATGATTTTGGCATCTTTTACGCTTAGCTCTTTTTTGTTGTCCTCTTTGTTCATTTGAGAAAATACACGAGAAAATGACTCTTGTACTTTTGCCATCTCTGGAGGAAGATTTGTATCATTGAATTCTACATGTATCTTTTGAACTTCAAGTTGTATGATTTTATCATCCATCTCTCCAGATAAAACTCTCTCTTCCATAACACTCAGAAGCCTTTGATAGTCATCTTTTTTACTCTCACTAGCACCAAGTGGAAGAGGTGGAAGAAGTTTCTCAACTATTTTATTTAAAATATAGTTGTCAATTTTTTCTCTATTTTCTTCCTCTTTTTCTGCTTTAACAATAGCAATAGAGGCAACAACCAAATCTCTAATCATAGACTCAACATCACGTCCAACAAAGCCAACTTCTGTATATTTACTAGCTTCAACTTTGATAAAAGGAACTTTCATCATCTTTGCCAAACGTCTTGAAATCTCTGTTTTACCAACTCCAGTTGAGCCTATCATAAGGATATTTTTTGGTGTTATATCGCTTTGAAGCTCAGGGCTTAGCTGCATTCTTCTATATCTAGTTCTAAGAGCAAGAGCGATAGTTTTTTTGGCATTTTGCTGAGATATTACATACTCATCTAGATACTCAACAATCTCTTTTGGCGTTAAATTCACTTCTTTTCTCCATCTAATGAAAGAACTTTGATATTGTGATTTGTATATATACACAAATCGGCTGCTATGCTTAAGCTCTCTCTAACTAGAGCTTCTTCATCAAGCGAAGAGTGCTTTTTAAGTGCTCGTGCAGCTGAAATAGCAAAGTTTCCGCCGCTCCCAATAGAAGCAATCTCCCCATCTTCAGGCTCTACAACATCGCCATTTCCTGTAAGTATGAAAATATGTTCACTATTTAAAACTATCATCATAGCTTCAAGACGGCGAAGAACTTTATCTTTTCTCCAAGCTTTTGAAAACTCAACAACAGACTTTAAGATATCGCCTTTTTTTGCCTCTAAAAACTCTTCAAACATATCAAAAAGGTTAAAAGCATCTGCAGTGCTTCCTGCAAAACCAGCTAAGATTTTGCCATTATAGAGAGTACGAATTTTTGTAGCATTGCCTTTTAATACGCTGTTGCCAAAGGTAACTTGACCGTCACCGCCTATTACAGCTCTATTTTTACCTTTGTATGCAAGTATGGTAGTAGCGTCAAACATTATTCGCCTACAACATCCACATGTAATGTAGCGTGAATACCGTGACCTAATCTTAAGTCTAAGTCATGTTTACCAGCAGTTTTAATAGATAATTTATCTGTAATATGCTTTTTATCAATTTCTACATTGTGCTGCTCTAAGAGAGCATGAGCAACTTCATCTTTTGTAATTGAGCCAAATAGATGTCCATTTTGTCCTAGTTTTTTAGTGATAACAATCTCTGCTTTATCAAGCTTTGTAGCTAAATCTTTAAGAGACACTATCTCCTTAGCTAAGTTTTCTGCTGCAATTCTCTCATCTTCTTTGTGTTGTGCTAAAATCTCAGCTGTTGCATGTTTTGCAAAACCTTTTGCTATTAAAAAGTTTTGACCATAGCCATCTTTTACCTCTTTAACTTCACCTGCTTTTCCAAGTGTTTTTACATCTTTTATTAAAAGTATTTTCATTGTTTTTTTCCTTATCTCTCTATTTCGCCGCCATAAGATACGATTCCATAAGTTAAATTTCCTATTTTTGTGTATCCCATATCACTTAAAATTCTAGCACAGTGAGCACTTCTGCTTCCTACATGACAGTAGAGAATTATATTTTCTTCTTTATTTAGCTTAGCGTCATCAAGTGCAGCAAAAAAACTACTTGTTGGAACAAGTTTATTTGCACCTTTAATATGACCCATCTGCCACTCCATGTGCTCACGAACATCAACAAGCGTGAAAGTTACCATGCCAAGTTCTCTTGCTTCAAGAAGGGAGACTACTTCATCACCATCTAGCTCTCTTTGATTTAGTAAAAGGGTTGCTTCTTCTTTAGTTAAGCCACGAGAGTGCGTATGAACTGCTTCTTCCATGCCCATTTCAGCTCTTTTATTCGCAGCGTACTCAGGTGTACAGTAGATTCCACAGTGACAAACACCATCTTCTGGAATCTCTTGTTCAATTGCTGGTTTACATGGACAGATTCTATCATCTACGCTTCTTGGTTTTTCATCTACAACTTCAACCATAAAACATGGACAAAAGCGCTTACCATACATCATCTTGTTTCTAGCAAGACCCATTTGTACGCCTTCGTTTACCTCTTCTTGAGGATTGTAAACCCAACCAAATTGGTGATTTACTTTATCTGTAAATTTTATAGTTTTTTGTAACTCTTCTTGAAATTCAGGTGAATTCATATCTATTTTTATAATACTCATGTTTATCTCCTGCGGGTTCTATTTTTTTCTTGCTTTGCCAGCAATAATAAATCTTAGCGCATTAAGTTTGATAAACCCTGCTGCATCTTTTTGGTCATATACCGCATCTTCTTCAAATGTACAATATTCTGGATTAAATAGTGAAAACTCAGAAGAGCGTCCAACAACCATTACAGAACCTTTGTATAGTTTTAGTTTTACACTACCTTTTACATTTTTTTGTGTTGTATCGATTGCTGCTTGAAGCATTTCACGCTCAGGTGAGAACCAAAAACCGTTATAGATGAGTTTTGCATAACGAGGCATTAATTCATCTTTTAAGTGAGCTTCTTCGCGGTCTAATGTGATAGACTCAATTGCGCGGTGTCCTTTTAACATGATAGTTCCACCTGGTGTTTCATAACATCCACGGCTTTTCATACCAACATATCTGTTCTCTACAATATCTGCACGCCCAATACCATGTTTGCCAGCTATTTTATTGAGTGTTTCTAACATAGTTGCAGGAGTTAATTTTTCGCCGTTTAAAGAGACAGGGTCTCCATTTTCATAGCCTATTGTGATGTATTCTGGGGTGTTTGGGGCATCTTCAGGTTTTGTAGTCCATAACCACATGCTATCTTCTGGCTCCGCGTTAGGATCTTCTAAAATTCCACCTTCGTATGATATATGTAGTAGATTTGCATCCATAGAGTAAGGAGATTTTTTACCTTTTTTCTCTATTTGTATGCCATGCTCTTCAGCATAAGCTAAAAGTTTTTCTCTTGAGTTTAAATCCCATTCTCTCCATGGAGCGATAACAGTAAGAGTTGAGTCTTTGCTCAAGTAACCCATCTCAAATCTAACTTGATCGTTCCCTTTTCCTGTTGCGCCATGGCTCACTCCATCTGCATTAGTTAAGTGAGCGATTTCAACTTGTCTTTTTGCGATGAGTGGTCTTGCTATTGAAGTTCCAAGAAGATATTCGCCCTCATAAATAGCATTTGCTCTAAACATAGGGAAAACATAATCTTTTACAAACTCTTCTCTTAAGTCATCAATAAAAATATTTTCAGGTTTTATTCCTAAGGCTAATGCTTTAGCACGAGCTGGTTCAACCTCTTCGCCTTGACCGATATCAGCAGTAAAAGTAACAACTTCGCACTTATACTCATCTTGAAGCCATTTTAAAATAACACTAGTATCAAGTCCGCCAGAATATGCCAAAACTACTTTTTTAACTTCTCTTTTCATAGTAAAAACCCTTATAAGCAAAATAATTGGCGCGATTTTACTACAAAAGATATTAAACAAGGGTTAGCAAAATAAGATAAAGAGTGTAGATAAAAATTAGAAGCAGAGATTAAAGCTGATTCAAAAGGGTTTTTGACTACCCTTTTGAATCAAAGAGAATTCCAGTAACTTCGCGCATCTTTGGTAAAAAATCTGCCGCTTGCTCAGCTGGGAATCTTCTTATCATCTTGCTTGTTTCAGACTCTATAACTGAAACGTAAAATATATCTTGTTGATCAACACCAAATTTAATATTCGTATTCATTGGAGCAAGTGCTTTGTTTAGTTGATTTACTAAATCTTGAACTTGCTCTTTAGAATCTATCTTTTTTGGAGCATCCGTGCTCTCTTTTTGCATCTCTTTAACCAAATCAACTTGCTTTGGTTGTTGAACTTGCGTCTGCTGTAGATGAGTCTGCTCTTGAGCAGATCTCATTTGAGTTTGTTGTTGTTTTGCAACATTTGCTATGCCATCCATGACTTACTCCTTATTTTTATAACATTACTAGACTCCAAATCGGCATAAAAAAAAAATACTTTAATTTAAAGATATTTTTTTTTATTTTTTTTACATAATTTTATGATACCCTTGCATTTATGAATGAGTACATTAAGCTATTACAATCCCAACCTACTTTAAAACGCCTATCTATAGTGCAGTTAATAGCTTATTTTGGCGCTTGGTTTAGCAATGTGGCTATCTATACTTTGCTCTTAAAAATGGATGTATCTGCCGAGGTTATTGCTTTTACTGCTATGCTTCATTTTCTCTCAGGAATTATTCAAGCTCCATTTTCAGGCTCTATTATTGATAGTGTAAAACCAAAAAAACTTCTTTTATCTCTGCTTGTATTTGAGATATTTACAACTCTTTTTCTTGTTTTTGTAAATAATATTTCAGATTTATGGCTTTTGTACATGTTAGTCTTTTTAAAGATGTCAGCAGCTAGTTTTTATTTCACTACAGAGATGTCTCTTCTGCCAAAAATTCTAGATGGCAAAAAACTGCAAAAAGCTAATGAGATACACTCAATAATTTGGTCATTCTCCTACACTTTAGGAATGGCACTTAGCGGCTTTGTTGTCTATCTATTTGGAGTAAAAGTAGCATTTATTCTTGATGCACTTATGTTTGTTGTTGCCTTTTATATTCTCTATAAGACAAAAATAGATATAGAGTTTATAAAAAGCAAAGAGAGTTTTATAGAGATGATGCATGACACTTTTAGATATCTTAAGCGAACACCAAGTGCCCTGCATCTGATGATGCTTCATGCTTTTGTAGGTTTTACTGCCTTTGATGCTTTGGTTGCTTTGATGGTAGATAAATATTATGCTTCTATAATTGCTACCTCTTTGGCGCTTGGAATGATGCACACTTCAAGGGCAATTGGTCTGGTAATAGGACCTATACTTTTATCAAAATGGGTAAATAATAAAAGATTCTCTTACTTCTTTTTATTTCAAGCTTTGGCAATTTGGCTATGGGCTTATTTGATGAAGGATTTCTACATGTCACTAGTTGCTAGTGTTTTTGTTGGGCTTTTTACTACAACGTTGTGGTCATATACATATACGCTTTTGCAACAAAATATAGACTCTAAATACTATGGACGAATTGTTGCGTATAACGACATGTTATTTTTGCTATCGGCGGCTTTTACATCTTACATGATAGGATTTTTGGCTACAAAAGGCTTCTCTTTAGAGTTTATAACATCGCTCATTGGCGTTATGTTTATAGTTGGTGCGCTCTATTTTAGATGGGTAATAAAGAGTCAAAATATAAAAGATGTAAAAATTTAAAACTCAAGGAAAAACACAAAAGATGGCATCGGGGATTTTTTTACTTTTAGATGATATTGCAATGCTCGCTGATGATGTGGCGGTTGCTAGCAAAGTTGCTACTCAAAAAACAGCGGCAATCCTTGGCGATGATTTGGCTGTAAATGCTCAAAAGGCAACAGGATTTGAGCAATCAAGAGAGTTGGCGGTTATTTGGGCGATAACAAAAGGTTCACTGAAAAATAAAGTTATTATCTTGCCAGTTGCATTTTTACTAACAGCAATAGCTCCAACTTTGATTACAGTTATACTTGTGTTTGGTGCGCTTTTCTTGCTTTATGAGGGCGTTGAGAAGATTGAAGAGTATCTATTTCATAAAGCTAGTGAGGAGAAAAATGAAGAGCTACTAAACTCAACGCCAGAGACTATTTTAGAGATAGAAAAGCAAAAGATAAAATCAGCAATTTTAACAGACTTTATACTCTCGATAGAGATTGTAGTAATCGCCCTTGCTGCGGTCGCTACAAAGCCATTTATGGTGCAAGTATCTTCTACTATAATAGTTGCACTCATTGCTACTTTTGGTGTTTATGGACTTGTTGCAATGATAGTTAGAATGGATAATGTCGGATTTTATCTCATAGATAAAGAGCATCAAAAAAGTGGACTTTTTCTTATAAATGCCATGCCAAAACTTATAAAAACATTGGGCTTTGTTGGAACATTTGCGATGATTTTAGTTGGTGGTGGAATTTTAACTCATAAAGTAGAATTTTTTCATAACTACTTTATAGATGGAATCCCTGCAATTTTAAATGACATGTTGATTGGCTTAGTTATCGGAGTTGTAGTTCTGTTTATTGTAAAGATTTTTAAGAGACAAAAAAATTAAGAATAAACCAATAAATTCAGTTTTTAATAAAAATGAAAAAGAGAGTAAAAAAACTCTCTTTTTACTCTCTTAAAAATTATAAATTTCCACTTAAACTCATCGCGAGGTATGTGTTATAAGCAACATAAGCAACGACTAAAAATATACCTTTTATTCGAGTAATCTTTCCATCTTGATTTTTAAACCTATAAGTCATGATTAAAAGTGCAATTGTTAAAACTAACATTACAAGCCAATCTCTTTGCAATACTTCTAAAGCAATATTATTCATAGGTGCAATAAGCGTTGCAATGCCTATAACGGCTAAGATATTAAACATATTAGAACCAACGACATTTCCAATAGCGATGTCATGTTCACCTTTTCTTGCAGCTATGATAGAAGCTGCAAGTTCAGGCAGAGAAGTTCCAAGAGCGACAATAGTGAGTCCAATAATCAAATCACTCACACCAAATTCTGTAGCAACTCCAACAGCGCCCCAAACTAAAAGTCGAGAGCTTGCGATGAGCATAACAAGACCAATAATAAGCCAAATAACTCCTGCCCTTAAACTCATTTTATGTTCAATGAGCTCATTATCCATTTCAGCTTCTAGTGCATCACCTTTGCCTTTAATAGCGGCAAAAATTGACCAACCGATAAGTGAAAAGAAACCAATTATGAGGACAATTCCTTCATTGAATGTAAGCGCATTATCAACTAACATATATCCTGCGAGTAAAACAATTAAAAGTAATAAAGGAATCTCTTTTCTTACAATTTTTGACTTCACACTAATAGGAGCGACAATCGCTGTAACTCCTAAAATCAAAGCAATATTAACAATATTAGAACCCAAAGCATTACCAAGAGCAAGTGCTGGATTACCTTCCATCGCTGCAATAGCTGAGACGACCATTTCAGGTGCACTTGTTCCAAATCCAACTATCAAAATACCTATCAGTAAACTAGGCATTCCTAAATGTTTTGCAACAGAAGCCGCACCACTAACAAACTTATCCGCACTCCAAACAAGAATTACAAATCCTGCAATAATTGCGAGTATATAAAGTATCACTAAACCTCTTTTTTAAAAATCGAAAAGTTCTGAGAAAAAGCTCTCTTTTTTCTTTTTATGATATCCATTATTATCATGACTATTATATTTATTGAAATGTTCTTTTTGAGCATTTTCATATCTTGGTTGAGCATGTGAGTTGCTATTATTTGCACTTGAAGAAGATGCACTTTTTTCGATTATCTTATCAAGTTCGCCTCTGTCAAGCCATACACCTCTACAAGTTGGGCAATAATCTATCTCAACACCCTGTCTATCACTCATAACTAAATCAACATTTGTACATACAGGACACTTCATTTTATAACTCCCTAATTAAACTATTTTTTGTTTGGAATTTATTTAAGTTATCGATACTATGTTTATTAAACTTAATATTTTTAGCTCCATAAAATAAATGTGAGAATTGTACAATTAGTATGTTAACCAAAAAAGATAGTTCTAATTTTTATTTTAAAATTATTTTCTATTAAAAACTTAAGTTTACTTATTTCTGTTCTTAAACTTTGATTTTTTTTGGAAAGTATATCTGATGCAAAGATATCCAATATATTTAATCAATAAATTTTAGATTTTATATTAAACATTTCGTAGTAAATATCTACCATCTCTCTTAGAGTTTTATCATCTAAATTACTTTTTGCTTTTATTCCAAATCTGTTTATATACTCATAAGGCAATATCGCTTTTTCGATTGTAGGCTCTCTTAAATATTCAAATATTGCCTCTTTAATTTTTTTCTCACTGCTATATTTTTGGGTATATTTTTTTATTATCATGTTGAATTTAAAGTCATTTTCGTGACAACTTAGACAATTTTTTTTAAAGGTAGAACCATAAAGTGAGCTTAAAAACAGAGTGATAATAAATATAGCTTTTACCATTTTAGCGTTACCTTTGTACCTTTTTGAAGTTTTGACTCTATGTTTATATCTATATTGTACTCATCTATTATTGATTTTATGATGCTGTATCCTATGCCAAAACCGCCTTGTGTTTTATCAAATCTTTTGTATCTTTGAAAAATCACACTTATCTCTTTTTGACTCATCCCATTTCCCTCATCTGAAATTAAGAGATATGATGGCTTTAGTACAATGGTTATAGTTGTTGCTTTGTTTGTGTATTTTATAGCGTTTGAGAGTATGTTGTCTATAAGTTTTTCTATCTTTTTTTTGTCTGCAAAAAAGGTGACGTCATCATCTATATCAACTATTATATTGAGCTTTTTTGCATTTGTCATAAAAGAGAAGTAGCTAACTCTATTGTGCAAGATTTGAGATAAGTTTAGCTCTTCATTTTGTGATGATATTTTGTGGTTTAAGAGTAGATATACCAAATCCTCATAAAGATTTGAGATGGTAGCTGCTGCGCTTTTTATCCTTAGTAATTTTTTGAGGGATTTTTCATCACAGTTTTTACTCTCAAGTGTCTCTATGTTTGCCATAATTGTAGTTATTGGTGTATTTAACTCATGCGTTGTTTCTTTTATGAAGTTGTCAAGCAGTCGCAAGTTGTCTCTCAATGGTTTTAGTACCGCTCTTACAAGAAAATAGGAGGTTATAAAGGTGAGGATAATAACGAAAATAGCTGTTGCTATGAGGTCATTTAAAATATTTAATGATTTTGTATTTTTTTGGACAACCATAAAAGCAGCGCCCAAATAGTGAGGGTTCATAGAAGATACATAGTACGTTTTAGCCTCTTTAAAATATAGTTTATTATCAAGAGTCTCTATTTTTGAATCTATTGTAGAGAAGATAAGGTTTTTGTCAATATCATAAATGGCACTCTCAAACTCTTTAAATCTAGGGTACATGTACTTATCATCGCCATTTTCATGTACATCAAAGAGCTTTTCTTGTAACTTTGAGCTGTACTCCTTTAGGGTATCTTCTTCCAAGTGCATAAGCTCATCTTGCTTATAAAAGTAGTAGCTGCCAAAGAGCGTGGCAATAAGCAGAAGTGTTGAACTTAGATAAAGTCCAAGCACATAAAAAATGGTTTTTTTTTCACTACTGTACAAGTTTATATCCAACTTTTTTTATGCTTATTATCATCTCTTTTCCTATAAGTTTACGTAGATTTTTTATATACGTTCTTAAACTCATATCGCTATATGGCTCATCATGTGTCCAGAGCTCGGAGTAGATATCCTCTAGCAAGACGCACTCATTTTGATGTTTTAGAAGAAGTTTTAGCAAAAGAGTCTCTTTTGGGTTTAGTGCTGTTTTTCGCTCCCTAATATATAGCTCATTTGTAAAGGTGTTAAACTTTACTCCATCTTCTATTTTAATAATAAAATTTTGTGATTTAAACTCTCGTTTTAGAAGTGCTTTTATGCGAAAGAGTAGCTCTTTTAAGGCAAAGGGCTTTTTGATATAGTCATCAGCGCCACTCTCATAACCCATAGATAAATCATTTATACCTTGAAGTGAAGTTGTAAAGATGGTAGGAGTTAAAATATTTGCTCCTCTTAACTCATGTAATAGCTTAAATCCATTGATTTTTGGAACATTTACATCAAATAAAAACAGATCAAAACTCTCTTTGTAAACTTGCTCTAAAGCTTCTTCTCCATCATAAACTGCTTTAACATCAAACCCCTCTTCAATGAGATATTCCGCAATAGTATCACAGAGAGTTATGTCATCTTCAAGATATAAAATTTTCATAAAAAATTATATCTACAAATCATGAAGAAAATTTTAAAGTATCTGATTTTCATCTAGCTCTTCAAAAACAATGCCTCTGTTTTGTATCTTCATAATCTTGTCAAAGTAGGGTAAAATTCTCTCATCATGGGTAACTGTGATGATGGCTACGTTTTGCTCTATTGCTATTTTTTTGAGCATTTTTATAACGCTGATTGAGCGATGGGCGTCTAGTGCGGCTGTTGGCTCATCGGCTAAGATAATTTCTGGGTTGTTAGCTAAAGCTCTAGCTATTGCTACTCTTTGGTTTTGTCCGCCTGAGAGTTGTGATGGCATAGCGTGGGCTTTATCGGCAATCTCAAGATACTCTAGCAGCTCCATCGCTTTTTGTTTTGCCTCTTTTTCGCTTACTTTGTTGACTTGAGGCAGAAGTGTTATATTTTCTATAACATTTAAAAATGGAATGAGGTAGTGGGCTTGAAAGATAAAACCTATCTTCTCTCTGCGAATACGGCGTGTATCTTTTGCAATCCATTTGTTGTTATAGACCACTTCTTCTCCTAACCAAATCTCTCCGCTAGTAGGCTCAAGCACACACCCAATCATCATCAAAAGTGTCGTTTTTCCTGCACCGCTTGGAGCGATAAGTGCTACAAGTTCGCCTTTGTTTATCTCAAACGAGGCGTTGTCAATTACTTTGACTAAGCTATCATTTTTGCCAAAATTTTTAACTAATTTTTTGATTTTTATGGCAGATTTTTTTTCCATTTCACCCTCCGATTGCCGCTGCAGGGTCGGCACTGATAACTTTTTTAACACCAACAAAAGAGGCTAGTATAGAGGCTATGATGATAACACCAAAGAGCATCCATGCATCTGGAATTTCTAAGACAATTCTCTTTGGAAACTTATCGTAAGTAAGATGAGAGAAGATATTTCCAAATATAAACGCAAAGACCCCAAGAAGCAGTGTCTCTTTGACAATCATTGAGATGATAATCGAGTTTGGAAGTCCCATAAGCTTCATAATAGCTATCTCTTTCATCTTCTCTAGAGTCATAGTGTAGATGATAAGAGCGATAATAATGGTTGAGACTACAACTAAAATAGCGGTAAATAATCCTATCTGTTTTGAGGATTTCTCTATGAGGTTTTTTGTCAAAATCTCTTTTTGATCTTTTGCACTATATACGCTTTTGTGTTGCCATTTTCTTATCTCTGATGCCACTTCTTCTATGTCGTAGCCGCTTTTTACTCTTGCAATTATGACATTTACCATATCAGATTCTGAGTTTTTCACCCCTCTTGCTACACTATTTTGAATCTCTTTATTTGAGTATAGAAACTGAAGCTCTTGCGCATCTTTTAGGTTAAGATAAACAAGAGGGTCTCCGCCATTTGAAACAGTGTCGTGTGTGATACCGACTACTGTATAGTTGTTTCTTCCTAATTTGATTATTTCACCTAATTCAAACCCTGTTTTATCCGTTACCACGATTTCGTAATGCTCATTTTTTAAAGCTCGTCCTGCTACTAATCTTGCCTCGTTTATGGGGTTTATTGAGCCATAGATGTCATAACCCACCGCTACAACACGAACTGGTTTCTCACGAGATGGGAGCTGGATATTTTGAAATGTCATCGCTTCACTTTTCTCAATGCCTTGCATAACATAGATAGTCTCTCTCATATCTCTATAAACTCTTGAAGATTCAGCAAAAGGTCCTAGTGTATCTTCTTGAACTATCCATAAATCAGCTTTTATATCATTTAAAAGAGTTTCAGCATCAGCCATCATTCCACGATAAACGCCAATCATAATAAGAACAATGCCAAGCAACATTCCAACACCCATAGCAGTTACTAAAAACTTGCCAAGAGTATGTTTGATATCTTTTGCAGCTAAATCAATCATCTAAAAATCTTCATTCCATTGCTTAGAGGTTTTTTACTTATATCTAGTTCGAGAAGTTCTGCCTCTGCGCTTATTCCAGATTTAACAGCAACTTCGTTGTCATTTTGTGCCAAAATTTCTATAGGTTTAAAGAGAGCGCTATCCCCATCAGCTACCCAAACGCCTCTTTGCTCTTTGTAAGTTCTAAGAAGTTTGGCAGGTATTTTTATAGCGTCTTTATATGTTGCAACTTCTACATGTACCTCTGCTTGTTCATTTATGTAAAATTTATCTGGAGTAACATCAAAACCGACATTTATCTCTCTCTCGAGTGTTACGGCGTTGCTCGTTGCTACAACTCTTTGAAGCGTTGCAGGGATATTTTCGTTTGGTTTAGATCTTAAGTTGATCGTTGCCTTTTGCCCTACTTTTAGCTCTGAGGCTACTCTCTCATCAATATTTGTACGAATCCAGAGTGTTTTTGGATCAACGATTTTAAAAATAGTAGAAGAGGGCAGAACGTAAGAGGCAAGCTCAGCATCTTTTGAGATTATATATCCATCTACTGGAGAGTAAATTTTAAATCTTTGAAGCTTCTCTTTAAGTGCTTCTATGCTCTTTTTAAGTCGTAACTCTTCAGATGATGCAGATGCAATTTTAGCTTTTGCAGAGGCTATTTGAGCATCTATATTGGTTAAATCACTCTTTGCTTTGTCATACTCTGCTTGAGATAAGTACTTCTGCTCTAAGAGTTTTTTGTATCTTGCGTGAGTTGATTCTATAAGAGTTCTTTGAGCTTCAAGAGCCTCTTTGCTCTCTTTTGAAGATGATGCTTCAAACCCAGCTTTCAGCAGTGAGGCTTTTGCTTCTTCAACTAAAAGAGGCATATCTACGCTATCTATAATAAGGAGCAGGTCTCCTTTTTTTACAAAATCGCCCTCGTCAAAAAAAATCTCATTTATCTTCCCGCCACTCTGTGCTGTGATGTTGTAGATATTTTTAGCGTCCACATTTCCTATACCACGGATAGTTACATGTAACTCACCAATTGAGGGTTTTATAGTTTGAAATGTTGATTTTACAACATAAACTTTATTGTAAAAAATAGCTCCAATAGCGACTACTATAACTCCTGGTATTATATATTTTAAGTAATTTTTCACTCACTCTCTCCTCTTAAATATTCTAATCTATCCATAATTTTTTGTATAGCAAATTTTGACTCTAAGAGTCCTAGCGTAGCTTGTAAGTTTAGAGATGAAGCATCAAGCACCTCTATGTAGGTTGATAGCCCCTCTTTGTATCTTGCTTCTACTATTGTTTTTGTAGCTAAAGTAGAATCAATGAGAGCCTCTTTTGCCTTTGTTGTGTAGTGAAATCTTTGTAAATCAATAAGAAGGTTGTCTATCTCCTCTTGCAGTTGGAGTTTTTTTGTGTTGTATGCCTCTTTTGCCATCTCTATATCTATGCGAGAGATTTGCTCTTGTGCTGAGATTCTACCTCCGCTGTATATTGGAATTTTTATTCCAATGCCAACCATTGAAGCGTCATATTCGTTTAGTGAACTTTGACGTGTGTAAGAGGCAACTGCATCGAGAGAGCCATAATTTTGGGCTTTTACTGCGCTATATAGAAGTGTATCTCTCTTGATAAGTTCTTGTGCGCTAGAGAGAGCATAGTTTTTTTGCATAACATCTTCTTTTGTAGTTTTAAAATCCTCTCTTTTATCTATGCTGTTATCTTTGAGAGTAGCGTCAAACTCTACCTTTTCGCCCATATATAAAGAGAGTGTCGTTAGCGCTTTATGAAGTTCAGCTTTACTTTGTGCTCTTGCATCATCTGCGCTATATAGTGCACTAAGCATACTCATCTCATCTGCTTGTGTCTTTAAACCTTCACGAACAAGTGCCGCTGCTTGTTTATATAGCTCCTCTTTAGTTTGATAGTCTCTCTCTCTAGTTTGTAGGGCTTTTGTTTGAAATAGTGCTAAGTTGTAGATGTTTTTAATGTTATAGCCAAGAAGAGCCTCTGCATCTTTGAGTGAAAGAGAAGCTATTTTTTGACTCTTTTCGTTTGCTTTTATAGTTGAGGTGGTTTTTGAGAAATCATATATTTTTTGATTTATCTGAGCACCAACTTGCCAGCTATCACCAGTTATGGTTTTAAAAGCACCATTTTGTGGCATTACAAAAGTGTTGTGAGGATTATAATCTGCACTTAGATTTACTTGAGGCAAGTAGTCAGCTTTTGCTACATCAACTCCAAAAGAGCTCTGCTCAAGAAAAAGAGAGAGTTTCTTGATATCTGGATGATTCCGCAGAGATTTTTCGATACAGGTTTCAAGCGTCAGGGTTTGTGCATGTAAGCCCAAACCAAAAAGAGCTAAAAAAAGAGCTAAAAATTTACTCATAAAAATAGGTCCTTATATGAAATATAGACGTATTATTGCGTACATTTGTGAAATTTTTGTGAAATTGAAATTTGCACAGAGATTCAATATGGTTATTTTTTAGATTGCTACATTTATAAACCAATAATGATAAGCCAATAATAAACTCCTCTTAGCTACTATACGAAAAATATATTTATAGAAGTTTTTATATGAAAAATATGATTTATAACTCAAATATCGGTGAGATTGATTTGAGTAAACTTATCCGTCTTTATCCAGCTGTTGTCGTTGAGCTAAATGGCGATATCGCAGAGATGAGCCTTGAGTGGGTAGAACTTTATGGTAGCAAGGTAAAGATTATCTCTTTTGTGCTTGTTTTTGATTTTACTCCACCTTCCGAGGAAGAAAAAGATAAAAAAATCCTAGAATTTAAAACAAAAAATGAGCTAATAATGGCGATGCAAGAGGTATCACAATTTTTTCAAGAGTAATCTCTAAAGATACCCGCAAAGTACTCTCCATAGCAATTCCAGCCGCACTAAAGCATCTCGTAGATATATTACAGATTCTCATAGATATGCTTATGGTTGGAATGATTAGTATCTCAGCTCTTGCAGCTGTTGGTATGAGCATGCAGTTTATGATGGTTATAAATGTTTTAATGACGCTCTATGTTGTGGGTGGAAATGCTCTTATTTCCAGATTTATAGGGCAGGGGAGAAAGAGAAGAGCGTCATCCCTTCTCTACTCACTGCTTATAGTCGCTTCTATCTTATCTATCTTTGTAACAATAGGCGGATATTTTGGGAGTAAATATCTCTATGCTATTATGGGTGCGCAGGGCGATGTGGTAGAGCAGGGCGCACTCTACTTTAAGATACTCTCACTTGGAATCATTCTTGTCTTTATAGACACACTCATCTACAACGCACTCTCAGCGGCGGGAGATACAAAAAATTCACTCTATATAAAGCTAGTCTCAGCGGCAATTAACGCTTTTTTAAACTATGTTTTTATTTTTGGTCATTACGGTTTTGATGCAATGGGAATTGAAGGGGCAGCTTATGCTACTCTTATGGCATACTGTTTTAATCTTTTAGCGTACTATATACTTCTAAAAAAACCATACTCAAAACTAAATATCATCCCAATTATTCGCATAAAAGATATTATCAGAGCTTGGCATGTAGGTTGGAGTGCAGCACTTGAGAGAGGAATATCTAGCATCTCATTTCTGTTTTTTGTCTCTATCATAGCAGCTTATGGGACAGCGGAGTTGGCGGGGTATCAAGTAGGGCTTCGTATTGAGGGGATTGCTTTTATGCCAGGATTTGGATTTGCAATAGCCGCTACTGCTTTGGTTGGTCAGAGTTTGGGTGCAAATAACAGAGAAAAAGCTTACAAAATGGGCATAATAAGTGGTAGAGTTGCTTATATATTTATGGGCTTTGTCGGCTTTTTTCTTATAATGTTTCCAGAGTTTTTAGTCGGCTTTTTTACTCAGGATGCACAGACTATAGCGGTGGCATCTTACTATCTTATCTTTGTAGGTCTTGCTCAAATTCCTCTTGCCATTATGTTTGTATATTCTGGGGCTCTAAGAGGTGCTGGGGCTACAAAAACAACGTTAAAGGTAAGTATTGTCTCTCTTTGGATTTTTAGAGTAATCCCCTCATATATAGCATATAAAATGGGGTATGGAATCGTTGCAATATTTATAATTATGAATGTTGAGACTCTTATAAAAGGGATTATTTACGTCTATATTTACAAGCAAAAAAGATGGCTGGATACAAAAATTTAAGATAATAAAGATATAATTTAACGACATTTTAAACACTAAAGAATATTATTTTATGAATATACCAAATAGAACTAAGCGAAATACGCTTATGCTCGCACTCTTTATCTTACTATCATCATCATTGATTGCATATCTGTTTTTAAACTATCAACTTAAAAAATCCATAAATAGTGAGTTCGAGAGAGTTGTAGAATCAACACATAGACTCTTTGAAATCAATTTAAAAGATGAAAAAGAATATTTAGATATAAGCTTAGATGAGCTTCTCTTAAGTGATGGACTATCTAAGGCTGTAGCAAATGGTGACTATAAAGCGATAGACTCTATTGTCTCTCCATACTATAAAAAATTAAAGCAGAGCAAAAAAGCTGTAAACATTTTAACATTTCGCTCAGAGGATGGTATTACGCTTTATCGTGCTCACAAGCCTGAATTTTTTGGGGATAAGGTGAGCCAGCAGAGAAAACTCATAGCGGATACAAATTTTTTTAAACGTTCATTTGATGGTTTTGAAGTGGGTAAATTTGAGATGACATATCGTGTTACAAGACCAATATTTTATAATGAAAAATATGTCGGGAATTTAGAGCTTGGAATTTCACCAGAGTATTTTTTACATGAATTAAATGCGGTTTTTAAGACGGAACTAGGCATTGCTATTGATAAAAAATTGCTTGATATTTTCTCCAATAAAGAAGAAAAAGGGACAGTAGCGATAGATGATAGATATGTGTTAATTGATAATAAACAAAATTTAAAAAAATATTTTATGGATGAGAATAGAAGTGAGAGTTTGTATAAAGTAAGCATGAATATATCACTAAAAAATCATCTCTCAGAGAGTCTTGGACATTTGATTGTTGGTTTTGATATTAGAGATATAGCGGAGAAAAATACAAATTTTATATACATGCTATTTTTTATGATAGCTTTGATGATGTTTATTCTAGTAGGAATTTTGCATTTTGGTTTCAATAAAATTCTCAAACACTTTTCAAAGCAGGTCTATAAAGATCATTTGACAAATTTAAAAAATAGATATGCACTAGATGATGCTTTAACTTCGCAAAAGAGTAAAGTACTGATTTTAAGTAATATAAAAGAGTTTAGCCTTTTGAATGAACTCTATGGTGTACATGTTGGAAATGAGACGCTTATTCAAGTTGCACATGCTTTTAAAGAGTTTGCACAAGAGCACAGTTTTGAGGTATATAGAATCTCTTCTGATGAGTATGTCCTCTTGAAAAATGATGAAAATTTTGATGAAGATAGCTACTCAAAACTTACAGAGGAGCTTCATTGTAAAATAAATTCACTAAATATAGTCATTCATGGAGTTGATGAAATTATTAGTATTGAGATATATTCTGGCATTGCGCATGATCATGCACACTCCTTAGAAGATGCACAAATGGCACTGAAGAAGGCTAAGAAGAACTCTTTGAGTTATATGATATATTCAAAAAATGTAGATACAAAAGAGTCATCACAGACAATATTAAATATTAAAAAAACTATTAAACATGCTCTTGAGCATAAAAATGTAGTTCCATTTTTTCAACCAATTACTGATAAAAATGGAACTATTGTGAAGTATGAGGCTCTTGTTAGAATAGTAGAGTTTGATAATGGCAAAAAAAACATACTCTCTCCCGCAGAATTTTTAGATATATCAATGAAAAGCGGCTCATATATAAAAATAGCAAAAGAGATGCTAGAACAAAGCTTCAGTATCTTTGCCTCAAGAAGTGAGAAAATTTCTGTAAATTTTTTACCAAATGATTTTTTAAATCCATCTATCATGGAAGCGCTAATAATAGGCATAGAGAAGTTTGAATCACCAAATAGAGTTGTAGTAGAAATTACAGAACAAGAGGGTGTTGAGAACTTTGAGAGACTCTTACATGTTGTAAAAAAATTAAGAGATATAGGAATTTTGATTGCGATTGATGACTTTGGAAGCGGTTATGCAAACTATGCACATATCTTGCAGATAAAACCAGATTATCTAAAGATAGACGGCTCACTTATAAAAGATATACTAGAGGATAATGAGTCAAGGATTTTGGTTCAAAGCATCGTTAGATTTGCAAAAGAGTTAGGAATAACAACAGTTGCAGAGTATGTTGAAACCAAGGAGATATTTGAGCTTCTAAAGAGTTACGGTGTGGACGAATTTCAAGGCTACTATTTTGGTCGTCCAACCGATTTGATAGGTGTTTAGCCTTACTTTTGGGTAATAAACTAGAATATGTTGAAAGTTTGAGTTTTCGTTTTTCCGTTTTCTATATCGTCTAAACATTTTTGAAAATAAGCTTTGTCTTTTTCAAACTGTTTTGTTTGCATATATGTTTTTGTCTCATTATCTAGCTCATCACTTGGCATTAGCGTTAGATTTTTTACCATACCGTCTTTAAGATTACTGATAAGGGTTAAAAAAGTTTCAAGTTTACTATCATCTACTTGTAGTTGTATAGTCTGCACATTTACACCTTTTTTGATTTATGAAATAATTATGTCTTATTGGAGCATATAAGGTTATGAAAACTTATTGTTAGTTTGTCTTTACAAGTAGTAAAATTTATAAAAACTATCTCTTGCCTTTAAACTGCTCTTGTAAAGCTTTTAACTCATCAGCGTTTTGCTGGGCTTTTTTTACCGCTTCTTCAAACGCAAAGCCTTTCATGACTATTTCATATAAATGTGGTTTTTCTTTTCTCCAATTTCTTATAGTTGCGGTTGCAACACCTAAATATCCAGCCATATCTCGTTGAGTCATTTGTGCCATTTTTCGCCTTTTTTAGCAAAAAAAGTAACTTATTATCTCTGATTATCCAACACAACAATATTTAGCGATATTTACATATTTATAGCTAATAGTTAGCTCTTTAAGTATAAAGAAGATAATATTTATCTCAAAAACTTAAAAAAGAGACAAATAATGGCTTTATCACTTATAGAAGAGTTACCAAAAATTGTTAAAGAGGGGCGTGCTGAAGCGGCTAGGATTTTGGAGCGGATAAATAGCGGAAATGCTCTTGCACTTCAAACAAATGAGTTGGTTTTGCCCTCTAAAGATGTAAGCGGACTTTTTCGTGGTGAGATGCCGAGTTCTGATGAGAGTGAGTGGAAAAACAGGCTTATTTATGGGGATAATATTTTAGTCATGCAAGGGCTTTTAGCAGGAGATGCGACAAGTGGGCTTGAGAGTATGCGAGGCAAGATAGACCTTATCTACATCGACCCACCTTTTGACAGCAAAGCGGATTACCGCACCAAAATCACGCTTCCAAATATAAACCTCAGTCAAAAACCAACCGTAATTGAGCAATTTGCCTATGCCGACACATGGAAAGACGGCACGGTGAGTTACCTCAAGATGATATATCCCCGTTTAGTTTTGATGCGTGAGCTTTTAAGTGAAAAAGGCTCTATTTATGTGCATATTGATTGGCATGTTGGACATTATGTCAAGATTTTGCTTGATGATATTTTTGGGAAAGGGAAATTTAGGAATGAGATAATTTGGCATTATTCAACATTAGGACGACCAAAAGATAAATTTGCACAAAAGCATGACCAAATTTTTGTTTATGGTAAATCAGATGACGCATTTTTTAACACTGAAGAAGCAAAAATTCCTTATTCAGATGATTATATAGAAAGCCATTTTAGAGATATTGATGATAATGGTAAAAAATGTAGAAAAAGGTTTGATGCTGGAAAATGGAGAATATATTATCCTGATGAAGGAATGATTCCTAACGATGTATGGGATATTCCTTATGAAAACTCAATGTCAAAAGAAAGAGTTAGTTATGCTACGCAAAAACCAGTTGCTTTAATGGAAAGAATTATAAAGTCATCTACCATAAAAGGACAATTAATAGCTGACTTTTTTGGAGGAAGTGGAACAACAGCAGTTGTTGCAGAAAGATTAAATAGACAATGGATAAGCTCCGACATCGGTAAACCCTCTATTATGGTGCAACGAAAAGTTTCAACGCCACATCATAAACATAGATTCTCAGCTTGCAATGTTTCTAAAAGAGAGGGATATATCTCTTTAATAACATAGATTGAGTTTGTGTGAATTTATCTTATAAAAAAATCATAAAGTAAAATAATATTTCAAAATGCAATATTTTTAAATCAAATTTTTATTTTGTATTATAGTTGTGTAAATCTAATATTAGCAGGGATATGTATGTCTGATGTAGTGGTTTATAATGATGGAGAATTAGAGCTAAAAATCTCAATTAATGAAGAAAATATTTGGCTTAATCAAGTTCAAATAGCTGAATTATTTGAGACGAGCAGTGATAATATTAGTCTGCATTTGAAGAATATTTACAAAGAAAAAGAGCTATCTGAAAATTCAACTGTCGAGGATTTCTCGGTAGTTCGGCAAGAAGGTGGCAGAAGCGTAAAAAGAAATATAAAAAACTACAACTTGATATAGAAAAATACAACAAACAATACCGCAATCTTGAAGTAAAAATCACCAAAAACTTTCATGATAGATTTTCGATCTGTGATGAAACCGTATATCATTTTGGAGCGAGTTTCAAGGATCTTGGCAACAAAGTATTTGCAGTCAATAAAATGAGTCTATCGGTCAATGATTTGCTAAAAAATATATAAGATGCAAATTGTTTCAAGTATTTGGGGTGTAGCATTAAACTGCTAGTTTTTTAGAAATTTCTATATCTTGTTTTAATAATGAATTGATAATGTTGCTTAAAGAAACATCTTTATCTCTGTTTTTCAATTTTTGCATAAAAAAAGTTTTGACATCATCATCCAAATATATTGGGATATCTAATTCGTTGAGAGGTCTATAAAACTTGCCTTGTTCTGCATTTGTAAAATCGTACTCTTTTTTCATAATGGACACCTTTCATTATAAATTTTTTGTTCTTTTTTTGTAGCATTTCTAGCAGATATAATCCTAACTATTTCAATGCCATCTTTGTCTCTAAATGTATGAACTACAACTAGTAGAATTTCATTCAAAGATTTACCTAGCAATATCCATCTATCTTCATCTTCTGAATGTTCTTCATCGAAAAGAGTCAGAGAATAAGCATCGCTAAACACATAAGCAGCTTGTTCAAAAGATACTTCATGTTTTTTTATATTTGATTTTTCTTTTTTAGTATCCCATTCAAACTTCATAATGTTATTGTAGCGTAAAATAGTATTAATTAGCGTATGCAATAAATCATACAAAATAGGGTTTGTGTGAATTTATCTCTTAGCTCGTCCCTTGGGGATAATTTTAAAGCATTGCTTTTTGGTGGGCTTTTTTTGTTGAGTCTGGATTTATAAAAGTTGTGAAATAAACTTACTAAAATTATTATTGTATCGGCTTAAAAAACTCAGCGATATCTACATCAAAAAGCTTTGAAAGTTTCAAAAGGTGAAGCAAATTGAAGTGTTTTCCATGCTTATAATTTTCAGTATTTGCATAAAATCCAGATGACTTTTGCCCTATTGAAAGTGCTACTTCAAGTTGGCTTATACCTCTTTCATTTCTCATTCTCTTTACATTATATGATATTGTTCTAAAAAATTCTTCACTCTCTTTATCACTTACAATATCAGGTATATTAAACACTAGTATCATTCCTATAGATAATATTTCTATAAGTTTAGTTTGGATACTATTTTTTCACAATTATATATAGAAATCATTTCTATAGGAAGCAAGGTTGTTGTGAGAGAAAAGTTTGCCATCGGATTAGGTTGGATAATTGGTTTAGTTATTTTTGGTGGGTGGATGAGTATTATCGGTAATCCACATGTGATAGAAACATCAATAGGTTTGGTGATGGGAGTTTCTGCAGGACTTTGGATTTATTTTAAACTTAGTTCTAATAAATAAAGGGAAAAAATGAAGATTGTAAAATATAGTTTAATAATTGCTAGTGTGTATTTGTTAACTGGATGTGTAGCCACTGACCCATGCGTTAATAATCCGAATTGCATGTCAAATGCTGAAAAAGATGCATATTTTGAAAAAATAAGACAAAAAGAAAAAGATGAATCCAAATCTATGTCAATGTCTCTTGAGCAATATAGGGAATATAAAAAGCAAAAAGCAAAAGCAGAAGAGCAAGAAAGACTTGAACACTATGCAAGTTATGAAAAAAACTATTTATCTGAATATAATGATATTCTTAAAAATTCCCCTGAACACAAATCAACTTATATACAGCCAATGAACAAAAAAGAGACCTGTAAGGTTTGGATTGGTTATACCGAAGATAATAAATGGTTCAAAGAAGAATCATATAAAATATTTTGGGATGGTGGTTGTAAAAATGGGTATGCAGATGGGTTAGGTAGAGAAATTGAAAAAGATACTTTAAGGGATAAGTGGGGATTGGCTATATACAAAGATGGCAAACCTACATATTACATTGTAAATGATGTGCTTAGAAATAATATCTTTGAAGGTATTGATGATCAAAATACACAAATTTCTTATGGTATTCATACTCGGATAACTGAAAAGATGGGAGATATAGATTTAGTAAATATAGCAGGTGCAAAGAACGAAAATGATAAAGTTGCTTTATTGTTAAGAACATCTCCTTTTTGGAATGGAACATATCAATTAGCTAAAGCATATCCTAATTTTGAATATTTATATTTAAATCATGAAAATAATGATGAAGCCAAATATGACCTTCAGTTCTTTTTAACTGATCATAAAAACAGAAATGGTTGGGCAATAGAAAAATTAAAAAATAATGATAAATTACTTACTGGTGAATATGTAAATAATAAAGGACAATTAGTAGATTTACCATCAAGTTATAATACTAAAGCAGATGAAATTATAAAAGAAATTAATGGAGCTCAACAAAAAGCATATCAAGCACAAGAACAGGCTCAGCTAGTTAAAAAACAGTATATGAAAAAGATATGTAAAGATACTGTCAAAGTTGACTTCATGGATAATGAGAATTATAAATTGATTTGCAACAACTATCAAAGAGAGAAAGAACTTTTTACTAAAATCAATGATAAACTAGAAAGATTAACAAAAGAAAAAATTGCTAGACTTGAACAACAAAGATATACAGCTCAACAACAAAAAGAGGAACAATACAGACAACAACAATTAGCTATTGAAAGACAAAAAATGGAAGCACAACAGGCACAAGCTAAGGCAGCTCGAGATGTAGCAGACGAAGCAAGTATGGCAAATTTTCAAAATTCTTTGAATAACCTAAACCAACAGCTTCAAAACAATAAACCAAAATTTTATAATGTGACGCCTACTTTTGGCGGTGGCTATAATATTATGGGATACTAAATTTGAATTAGACAAATTAGACGCACCCTTTATGTGTAAGTTTATATACACATGCAGAGAGTGTCTGTCTAACTGTCTAGCTCGCTAATTTATAGTAGTATGAATTTTCCTCAATCTGCTTTACTATAAATCCAGACTCAATTAAATCATCAAGTAACTCAACCCTTTCTTTACTTTTAAGAGTGCTAAAAGGTCTTGCTTTTTTCTCGTTCCATCCTCTCCCGAGGAGGAATGTTACCTTTAAAAATAGGTGCCAAAATTTACATTCCCTCACATCACAAACGCTATCCAAAGGTTCATACATGATATGCAAAACTCCACGACCTACATAAAACCCGTTGTCAATAAAATCTATTTCTCAAAAGTTGCAAGTTTAAATATGAGAGCAAATTACGCACTTGAACTTCAAAAAACAATCTATGAAAAAACAGCTTATCCGTCAAACAAAGGCGGATTTGAAAAGGCGTTTTTGGAGTATTTAGACACCGATAGCAAAGTTTTAAAGTTTATAAAAATACTTGAATTTAAACATGACTTTGCAACGATAAGTTATTTCAGAGATGACGGACTTATGGCTAGTTACTATCCTGATTTTATGGTTGAGACTGACTTACATGTACATTTGGTCGAGACAAAATCCGATAAAGATTTAAAAGATGTAAATGTCAAACAAAAGCAAAGAGCCACTCTTGATTTTGTAAGGCGGATAAATTCACTTGATGAAGAGCTAAGAGAAGGCAAAACTTGGAGTTACTTGCTTTTGGGAGAAACACAATTTTACAGCCTTCAAAAAAGCGGTGCGGACATAGATGACATTGCAAGAAGTGCAAAGATGAATGAGAGTACTTTTAGCGGAAGTCTGTTTGATACTTAGACCCCCGCATGATAGGCGGGATACTAAAAAAAGTGTTTAGCCTTTAATGCCATCAGCTCTAGGAGCCATTAAAAAGCTCTTAAACTGCTTTATATAGAGCATAAATGGAATGGTCCAAATTAGGGCAGAGAGCATATAGAGTGTGCTTGAATACTCCTCAAAATAAGGAATCAAGCCTCTTATAAGTGTCGCCACTACAATCAAACCTACCATTAAGTGCGTATAGATATTTGACGTTAGATGTCTTCCTGTATGTATCCAACCTATGATTATCATAACCATCATGTAAGCAAGACCATAACCACCGCTTGTAACAAAATGTCTAAAATGAGATATGTTTTGAATCTCACCGCTTAAAATTGCATAGCCCATAAGAGCATAACCAGCGCCAAGAAGTATAAAAATCAGGCTTAAATAGATGACGAATGGTTGATTGATAATTACTTTATCTTTTAGTATATAGTCACCAGTAATGCCTAAAATCCCAGCTCCAGCAGCAAAACCAAGCCATCCAAGAGCTGAGTTGTTTGGGTATAAAAACTCCACAATTGTAAACGCCATAACGCTAAAGATGGCAAGGTTTGTAACAGGAGGACGGGCGATATATACATCATCTATACCTTTATCTTCCATAAGTTCATTTACCGCTTCCATGTTTACACGTCGCATAGCAAGAAGTATCAAGATAACACTAGCACCAAGTGCAACTTTTAGTATATCCATCGCAGGAGTTGTAGCATGTCCAGCCATTGAAGCGAAAAACCACGCTTCTATGATGAGCAGAGCTAACATGGTGTATCCAAGTGAAGCGTGTCTTTGAAGCTTGTCAAGTACAGCATCTTTTGCAAACCAGATAAGCCATCCAAGCATAGCCAGGTTTAGTATGGCTGCAAGATAAACACCAGTTACATCTATAAACCAAAAGCTAACTCGTCCAGCAATCCATAAAATCATCACATTCTTGAGTTTTTTTCCGATGATAGGAACAAAACCAGGAAAAAGTTCAGGAAGTCCAGTCGTTAAAAACGCCATAGTCCCAGCTGTGAGTATTCCAAAAATCATCTCATAAACGTGCCAGACTAAGACATTTTCCATGAAAGGGATATTTAAAACTCCACTCCAAACAAGTCCCCATAAAATCATAGAGATTATCATGTACGGTGCAAGAAGCAGAAATATAGGTCTAAAACCATACGCTAGATACGCAGGAACATCCTTCTCATCAGGGTAGTATAGATAGTGGTTTGTTGCGCGTAATTGTTGCTCTTTTTCTTCTACATGACTCATGATTTTAGCTCCAGCTCAAATGTACTTATTATCTCGCTATCTTGTAGTATCTCGGCACTTTTGCCATAAACATACTTATCGTCTCTTTGATTTTGTACTATATCAAATCTAAATTTTTTGACAATATGCCCTGGGTCTGCCTTTAAAAGCAACATCTCATCACTTAGGCGGATAGCCTCCATCAAGTCGTGAGTGATGAAGAGAACGCTTAACTCTTTTTTACTTATCATATCTATCAAAACGC
Organism: Sulfurimonas denitrificans DSM 1251; assembly: GCF_000012965.1. Lineage (NCBI taxonomy): Bacteria > Pseudomonadati > Campylobacterota > Epsilonproteobacteria > Campylobacterales > Sulfurimonadaceae > Sulfurimonas > Sulfurimonas denitrificans. The sequence continues at coordinate 1,421,222 of NC_007575.1, read as the reverse complement.
TCTGAAGCTCTTTTTTGAGCCCAATATCAAGCGCAGAGAAAGGCTCATCTAAAAACAGTAGCGATGGTTTTGTAACTAACGCTCTTGCAAAGGAAACTCTCTGCTTCATACCACCGCTCAAATCTTTTGGAAATTTATCAAAATCATCTTCATCAAGCCCAAATTTTAGGGCAATTGCCTGAGATTTTTTTATAGCTTCACTCTTTTTCTCGCCTTTTGCAATAAGAGCTAAAGCGATATTGTCAATCACATTTTTCCATGGAAGAAGGCGCGCTTCTTGAAAAGCAAACGCACTGCTTGAAAATGTATTTGTTACACTTCCCTCTTCGACATCAAGCAAGTCAGCGCAAAGGTGCATAAGTGTTGTTTTACCGCCTCCACTTGGTCCGACTATCGAGAGAACCTTGCCTTTGTTTAATGTGAAGTTTATATCGTGTAGTATTTTAGTGAAGCCAAAACTGTGGTTTAGCCCCTTAACTTCTAATCTCTCCATAACTCAACCTCTCGCTTTATAGGCTCTAAGATGATGTACTCTATAAACATAAGTGAGCCAATCATGATGCTCACAATCGCTAGAGCAGTTGGAGTGTCAAGCTGACTTCTAGCAGTTGCCAAAGATGCGCCTATGCCATCACTTGTTGCTAAGAGTTCAGCCATGATAACTATCTTCCACGCCATTCCAAGCGCACTAACCCATGCAGGAAATACATAAGAGAAGATATGTGGAAAATAGACATCAAGAAATTTCATGTGCCATGGAAAGTTAAAGCTCTTAGCCATCTCTTTTAAATCCCCATCAAGCGTTCGTGTTCCTTGAAGCGCACCAACAAAAATGATAGGAAAAGATGCAACAATAACTGTAAATATAACGGTTTCATCGCCCATTCCAAACCATATCATTGCCAAAACTATCCAAGCAATCGGAGGCATACCAACAAGTATTGTCACAATTGGTCGGCTCATCATGGAAGCTGTTGCAAAAAACCCAGCTAAAAGCCCAAGCGCAGTTCCAAAAAGAAGAGAAATCCCAAAGCCAACAGATGAGCGATAAAGAGTTGTTTTTATCTCAGCTATAACACTATCATCATTTAGCATTGCGTGAAGTGTTTTAAAAGTCTCCAATGGAGATGGGAGTACTAAATCGCCATAGACTTGATTACCCATATCCCAAAGAGCGATAAAAAGAAGGATAGAAGAAATTGCTCCCCAACCACTCCAAAGAAATGCAGGAAAATCTTTTAAAATCTTAAGTGCAAATTTCATCTACTTAACCTTGTAGTAAAAATCATCATTTGGCAGTTTATCGCCTATACTCTTTGGATCTTCCTCCTTTAAGACATTAAAGAAAAACTCCAAATCTTTTTTGGCTTCACTCGCTGTTACGTTTTTAATTCTTACATGTGAGATAGAGTCGCTCACTGCATCTTCATTTAAAAGGTCAATCTTTTTTGCAACAAGCTTCCCTGCTTCTTTAGGGTTTGCTTTGTACCACTCTAGAGATTTTGCATACTCTTCTTGAAATCTTTTTATGAGGTGCTCATCTTTTATATGCCCCATAACAGCGATACCTGCTTGAGGGATATCTCCAGAGTTACCAAAAACTTCTCCCCACTCCTTTTGTAAATCAACACTTCTAAACAAATCAGGTGCAACTAGGCTGATGGGAAATGATTTTGTTTTTCTAAGCGCCATTGAAATTGCTGGTTCAGCTAGAAGTGAGTGATCTACTCTTCTCATGATAAGCATTTGCATGGCGTCTATTGGGTTTGCAACATAGACTAGCTCAAAATCTTTTTGTGGGTCTAAACCCTCTTTTTTAAGAAGTTTTTTAAAGACTATGTCTGGCATATCTGCGCGAAATGGAACAGCTATCTTTTTGCCTTTAAAATCTTTAAGGGATTTGAGTGAATCATCTCGGCTAATCATCCCTAAAATACCCCAAACAGAGACATTGAGAAGTTTTATGTCAACGTCTTTGTTATTTAAAATCGCTGCAGTATTTGTAGGGATTGCCACAAAATCAACATTGCCTCTAATCGTCATGGCACGAAGTTCATCTGGGTTTTTCCAGAGTTTAAATTCAACTTTATCAGCAACATCTGCAAGTGCATTTGTCTCTATCATGTGAAGTATGGGATGGGAAACCGTAGCAAAAGGTCCAGAGACTACAAGTTTTTTTACCTTTGCCTCCAAGGTTCCTACCATTAAGAGCGAGAGTAAAATAAGTGAATAGATAAAACTTTTCATAAGATTTTTCCTTTATTAAAGTAATATGATATATTACCAATAATGATATTAATTATCATTGATTATAATCAAGATTAAAAGAGATACCCAAATCTTACAATAAATCTCTCTTTTTCGAGTGGCTGATACTCTTCTAAATCGTAATGTGCCAAAAATGAGACACCAACACCTATATGGATTTTAGGTTTTGAAAATGGTAAAAACTCTATTTGCGGAGTCACATAAGCTGCTGTTCCGCTAAAAGCTTTAAATGGAAGCATAGAGCGAAGCGGTGCATTTGTGTCTTTCCCCATATCTGTTTTTGTATTGTGTTTTATATTGTACTCAACACCTATGTTAAATTGGCTTGTGATAGCTTTTGTAGTTGAGAGATTAAGCGCTATCTCATCACCAAAATCGTAGTTGTTATGAGCTTTTGGTCTGTGAGTGTACATAGTATGTGCATCTATCTCCCAACTCTCGCTAAGCATCTTTGTAACTCCAAGCCCTATCATGTACTCAAACTCTCCCGTCCCCATCTGTGTAGGAAGAGGAGTGTTAACGCCATTTGCAACAACAGGAGCCGTTTTAAATGAGCCGTTTGTAGCGCCTGTTGGGAGTTTTAAGCCTACATCTAAAGAGAGTTGATAATCTGCATCACTCATTGAGACTAAAACGTGTCTTGCCGCTAAGACAATATCGCCTAAACCTTGGTTGTCTATGGCAACGTTATTATTGCCTAATCTTGCTGTTGCTTCAATGTTTTTATAAGGGATAATTGTGCTGATGGTTGTTTTGCTTGAGAGTCCATAACTCAAAGCGACTGTAGTTATGTTTGCTGTTGCATTAAGATTTTCTCTGTTTTGTACTTCGCTTGCTCCATTAAACATACTCTCTCTATCAAAATTAATATGTGTAATCCCCATCTTTAACTTCCCCTCTGGCAGAGCTAAAGCGCCACCTTTAGCGTTTATAGCGGGCAATACATCTGCACTTAATAGAATAGGAGCTATTAAAAGTGACCTTATAAATATTTTTTTCATTCTTACTTTCCTTTTTTATGAATGATATTCATTATCAATGCGGAAGTGTAGTAGAAAGCATCTTAATTAAATATAAATATCAATAATTATTATCAACATAATTTCTTTAAGAAGATTTTGATAGAATTTTGCCCATGAAAAAAGAGCAATATATAAAAGCAGTAGAGCTTCTAAACCTCTACTCTTACCACTATTATGTCCTAGATGATGCAATCACAACTGATGAAGTTTATGATAAGCTTTACCATGAGGTTTTAGAGTATGAAGAGAGTCATAAAGAAGATATCTTAAAAAACTCTCCGACTCAAAGAGTAGGGGACACGGTCTCTGAGGGATTTTCAAAAGCCCCTCATCTAAGCCGTATGTGGAGTTTGGAAGATGTTTTTGACTCCGATGGTTTGCAAAAGTGGCTTATAAAAACTTATAAACTAGATAGTAATATCTCATTTTACTGTGAGCCGAAGTATGACGGTGCGAGTTTGAATCTTATCTATGAAAATGGTGAACTCTCTCAAGCAATAACACGCGGTGACGGAGAAGTAGGCGAGCTAATAACCCAAAATGTAAAAACTATCCGCTCAGTTCCTCTTAGCATAGAGCATAAAGAAAAAATCGAGATTCGCGGCGAAGTAGTAATTTTTAAAGATGAGTTTGAAAAAATAAACCAAACGAGACTAAAAGATGGCGAAGCACTTTTTGCAAACCCTAGAAATGCCGCTGCGGGAAGCCTTAGACAGCTTGATTCAAGCATAACAGCCTCAAGAAACTTAGTTTTTTTACCTTATGGAGTTGGAGAAAATTTTCTTGAACATAAACTATTAAGTCAAAAGATGGAGTATATTTATTCACTAGGTTTTAAAAAACCGCCGTTTTGTGCTACATGTAAAGATTTCAACGAGATAGAAGCGGTGTATCAAGAGATGAGTAGAAATAGAGATAGTTATCCTATGATGCTTGATGGAATGGTTGTAAAAGTAGATGAGATAGCCGCACAGATAGATATGGGCTACACTGTTAAAAATCCCCGTTTTTCAGTTGCATATAAGTTTCCAGCAGTTGAGAAGATAACCACCATAAAAGAGATTATTCTTCAAGTTGGACGAACTGGTGCGGTCACTCCAGTGGCAATTGTAGAGCCGACAAACATTGATGGTGTAGTTGTTGAGAGAGCAACTTTACATAATTTTGATGAGATACAGAGAAAAGATATTCGCATAAACGATCATGTTATCATCCTTAGAAGCGGCGATGTAATTCCTAAAATCATAAAAGTTTTAACACATGAGAGAGACGGGAGCGAAGTAGAGTATAAGCGACCGACAATTTGCCCAGTATGTGAGAGTGAGCTTTTAGATGAGGGCGTACTTTTAAAGTGTCAAAATCTTACATGTGAAGCAAGAGTTATCAACTCAATCATCTATTTTGCTTCAAAGCCATGTCTAAATATCGACGGCTTAGGAGTTAAAATAGTTGAGGCTCTTTTTAACTCAGGGCTTGTTAAAAGTGTTGTTGATTTGTTTGATTTGACACTTGAGAAACTCTTAACACTAGAGGGTTTCAAGGAGAAAAAAGCTCAAAACCTGCTTGATGCGCTTGGTAGTGCAAAAGGGTGTGAGTATTGGAGATTTGTAAACTCTCTTGGGATTGAGCATATCGGAGAGGTTGCATCTAAAACTCTAAGTGCAAAATTTGGAAGCGGTTTTATAGACGCTACAAAAGATGAGATAGTCGCATGTGATGGCGTAGGCGAAGAGATGGCGGAGTCACTTTTAGAGTTTATCAGAGTAAACAGAGAAACTATCCTAAAACTCCAAAATATACTAAAACCGCTTGAACCATTGCAAAGGCAAGAGGCGAAAGAGAACCCATTTAAGGGCAAAAGCGTAGTTCTTACTGGAAGTATGAGCGAGTCAAGAGATATGATAAAAGAGATGCTAGAGTCTTTGGGTGCAAAGGTAGTATCGAGCGTAAGTAAGAAAACTGATTTCGTAATTTATGGCGAAGATGCAGGAAGCAAATATGACAAAGCTATGGATTTGGGCGTTGAGTGTTTAAATGAAGATGAGATGAGGAGCAAAATTGAGCAGGCTTGATAACTATCTGGTAGAAAATGGACAATGCGAGAGTAGAAACAAAGCGCAAAACATCATAAAAGAGGGACTTGTAAGCGTAAACGGCGAGCAGATAATCAAGAGTTCGTATGCCCTAAAAAGTAGCGATAAAGTTGTAGTAAAAGAGCATAAAGAGTATGTCTCCCGCGCAGCTTTTAAGCTTAGTGCTTTTTTAGGCGAGTTGTCTCTTAATCTAAAAGATAAAACAGCCCTTGACATCGGCTCTTCAACTGGTGGTTTTACGCAGGTTTTACTAGAAGAGGGTGCAAAAGAAGTAACCGCTGTAGATGTTGGACGTGAGCAGTTACATGTAAGCCTAAAAAATGATGCAAGAGTCCACTCTTACGAGGAGTGCGACATAAGAGAGTTTAAGAGTGATAAGAGTTTTGACATAGTTGTAAGTGATGTCGCTTTTATCTCTCTGCTATATATTTTAGATGATGTAGATAGACTCTCGCATGACAAAATTATTCTGCTCTTTAAACCACAGTTTGAAGTAGGACGAGAAGCAAAAAGAGACAAAAACGGTGTAGTAACGGATGAGAAAGCAATACTTCAAGCGATGATAAAGTTTGAAGATACATGTAAGTTAAAGGATTGGAAATTGCTTAAAAAATCTCCGTCAAAGATTACTGGCAAAGAGGGAAATCTGGAATACTGTTACCTTTTTGAGAAGTAAAAGATAACAAATTACAATACTTTAAAGTTGCTTAGATTATAGATGTGTAAGACCTTAAAGCCATAACTCGCTATTAATTGGATAAAATCACAAACTTATTTTTTTGAAAAAGGAGACTTCATGGATTATTTTAAAACGAAACTTCATGAACTTCTATTAAAGAGAGAGTGGAATACTCTAAGGCATTTACTAGCCCGCAATGACTCTTTTGAATTAGCAAATCTTATCGAAGAGATAGATGATGAGAGTGAGATAATAGTAATAAGATTGCTCTCAAGAGCACAAACAAAAGAGGTATTTTGTCTCCTCTCTTATGAAAAACAGCTTCAGATTATAAAAAAACTAGCACAAAGTAGCCATAAACTCTCTATTTTGTTAAATGACATGGAGCCAGATGATAGGACTGCTTTTTTTGAGGAGCTTCCAGAGGAGATAACACAAAAACTCATAAAAACTCTCTCATCTAAAGAGCAAGCCATAACAATTCAACTGCTTGAGTATCCAGAGGATAGTATCGGAAGGTTGATGACCCCCGAATATGTCGCTGTAAAATCTGAACACACTGTTGAAGAGGCTTTTGCGCATATTAGAAAATATGGTAGAGACTCTGAGACTTTAAATGTTATTTACGTTGTGGATGATGAGCGAAAACTCATAGATGATATTCGTATAAAAGAGTTGATATTAGCTCTGCCTACACAGAGAGTTGAAGAACTTCTTGATTATAGATTTATCGCACTCAATGCTATGGATGATCAAGAAAAAGCTATCTCGACTTTTCAAGATTATGACAGAGTTGCACTTCCTGTTTTAAATAGTGATGGTGTCCTTGTCGGGATAGTATCAATCGATGATATTATGGACGTTGTAGAAGAGGAATCTACTGAAGACTTTCATAAGTTTGGTTCTTTTTCAGAGGCAATAAGTAATCCACTTAAAGAGAAAGTATTTAATTTATACAAAAAACGTATTCTTTGGCTTGTCGCACTTGTTTTTATGAATATTTTTTCAGGTGAAGCGTTGTCAAATTTTGAGACACTTATCCAGTCTATGGTATCTTTGGTTTTCTTCTTGCCACTACTCATAGATAGCGGAGGAAATGCAGGCTCACAATCAGCTACTCTAATGATACGCTCTTTAGCTATAGGTGATGTAAAAATTAATGACTGGTACAAACTTATAGCAAAAGAGGTAGGGGTGGCACTTTTATTAGGTCTCACTATGGCTTTAGCAGTTGGTTTAGTTGCAAGTTTTAGAGCCCCTGAAATAGCGTTAGTAGTCTCTATGACAATGGTAATTGTAGTTTTAAACGGAAGTCTCATTGGTATGCTTTTACCATTCTTATTTACAAAACTAAAGTTAGACCCAGCGACAGCGAGTGCTCCGCTTGTTACATCCATAGCAGATATTAGTGGAGTTATAATCTATTTTTCTATAGCATCATGGTATTTTGGAATAGTCTGAGAATGAGTACATGTAGGTATGAACTAATCATCTATAACTTAAAAAAAGGAGTAGTAGTTTGACAGATATAAGAAACTCTACAGCAATCGCCATTGGCGGTTTTGATGGAATGCACATAGGACATCAGCAGCTCTTTAGAGCGCTTGATGAAAAAAGTACTATTGTAGTGATTGAGACAGGTTATGCAAATCTTACTCCAAAGAGAGAGAGGGAGTCTTTCTCCCATTATCCCCTACTTTATCTTGAACTTAATGAGATTCGCCATTTAAATGGAGAGGAATTTATAGCTTTTTTAAAAGATAAATTTCCAAAACTTCAAAAAATAGTAGTTGGTTACGATTTTCACTTTGGAAAAGATAGAAAATATTCGTTTAATAATTTAAAAGAGCTCTTTGATAACGAGGTGGTAGTGGTTAATGAGGTAACTCTTCATGGAGATTCTGTACATTCACATAAGATTAGAGCAAAACTTCAAATAGGTGATATTGTGGGAGCAAATGCTTTTTTAGGGCATAATTACACTATCAAAGGTACTTTAGTCTCTGGGCAGGGAATAGGCAAAAAAGAGTTGGTTGCTACAATAAATCTAGAAGCCAAAGAGTATCTGATGCCAAAAGAGGGTGTTTATGTGACACTGACACGCATTGATGATGAGGAGCATTTTCACCCTTCCGTTTCGTTTGTAGGTCATAGAATCACAACTGATGGTAGTTTTGCGCTAGAGAGCCATATATTAGATGGCGAAGTTATCTGCAAAGAGAGAGCTACTATAAGTTTTGTCTCATTTATCAGAGAAAATAGGAAGTTTGACTCACTAGATGAGTTAAAAAAAGCGATACACAAAGATATCGCCACTGCTTCAAAGGAGCTAAAATTTCTACAATTATAAAAGAGTTAGATAGAGAGTATCTACTAAGCACACAAGATATAGATTTTAAGTTTTATCAAAATGAGAGAGATTTTAGAGTCGATGAAATTGCTAAAGAGGAGTTTTTAGGCAAAGGAAATTATCTCATCTTACATGTACAAAAAATTGAGATAACAACTTGGGATATGATAGCTGTCTTTGCAGAACTCCTAGAACTCCCTGCACAAAAGATAGGTTACGCTGGACTTAAAGACAAACATGCAACAACTACTCAGTACATCTCAGTAGAGTCAAAATATGAGCCACTACTTAAAAATTTTCAACATAAAAATATAAAAATTTTAGAAAAAACAAGACATTCACACTCTATTAGAATGGGCGACTTAAAAGGCAATAGATTTAGTATAAATCTTTATGATGTTGATCTTATGGACGCTGGCAAAATAGAGAAAGTTGCTAGAAAGATAGCAAAAAATGGGCTTCCAAACTACTTTGGTTATCAGAGATTTGGACGAGATGAGGGAAGCGTTGCACAAGCAAAAGATATGCTAAAGGGAGAGGTCTTTATCGAAGATTCAAAGATAAAGAGCTTTTTGATTTCGGTATATCAAAGCCACTACTTTAATGAGTGGTTAAGAGAGAGAATTATTTTAAGCAGAGAAAAAAACAACAGTGAATTCTTACTTTTGAGCGGAGATGTTTTACTTTCAAAAGATGGCAAACTCTCAACCCCAAAGATAGTTCCAACTAAAGAGTTTGCTCAAAATAAAGTAGTTCCAACTGGTCTTTTATGCGGTAGAGATACCTTTCGTGCTAAGTATGAGGCAAGAGAGATAGAAGAGAGGTTTGATGATGAGTTCTTGCAAGAGAAGGGGCAAAGAAGAGAAGCTCTTATTTATCCAAGCAATATTGAGTGTAAATTTGTAAAAAAAGAGACTATGCTAACTCTCTCTTTTTCTTTACCAAAAGGCTCTTACGCAACTGTATTTTTAGAGAGTATCGCAGGAAAAAACTACACTGCAAAAGATGTAAAACAGGACAAAAGTAAAAAAAAGAGATAAAAAACTTATTTTATTATAAAAGTTTAATCCTAATTTTACTATAATCACACAATTTTTACGAGACAGGGAGTACACCTATGGGTGAATTGTTCACATTTTTCGGTCTAATTTCTCACGATAAGACTTTTATCTATATGACACACATGTTACTAGCGGCTGGTATTGCACTGATGCTAGTTAAAATGGCTATGTCAAATCTAAAAGTAGTTCCAACTGGAACTCAAAATGTAATGGAAGCGTATATTTCTGGTGTTCTTAAAATGGGAACGGATGTTATGGGGCAAGAAGCTGCTCGTCGTTACCTTCCACTTGTTGCAACTATTGGTCTTTTTGTTGGTATTGCTAACTTAATCGGAGTTGTTCCAGGTTTTGAGGCTCCAACTGCATTTTTAGAGTTTGCATTTACACTTGCACTTTCCGTGTTTATTTACTATAACTATGAGGGTATTCGCCGTCAAGGTGTTGTTAAGTATTTCAAACATTTCTTAGGTCCTGTTTGGTGGTTATATTGGTTAATGTTTCCAATCGAGATAGTTTCTCACTTCTCACGTTTAGTTTCACTAAGTTTTCGTCTTTTTGGAAATGTTAAAGGTGATGACATGTTCTTGATGGTTATCTTGATGCTTGCTCCTTGGGTTCTACCTATGATTCCATACGCACTTCTTACATTTATGGCATTTTTACAAGCGTTTATTTTTATGATGCTTACTTATGTTTACCTTGGTAGTGCTATAGCTGTTGAAGAACACTAAAAATACTTCTAATGCAAAAAGAAAAATTCGATAGAATTATCAGCTTTTTGCTTGGAGCATCATGGGCAATAGTCATTTTTGGTGCTCTTATAACCTTTCAAATCTTTCTTTTTCTAGGCTTATCACTAGCTCTTTTTATAACAATGGCTTTTATAGTTATTTCACTATTTTTAATTTTAGCATTAGACGCTTTTGCGATAAACAGAGAAAAGTATTATGAGATGAAAAAACAGAGCATATTACTTGAAAAAATCTACTCTAAAGATACAAAATAGCTTTGAGTAGTAAACAACTCTCACTTCTCTTCACACTTCTACTAGCAATTTTATATCTCTTTTTTGAAAATGAGTTAACCCTAAATCAACAAGACAATAACGTTAAAAAAGATGAAAAATATTATCAGACAAAAATGTGTCAAGAGCTTAAGGGCAAGATAGAGTATGTGCTTGCTGATAAAACAAGAGTTGATTGTTTGACTAATGAGTACGCCATTGAGGTTGATTTTGCAAAGAAATGGGCAGAGGCGATAGGACAGTCACTCTACTATGCGCAGATGACTGGTAAAAAGCCAGCTATTGGATTTATAGTTGGAGATGGTGATGAGAGATATCTTAAGAGAGTAGAGAGTGTTGCAGAGAAATTTGATATAAAAATTATTATTTTAGAGAAGTAGTAGCCCTGTTTTTGCAAAAATTATCTCTAAGCGTTATGAGTAACTACTTTATTGCGACCGCTATTTTTTGCTCTGTATAGTGCTTTATCGGCGTTATCGATAAGTGATTGGATATCATCATCTTCACTGCAAGATGCTACTCCAAAACTTGCTGTTTTTTTGCCAACTGTTGTAAAAGTAAACTCCTCTATCTTGCTTCTTAAGTGATTAGCCAAAGAGAGAGCTCCATCTTGATCTGTTTGCGGAGATACGATTATAAACTCTTCACCGCCCCATCTGCCAACATTGTCAGTATCTCTAACATTACTCTTAAGAAGAGCAGAAAACTCCTTTAGAGTCAAATCTCCAGCAAGATGACCATAAGTGTCGTTAACGAGTTTAAATAGGTCTATATCAATCATAATAACGGAACATACATATCCATATCTTTTCTGTTTTTTTAACTCTATATCTATTATTTCATCAATTTTAACCCTATTATATACACCAGTAAGCTGATCTGTGATATATAATCTCTCTAGCTCTTTTTTTGCTTCAGAGAGCTCTTCATGACTTTTATGTAGTTTATTTATAAATACATTTATTGATTTTATTATTTGACCAAGTTCATCATAGGAGACAATGCAGAGTCTTTTTTCAAAGTCAACATCACCACTTGCAATCTCTTTTGAATCTTTGACTATGGTGTTTATTTTGTATTTAATATCTCTATAGACTATAACAATAATAAGTGTAGATAGTATAAACCACACAAGAAAAATAAGGTTTCCATTGAGCAATAAAAAAGTTGTACTTTCATAGATAAAATTAACGCTAGTTGCAATATCTTGCTTTATTTTTAGTTTTATATTTTTTAGTGATGTATCAAGTGCCTTATAATTTTCAATCACTTTTTTTGTATCACTCTCTATATTTCTGTAGTTGTTATCTGTTTCGATAATTTTTTGAGAAACATCTCTGGCTACTTTATAGTAAGCATCTAGAGCTTTAATGGCTTCTTGAGCATCTTTTTGATAACTGCTTTGAAAAAATTTATGGAGATTTTCTCTTATCTCTTCTATATGAATCTCTGCAGAATCTATCCACTCTATCTCTTTTGCTGCGATAGCACTATTTATATCATTTACTGCTTTTTCAAGTAAAAAGATGTTTTTGTATGCCGTCTCTTGTAGCGGATTTAACTCTTTATTGAACTCTTTTACTGAATTATTAATATTGTTCATGCTAAAAAATGCAAAGATATAAAAGGGCAATACAAGCAGAAGACCTAATGCAGGTGCAAGCAGAAACTTTTTAAGAAGAGAGAGTGAGCGATAGATATAGAGAAGCTTTTTAATTTTCCTCATAAATGATTTTCCACTCCTCTCTTAAATCTTTTTTATCAATATAAGCTATGGTGTTTAGCTCTTTTAACTTTGAAATAACCTCTTGCCACCCCAATCTTTTTGCTATGGGTTTTCTCCCCGTAAAAACTAATCTAGCCCAGTAACTATTATATTGAGATTCACTTTTACACAAGATGGTATTACAAAATTTGCTGTGTAGATTTTTATCATCTGATATAATTGGTTTTACTTTAATATCTTCAACTTTATCTATTTTTGCCAAATAAATATACTGAATAATCTCTTTTGGAATTGTGTTAAGCTCTGAGTTTTTATTTGTAACGACTACCAATTGTGCACTTAAGAGATAGATGCTAAAGAGTAGTGAGAAAATAATTTTCATTCTTTAAGCTCTCTCAAAATATAAAATCCAATGCAAATGATAAAACATTTAACTCTTGAAGTTCTTTCGTAGAGCGCAAATGGTAACTTCCATCGGGACCTTTTGGTACAATATTTTCATACTGAACTTTTAAATCAAAATTTTCATTGATAAAATACTTTAGACCAACTGTTTTTGAGGATTGTGCCAAGTTTTGAGCACGCAGTAGAGTATCTAAGGATGCAACACCTGTATTTGCATCATAAGTTGTGGTATCCATTTCACTTTTTGCATAGGTTACAAAAGGGATGAATTTATCAAAACTATAACCTAATGTAGTGTAGTAACCATGTATGTCTGCAAAAAAACTAGATATTTTTCTTCGTCCATATTCAGTTGAAAATAAAATATTGTTGTAATCTAAAAAGAGACCGATTCCTAAATACTCAGAGTTTTTATCTTTAAATTCATATCTATCGACTAGTGTGTTTAATCCAGATGTGCGTAATCCACCAAAGAGTTGCTCTAGTGAAGCACTTGAAGCTGTTATGTCAGCATTTAGATAGGTAAATCTTGCTTGAAGAGCAGTTGTGCCAAAGGTTAGGTTTATGGCGTAGAGATTATCTATCTCTACTTTTGCTTCTTGATTAATTGAGTGAAGTGGAACATTTAGCCCCTCTTCACCATAATTTGCTTGAAGGGTGTAGAAATATTTATCTATAATATTTGAGTAAATAACCTCGATACCGTTATATGATGAGAATGGGACTTGCCCATAAACTTCAACACTCTCTCGTATCATAAGATTTGAGTAACCTACATTTAGATTTTCGGAATTTTTATAGTATGGAGTTCGAATCCTTCCTATTTTAATGACAATATTTTCGCCAGAGTCATACTTTAGATATCCCCAATCGATGCTTGTTTCAACTTCATCATGATAATTGTTGTTCACGATGCCTTGAGCTAGTAGGGAAAAATTTTCATTGAGAGTAAGTGAAGCCTGCAGACCAAGGAGTGTATCTGTTTTAAAGCTTAAATCCCCAGAAGAGCCATCTTTTTGAAAGATATCTTTTCTGTAGATGTAGTTGCTGTTACTGTTATAAACAGTTCCAATGGTTCCAAAGGTTTTTATATCAACTTCACTTGTATAAAGGAGGGTTGTTGCAGAAAAAAAAACAGTAATAATAGAGAATAAATATTTAAGTTTCATAATAAAACATTATACAATATTAAATACTGTTTTTACAATATTGCTTAGTGTTTATGAAACTTAAAAGCATAAAGTAGATAGAATTACTCATTATTTTTATATTTTTTATTTAAGGAAAATTATGTTTGAAGTAGTAATCGGACTGGAAGTTCATGTTCAGTTAAACACAAAAACTAAACTTTTTTGCTCATGTCCAACAAGTTTTAACCACAAACAAAATACAAATACATGTCCAACTTGTTTAGCACTCCCTGGCGCACTTCCTGTTCTTAACAAAGAAGTTCTAAACAAATCTATAATGTTTGGTACAGCAGTTGATGCTACTATAAATAAAACATCATATTTTGATAGAAAAAGTTACTTTTATCCAGACTCTCCATCTGCTTATCAGATAACTCAACTATATACTCCAGTGGTAGAACATGGAAAGCTCAGAATAGATTTTGAAGACGGTAGCCATAAAACTATTCGTATTAACAGAGCACATATTGAAGCGGATGCTGGAAAAAATATACATGATGGAGCTATCTCAAAGGTAGATTTAAATCGTGCAGGAACACCGCTCCTAGAGATAGTAAGTGAACCTGATATGAGAAGTGCAGAGGAAGTTACACTATATCTTAAAAAACTTCACTCAATCATACGTTATCTTGATATTGGTGATGCAAATATGCAAGAGGGTTCATTTCGCGTAGATGTAAACGTCTCTATCCGTCCAAAAGGTGATGAGAAGTTATACACCCGCGTGGAGATTAAAAATATAAACAGTTTTAGATTTATCCAAAGAGCAATAGAGCTTGAAGTAGAGCGTCAGCGTGATGCGTGGGAAGATGGCACTTATGAGAGTGAGATAGTTCAAGAGACTCGCCTTTTTGATCAAGTAAGACAAGAGACTCGCTCTATGCGTGGCAAAGAAGAAGCTGCTGATTATCGTTATTTTCCAGAGCCAGATTTGCTAAAAACAGTTATAACAGATGAGATGTTGGAGAAATACTCTAAAATCCCAGAGCTTCCAGATGAAAAGATGGCGCGTTTTGTAAAAGATTATGAGATGAATGAGTATAGTGCGAGTGTTTTAACTTCTGCTATAGAGATGGCTCACTATTTTGAAAGTATGATGGAAGAGGGAGTTAGTTCTAAAAATGCACTTACTTGGCTTACAACAGAACTTCAAGGCAGATTTAAAGGAGAGATAAATATATCAAACTCTCCAGTTGATGCAAAAAAATTAGCTCTTTTAGTAAAGAGAATTGAAGATGGCACGATAAGCGGAAAAGCGGCTAAAGATGTACTTGATTATCTGATGCAAAACAGTGTTGATGTAGATAGTGCAATTGATACGCTTGGGCTAAAACAAGTGAGTGATAGTGGTGCGATAGAGGCTATATGTGACGCGGTAATAGCTGCAAATGGCGATAAAGTAACAGAGTATCAAAGTGGAAAAGATAAACTCTTTGGCTTCTTTGTAGGACAAGTTATGAAAGAGTCAAAAGGGAGTGCTAATCCACAAACTGTAAATGACATACTAAAAGCAAAGCTTGGGTAAGAGCTTTGCTTAAGTCTCTGCTCTTAGATACAGCATACAAAATTAACACCTCAAAGAACTACACAAAAACAAGACATTTTTTTTATAATCTTTTAGAAAACAGTAACTATAAATATAAAAAAGTTTTTGATTTTTTTATGATAGCACTTATCTTTTCAAGTGTTTTTATTCTCATAAGAGAGGTAAAATCACATGTAAACGATGAACTTCTCTTTTATAACAACTATGTGGTATCAGTTATATTTTTTATAGAATATATGCTTAGGTTTTGGATAAGCAGCAGTGTTACAGAAGCAATTATAAAACAGAGCGAAGATGATGTTATGCTAGGGCATGAATTTAATCTCTCTATTGCCTTAAAGAAGATTTTTTATCAAAAAATAAAATATATTATTTCCATAAAAGCTATCATAGATTTACTTGCTATTCTTCCGTTTTTTCATGAATTAAGACTTCTTAGGCTTTTTATTCTCTTTCGTGTTTTTAAACTTTTTAGATATGCAAGGAGCATTCAAGTTTTCACTTCAGTAATCACTGCTAAAAAATTTGAATTTTTAACACTGCTTATTTTTGCTTCCATAGTAGTTTTCGTCTCATCTGTGCTTATTTATGTAATGGAGGCAAATAATCCAGATTCGCCAATAAACACTTTATTTGAAGCCCTATACTGGTCTGTTGTTACAATCTCTACTGTTGGATATGGAGATATAACCCCAATTACAGAGGCTGGAAGAGTTGTTGCTATTTTTGTTATCATAGCAGGAATTGCAGTTTTTTCATTTACAACATCTTTGATAGTTACCGCATTTACTGAAAAACTAGATGAGATAAAAGATACAAAGCTAATCGATGATATTGCAAAAAAAAGAGAGTTTTATCTAATTTGTGGATATGAGAATCTCTCTAAAGAGGTTGCAAAAAAACTTGTACAAAACAGTGAAGTGGTTATTTTAGAAGAGAATGAACAAAAAGTTTTACAGGCTAAAAAAGATGGGTTTTTCGCACTTCACTATGATCCTGGAAGTATTGATAGTTATCGAAAACTTCGTATAAATATAGGTACTCAGGTAAGTGCTATTTTATGCTTAAGTCATAGCGATGTAGAAAATGTTTACACTGCTTTGACTATTCGCTCTTTTAACAAAGATGTTTTTATACTCTCAATTTTAAAAGCTAAAGCAAATAGAAACAAACTACTTTTTGCAGGTGTAAATGAACTTTTGTATGAAAAAGAGTTGGTTGGAATGATAGCAAAAGAGTTTGTTGGGCAACCTGTTGCATTTGAAGCTATTCACGCTCTGCAATCTAACTATAACGGTGTAGAGATGCAAGAAATTATTATAAATGAGAGAATTATAGATAGTTTTAAAATTGTAGGTGAGATAGAGTGCCATAAACATAGAGTTATACTCTTAGGTATCTATAAAAAAAGTGAAAAAAATTTCTATTTCAATCCGCTAAGTGAGACATCTTTAGAGGTTGGTGATTATCTTCTTCTTATAGGAAATATACAATTTATCAAAGAGTTTACAGATACTTTGCACAAAGGAAAAGAGTGATGCACAAGATAGCTTTAATATTTGGGCATAATGATTATACTTTTGAGATAGAAAAAAATATAAAATCTCACTACAAAAAGATATATATTTTTGAACTTGATGAGCAGGGCGGCTCTAAGGAGAGTAATGGATATGAGATACAAACTTTTGACTTGAGTGAAGATTGGGATGAGTTAAGAGAAATTGTTAATATAGATGAGTGTGAAGCATTTTGCATCTTGGAGGAGATGTCAAAAAATATATTTTTAACTCTTTCTCTTCGTGATACATTTGAAAATTTAAAGATTGTAGCACTCTCTCAAGATAAAGAGAGTACAGATAAACTTATCTTAGCAGGAGCTTCTAAGATTCTTCCAACTACACAAACTACTGCCAATATCATTGTCGAGATGATTAAAAAACCAATAGTGACGGAAGTTTTACATAATATTTTATATGAAAAAAGTAATCTTAAAATTGCTCAAGTGATGGTGAAAAATGCTCAATATTTTAATGGAATTTATTCATCAGATGTAGATTGGAGCAAAGAGTATAATATTACAGTTTTATCTGTTATAGATGAAGAGGGTGATACGGAATTTATCTACTCAGCTAAGGCAAAACACCAACAGATAAAAAATGGTTATCAATTTGTTGTTGTTGGATTTGATATAGATATAATAGAGTTTGAAAAACTAATAGGAGGCGCAAATGAGTAAAGTTGGAGTAATCGGAGCTGGAAAATGGGGGAGCGCTTTAGCTTTTGCACTGAGTGAGAAATGTGAAGTATATATAACTTCAAGAACTCCAAGGGATATGAAAAATTTTGTCTCTTTAGAGGAGATTTTGAGATTAGAGTATTTAGTCATAGCAATACCTGCACAACAAGTTTCCTCATGGCTAAGAGAGCATTTTATCTACAATAATCATAAAGTATTAGTTGCTGCAAAAGGGATTGAAGCAACAAGTGGAAAATTTTTAAATGAGATATATGAAGAGCATGTACCAAATGAAAAGATAGCTTTTCTCTCAGGTCCATCATTTGCAACAGAGGTTATGAAATCTCTGCCTACCGCACTTGTCATAAACTCAATAAATGAAGAGTTAAGTGCAGAGTTTGCTTGTTTTTTCCCATCATTTATAAAAACATATACATCAACTGATATTGCAGGTGCTGAGGTTGCAGGTGCTTATAAAAATGTTATAGCAATTGCCGCTGGTATCTGCGAGGGACTTGGGCTTGGAAAAAATGCAGCAGCTTCACTGATTTCAAGAGGTTTAGTTGAGATGCAGAGATTTGGCAAAGTCTATGGTGCGAAAGATGAGAGTTTCATAGGATTAAGCGGAGCGGGGGATCTTTTTTTAACCGCATCTTCGACTATGAGCAGAAATTTTCGTGTCGGTTTAGGCATAGCTGAGGGAAAATCTAAAGAGCAAATAGTCGAGGAGTTAGGAGAAGTAGCCGAGGGAATAGGGACTACTTACGCACTCTACTCAATTGCAAAAGAGAAAGATTTATATCTTCCAATTGCAAGAGAAGTTTATTACATGTTAGAAGGCTTAGATCCACATGTAAGCCTTCGCAATTTCTTATCTAATTAGAGTGTTTAAAACTTTTTTTCTAAAATATAAGTTGATATTTTTCTAATCTCTTCGGCAGTAACTTTACCCTCAAGTGAAGGCATAACGCCAAATTTCTGTTTTGTATCTACAGGAAAGAGCATTTTGTCTTCACTTGGATGGAGTGCATAATCAATTATATAGCTGATTTTGTCCTCTTCATTTTCATATCGTTCCCTTGCTTTTTTTGCAATTGCCCAGTATGGAGGTGCTTTCATGTTGTCTAACTTCTCTTTTGTAATGGCGCCCATAAGATGGCACTCGCCACATTTTTTAGTTGCAAGCTCCTCTGGCGATTCTGAAGCGAACATAGTGCACAGTGCACCTACAATTAAAGATAAACTAACTATTTTTTTCATAACAACACCCTTTTATAAAATTTAATAATTAGGATTATAACATACAATTATTCAAAGAACATAATTAACGTCTGTACCTAAATAAATTTATAGTTTTACTGATATAACTATTTTATTTCTTCAGCACAAACTCTATTTCTGCCACTGTTTTTTGCTCTATATAGAGCATCATCTGCTCTCTTTAGGGCAAATTTAATATCGTCTTCGTGCTCTACATCTATCTGAGCTACACCTATGCTTATTGTAAATTTGAACTCTTTGTTTGTGGGAGCTTCCATAGTCAATGATTCTACTAATATTCGTATCTTCTGTGCTATATTAGTGGCATCTTTAAGTGAGGTGTTCGGTAACAGTATTACAAACTCTTCACCTCCATATCTGCAAACAATGTCACTCTTTCTTTGATGTTCAACAAGAAGTCGTGATAAAGCAATTAGCACTTCATCACCAAACTGATGTCCATATGTATCGTTTACGACTTTAAATCGGTCAATATCAATCATAAGTATAGATAAATTATTTTTCTCTCTCTTAGATAGATGCAACACCTTTGCTGATATCTCTGTAAAATACCTTCTATTGTAGAGCTTAGTCATAGAATCAGTAGATGCTAAAAGCTTTAACTCTATCTGTTTTAGTTTTTCTTCCTCTTTCTCCTGTTCCATTATTATAAATTTATAAGAAACTAAATAAGAGAGTAACATCGCCTCTATAATAAGACCTATGCTCGTTCCATGAGATGATATGTAATTAGCATCTGCAATGCCCAAATAATATAAAAGAGCATAAACACTAAATATCAAATACAATGTATGTGCAATTAAAAATATTTTTATTAGTTTATCGCCTTTTTTGCAGATTCTAATACTAATCCACATAAAAACAATAAGGGCATAAGTGAGCGAGGAGGACATAATTTCTAATGCACTATTGAAATCTATAAGTCCATATATAAAGTTTGCCAATGATACAAAGATAATACTATTTAGTAATTTATGCTCATTGATGTATTGTTCTTTTGTTTTGAAAATTGTTTGAATAAAAAGTGCTAAAAAAATTGGAGACAACATCATACCAAAATTGAATTTTACTGGAATATCGCCATAAACTTGAAAATAGTGTGCCATTGAACCATAGGCGTAAAATATCCACAGAGTAGTTGATAGTAGATATAGGGAGTAGTATAAATACTCTTTATACCTTGAAGATATAAATATAAGAAAATTATATAGAGCCAAAGCTAATAACAACCCAGATATAAGTACTGAATCTACTTTTTCATATATTAAATATTTAGTGGACTCTTTTTGGGAGAATATAAAAAAATTATAAAAATGATAAGCAGGAGTTTTTTGATGAACATATATTGTTTTGCTCTCATGTGAATCAAGCGTAAACTCAAAAATAGCATCCGCACCACTTAATTGCTCATGCGCTTTATCAGAGTATGGAGAAATCAGCTCTTTTTTTATTAGGTTATTGCTGCTGTCTGTTTCAAAATACTCTAAACTTATATATTTATATGCTACGTCTTGATGTAGAAAAAGCCTCTGTTTCTCTTTGGTTGCATTAAATAGTTCTATTTTTATCCAAGCCTCTTTTACTTTAACTCCTAAAGAGTCTCTGTTTTTGCCTTGCACAAATTTCATGGATGCTACATCTTCAAATTTTAACTCATCTGTATCATCAATAAAATAGCTTAGTTCAAAATCTGTAATGGCAGATTTATCTGAATCTATATTTACTACTGGCTGCGCTAGGGATAGTGAGAAGAGCGATAAAAATAGCACTAATAATCTCATATTTTTTCTTTACTGTTTTATTTTAGTTGGTATATAACTACTTTTTAAAGCATACAAATTTAAACCCAATGATTTATCTTTAAATTGTACTTATCTAAATATTCAATAAGACTGAATTTCTAACTAATATAAAGATAACTCTCTATTTTGAAGGATTTCTACAATCTTATTAGTTATTAAGGAGCTAGAGTATAGACTAAAAGGAGAATCATTTTACTAAAAAATCTTATTTAAAAACATTTTATTACAGATTTAAATATGGTAAATAGGGGGATAAATATATGAATATAGACAAAAAAACTTTTGATGAGGCAAAAACTCTTGCTGCTTCGTGGCAAAAAAATATAGAGAAAAATAGAATAGACTCCGAGAAAAAATTTCATGCTATTATGAAACGCCTTCTTAGTGATTCTAAAAACAAGATATTTCTTATAGAGTTGCTTGATCAGAGCTTTAGATCACTTGATAACAATCGTATAGCCAATCAGTTAGAGTATAATTTTAACAAGTATAACAACACAACTTTTTTTACAAAGTTTGAACAGTTATTGGTTTCTCTCTTTCGCAATCTTGGTATCTACTTTCCTTCTATCTCAATTCCACTTTTCATTGCCTACTTAAGAGATGATGTAAAAAATATAGTTATTAAAGGGGAAGATGCCTCCTTAAATGCGCATCTTCAAAAGCGTTTGGCTCAGAAGACAAGAGTAAATATCAATATAATCGGTGAGGCAGTGCTAGGCGAAGCAGAAGCTAAAGAGAGAGTTGAAAAATATATATCTCTACTTCAAAACCCAAACATAGATTATGTCTCTATAAAAATCTCTACAATATTTTCACAAATAAATCCTATCTCCCATCACTGGAGTATTGAGCAAATCTCATTAAGACTTCAAAAGATATATAGAGCCGCAATTCAAAACAACTCAAAGTTTATAAATCTTGACATGGAAGAGTACAGAGATATAAATCTAACAATAGATGTTTTTATAAAAACTCTCTCCCTTGATGAGTTTAAAAATCTTCATGCTGGAATCGTTCTTCAAGCGTATATTCCAGAGACAATGACACATTTAAAAAAACTATATGAGTGGGCAAAGAGAAGAGTTGATGATGGCGGGGCCAGCATAAAGGTAAGGCTTGTAAAAGGTGCAAATCAAGAGATGGAACTTACAGAAGCTTCACTTAGAGATTGGGAGTGTGTAACTTATTTAGATAAGGCTCAAAGCGATGCAAATTTCAAGCTTTTAATGGATTTTCTAATAGATAAAGAGGTCTCGCCATATATACATGTAGGCATTGCATCTCATAATCTTTTTGATCAAGCGCTTGGCTATATACTCGCAAAACAAAGAGGAGTTTTGAAATACTTTAGTGCTGAGATGCTTGAGGGTATGAGTGAGACGGCTTATCATATACTAAAGCAAGAAGATATTAAAGTTATACTATACGCTCCAACTGCAACTTCAAAGACATTTACAAATGCTATAGCTTATCTTGTTAGAAGATTTGATGAAAACACCGCACAGCAAAACTTTCTAAGACATAGTTTTGGGCTTAAAGTTGGAAGTGAGGCTTGGGCGATTTTGCTCAAAAGTTATGAGGACTCAATAGATGCGCTAAATTCACTTCCCAAAGAGCCATATAGAAAACAAGATAGAAACACAGAAGTGTTTGAGAATATTGATAATGTTGATGGATATATTTTTAAAAATGAGAGTGATACGGATTTTACCCTTACACAAAACCAAATTTGGGCTGATAAAATTCGAGATAAATATAAAAATATCTCAAAAGAGGAGCCTCTAAGAGTCCACATTGTAGTTGGTGGCAAAGAGCTTATGAGCCAAGAAGTAAAAGAGGTTATGGATAAATCTCAAAATATCACTCTTCATAGATGCTTTATGGCTGGTGAAGATGTGTTAAAAGAAGCCATAGAGGTTGCAAAGAGTGATGTAGATGCTTGGAGTGAGCTAACACTTAAAGAGAGAACAAAAGTGCTCATGAACGTGGCAAATGAGTTTAGAAAAAACAGAGGTTTACTGATAGGGATTGCTGCAGCAGAGCTTGGCAAAATCTTTAGCGAGAGTGATGTTGAAATATCTGAGGCGATAGACTTTTTAAACTTTTATCCATACAGTCTAAAAAAACTAAACGAATTAGATGGCATAAAGCTAGAAGAAAAAGGAGTTGGTTTAGTTATAAGTCCTTGGAATTTTCCAATAGCTATAGCAGTTGGAGGAGTCGCAGCAGCTCTTGCATGTGGAAATAGGGTTATTTTAAAACCATCCTCAGATGCCTTGCTTTGCGGATATATGCTTTGTAAATGTTTTTGGGATGCTGGAGTTAGTAAAAACACTCTACAGTTTATTCCAACGCAGGGAGAATTAGCTGGTGAGTTTCTTCTAAAGAGTAAAGATATCGATTTTGTTATATTTACAGGAAGTGAAAAAACTGCTTATAAGATGTTGAAAAATCGTCCAGAAATTCATTTAAGTGCAGAGACTGGTGGAAAAGATGCAACCATAGTTACAGCGTTGAGTGATAGAGATCAAGCTATCAAAAATGTAGTTGCCTCAGCCTTTAACAATTCTGGACAAAAATGTTCGGCTACTTCACTTTTAATTCTTGAGAGAGAGGTATATGAAGATGAAGAGTTTAAAAAAATGCTCATTGATGCAACACTCTCTTTACATGTAGGCTCAGTTTGGGATACACAAAACAGAATTAGCTCACTAGTAAATATCCCATCAGGAAATTTGAAGTATGCGTTAGAGCATTTAGACGATGGTGAAGAGTGGCTTATAGCCCCTAGTTTTGAAGATTCAAATCCTTACATGTTAAAACCATCCATTAGATGGGGAACAAAAAAAGGGGATTTTTGTCATATGAACGAGCTTTTTGGTCCAGTTTTAAGTGTAATGTGCGCAGAAGATTTAGATGATGCACTCTCTTTAGTAAACTCAACAGGGTATGGGCTAACTTCAGGAATTGAGAGCCTTGATGAGAGAGAGGTTTTGAAGTTTAAAGAGAATCTAATGGCTGGAAATCTCTACATAAACCGTATGACAACTGGAGCTGTAGTGTTGAGACAACCTTTTGGCGGCATGGGTAAATCAGCGATAGGAAGCGGCAAAAAAGCAGGTGGGTTTAACTATGTTTCTCAGTTTGTAAATATCTCTTGTGACTTTTTATCAGAGCAAAAATCAGCTCCTCATCCATACTTGAGAAATCTTCAAGAGATTTTAAAGGATGAAGATAACTACAGAGAAACTTTAGAAAAAAGTATCAAGACTATTGGGAATTTTGCCTACCATTTAAAGAACGAGTTTTTACAAGAGCATGACTATTCAAATATTAGAGGACAAAGCAATATTAACAGATACTTACATGTAAAAAAAATGATGCTAGTTATAGACACTAATGACGCACTTTATGAGATACTATGCTCGATTGCAGCAGCTAAACTCTCGAGGGTAAAGCTACATGTAAGCTTACCAAAAGAGCTTTACTCAGACGAGCTTTTATGGCTTATAAGTAAAAAAACTCTTCTACTTGATGAGCATGACTCTCTTGCATGTGAGACTCTTGAAGAGTCTATTGAGTCTATGAGAGCATCAGCGAGAGTTAGATATTTGAGTAAAGAGAACATAAGAAGAGAAGTTTATGAACAGATGGCAAAAGATGCAAGACATATTGCAAGCGAGCCTTTTATACCTCATGGTAGAGTTGAGCTTATGCACTACTTTTTAGAGCAAAGTATCTCTCATAATTACCATAGATATGGAAATATAGGTCTTTACACTTTTAAGAAGAAGGAGGAGAAGTAGATGCAAACACCGCTTTTAATATCATTTGCTATATACATGTTAGGGATGATTGGTATTGGGATTTATTTTTATTTTAAGACTGATGATTTGAGTGATTATGTTCTAGGAGGACGAGGGTTGGGACCAGGAGTAACTGCTCTGAGCGCTGGTGCATCAGACATGAGTGGATGGCTTCTTTTAGGGCTTCCGGGAATGATGTTTAGAGATGGTTTGGTTGGCAGTTGGATTGCAGTTGGGCTCTTTATTGGAGCATATTTAAATTGGCATTATGTAGCAAAACCGCTTCGTGTATATACTCATCATCTCAATGATTCAATTACTATCCCTGATTATTTCTCAAATAGATTTAAAGAGAGAAAAAACTATCTTCGAATTACAACTGCGATTGTTATTCTTATTTTTTATACGCTCTACACATCTTCAGGGCTTGTTGGCGGAGCCAAGCTTTTTGAAGCTACTTTTAACTTAGAGTATTCAACTGCTCTTATTGTTGGGAGTGTTATTATAGTTTCATATACGTTCTTAGGCGGATATAACGCTGTAAGCTGGACGGATTTTATTCAAGGCATTCTTATGATGATTGCTCTTGTTATAACTCCTGTTGTGGTTTTGTATGAGATAGGTGGTGTTGGTGAGGCTATAAAAATCATAGAACTTCATGACGCTTCAATGCTTGATATATTTAGGGGTAGCTCACTTATAGGTATCATCTCACTTCTTTCTTGGGGGCTTGGGTATTTTGGACAACCTCATATTCTAGTACGATTTATGTCCATTAGAGATGAAAATGAGATTCATCGTGCAAAAGCTATAGGTATGAGCTGGATGGGTATATCAATACTAGGCTCTCTTGCTGTTGGATTTTTTGGGTTTGTTTATGTTGTAGCAAATGGGGTTGATTTACAAGATAGTGAGAAGATTTTTATAACTCTCTCCCAACTTCTGTTTAATCCTTGGATAGCAGGATTTTTGCTTGCAGCCATTTTAGCAGCAATAATGAGTACAATCGATTCCCAACTCCTTGTTTCATCTTCTGTTTTAACTAGAGATATTTATCATGCTATCCTTAGAAAGGATGCAAGCGACAAAGAGCTAGTCTGGGTTGGTCGCTCTACTGTTATAGTAATAGCCATAATAGCTTGGTACATCTCAAGTGATGAAAACTCTAGTGTATTGCAACTTGTATCTTATGCTTGGGCTGGTTTTGGTGCGGCTTTTGGACCGCTTATAATTCTCTCTCTTTACAATCAAAATATAACAAAAGTTGGTGCAATAGCAGGAATGATAGTTGGCTCTTTGAGTGTTATTATCTATAAAAATTTAGAGGGTGGAATCTTTGACATGTATGAACTTCTACCTGGATTTATCTTAGCTTGGATTGCTATATTAATCTTTAGCAGAGTTGGTGAGGGTGCTTCTAGTGAGAATAAAGAGATATTTAGCGAGGTTAGAGATAAGTTAAAATAGTTTTAAAAATGATAAAATATATAAATATCAAAAAAAAGAGAATTGAATGGCAGATACAGTTATATATAAAAAAATAGCAGTTGCGATTTTAATAGCATTCATAGTTTTTTTACTCTCTTTTATCCCTTTTAACCTAACTCAAGCGGTTTTGCTTGGAGTTATTGCTTTTTTAGTGGTGCTTTGGACAAATGAGGCTCTGCCACTTGGAGTTGTCTCTTTACTTCCTATTGTTTTGTTTCCATCTTTTGGCATTTTATCTACAAATCTTACAACTCAAAACTATGCAAATCCCATAATTTTCCTCTTTTTGGGAGGGTTTTTTATAGCAATTGCTGTTGAGAAGAGCAATCTACATAGATGGATAGCGCAAAAAATGTTCTCTATTTTTCCAGCTACCGCACGTGGAGTTATATTTTCTCTAACGATTGCTTCTGGAGTTTTAAGCTCTCTTTTGTCAAATACAACAACAGCACTTCTACTTATTCCAATCGCACTCTTCTTAAGTGATGAGGCAAAACTAAAGATGAGGTTTGCTCTTGGCGTTGCTTATGGTGCTAGTGTTGGTGGTATTTTGACTCCAATTGGAACTCCGCCAAATCTTATTTTGCTTGGATTTATGCAAGATAAAGGGATGGAAGCTTTCTCTTTTGTAGAGTGGATGTGGATGATGGCTCCTTTGGTTGTAATTATGCTCATAGTTGTTTCATATCTTCTTAGTATTGGATGTAGTGATGCAAAAATATCTTTTAAAGAGGATAAAAAAACTCTAAACAAAGATCAAAAAAAGATACTTCTACTTCTTGGTGGAGTGGTTATGCTTCTTTTACTAAACGCTCCGCTTGGATCGCACTGGAGTGGACTTGGGTTAAATGAGAGTGTTATTTTGCTTGGCGGAGGACTTTTGCTTTTTGCTCCGCCTTTTTCTATTCTTGATTGGATGGATGACAAAGGAAAAGTTCCATTTAGGATAATGTTTCTCTTTGGTGCAGGATTCTCAATAGCTACCGCTTTTAGCGCAACTTCCCTAGCAAGTGAACTTGCCTCTTATCTTATAGCTTTGAGTGATTTTCCTACTCTGTTTGTACTCCTGTGTATCGCAATTCTTGTAACTTTTACAACAGAGATAACTTCAAATACTGCACTAATCTCTGTAATGCTTCCAATTATTTACGCTCTGGCAATCCAAACAAATATGGACGCCAAACTATTTATGATGGTAGCAACTGTTTGTGCGAGTTACGCTTTTATGCTTCCAATAGCAACACCTCCAAATGCCATAGCCATGAGCAGTGGCGCTCTTAATGTAAAAGATATGCTTAGATATGGATTTTTGCTAAACCTCATAGGTGTCTTTTTTGTAGTAGTTATCGCTGAATTTTTTTGGAGATAATCACTTAAGAGCCTCTATCTTTAAACAACATGTAGAAATCTTTAAGTATCAATCCCGCCATAAAAAACCATAAAATATTTAAAATATAGTTGTTATTTAAACCATTGTTATAAAGATAAGGAAATACTATAAAAAATGGCCATTTGAAGAAGTAGAAAAATAGTATGCCCGAGCCATATAGCTCTTTTAAAATTCTTTTCATAAGTCTATTTTATCGTTTTTGGGTAGAATTTCACAAAAAAAGAGATAAAAATGATAGTTCACATAGTTATGTTTAAGTTTAAAGATGAGAGTAAAGAGTCAAATATAAAAGAGGTGCAAAAGAGGTTAAATGCTTTAGTTACACTTATCCATGAGCTAAAATTTATGGAGGTAGGTGTTAATTTTACTGATTCAGATAGAGCGTTTGACCTCTGTTTATACTCAACATTTGAGAGTAAAGAAGATATGGCAATTTATGCTATTCACCCTGAACATTTAAAGGTAGTGGAGCTTATAAAGACCGTAACGCTTGAGTCAAAAGTGGTCGATTATATTTTATAAAAACATAAAAAGAGTATAAATTTTTAAAGTATTAAGAGTATCTACATGTAAAGAAAATTCTTACATGCAGATAGATAATTTTAAGATTTTACACTCAAGCCTAAAGCTTTTGCAACACCTACACCATAAGCTGGGTCTGCTTTTGTACAGTTGTCTATATGTCTTTTTTTAATCATATCTGGGGCATCACCCATAGCTCTTGCTGTGTTTTCAAAAAGAACTTGTTTTTGCTCTTTACTCATAAGTTGAAAGAGCATTCTAGGTTGTGTGAAATTATCATCATCCATCTCCCATCGGGAAGCTCCACCATCAATGTCGAGTATCGGTTCAGCATACTCTTTTTGCTCTTGCCACTCCTCATAAGAGTTTGGCTCGTACCCAATCGTTGCTCCAGCATTGCCATCAACTCTCATTAAGCCATCTCTATGATAACTGTTTGTTGGGCATTTTGGAGCATTTACAGGGATGAGGTTATGGTTGACTCCGAGTCTGTATCTTTGTGCATCGCCGTATGAGAAAAGTCTTCCTTGAAGCATCTTATCAGGTGAAAAGCCAATTCCATTTACAACGCTTGCAGGATTAAATGCAGCTTGTTCTACATCTGCAAAATAGTTTTCTGGGTTGCGGTTTAGCTCAAACTCTCCAACTTCTATGAGTGGATAATCTTTTTTAAGCCACACTCTTGTTAAATCAAAAGGGTTGAACTTATAGTGCTTTGCATCTTCTTCGCTCATAATTTGGACAAACATTTTCCACTTTGGAAAATCACCTTTTTCTATACTTTCAAACAAATCTTGCTGATGGCTCTCTCTATTTTTTCCAACCAAAATTTCAGCCTCTTCATCTGTTAAGTTTTTGATACCTTGTTGGCTAACAAAATGAAACTTAACCCAATGTCTCTCATTTTTAGCATTGATGAAGCTAAAAGTGTGACTGCCAAATCCATGCATGTGACGGTAAGAATAAGGGATACCTCTATCGCTCATTGTAATGGTTACTTGATGCAGAGCTTCTGGCAAGCTAGTCCAAAAATCCCAGTTATTTTTTGCACTTCTCATATTCGTTTTTGGATCTCGTTTTACTGCATGGTTTAAATCTGGAAACTTGAGTGGGTCTCTTAGAAAAAACACAGGTGTATTGTTACCAACTAAGTCCCAATTGCCCTCTTCCGTATAAAACTTAAGAGCAAAACCACGGATATCTCTCTCTGCATCTGCAGCACCTCTCTCGCCTGCAACAGTAGAAAATCTTGCAAACATCTCTGTTTTTTTGCCAATTTCAGAGAAGATTTTTGCTTTGGTGTATTTTGTGATGTCATGTGTAACCGTGAACTTTCCAAATGCACCAGAACCTTTTGCATGCATACGTCTCTCGGGAATAACTTCCCTATCAAAATGTGCCATTTTTTCCAAATACCATACATCTTGAAGCATCATAGGACCCCTTGCCCCTGCGGTAAGTGAGTTGTTATTATCTGCAACAGGTGCACCAAAAGCGGTTGTTAGTCTCTTTTTCATTGATTCTCCTTATTTATGACGCAAGAGTTTATTTAGAAGCGAGTAAGCTAATGGCAGTTACTATCTTTTTCTTCTCAATTGGTGCTCTTGGAACTCTTTTTTATCGACTACTCCATCTTTGCTTGTGTCGATATCTGAGAACTCATAATGGTTTTTGCTATTTCTTAGCATTTTGCCATCCTCTTGACGCTCTTTTGCTCTTAGCGCTCTTGCCTCATTCATTTCACTCTCTGTGAGCGTACCATCTTTATTTAAGTCAAAACTCTCAAAAGTAGGCATACTTCGACCCATATTCTGAGCTGATGCAACAGAGGGAACAATTACAAGAAAGCTTGTAGCAATAAGAGATAATTTTATATATCCAACTAAATTTTTCATAACAACACTCCTTATTTTGGTATTGAGAATATTTTACATCTAAAGAGATTAATTATAGATTTTTCATCATCTTTCGTGTCTCTTTGTAGCCTATCTCTATTAGCTCCCTCATTTGGGCTAAATCTATGGCATTGTAGTTTGAGAGGTCAGGTTTTATGATTATATCTGCCTCTTTTGAGTGTATGAGTTTATTTGCTTTGACTAAAAAATTAAAGCTGTTGTATAAAACCTCGATGATATTTTGAGGCTTTTTATGGGAGTGCGCACAAACTAAATCAACACCGATTATTAAATCTACATCTTTTTCTATTATACAGCTAAGCGGAACGTTCTCTAGTATGCCTCCATCAACAAGCAGCCTTCCGTCCAACTCTACAGGTATAAAAATCCCTGGAACACATGTAGTTGCCATGACAGCAACAGAGGTGCTTCCTTTTTCTAGAAGTATCTTTTTTCCATCTGTTATATCGGTTGCTATCATGCTAAGTGGTATCTTTGAATCTTCTATATTTGTATCTCCGATATTCTCTTTTATCATCTCGCCTATCTTCTCGTTTGATAAAATGGCAAATTTGCTTAAAGTAAGCGTTACGAGGTTTTTCCACTCAAAGTTTAAAACTATCCGCTCTATCTCTTTTGGGCTTTTTCCAAAAGCATAAAGTGAGGCGATAATCCCACCAGCACTTGTTCCGCTTATATATTTTATATCTACTCCATACTCCTCTAGAGCTTTTAATACACCTACATGTACACCGCCTAAAACAGAGCCTCCGCCAAGAGCTAAGGCGACTTTTTTACCTTTTAAATTCTTCATAAATATCTTTTTTGTAATTTTAAAAATTGTATCTAAATATCTGTTAAAGGATATTTGATGTGCATGAGTGATAAAATCTCAAAAAAATTAAAGGCAATTAAGATGTTAATGAGCATTATGGGAATCTATACACTTTTTATTCTTATCACTATATATACAAGCGTTATGCAGATAGGCTATGTAAATGCAGCAAAAAGGGGCAAGGCTATCCTTCTTAGCGATAATGATTTTTTAAAAGCTGGTAATTACAGTGTGGCTAAAGAGAAGATGAGTATTGCTACAACTTTTATAGATTACCTCTTTTTTATCTTTTGGATTGGTTTTGGAGTTAAGTTTTTAGAGCAAAACATTCACTTTGAAAATGAGGCTTTTTTAAATATTGCCATTGTTATGGGTTTTTTGGTTATAGGTTCTGTTACATCTCTTCCTTTTGGCTACTATGAAAAATTTGTACTTGATGAGAAGTTTGGTTTCAACAAATCAAGTAAAGCTCAATGGGTAAAAGATACGCTTATCTCATTTGTTATGACTCTTATCTTTGGCTCACTGGTTATCTGGGGTATTTATGCGATTATCTCAAATTTTACTCTTTGGTGGTTTTGGAGTTTTGCATTTATTTTTAGTGTAGTAATTCTTATAAATATGCTTTACCCGACTTTTAGAGCGATGTTTTTTGACAAACTCACTCCGCTTCAAAATGAAGAGTTGGATGCAGAGATAAAAGAGTTGATGGAAAAAACTGGTTTTGTAAGTTCTGGTATTTTTATCAGTGACGCAAGTAAGAGAGATGCAAGATTAAATGCCTATTTTGGTGGTTTTGGAAAAGCTAAGCGTGTGGTTTTATTTGATACGCTTTTAGAAAAACTAAGCACAAGAGAACTTTTAGCGGTTTTAGGACATGAGCTTGGGCACTTTTCACATGGAGATATTTATAAAAATATTGCACTAGTTGGAGCGATGCTCTTTGGGATGTTTGGCATCTTTGGAAACCTTCCATCTTCACTATATATGGAGCTTGGTATCTCACAGGCACCATATTCTATTATGATACTTCTTCTTCTTTTTATGCCAGTTTTGGGCTTTGTTATGATGCCTATTATGGGTATTGTGAGCAGACATAATGAGTATGCGGCAGATAGAGTGGGAAGTGAGTTAGGTGGAGTGGGTGGAGAGATAGAACTCGCAAATGCACTTAAAAAACTTGTAACAGAGAACAGAAGCTTTCCTCTATCTCATCCGCTGTATATCTTTTTTCACTACACGCACCCTCCAGTTTTAGAGAGATTAAGAGTTCTTGGAGTCTCGCTTGGAGATATAGATACAAATGCATTAGGCTCGGCATGTCAAGCAGACATATAGTAAAAGATGTTCTGCATAAGATAACTCAAGAGTTAAAAGAGAGTATTCCCAGAGCTTCACGTGAGGCGCAACTTCTTTTAATGTACCATTTAAATGTTGATGAACTATGGCTTTTGATGAATCAAGATAAAGAAGTTAAAGAGATAGAAAAACTATTAGAGTGGGCGCAAAGACGTGCTAAAAATGAGCCTTTAGAGTATATAGTCGGGTCTGTTAGTTTTTATAGTGAGGAGTTCTATATCGATAGTGGAGCACTCATCCCACGCCCAGAAACAGAGCTTTTGATAGATGAAGTTTTAAAAAATATAGAAGATAAAAACTCACCTCTAAATATTGTAGAGGTTGGTGTTGGAAGCGGAATCATCTCTATCATACTTGCCAAATCTCTTCCAAATGCAAAATTTATAGCAGTAGATATTTCACAAGCCGCTCTTGGCGTTGCAAGAAAAAACATAGAGAAATTTTCTCTTGAGGATAGAATAGAGCTGCGTCACGGCTCTCTGCTAGAACCCATAAAAGAGAAGATAGACTATCTTGTCTCAAATCCGCCATACATAGCAGATGATGTTTCGTTGGAGTCAAATCTCTCTTACGAACCTCAAAATGCGCTTTTTGGCGGCAGTGTTGGAGATGAGATTATAAAAGAGCTTCTTGATGGAGTCTTAAAGGCTGAGATTAACTTATTTAGCTGTGAGATGGGTTATGACCAAAAAGATAAAATACAAAATTATTTAAACAATAAACCTCTTAAATCATTAGTTTTTTATAAAGACTATAGTGACTTTGATAGAGGTTTTACACTAAGGTTATAGCTTTTGAAAAGAAACATTTACATAGATTTTAGTTATCTTCTGCTTTTGGCTGCAACTTTTGGAGCTGTTATTGTCTTGGGTGCATTTGTTGCTCCAGTTATTTTTAACACTGAGTCTATTCTCTTTAGCATTGAGCTAGGCAGATATAACGAGGGAAAAATAATGGCTGAGATATTTAGCCGCTTTAGCTACTGGATATATATCTTAGCTTTTTTTGTGACTATATATGAGATAGTTATGTACAAAAATGGACAAAGAGATTCAGTAATTTTTGGAAGTTCTGTAACAGTGGTTTTTTCTGCACTTATGTTTAGCGGTGTTTATGCGCCAAAAATTCTCTCAATGCAAAAACTAGGGGAAGAAGCGACACTAAGCGATACTTTTATAAATCTTCATTTAGTTAGTGAGCTTGATTTTAAGATTTTAGCAATAGCTATACTTATATTATTTATAAGAAGATTAATGCTTCTTAGGATAAAATAGCCTCCATAAATCATTTATAAAGAGGCTCTACATGTTAAAAAAACTCTTCCTTGGAGTATTTATACTACTTCTTTTAACAACTCAAAATTTAAGTGCAGATAGTTTTACAAAATCTGCAACGATAAAACCAGAACTTATCCAAAAGGGCTCACAAAAAGAGTGGTGTCCAGTATGTGGTATGAAGCTGGAGAGTTTTTATAAAACTTCACACACTTCAAAAGTAAATCATACAGATAAACAGTACTGCTCTATGAGATGTTTAGCAGTTGACATGCAAGAACATAAGATAGATACGAATGATGTAAAAGTTGTTGACGCTCTATCTCAAAAGTTGATTTTTGCAAAAGATGCTCATTATGTAGTAGGCTCAGATGTAAAGGGAACTATGAGTAAAGTTAGTAAAGTTGCTTTTTCATCAAAAGAGGCAGCGGATGACTTTAACATAGAACATGGCGGAGAGGTAGTTAGTTTTGAGAAGGCTCTAAAGATGGCATCTGAGTCGCTTGATTCAGATATAGAGATGGTTCAAAATAAAAAAGAGAAACAAGTCTATCCGATGGGCAAAAAAATATATGATAAAAATTGTAAACAAAACATAGATGCCAACAATTATGTACAGCTAAATGAGTTAAAAGCAGATTTGGCAGATAAAAAACTTTGTGGAACTCTTAGTGAGGAGGAGCTTCAGCCACTGTCTTTATATATTTGGGAAGTAAAAAGATTTGAAGCAAATGATAAAAGAGTAGATACGATTCAAGTAACAAAAGATGAGAAATGTCCAATATGTGGAATGTTCGTTTACAAATATCCAAAATGGGCGGCACAGATTTTTTATGAAGGTAAACACCACTCATTTGATGGTGTAAAAGATATGATGAAGTACTATTTCCAGAATAAAGATGGCATTAAAAAAATTCTAGTTACAGATTATTACTCACAAAAAGCCATAGACGCATCAACTGCCTTTTATGTCCTTGGAAGCGATGTTTATGGTCCTATGGGCAAAGAGCTTATCCCTTTTAATTCACAAAAAGAGGCAAAAGCTTTTAATATGGACCATAAAGGTTTTAAAGTAATAGAGTTTAAAGATATAACATCTTCTGAGATATATAAACTTGATGAATAAAAAAAGCATATTTTTACTCAATACTCTTTTTTTTCTACTCTCTCTTCTATCTTTTGAAGTTGTGTATCTTTACAAAACCAAAAGTTTAGATGGGAACTCTTTAGCTATAAAAAGAGAGTTTGTAACTACTCTTCTTCTTCCAGATTTGGCAATCTCAACAGAGGCATCTTATATCAGACATAGAAGTTTGAGCGATTTTTCCTCAATATATAGAGATGACGCCTCACTTAGAGAGTACTTTGCTTCAACATACGTATATAAGGCAAATGATGCAAAATAAGATAAATTTTTACATAGTAGAGTATGCGATAAACTCCCTGCTTCGCCAAAAGTATAAAACTATTTTTATCTCTATAGTCTTTAGTATGTTGGTGTTTTTGCTATCTTCACTCTTTTTTATAACCAATTCCATAAAATATGAGTTAAAACAGACGCTAGAAGCACTTCCTGATATAACAGTGCAAAAGATTAAGGGTGGTCGTCATTATGATATTGATGTTAGCACTATTGATGAAATTTTAGATATTCATGGAGTCAGTGGAGCAGTTGCTAGAGTTTGGGGATACTACTATTTTGAAAATGCTGGGGTAAATTTTAGCCTTGTAGGTATTGATGAGTATGAAGAACAGTACAAAAAATCGTTTGTAGATGTCGCCGCAAACCTTGATTTTACAAAACCTTCCATGATAGTAGGCGAGGGCGTAAAAATAGTTATGGATAAAAACTACTACAAAGATTATTTTAACTTTATAAAACCAGATGGTACGCTAAAAAGAGTAGATATAGCTGCTACATTTAAAGCGCAGAGTGAGCTTGAATCAAATGATGTTATCGTTATGAGCAAAGAAAATGTGCGAGAGATTTTTGATATATCTGCGCAAAAAGCTACAGATATAGTTGTGCGTGTTGCAAATTTCAACGAAGTAGCAACTGTAGCATCTAAGATAAAGTTGCTATACCCAGATACAAGAGTGATAACTAAAGATGATTTAAAAATAAGTTATCAAAATATTTTTGATTATAAAAGTGGAATATTTTTGGCACTCTTTAGTGTCTCGCTTTTTACATTTTTTATCATTATATATGACAGAGTAAGTGGACTCAGCAGTGAGCAAAAAAGAGAGATAGGGATACTAAAGGCTGTTGGATGGAGAGTGGATGACGTGCTCAAAGAGAAGTTTTATGAGGGCTTTATAGTTTCAATTTTCTCCTATCTTGTTGGTATAACACTCTCTTTTGCTTTTGTATATATATTTAAAGCGCCTCTTTTACAAAATATATTTTTAGGTTATTCACAACTAAAGACATCTTTTAATCTACCTTTTGTTTTTGACATGCAGACCTTGGCACTTATCTTTTTTCTAAGTGTACCAATATATATAGCCGCTATCATTATCCCATCGTGGAGAAGTGCGACACTTGAAGCAGATGAGGTTATACGCTAATGATAAGTTTGATAAATGTAGTAAAAAAGTATGAAGTAAACGAGAATGAGAGCGTTGTGGCACTTGATAACATAAACCTTGAGATAAAAGAGGGACAAGTTGTAGTTCTTAGAGGCTCAAGTGGGAGCGGAAAAAGTACGATTCTCTCACTAATAGCAGCTCTTAGCAAGCCTACAAGCGGGGAAGTCTTAGTTGGTGGAGATAGAGTCTCAAAGCTTCCAGATAACTTTGCCTCAGATTTTAGACGCCATTTCATAGGTTTTGTTTTTCAAAAATATAATCTTATTCCAACGCTTAGTGTAGAGGAGAACATAATATTGCCTCTAGTTCCTATGAACTTAAGTGAAAGTGAGATAAAAGCAAAACTACAAAGAGTTCTTCGTATGTTCAACATTGAGCATAAAGCTTCTCAGCTTGTAAAAAATCTATCAGGTGGAGAACAACAACGTGTGGCGATTGCTAGAGCAAATATAAACAATCCAAAAATTATCCTAGCAGATGAGCCAACCGCAAATCTTGATAAGAAGCTCTCACTCTCTTTTATTGAGATAGTCAAAGAGTTGAAAAACGAGGGTAAAACAATAATTATAGCGACACATGACCCACTCTTTTTTGGTTTAGATATAGTTGATGTAGAGATAGAGATATATCAAGGGAAGATTATCTAATGCTTCTTACACCAGAAGTTTTAACCATTCTTATCTTAAATATTATTTTTGCTATTTTTGCAGTTGTGGCGTTTGTCTTAAGCCTTAGAATCTTTTTAAAGTGGGATGCAAACTCAACATCAATTACACAGTATGAGCTGGAGAAACAGAGCTATCTGGCTGCAACTATCATCAAATATATCTTTACTATAAAAGTTCCACTTTTTATCTTTTTTATTTTTGCTCTTGATAAAATCTCAAATGTTATAACAGGTGCCATGTGTGCGGCTGGAGTTGTTGATGCAACACAAAGCGGAATGTACCTAATTGTGCTAAAGATTATAAACCTATATCTTTTTGCATATTGGCTTAGAATCCACACTACAGATATAAGTGATAAAAATCAGCCATACACAAGATATAAGTTCGGGCTTTTTTTAGGGCTCTTTTTTCTTTTGATGTTAGAACTTGCTCTTGATTTTTCGATGTTTAAAGATATAGAGATTGACAAGATGGTGAGTTGTTGTGGAAGCATATATTCAAGCTCTTCAACATCAGCACTCTCAACGCTGTTTAAAATTGATAATTCACTTCTGCTTATGGTTTTTTACACAAACTATTTTTTGATAGTTTTACTATTCTTTTTGAAAAAAAGGTATCTCTTTAGTGCTCTAAATGCACTCTTTATTCCTCTCTCACTTGTTTCACTTATACTCTTTTTTGGGACTTATATATATGAGCTTCCATCTCATCACTGTCCGTTTTGTTTTCTGCAGAGCGACTATTACTATGTTGGCTATTTTCTATACTTTTTTCTATTTATGGGTACCTTTTACGGTTTAGTTGTTAGTTTTGTAAAAGATAGTGATAGTAGCTATAAAATATCACTTCTATTTAACTCTCTTTATGTTATATTGCTGACACTATATATATTAAACTATTACATTAAAAACGGTGTTTTTTTATAAGGATTTGCAATGTTGAAAATTAAGAAGTTACTTCCTTTAGTGGCTATATCTCTTTTCTTAGGATGTCAAGATACTCCTAAAGATGGACCATCAAAGATACACTGGGATAGAGATATGTGCGATAGATGTGTTATGGTGTTAAGCGATAGAAAAAACAGTGTTCAACTCCAACATCCTACTAAAGGAAAAGTTTATAAATTTGATGATATTGGATGTATGGTTTTATGGTTTGATGAAGAGAAGATAGAGTTTAAAGATAGTGCAAAAATCTGGATAACTGATGTTACAGACGGTAAATGGATTGATGCAAGAAGCGCATTTTATACATCTAGCAACGTAACGCCAATGGCTTTTGGTTTTAGTGCTTATGCTAAAAAAGAGTCTATTAAAGAGGGTGAAGAGATTTTAACTTATGATGAGGTTATTAAAAAAATAAAATGAGAATACATCTAAAAAATACACTCCTTTTTCAAAATGTAGATGAAGATACTATAAAAAAAATAGAGAGTTTTACTACTGACCATAAAGTAAGTAAAGATAATATTGTATTTTATGAGGGAGATGAGCCAAAATATCTCTACCTCTTAGTAAAAGGTGTAATCAAACTCTATAAGACATCATCAAGCCATAAAGAGATAGTTCTTAAATATTTTCATGAGAATGAACTCATCGGAGAGGTGGCAAATTTTGAAAATATTCCATATCCTGCAACAGCTAAAGCTTATAGCGATGTAGAGTTTTTAAAGGTAGATTTTGAAAAACTCAAAGAGGTTATCTTTTTAAATCCAAGTTTAGCGTTTAATATTCAGACATCTCTTATAAAAAAAATTAAAAATCTTGAAAATATTATCTCTACAAATCTAGTCCTTGACTCAAAAGAGCGTGTAGCAAAGTATATTTATAGCCACAGTGACGATTTTTTTGAGACAAAAAATATCGAAATTGCCGAGATATTAGGAGTTTCTCCAGAGACATTATCTAGGATATTGAAATTTTTCAAAGACAATGGAATTATTAATATTAAGAAAAAATATATTGATAAAGAGACTCTTTCTAACTATTTTTAAGAGAAAACTGCTTTAACTGCCACATATCAATAAATCTTATTGCTAGCTTTGTTAGAATACATAAAATTCATAACGGAGTTAGCCATGCGCCATCTTATTTTACCTTTTCTTATCTCAATTTTTATAAGCACACTATTCGCAAATGAGAGCAGGGTATGCCAAAAATGTCACCCAATTATATTTGAAGAGTATTATAAATCTTCTCATAAAAATACCTCAATCTATAATAATCCTATACACGCAGCGATGTGGGATGCACATCCAAAAGATGAAAAAGGTTATACATGTGCAAAATGTCACTCTCCTAGTGATGAAAAAGCGTTAAGAGATGGAGTTGTTGCTAAAAATGAGGTTCAAGTTGAGGAACCTATCTCATGTGTTTACTGTCATAATATAAAAAGCATAGAAGAGGGCGAAGAGTCCAATACTAACGTTTTGTCTGGCAAAGATAGAGAGTTTTATACAGCAGAAAAGGGTAAAAAAGGCAGTGCTGAGTATAAAACTGAAAAATCATGGTTTGGACTTGTTAAAGAGCCAAAAAGCTCTCCTTATCATAAAATAAACTATGACAATGAAAACTACTATAGCGGAAATGTATGTATGGGTTGTCACTCACATGTAAACAATGAGCATAGTTTTGACATAACTATGTTGGATGCAGTGATTAGCGAAAAAGATGAAAACAGCTGTGTTACATGTCATATGCCTCAAGTAGTTGGTTCTAAAGTAACTATAAATGAGACAAAAACTCATGCTTTTCATGGAATCGCTGGTATATATCATATGAACGATAAGATGGGAGAGTATATAGAGTTTAAAGTTACACAAAAAGCTCAAGGTTTTGATGTTCTAATCATAAACAAATCAAATCATGCGCTATTTGGTCAAGCTTTGCGAGCTGGAACTCTTAAAGCTACAATTTTAAGAGATGGAAAAATTATCACTCTAGAGCCTTTTGTATTTGAGAGAGTTTTAGCAAAAGATTCCAAAGAGGTTATGCCATGGAGTGCAAATGCTCTTTTAAAAGATACTCTTATATATGCAAAAAAAGAGGTTCCTTACTCAAATATTCTTAAAAAAGGTGATAAATTAACACTCACTCTTGGTGTTCAAAGAATAACTAAAGAGGGCGCACAAAAACTGGGTCTTGAAGCAAATGAAGAGTTTACTAAATTTAGAATCTTAAAGTCTGAGAAATTCGATTTTTAGGTAACTCTACTAATAGTTTGTGTAGAATTATTCTGTAAAATCTACATGTAGAGCAGGGAATATAAATAGCAAGAAAGTATTACAGGTTTAATGATTTGGTGCGAAGAGTTATTAACAAAAAAACAACATGTTATTTATATTATCGACTTATACTATAATTATGCAGTTTGAATATATTTAAGCCTTGTTGGTACAGTTTAGACTACAAATGAAATTGATAAAAGGATTATAGATGAAAAAAGTTATAAAATTGTCTTTAGTGGCAGCTTTCTCGGGAACTCTTTTGCTCAACGCAGCAGATATCGATGTTGGCGGGAAAAAGGCTGGGACTGTGGACTTTATGCTAAAGGGTATGTATGTTATAGATGATAATAAAAATGGCTGGGCTCCTAGCGAGGGAGCTGGCTATCTGGTAAAATTAAAATACGAAACACCAGACAATATAGTAGATAACCTAAAAGTAGGTGTAGGCATGTATGTTAATGGTGATGGCGGAATAACTGATTGGACACCAAATGATGGTGGAAAACCAGCAGGAGGGTTAGTAGTAGATAAAGATGGAAAATCAAAAGCTTTAATGGGTGAACTATATGTTTCATATAAGAGTAAATATTTTGATGCAAAATTAGGCAGACAAACTCTTAATACTCCACTAACAAAGATTTCAGCATCACTTATGCCAAATTTTTATGAGGCATACATGTTAGGATTCAATCCAGTTGATGGACTTCGTTTAACTGCTGGACAGATTACAAAAATGTCTATGGGTTCTCGTGCAGCAACTGACTTTGGACTAATTGGCGAAGGTACAACTACTGGCGGAGCTGCTACTAAGTTCATTCAGCAAGGTGGAGTAGTTGAACAAGCTGAATTTATAAGTATGTCAAGAGTTGCTGGGCTTAATGGCAATAGTGATGGCAGAACTGTCATCGGTGCTACATATAGTGGTGTAAAAAATCTAAAAGCTGACCTTTGGGCGTATCATTCAGATGAAATTGTAAATGATTACTATGCGGAAGTAGGATATAAAATACTTCTTGATGAAGAGATGGCAGTGAGTTTAAATGCTCAATATTTAATGCAAAAAGATACAGGTAGTTCACTGGCTGGTCAAAAAGATTTTAATATGATGGGTGCCAAAATAGCACTTGATACTAAAAAATGGGGTATATATGCTGCTCTAAATAAATCTGGCGATCAAAAAGATGCGGCTTCAGAAAAGGGCTATTTTAATGCATGGGGAGCAGATCCAGCATATACAAGTACAATCTTCTCGAGAAATGCTTACAGAGATGACGTAGAGGCTTATATACTTGGAGGTCACTATGTAATCATTAAGGGTATGAAGTTTATGGTTGATTATGCAAATTATGGTAAATCAGATACAAAAGCAGCAAATGGTGCATTGGTAGCTAAAGATGATGCTTATGAAATTGATATTGCTCTTAACTATAAATATAATGAAAATTGGTTATTTAGAGTATTTAACTCAAGACGTGTAAGTGAGTATAACGGTATTTTATCAGGTGGAATTACTGAGAGAAGACAAAATCACTATCGTGCAGTCGTAGCATATACATTTTAACAAAAAACTTTCGCAAATGCGAAAGTTTTAAGAAATTTTTATTTTTCTACCTTCATTGATTCTTCAATAGACATAGTAACTTTTTTCTCTAACTCTACAAGAGATGGATAAGCTTTTGACTCTTTATCAGCAGCAGAAGGACGAACATAAAGAACTGTTGTAACACCATCTTTTTCAGTCAATGTAACACGAACTGGACAATATGCCATCATATCAGAATCAGCATTGATAATATCGTTACCAAATTTACCATTACAAACAATTATAGTTTTAACTGCGCTCAATCCAGCTTTATTGAAGTTTTCACCAAACTTCTTATCTAAACCTTTTTGTTTAAACTCTTCTAAAATATCTAATTGCCAAACAACAACCAACCCCTCAGCTTTAAACTTGTTAAGTATATTGCCTAAAACTTTATCAACCCCAGCATTGTAACTCACCTTATAAACATTGCTATCTGCTGCCCAAACTGACAAAGTTAACAAACACACTAATATAATTTTTTTCACTATATATCCTTTGAATTTTGCCTTATTTTAGGCGTAATATTTAAACTTCTCTTTCAAGAAATTTATTGTCGCTATTGTACTTGTTAAGTATAAACAAGATGTTAATTTTTTGTTAATAAAGCTTTAAAATTAGGAAGTTAAAGTTAAATCTTTAAGACGTTGCAAAAAGATATAAATATTTTTATAGATAGGTTAGAGTTTATTATTTAGGAGTCTAATTAAAGACTCTTTTACATCGCTAAAAGCAAAAACTCTTTTGCCATTATACTTTTTGGCAAAAGCTTGAGCATCCTCATAACTTTTAAACGGAACTAAATCATCACCTGCTGGAGATGTTACCGAGCTTCCATAAACATAAAAAGCACCCTTTGCATTGATTGGCTGCAAAGAGTTGTAGTCCATCACTAAGATTTCTTTAAAATCATCTTCACTCTTAACGCCTATATCGAACCATCGACCTGGTTGATGATAAAATTCGAACATAGATTTTGGACTGCTAAAAAATAACTTTTTTCCATCAAGGAGCTCTATTTTAGATACCCACTGTGGACCTTTATGAACTTTTATCTTTCTTACTAAACACTCACTCTCTTTATCATAATCCATGGAATACGAAAACAACAAAGAGCTTAAAAGTACACACGCTAATAGAATTTTTTTCATCTATTCTCTCCTTAAACTAAATCTTTTTTCTTAAATATCATAAATCCAAACCAAGCAAAGAGTATTCCTAGGAGGAGTGGATAACCGATTGAAAGCAATACAAAGCCCTTTTGGCTCATCAAATCAAGAATATAATATGCAACAGGACCCATAACTGTAAGCTCAGGGTCAAAGAGTGAAATAGCAGCTACTCTAAAGAGTTCCATTGGGTTTATCATGGCAATAAAAATGATAAATCCTTCATTGAACCTCTGCTGCATCATAAGAGATATAAGAGCTATATCGATAAAAGCAAGTAAAAATATCCAGATAAAAAATGCAATACCAAGAGCTACTTCTGAAGATTTTACAAAAGAGGATATGAAAAATGCTATCCCTAAAAATGTACTTGATAGTGAAAAAAGAAGTCCTGTATATAAGAAGAAGATGCTCCATGGAATAGCAGCACCCTTAATCGCACCATAAATTATTGCAATTACCATAGCAAAAAGTACTGGGATATAAACAGTTATAAATCTACCAATAATTTTACCCCAGTAGTACTGTTTTAGAGAGATTGGAAAAGATAACATGTACTCTAAAATGTGGTTATCTCTATCACCAGAAATTGAGCGAACTGTAGTTATTAAAATAAAGATAGGAAGTATAACTATCGTTATTTGAATATACATAAGCAGAAGTCTGCTAAGTCCGCTAAAGCCCATAACTTGAGACTCTGTAACACCTGCTATAAAAAATAGAGCTATAAGTCCGCCAAATACAAGAGAGTAAACTAAAAACCATTTAGCTCTTATAGACTCTTTTAAATCCAAGTATGCAATTAAATATAAATTTTTCAAAAAAACACTCCTTATTGCCCTAATATCTGTTTTCTAATTTTTGGGTTTGCCATATGCTCACCCCTGAGCATCTTTAGCTCTACTTCTTCAACTTTTATAGAATTTAGTACCTCATTTTCATACGCACCAAATCCATAACTCATAGGTGTTTTGTCGTTGATAATAAAATAAGCCGCTTTAGCATCTATATATCTCTTTGTATCATTTGAGAAGACCTCAATTTTTTTGTCAACTAAAGATATATTTTTCTCTTTTGCCCATAAAACAAGACATCCAAAATCATCAAAATAATAACTCTTTGAGTCATCTTCAAGTTTTGCGGTATGAATGTTAGATGTTGGAAGAGTCATATTACACTTTGGACAACTTTTTTTATTTTCTGAGGTTATTGCATCTGATGAACTAC
Organism: Sulfurimonas denitrificans DSM 1251; assembly: GCF_000012965.1. Classification (NCBI taxonomy): domain Bacteria; kingdom Pseudomonadati; phylum Campylobacterota; class Epsilonproteobacteria; order Campylobacterales; family Sulfurimonadaceae; genus Sulfurimonas; species Sulfurimonas denitrificans. The sequence goes on along the minus strand of NC_007575.1, from coordinate 1,377,503 downwards.
ATGCAGATATAAACAAAAGAAGAGTAAAAAGAGAGATAAAGCTAAAAAATTTCATCTGAAACAACTTTTCCCATATCCATATAGATTTGTCTATTGACCAAATCTCTTACCTCTTCTAATCTATGCGTAACAAATAGAAGAGTTTTCTCCTCTTCATTTTTGTTCAGAAGCCTGTAAAAATCATCTCGTGCTTTTGGATCAAGGTTGGCTGTTGGCTCATCATAAATGATGATATTGCTCTTTTTTGCTAAACTTATAGCGATTAGCAATTTTTGCTTCATTCCTCCGCTTAGCTTAAAAAATGATTTATTCATATTTGCACTGATATCGAGTTTCATCTCATTGGCATAGTGCTTGATAAGCTCTTTATCAACATCAGCGCTCACGCTTATATAGTGCATAAGCTCTTCAATGCTTAGTTTGATAGGAGGTGGGAGTTGTGGAACAAAGCTAATATTGTGGAGCACTTTTGTTCGCTCTTTTATTGGATTTAATCCGTTTATGAAAACTTCTCCGCCATCTGGATGATAGTATCCTAAAATAGAGCGGATTAGTGTTGTCTTACCTGCTCCATTTGCGCCCATAAGCGCAACAGAGTCGTTTTTATTAAAGTTACAACTCACATCATCAAGTGATACATGAGAGCCAAATTTTTTTGTTAGGTTTTTTATTTCTATCATCTGCTACACCAAGTTTTTTAATCTAAAATCAAATTTAAGCGCATCAGCGTGACAAACATCTATACATCTTCCACATAATGTACAATCTGCGCCAGTAATATACTCTCTTGTTATCCCTTTTTCTTCTCTTTGCGCATCATATTTTGCTTTAGTAATCTCTAGAACTTGATTCTCAAAACAGACATCATGGCAAACCATACAGTGATCACAATTATCATTCCACTCAACTCTAAGTGCTGATACTTTTCCTATATAACCATAAGTGGTACCTATTGGGCAGATATATGTACACCAAGCTCTGCGAGAGTAGAAAACTTCTATGGCAAAAACAACTACAACCCATATAAGTGCTAAACTCCATCCATAAGCAATCATACGGCTAAGAATTCCAACAACGTTAAAAGTTTCAAAAACTAAATAACCACTAACAAGAGAAAAAATCAAAAACATAGCCCAAAAGATATGTCTAACTCTATGATCAAACTTTCTCTCTTTAATGATTTTTTTATTAACAAGTGTGTTGTGCCACTTCTCACCAACCTCACTAAGCAGACCATAAGGACAAACCCATGAGCAGTAACTTCTGCCACCAACTAAGAGATAAACAATTACTATAGTAATAGTTCCGATAATCATATTTACGGGCAACTCATAAGTAGCTAAAAAAAGCTGCATTGTTGTAAATATATCAATTAAGTGAAAACCTAAAAATCTTGAGCCATTTAATGTTCCCTCTAAGGTCTGTATATCTATGTGAAAAGATAGAAAAAAAAGAAGGTGTACAGATATAACTACAATCCATCTTTTCATTCTATAGCTAAATATCTTCTTTCCATCTTTTGTTCTATCAAAAAAAGTTGACCAAAAAGAGGAGTGCTTTATGGTCTCTCTAGAGTTATATTTATCCATAATAATTTGCCCCTTTACTGTTTAGTTTGAGAAGAAAACGCACCTATCTCATCAGCATAACTCTTAAGTTCCTCTTCAGTTGTGTTGATAAGAAGTCCCTTCATAATAATGTTCTCTTTTCTTCCTGCTTTAAAATCTACCAAATCTTTATATAGTTTCTCAGCACTTTGTCCATAAAGTTTAGGTCCCATTAGCGCTCTTCCATCTTGCTCTCCAGAACCATTAGCTCCATGACAAGCAGAGCATTTACTCTTATATTCAGCACTTACTTTGATTTCACCAATATTTCCAGCTTTATCTTTAAGCGCTTTAAGTTGCTCTGACTCTTTATCTCTATCGCTTTTTTCTTCTGGTTGTGCTGTCTTTTGAGCTCCTGCTTGTGTGTTTGTATTGCTACCTATATTCTCTATAACTTTTGCATGTTCTCCACCATGATATGCTCTTCCTTTTGAAGCAGTATAAGCCATTAGTCCAAGAATAAATAGTGTTAGTGTTGCTACAATAATATTTTTCATCTCTATTTTCTCATCTCTTTAATTTTTTTGTTAAATTCATAAATCTCTTCTGCGAGTTCTCTTATCTCTTTATCATCCATTTGCAATACCAAATCTTTCATAAGTACATTTTTAGCAGAGCCATCTTTAAATTTTGAAATTTTTTCAAATATAAAATCAGCATCTTTACTTAGAAGTGATGGTCCAATTACGCCATTTGCATAATCATTATGACATGCAGAACACTTAACAATAAAATTTTTGCTAAGTTTTTTAACAACCATTGATATTTCAACACCTTCATAAGGGCTTCTTACATGTAAATTAGCATCAATAGCACTTCTTGCTTTCTCTCTTACAGAAGCATCATCGTTGGCTGGTTTAGAGTTCATATCATATTCGCTTTTGATATTGTAGTCATAGTAATATGAGTGACTCTGATTTGCATCTACCTCTTTAAGAGCAACTTTTATCTCCCCTGCATTTTCGTTTTTTAATACTTCAATGCTTTTTGCAGAAGTCACTTCACTAGATGCAGCACTTTGTCCACTCTCTTTTTTTGTATTATCACTACAACCGCTAAATATGCTAAGTAAAACAATTGTAGAAATTAGGACTGTTTTATTGATTTTCATTTTTCATCCTTTAACTTTTTTTTGTGTAAAATTGTTCATAAGTGACTCTTGGTTTTACGACAATTGAGGGTACATTTGTTGGACAAACCTCTTGACATACTCCACAACCTATACAACCATCATAAATTTCAGGTCTATTTCCACCACCGCTATCACGTACCATAGAAATTGCACTAAGCGGATTTGGGATTGGGCACATGTCAGCACATAGCGTACACTGTTTACCTTCGTAAGAATCAAATTTTTCTAAAATTTTACTCTCAAGTTCATTCGTATTTACTACACCATTAGTAAATTTATGCATTTTATCATTATACCCTTTTGGAATAGGTGTATTTGTCATTGCAATACATGTGTTAGGAAACTCTAAAACAGCTATTCCCATCTTTATGTCTTGAGGTTTTTCACAGTGATGGTCTAGTGCTCCACTTGGACATGCAAGTACACAAGGAACAGCGCTACAAGCATAACAGCCTCTCTCGTTAGCGTCTATATACGGTGTTCCAACCCCATGCCCGCTTATAAAATCAGAGAGTTTGATTGAGTGGTAAGGACAAACTTGAAGGCACTGACCACATTTTATACATAGAGCTAAAAATTTTTTCTCATCAACCGCCCCTGGTGGTCTTAATCTATGCTCTGCTTTTAAGACGTATGGAGAAAAAACCATTCCTCCACCTAAAACAAGTCCTAAAACTCCTAAAGTGGAGTATTTAATAAACTCTCTTTTATCTGTTTTAACTGTTTCCAAAACTTATCCTTTGATTTTAACTATCGGCTCTTTGTCTTCAAACAAAAAAAGCGGCTTTGTAAATGGTGCTAACTTTGCTAAAAAATTGAGCAAAGATATAACTGGTGAACCATAAAAAAACTTTACTCCTGGATTATAAATCCAGAGTTGATCTGCGTATTGATAAACCTTGTGAGGTGTATCTCCTATGTTGTCTCCATTTCTGTCAAATCCTTCATAATTATCCCAATAATTTTGAACTATCTCATTGTTATAAGTTTTACTAGACCCTCCATCATTTACTACATCTTCTATATTTCCCATTATTTTATTATTTTTTATAATATTGCTTTCACTCATTGAGTGGAAATGGAGCGCTTCAGAGTTATATAGTATTTTGTTTTCTTCAATCCAGTTGTTAGTATCTGGTTCAAAAGGCGATCTGTCTATATACATTCCCTGTGCACAATATAAGATTGTATTGTTTTTAATTGTAAAGTTGGTAACCTCTTTTAAACCTATACCCATTCCAGTTGCACCTAAAGAGCTTTTTATAAAATTGCCAGTAGCAACAGTATCTTTGGAGTACATGAAAAATATACCAACTGAGTTGTACTGGTATCTGTTGTTTATTACATGGTTTTTACCAGCATACATAAAGTGTAGTGAATATCTACAATATTCACCAAAGTTTTCCTCGATAAGGTTTCCATGGCTATACCAAATAACCATATCGCGAGAGCGTATAAGAGAGTTTTTCTTGATGATATTATCGTTACTGTACCAGAGTCTTAAACCATCACCCTTTAAACCAAGCTCAAAATCTTTTGAAGTTATGGTGTTGTTTGAAATTATAGAGTTACTTACCATTTGTAAATCTATACCAAAGAGACAATCATCAATAATACAATCACTTACTTCACACTGTTTAACCTCAGATAGAACAATAGCTGCATCAATATTTTCATGTCTATCTCCGCTACCAATTATCTTTAGATTTTTAAGCGTAACAAAAGAGCTTTTTACTTTAATTACAGTGCCTTTGTTTTCTCCATCAATAATAACACCAGCCTCTTTACCTATAATAGTAAGGGGTTTATTTATTATTATGTTACCTTTATAAACACCAGCAGGAAGTCTTAAAATCGAGCCGCTTGGTGCATTATCTATCGCTTCTTGCAAAATATTTGCTTCAAGAAGTGGTAAAAATAGAACCAATAAGGCAAAGATTAACTTGTTCATATTTATTGATTCATCTCTTTGAGAGCTTTTTGTTTTGCAAAAAATGCAAGAAGACTAAGCAGCCCAATTGCTACAATGAGATAAAAACCAATAGTAGGATATGAGTGAGTTGTAAATTGAGCAATCTTGCCATCTCCAAAAACAGTAGGCATAAACGGCTTGATTTTAAATGCACCCCAATCATGTAAGTTGTGTCCAAACCAATATAACCAATACGAATAATCAGCAATAAAAAGAAGTGGAAGAGATGCTGGAACTAATAAAATATAGTTAAATACTTTTTTATTATAAGCTATGAAAAATATCATTCCAAGTGATAGTGCTAAAAGAGCATATATACCTATCTCTCTCTCAATAGTTCCACCAATCCACATAGGATCCATTCCTACATAGTGATTGATTGTATTCATCTCATGTACTTCTCCGCTATATCCATCAAAGTGGAAATATACAGGAATCCCTTGTGGAAAAGCCTCTTTTGGATAGTTTGGAGCCTCGAGAGATACAGCCCAAATAGGAAGTGATGCAACACCTATCTCAGAAGCAGATGTTATCATTTCATCTAAGTTGTTATGTGCCTCTTTTGGAGTTGAAATACTCTTGTATCTGCCTTGGTTATAGAGATTCCATACAGTTTTGCTAAAAGATGAAATCTCATCTTTTTTTCCAGCATCAATTTTGTTTAACGTCCCATGAAAAGCTATCATTGGAAAGGTAAAAGATAGTGTCAAGATTATAAGTGCCAATGAGGCAAATACTCTTGCTTTGATAATACTTTTATGCATTGAAATAATTCCTTTTTAAATAAAATAAAATCTGAAGATTAAGAAAAATCCTCAGTTTTTATTTTAAACAGTATTATATAACAAAATTTCTTTTATAAGATTGAATTATGAATTTTTTAATTTTTTTAGATAAAAAAAGGGAGGGAATTTTAATTCCCTCCCTTTGTACACTCTTTATTATAATGAATTAGAATAAATTTGCGTTATCATCTACCCATTTTAGGTATTCAATAATGTTTTTAGTCTCTTTTTCATCCATATGCTGATTAGGCATTCTTAAGTTAAAGTAATCAATCATACCTTTTACATAAGGCTCATCATACATCTTTTCAGGATTCATAATGAAATCTTTAACCCATTTCTCTCCATTAGCACCATGTCTTTGAAGAACACCTGTTAAGTCTGGACCAGACGAAACTTTACCGATAACGTGACAACCGCCACAACCGCCTTCTCCAAATGCTTTTTCACCAGCAGATGCCGCAGCTGATTGTTTTGTAGCAACAAGTCTAACAAGTGCGTCTTTTGCTCTAATACCAACGTCTGCTGTTTTAACCATTAACTGCCAAATCATATTTTCAAAAAGAATAGCTTTTTCAATATCACCATCTTTTAGAGATTTATCAGCTAATTTCTTTTGATCAGGAATTTGACCATATTGAACAAAAGCATCAGCTACAAGATCAGCTACAACTTTATGTTTCTCATATTTGTTCTCTTTTAAGAACTTAACAACAGACTGGATAACAGCGTCAGTAGCAGCATTTGTTGCAACAGTTTTGTCATATTCAGCTTTTAACTGCTCAGGAGTCATTGTTTGCATTTTCATTTTTTGAGCACTTTCGTACTTTTTATTTGGGTCTTTAACCATCATATAACCCATCATTTCTAAGTGAAGCGCAGAACAGAACTCTGTACAATAGTAAGGAAATACTCCCTCAATATCAGCTATAAACTTAAGACTTGCAGTTTTACCCGGCTCAAGTGAAGCGTGAATATTATAGTGATCCACAGTAAATCCATGAGCCTCATCTTGTGCACGCTCTAAGTTTGTTAGATAGAATGTAACTTCATCACCTTTATTTACAGTAATTCTTTCTGGATTGATATGTGAGCGAACAACAGTTGCATATACTGTTACTTTGTTTCCATTTCTCTCAATTCTCTCTTGACCAGCAAGTGTTTTACCTTCGTGAATCTCATCAGTTCTAGTGTTAGTACCCATAGGATATCTTACATGCCCATGAAGCTTCTCTGCTCTGATTGCAACTGCTTGGTGAGGCTCACCTAAAGGAAGAGGCATATCAACAAGAAGATCCATTTTTTTACCGCTAATATCAATCAACTGGTGATTTTGTGGGTGAAGTGGACCAACATTTTGGAATCTATCAATCGCTAATTTATTTAGAGAGATGATATATTTCCCTTGAGGATCTGCTGATTTACCTTCCATTCCACATAAGTGACCAACGTTATAGTGAACGTTTACTTTATCTATAACTTTAAGTGTTTTATAGTTCCATTTTACAATTTGACTATCAACATATAAAGATGTATAAATTTCACCATCTATGTTTGAATATTGGTTATGCAATGGCCCCAGACCTAATTCAGCTTGTCCATGTAGTGATTTTTTCATATCTAAAATTGGAATGCCGTATGGGTCTTTACCAGCATACTCTTTAGCATCAATAAGCTTTTTAATATTGCTCCATTTATATACAGAAGCATGAGTATCTAGCTTACCACAAACCGTAATATACTCTCCATCTGGAGAAACGTCAACACCGTGAGGTGATTTTGGTTCTGGAATTAAGAATAGAGCATTGTTTTTAACTGCAATATCCATAGGTATAACTTTATGATCATTAATGATTTTTACATTTTTAGAATCTTTTGCAAGTTCTGCAAGTTTCTTCCAATTATATACATGTAAAAAGTCAGTGTCATTTCTACTCATACCAGCTTCGTTTGGTGGCATACCAACTTCGATTCCACCTGTGTACATTTCAGAGTTAAATGAGTTTGTAAAGCCCCATCCATCAGACACACCTTTACCTGAATCACTTAAATCTTGCATATATGGAGGCATTTCAATAGTAAATGACTCTTTTACGTTGATTTTACCTTTAGCAGGATCAAATCTCCACATAGTAGCACCACCACGGTAAGCTTCTTTGTAGTCTTCAATTGGGTGATAGTTATTATCAAGAGGAGCAGCGTACTGACACGCCTCAATAATATAATCACTGTTTTGAGTAAAGAAAGCACCACCATGAGCTGATTTAAAAACAGGGTTTACAACTATCTGTTTTGTTTCAAAGTCAGCTAAGTCAATAATAGCAATACGAGGATTTGCTTTATCATTTATAGCTAACCATTTACCATCATATTTTCCATCTTTTTCTGAAAGAGCAGGGTGGTGAGTATCTCCCCAGTTAATCTCTCTTCCTCTTATATTACCTTGTCTTAGAACTTTTTTTGACTCTTCGTCAAATCCGTATCCTTGCCAAGGTTCAGGTGTAAATACACCGATGTATTTTAAAATTCTCATTGATGGAACACCATAAACGATAACTTGTCCAGCTTGACCAGCTGAACTAAATACAACGAATTCATCTTTAACGCCTGAAGGGTTATAAGTTTTTGCAGCGCGAACCACATCTACTTCACTCAGTCCTCTTGCTTTCATAACTTTTTGTAGTTCACCATCAGCTGAGGACACACTCACAGCTACAGATGCACCAACTAGAAGCGAAACAAGTATTTTAGAATGCTTAGTCATTTTATCTCCTTTTAATCATTTGAGAAGTTAGAAACCACCCAAATCATAAACATAATACTAGAGTAAAAATATTTGTTAAAATTTGACTAAGGTCAAATAATTGGAGTAATTTTAAAATTTAAGTTAAGATTTTGTATATGAGATTAAATCGTCTAACTCATTCTTTAGATTTATAAGTTTTTTCATCGATGAACCCAACTCTTCAAATGACTGTATGATAGCATCCTCTTTTTTTCTAAGTTCTTTATCTCTTGAATTTTCATTCATGGCATAAATTAGCTCTACTAAATTTTCTATATTTTGCTCAACAATCTCAAGTGATTTATATGTATATTCCATTGAGTTTGAAGAAGATTCTATAGAGCTGTTTATCTTTTTTATCAATAAATTAAAATTTTCTTCTGCTTCAAATATCTCATTGTTGCTCTCTTGAATATCAAGAGGTTTTAATGTTTTAATTGATGAGTTAGATATAATCTCTTTAGAAGTTGAGAGAAATTTTTGTATAAAATTCATTACAATTTTAAGTTGTGTAAATAGATATAATAAGAGCAGAACCAAGACTAGAAAGAGTATATACTGGATAGTTTTATAACTGTTTTGTGTTTTATTGAAGAGCTTAATCTGTTGCTCAATAAAGAGGTCGCTCTCTAGGATAAGTTCTAAATTTATATTGTAAATCTCTTTAATCTCTTTTTCTAAAATAATATTTGAATAGATAGATTCTCTCTTTACATGATCTCTAAAGTTTTGTACATGTAGATAAAATTTGTTCCAGAGCTTTCTTATTTTTTCATTTTTTTGCAATCCGATGTCTTCATCACTCATACTTTCTAAAAATAGTTTAATAGAGTTATCTAGTGTTTGAAAAGAGTCGTCTTGATGTTTGTATGAATAAAAAATATTTTTTGAAATCTCTTGTGTGAAATTTTTTTGTATATTCATAACAGCAATTTTATTGTTATACTCAGAGATATTTTTTGACGTAAAGTTAAAAATAAAAGCTAGTATTATTGAAAATATAAATATAAACGCACCAGTTATTTTTATTTTTTTCATCTTTTACTCCTCATAAACCCCAAGAAGGGCCTCTTTATTTAAAATAGTGATTTTTGTATGTTTAGAGTCTATTATATTATCTCTTTTTAGTCTGTTTAAAACTCTTGATAATGTTTCAGGCTGAATATTTAAGATAAGAGAAATTTCGCTTCGCTTAAGAGAGTTGAACATATCCAAGTCATCGTGAAGCATTGTAGCAACTTTAGCTACGGAAGTAAAAATAAATTCTCGATTTATGAGTGATTGTAGTTGTTGAGATTTTAAAATTACCTCATTTGCAAACTCTTGACAGAGATGCCCTTTTGCTAAAAAATGTTCCTTAAATTTTTTATAATCAATGTTAAGTATTTTTGAATCTTCAATAAGTGATACATTTGAAAATGAGATGAGCGTCTCTTTTTTATAACTTGAAACATCAGATATCAATGATGGAGCATAAATATAGTGAAGAAATATTTCATTATTATGTTTATCTATTTTATAAGCTTTTGCAACACCCTCTAGTAAAAAAAGTAAAGATGTGCTTTGTGTTTTTTCATAGTGAACTATATACTCTTTGTCATAGGTTGTAGCGATACTAAAGGAGGCAATAAGTTCTAACTCTTCATCATTAAGAGATGAAAAAAAATCTAAAGATGAGAGTGTTTCTTTAAGTAGCACGTCTTTGCTTGTTACTTAAAGATTTGAGCAACTCTTATTGTCTATATCAAATCTAAAGAGTTCTGCTTTGCTCTTCGCACTGTTGTAAATATATGTAATTGTAATATTTGCTTCTAAAAAACGCTTTGAACTTCTACAAACACCTATAGTTACAGCCTCTTTCATTCCACTGTGATCTTCTTTTTTTATCACTTCATCACTCTTTGGAGCTGCATCAATTTCAAAGATATAGATTAAAGCAGTCTCATTTGAGGCAACTTTAATAAGTTTAGTATGTTTGTCTATTGTTTGTGGAAGTGTTTTTGATAGTTCATCAGCTGCAAGTTTAGTTATTTGAGTGTTTTGTTTTTGCATATTTTGAGTAGAGAGTTCTTGACTTCTTATGTCAGTAGCAAACATCAAAACAGGAGATAAAACAGTTAAAATGGTAAGTAAAATTTTCATATTTTCTCTTTTGTATTATATTGTCAAAAATGCTTCCCACCATGTTTGGAGATAGAAGCAGAGGATTAAATTAGTCTTGCTGTATTCTCATGTAAGATGGAATGTCTAAATGGCTACCATCTAAATCCCCGCCAACAACAATTCTTGGACGTACTTTTTGAATGTGCAAAGATGTTTCACTTACAAAATTTTCATTGTTTGTTACAGTTTTTAAATCTCTCTCAAAACCAGTTGCTATAATAGTTATTTTTACATAGTCTTCAGGAAGAGACTCATCTGTTGATGTACCAAAGATTACATCAGCATCTTCATGTGCGCTCTCTTGAACAACAATCATAGCGTCAGAAATTTCCATCATAGGGAAGTTTGGATGCATATTAAAGTGTACTAAAACACCCATCGCACCGTTGATAGAAACATTATCAAGAAGAGGAGACTCAATTGCTGCTTTGATAGCTTCATAAGCTGCATTTTCTCCCTCATGTTCACCAACACCCATAAGTGCCATGCCTTTATGGCTCATAACTGTTTTTAAGTCTGCAAAGTCAAGGTTAATATCTGCCTGTCCATTTGACAAGATAACACCAGCAGTTCCACTTACAGCTTGAGCTAAAACGCTATCAACAATCTTGAAACTATCTTTTATCCCGAGTTTTCTATCTATAATAGAGAGAAGTTTATCATTAGGAATTACAACAATAGAATCACTCTCTTTTTTTAACTCTTCAAGTCCAGCTTTTGCAAGTTTTAGTCTTTTTGGAGCTTCAAACATAAATGGTTTGGTAACAATAGAGATGGTAAGAGCATCAACTTCTTTAGCAATTTTAGCAACAACAGGAGCAGCCCCAGTTCCAGTTCCACCGCCAAGTCCAGCAGAGATAAATACTATATCAGCACCTTGTAGTGCATTCTTAATCTCTTCATAACTCTCAAGTGCAGACTCTCTACCAACTTCAGGTTTCATGCCAGCGCCCAAACCTTTTGTTAGTTTTGTTCCGATTTGAATCGTTGTTGCGTTAGAAGAGTCTTTTAGTGCTTGAGCATCAGTATTTACCATTATCATCTCGATACCAGTAACACCATTGTTGATCATATGGCTAATCATGTTTCCGCCACCGCCGCCTACACCAACCGCTACAATTCTTGCGCCACTAATTTTACATGCTTCTTCAATTAAAAATGGTTCCATAATCTTCTCCTTAAAATAACTGGGTTGCCCAGTTCCAAAATTTGCTAAACGCCCCTGCTTCATCTTTTTTCTTCTCTTTTTTCAGCCCTATATTAATCATCATAGGCGCTTGTTTGTCTTGTTCAAAGGGTGGAGTTGGAATTTGAGTATCTTCTCTTAAGTTGATACTAGGCTGTTGCTCTTCAAATACCTCATTTGAGTGCCTTACTCTTCTATTTACATCTATTTCGTAAAGAGTGTATGCAGAAGCGGCATAGATAACAAGACCTATAGCACTTGAGTATTCAGGTGAACGAAGGTTGTCAAAGAGTCCATGCATCTCTTTTGGTTTTGCAAGACGAACTGGAACTGAGCCAAAAGTAGCAATTGCCAACTCTCTTATGCCTTCCATTTGAGAAAAGCCGCCAGTCAAGACTACACCCGCACCCATTTTATCTTTTAGACCACTGTTTTCAATAAACTGAGCCAATATCATAAGCGTCTCTTCCACTCTCGCATAGATAACATTATGCACCACTTCAAGCGATACTTCATGTGTTGCACTCTCGTTACCAATAATTGGAAGCTCTATCAAATCATTGCTTGGCGCTAAAAGTGATCCGTATGTAAGTTTTACACTCTCAGCAACATTTAGTGGAGTGTGAAGAGCCATAGATAAATCACTTGTTACATGACTTGAACCAACACCTAAGAAATCGTTGTATCTTATTGAATTTCCTGAATGTATTACTATATTACTTGTATTTCCGCCCATATCGATAAGAGCAACACCTAGCTCTTTTTCATCACTATTTAGTGTAGCAATAGAAGATGCGTACCCAGCTAAAACTATATTATCAACTTCAACACCAGCTCCACGAACAGCTTTTCTAAGGTTGTTAAGATTCGATTTTTGAGTTGTTACAATGTGTGTATCAACTTCAAGCCTTGAAGCATTCATACCTAGTGGATCTTCTATATAGTCTTGATCATCGACTTTGAAGTTATAAGGAAGCGCATGAAGAACTTCGTATTCGTTTGGTATGTTTGCATTATAAAGAGAAGCCTGCATAACTCTTTCTATCTCTTTAAAACTAACTTCTTTGTTTTGAATGTTAACTATTCCGCTTGAATTCAAACTTTTAGTATAAGCACCAGAGATAGAAACTATAGCATTTTTAACTTCTGTTCCAGATACCCTTTTTGCATCGTTTAATGCAGTTCTTATAGATTTTGAGGCAAGTTCTATATTTGTTATACTTCCTCTTTTAAGACCCTGTGCTTTACAAACACCAGCTCCTGTTATAGATATTGATTTATCACTGCCAATTTCAGCAATAATTGCGCATATTTTTGTTGAACCTATATCTATGGCTAAAACAGTTCTGCTCAACTTATATTCCTTTGATAAAAATCTCAGTTTTGTACTTGCTTTGAAGATTTTTTACTAAACCTTCATTAAACATAGTACTCTTCAATCTACTGATTGAATTGTTTGGATCAGTGTTAGTATTGCTTAGCAACTTTTGTTCCAAAACGTTATACATAACAACAGTTCCACTCTCTAAATTTACATATCCTCTTCTATCTTGCGAGGTAAATAGAATTGACAAAAACTCGTCAGCTTCATCTTTAGTTAAATCTGTTAGTAATGAAGAATCATTCGCTGTTATATAATCGGTTATTTTTCCATTAAATGTAGCAAAAGATTTTTTTGCTAACTCTTCGAGTTTTATTTTCTTTTGTTCACTCTCATAAATAGGCAATACTTCACTCTTAGCTTCTTCATAACTCTTAGGTTTTGCAGGGTTTGTAGTTACTAACTCAAAGATGAAGTAGTTATCTTCAACCATGATTGGTTTTGAAAAAGGAGAGGTGGATGTTAGCTTTGATATAGCCTCAAAAGCTTCAGTACCAAAACTGTTGTTTGAAGCGGAAATAGTTGCAGTTTGTATCTCTGAAGGTTCAATTTCTCCTTTTTTATAAGAAACGTATTTTTTTAGAGCCTCTTTTTTAGACTCTTTAGCATCTAGTTCATACTTTATTTTCTCTTTAGCATCTTCAAAAGGTATGATTTTCCCTTCACCATCTTTTAGAGAAATTTTGTTTTCACTATAATATTCATTCAGTGCTGCATCGTTATACTCATTAGATTTTTTATCATGTTTTATATATTTTATATCGTAACTAACTTCACTCATAAAGTTATTTTGTATCTTCTCCCAAAACGATTTCAATGATTCATTTGATGTATCAAGAATAATTTGGTTAGCATTTAAAACTTTATAGTCGATTTTATCAGCAATACTAAATGCAGTATCTATAATTTTTTGTTCACTCTCTTTTGTTTGAATTTTGAGGAGGGAGAGAGTTTTTCTAATCAAAAGCTCTTTTTTAATATCAGCTTCATACTCTTTTGTTTTAATATTGTTTTTTGAAAGAACATCTTTGTAAACATCTTTGTCAAAAACGCCATCTTTAAAAAAATAATCTTTAGATGTTATCTCTTTTAACAACTCTTCATCACTAACTTCAAGGTTATAGGATTTTGCAAGATTTAAAACAAGTGCTTGTTGTGTTAAGAAGTTTAAAGCTTGAGATTGTAAGCCAAAACTTTTTGCTTTTTCTTCATCAAATTCACCTTTGAACATCTGTGAATACTGAGCATAAATATTTGAGTAGCTTTTTTGAAGCTCTCCCATTGTAATCTCTACACTTCCTACTTTTGCTACAGCACCTGCTTTATCTCCATAACTATACTGTCCCCAACCCACAAATCCAGCTCCAACAAAAGCTATTGTAGAAATCCAGATAGTAATAATTAGATATTTTTTATGTCTTTGCATCCATGTAATCATTGAGTTTAGAGCCTTGTGCGTGATATTTCTGTAATTTTAGGTAAATTCGTATTAAACCTTGATAAAGAGCAGTTATGCCACTATAAAATAGTTGGTTTATAAACTTAAGATGAGAGTAAATGAAAAAATTGTAGAATCATATAACTTATACTAAAAAGGATTTTTGATGAGAGATGTTGAGAAATATTTAAATATTAAAGAAAAGCTTCCAAAATTGCCAGAAGTGCTTTTAAACACTATTCAGTCTGATATCTTAGAGCTTAAAAATATTGATAAAACATGTAAGAAATATATTGATTTATGTTCTAAAATTAGTGAAATCAAAGATGCTCACTATGTCGTTTATTCAAAATATATTGATAAATCAAATCATAAATATGAAAAATTTATCTTTTTAGGTGAAGAGGGCGAAGAGTTATTTGATGTTAGTGGCTTAGAAATAGATTTATATGGCTTGCTTACATGTGTTGACTTGAGTGTTACAGATGAGTATAAAGCAGCCTCTTCAAAATGAATAATGAAGAGTTAAAAAAGAGAGATTTGGCTGTTTTATGGCATCCTTGTACTCAAATGAAAGACCATGAAACACTTCCTCTTATTCCTATAAAAAAAGCTTATGGAGTTTATTTAGAAGATTTTGATGGCAATCTTTACATAGATGCTATTAGTAGCTGGTGGGTTAATATTTTTGGACATACTAACAGTTATATAAATGAGAAGATAAAAGAGCAATTAGACACATTAGAGCACGTAATATTGGCTGGATTTACACATGAGCAAGTTGTTAGACTCTCTGAGAGATTAGTTAAACTCACTCCAGATGGACTTGAAAAATGTTTTTATGCAGATAATGGCTCAAGTGGAGTTGAAGTTGCTCTAAAGATGAGTTTTCATACGCATAAAAATAATCAAAAAGAGAAAAATATTTTTGTCTCATTAACTAACTCTTATCATGGAGAGACAATTGGCGCTCTTAGTGTTGGAGATGTCAAGCTCTATAAAGATACATATAAACCGCTCTTAATCCAAAGTATCCAAACCCCCGTACCAAAAGATATGAGTATAGAAGCTGCAAGAGAAGCCGCATGCGAGTTTGAAAAATTATGTGAAAAAAGAGCTAAAGAGATTAGTGCAATAATACTAGAACCGCTGATACAAGGTGCTGGATATATGCACATGTACCATAAAGAGTTTTTAATTTTAGTACGAGAAATCTGCAATAGATATGATATACATCTTATAACCGATGAAGTGATGGTTGGTTTTGGAAGAAGTGGAGATATGTTTGCATGTAAGAGCGCTAACATAACACCTGATTTTCTCATTTTATCAAAAGGGCTTACAGGTGGCTATCTCCCGCTATCTGTTGTACTAACAACAGATGAGATTTATACCTCTTTTTATTGTGATTATAGCGAAAACAGAGCCTTCTTGCACTCTCACAGTTATACAGGAAATGCACTTGCATGTGCAGCTGCAAATGCAACTTTGGATATTTTTGAAAATGAAAATATTATAGAAAAAAATCAAGAGATAGCAAACTATATGGCAGAGGAACTTTTAAAATTTAAAACGCTAAAAAATGTTTTATCAATCAGACAAACAGGAATGGTTTGCGCAGTTGAACTTAAAGGATATGATTCAAAAGATAGAATAGGTCTTAAAGTCTATGAATATGGTTTAAAAAATGGTGTGCTGCTGCGCCCTCTTGGACATGTAGTCTATTTTATGCCGCCTTATATTATTACAAATGATGAGATAAAAAAGATGATGCAAGTTGCATACGAGGCTATAAAAGAGCTCTCTTAATCAAAAGATGAGTCTTTTTGTGCATTGTCTAAGAGAAGAAGTCTGCAACTTTTCTCTAGGATTGCAATTTTTTTTGCCATCTCATGGATATCTCTATTGTAGGTATAAACTCCATAACCACGAATAACCATTATGTCGCTCTTTTTACTTTGAAAATAGTAAGCAATTTCGCTACTTGCGCGCTCATACCAATCATCAAAATTTCTAGGATCAAATATATCAATTGAGCCTATTTCACTGTATCCAAAATAGTCTCGTGGAATTATTACATTGTGGTCTAATGAGTAAGCGGTTGTAAATGGCGGCATGCTAAAGCAGATAAATTTTGCATCAGATATCTGTGAATAGATACTATGATGTATATTGGAGTCAATGCTTGCTTGATTCCAGCGATAATCCTTTTTGTAGTAAAGCTCTATAAGTGAAGAGTTGTCAAGTGCATCAAAAATAGCCTCTTTTGTATTTATGATAAAGCGATTGGATTCAGTCTTAGCAGATATAGAGCCATGAAAAATGCCAAAGAAATCTTTTCTAAACATCGAGAGTGCTAAAGAAGATAGTTTGTTCGTAAGATGTTCTTTGTTCATTTAAAATTTCTCTTTTGTTAAAATATAAAAGTTTATCACAAAGCCTATTTTAAAACAATATCATCAAAGAAGAGTTCTCTGTCTGTTTCAAAATTTTCAACCAACTTTGTAAAACAACCACCAAGCTCCCTAATAGTCTCTATATTTGGCTCAATATATATCTTATTTGCTTTTTTTTGCATTTTTATAACATTTGCCTCACGAAGCAGCTGTAGATGTTTAGAGATTGTAGGCATGGAAAAATCAAAATGTTTAGCTATAGTTGTTACACATGTAGCATGTGGATTTGCTTCTATTTTGGCATTTTTATCATCAATAGAGCAAACATAACCTCCCGTAAAGACATTTTTAAAAATCAAAAAACGTGTTTCATTACCAAGAGCTTTAAAAATTTTTATTTTTTGTTGCATATCCAACATTTCTTTTCCTTGACAAAGAGTTGAAATAATTATACCATACAAAACGTATTTAGTTAAATGCCTAAATATGCAAATGGATTTTTAGAAAGGAAAAAAATGAAAAAAACTATAGCAAATTGTCTCTTTTGCGCAGGATTACTTTTTGCGTCTTCATCTCTTTTTGCAGAGGAAGATGCAAAAATGGCGCTTATAAATGAAGCAAAAAAAGAGGCTAGAGAAATAACTCCCCTAGAGCTCAAAAGTATGTTTGAGAATGAAGAGAGTGTTGTTATTCTGGATGTAAGAGAGTCTGAGCAAAGAGCAGAAGGGTATCTTTTTGATGATTTTGTTTCTGTTAATACTGTTTCAATTACTCGTGGTAATTTAGAGTGGGAAGTGCTAAGTAAAATTCAAGATAAAAACAACACGATTGTTACATATTGCAGAAACGGCGGACGTGGTGCATTGGCGGCACAAACACTCAAAAGAATGGGGTATAAAAATGCTAAAAATCTCAAAGGCGGGATTCAGGACTGGGCAAAGGCTGGTTATAGCGTAAAAACAGGTTTTGGTGTGACTGCATTAACAACAAAGTAAGCAGATGAAAAATAGAATCGTAAGATTATCTATTTTATTGCTAAGTGCTTCATAACTATATTTAGAGTTTGATTATAATTGACAAGTTAGAGTGATTTGTATAGTTTTTTTACGACATGACATATAATAGAATCTTTTTGAGATTATATAAAACTTAGCAATAAAAGTGTCGCAATTTTTTGTTTATGTAGTTTACATATAGTTTTGAACTCGAAAAGTTTTTATGAGAGAGCATGAAGTATATGGCAAGCTCTCTCTAATATTTAAATCTATTTAAACCAGTTTTTCATCTTATCAATTGCCGAATCCAATACACTCTCATGTGGTTTTGATTCTATACCAAAAGACTCTTGGAGTTTACTTAGCAGTGCACGCTGTTCATCACTTAATTTTTTAGGATAAGTTATATTTACTTGAGCAATCAGATTTCCCTTGCCATGACCATGAACATCATCTACACCTTCACCTTTAAACGTAAAGTGCTGCTTATCTTTAGTTCCAATATCTAGTTTTAACTCTAGCTCACCAGTTAGAGATGGGATATTTAGTGTATCTCCAGCTACTGCTTGAGTGAAAAAGACAGGAATTGCTATATAGACATCATTACCCTCTCTCTGAAAGTGTTTATCAGCCTTAACACTAAAAGTTACATATAAATCACCCCTAGTGCCTCTCTTACCGATATTTCCTTTTCCAGAGACTCTTAGGCGGTTACCATTATCAATCCCTTTTGGAATTTTTATAGTGACATCTCCTTTCTCTTCAAGGTAGCCTTTTGCACTACAGCTATCACATGGAGCTGAGGGTGCTGAACCTGTTCCTTGGCATGTTGGACAGGTTTGAGAAAATGTCATAAAACCTTGCTTCATAAAGACTTGACCTTGTCCTCTGCACCCAGTACATGTAGAGAGTTTGCCATCTTTTGCACCTGTGCCACTACAACTTTTACAAGAGTTTTTATATTTATACTCTATATCCTTTTCACACCCAAAAATTGCCTCATTAAAGCTAATTTTCATATCTACGTTCATGTCAAGATTATATTTTTCCATCTCTGCAGGGTTTTGACGACGACGTGATGAGCCACCAAAACCACTAAACATCTCTTCAAAAATAGAGCCTAAATCATCAAATCCACCAGATGAGCGGCCACGACCACTCATTCCAGATAGACCCTCTTTGCCATATCTGTCATAGATGCTTTTTTGTTTATCATCGCTTAAGCATTGATAGGCTTCATTGCATAGTTTAAACTTGTGTTCAGCTTCATTATCCCCTGGATTTTTATCAGGATGATATATTTTTGCCATTTTTCTATAAGCTTTTTTTATTGTTGTTTGATCTGCATCTTGTGAGATTTCTAAAATTTCGTAATAGCTTAAATCTTTCATAATTGTAATTAATACCCCAACTCTTTAGAATTTTTTGGCAATTATATCGTTAAATATTTAATGTTCATATACTTAGAGTGATTTGGTATAATTGCACTTATGAAAAAAAATATACTCTACTTAATTACGATTTTACTATTTCTAGGATGTTCTAAAGAACCAACAATGCCTATTTCCAAACCTATTATAGAAGACCCTATAATTACAGGAGTAGTTAAAGCAAAGCCTGAGAAAATAACATTTGAAACTATGCCAAATACTGAGTTTATAAAAAGCAGTTTTGAAGAGCTTCCAGATTGGGAGAGTGAAGATTACATAGATGCTCTAAACTCTTTTGTAAATAGTTGTAACACAATAAAAACAAAATCACTTTATAAAGAGTTATGCCAAGAAGCAAGTAGAGTAAATGATGCAAAAAGTTTTTTTATAGAAAAATTTTCACCATACCAAGTTGATATGACAAACAGAGACGGTGATGGGCTCTTAACAGGATATTATGAACCTCTCTTAAGAGGATCTTTGAGTAAAAAAGAGCCATATATCTATCCAGTTTATTCAACTCCAAGAGATCTTTTAGTTGTTAATTTTACACAACAGTATCCAGAGCTGAAAAATTATAGATTAAGAGGACGTAAAGAGGGAAACAAGGTAGTTCCATACTACTCAAGAAAAGAGTTAAGTAATCGAAAAATTGATGCAGATATTGTCTGTTATGTAGATTCTAGAATAGATTTATTCTTCTTAGAAGTGCAAGGTTCAGGAAGAGTTTTATTGGATAGCGGCGAGGTTATCTATGTCGGTTTTGATAATTTAAACGGACACAAATATAGTTCTATTGGAAAATATCTTATAAATGCAGGTGAGATGAGTTATGCCGAGGCTTCTATGAGTGGTATTAAAAATTGGTGCGATAAAAACCCATCACGTGTAGATGAGCTTCTTCATCATAATGATTCTAAAGTTTTTTTCAAAAAAAGAGCAAAACCAGCATCTGGTGCACTAGGTATTGTTTTGACTCCAAAACGTTCTGTTGCAGTTGACCAAAGTTATCTGCCTCTTGGTAGTATGCTCTATATGAGCGCAGATACAAAAGAGAGAGATTTAAATAGAATTGTAATAGCTCAAGATACAGGCGGGGCCATAAAAGGGAGTGTTAGAGCTGATCTGTTTTTTGGTTATGGAGATGAGGCTGGACAAAGTGCTGGAAAGTTAAAAGCACCTCTAAAGTTGTGGATATTGTTGCCAAAAAAAGAGTCTTAATATTATGAGTGAATCTTTAGAGAAGTTCAATAAACTAGTTGAAGCATTTCAAGAGCTTCCAACAATTGGCAAAAAATCAGCAATAAGACTAGCTTATCATATTGTTATGAAAAATAGTTTTGTTGGTATAAAGATAGCCCATGCTATAGAAGAAGCACTAGGAAGCATTAAACAGTGCGCAGCGTGTGGTGGCATGAGTGAGGATGAACTCTGCTTTATATGTTGTGATGAGAGCAGGGATGAGACACTTCTTTGTATTGTTGAAAATGCAAAAGACATTCTTCTTTTAGAAGAAAACAGACTTTTTGATGGAAGGTATTTTGTTTTGGATTCACTTGAAAACTTTAACCTTTCTGGTTTAGAGAGTTTAGTTAAAAATGGCGTTGAGGAGATTGTTTTTGCATTAACGCCATCTATTGCAAATGATGCTGTTATACTATATATTGAAGATAAATTAAGTGATTTTACTATAAACTTTTCAAAAATTGCTCAAGGAGTACCAACTGGAGTAAGCTTAGAAAATATTGATTTATTATCTTTAAGTAGAGCATTAATAGACAGAGTGAAGGTATAATATGAGAGTACTCTTTATGCTGTTTAGTCTAACTATTTTGATAGGATTAAGCGGATGTAGTTCAAAGGGCATTGTGGAGCCTAAAGAGGTAGCTGTTGAGCAGAGTCAAGATGATGAATTTCTTGATTCATTTAGCAATGAGATGGAAGTGAAAAAAGTTTGTGACCCACTAAGTGGCTACAACAGGGTTATGACATCTTTTAATGATGGTGCTTATGAGTACTTCTTAAGACCTGTCGCTACTGGATACTCAAATATACTACATGTAGAGATTCGCAGAAGTGTAGATAATTTTTTTAACAATATATATATTCCAGTTAGTTTTGTAAATAATATATTGCAAGGCAAATTTCAGTATGCACTACAAGAGGGAAGCAGATTTATTATAAATACAACAGTTGGTATTGTTGGATTGTACGATCCAGCAAAAAACTATTTTGAAATTGAAGTACATAAAGAAGATTTTGGGCAGACACTTGGTTTTTATGGAGTTGGTAGTGGACCTCATATAGTATTGCCTCTTCTTGGGCCTTCAAATTTAAGAGATTTAGCGGGTATGTATCCTGATTCATTCTTTACATTTATTGATTATGACAAGAGAGGTTACTGGACCCTCACTGATACTCCAGCAGAGTATTTTAGTGTAAAATTTATTGAGTATGTAAATCTTATATCTCTAAACAAAGAGAAATATGAGAAGATGAGAGAAGATGCAGTTGATCTTTATCCATATCTAAGGGATATTTATGAACAACGTAGAAATAAATTGATTGAGGAGTAGAATTGAGAAATATAAGCAGGGTTTTTTTTGCATTCTTGGTGATGTTTGCATTTGGACAAAGTTTGGTTGCAGATGAACAAGCGGAGTTAAAAAAACATTTTTTAAACAAAATAGATGAAGTTATTTTAATAGTAGAAGACAAAAAAATCTCAAAAGATGAGAGAAATGCAAATATTGTAAAAACATTAACTCCAATGTTTGATTTTGAACTTATGGCAAAACTTAGTCTTGGGAACAGATGGAAAGAACTCTCTCTTGAGGATCAAGATAGGTTTATAAAGCTTTATGTTCAGAGGATGAAGCAGTCTTACTCATCAAAAATAGATGCCTACAAAGATGAAAAGGTTGAAGTTAAGCAGATTGAGCAGCCAAAACCAGATAGAATAGCGCTAGCAACCGATCTTATAAGCAAACAAGATAAACTTGAAATTGTTTATAAATTTCATAAACCAAAAACTCCAATTGCTGCTAAAGATAGTTGGTTGGTTTATGATGTAGAGATACTTGGCGTTAGCATTTTAAAAACAGATATAGCTCAATTTAGAGAATTTTTACAGACAAAGAGTATAACGGCGCTTATGGATGCTTTGGCAAAGCAATCATAAAAACAGATGCTGTATAATTTATATAAAAACTATCTACTAAAATATCCAAAAATAATTTTATTGCTCATGGCTGTTTTTGTAGTCGTTATGGCACTCTTTGCCATGAGACTTGAGATAGATGCAAGTGCAGAAACTCTTCTTCTTGAAGATGATAAAGATTTGGAGTTCTCAAGGGATGTGGCAAGGCGTTTTGAGACATCAAGTTCCTTGGTTATTACATACACAACGCAAGATGATTTATTAAGTCAAGAGAACATAGAGAATATAAAAGAGTTAAGTACAGATATAAAAACTCTAAATATTGTTGAATCTATAAATTCTATAGTAAATGTACCGCTTTTACAATCTCCACCAATTCCTCTAAAAGAGCTCTTAAAAGATATTCCAACGCTTGAATCAAAGGGTGTAGATAAAGAGCTGGTTAGAGAAGAATTTTTAACAAGTGCAGTATATAAAAAAAATCTAGTTAGTGAAGATTTTACAACTACGGCACTGATGATAAATCTCAAGAGAGATGAGAATTATTTTTCACTTATAAATCAAAGAGAAAAATATATTAAATTAAAAAAAGAGAAAAATCTAAGTGATGAAGAGAAGATAGCATATAAAAACATTGCTTTAGAGTTTAAAAAGTATAGAGATATTTTAAGAGAAGAAAACCATAAAACAATAGCTGACTTAAGAGCAATTATAGTAAATTTTGAAAAAAATCATCCAAAAGTAAAGCTTCATTTAGGCGGAATTGAGATGATAGCTGATGACATGGTAGAGTTTGTAAAATATGACCTAAAAACGTTTGGATTTATAATTGTTTTATTACTGATAATTATTTTATATATTTTACTAAGAGAGGTTAAATGGGTTGCAATCTCACTCTTAATTTGTACAGTTTCGCTTATCGTAACAAGTGGATTTCTTGGGCTCTTTGGGTTAGAAATTACAGTGGTCTCATCTAATTTTATTTCGCTCCAACTTATTATGAATATGTCTTTGGTTGTTCACTTGGTAGTTCGATACAAAGAGTTGCTTTTAGAGACGCCAAATGAGTCACAAGAGAACTTAGCAATACAAAGCGTTCTTTCAATGGGAAAACCATCTCTTTTTGTTGTTCTAACTACAATTGCTGGGTTTAGCTCTTTGGTATTTAGTGGTATTTTACCAGTAATAAACTTTGGCTGGATGATGAGTGGCGGAATAGTTGTCTCACTTATAATTACATATATTCTCTTTCCAATTACACTACTCTTCTTAAATAAAAAAGAGCCTAAAGAACAAACAGAAGAGGAGCTTCCCTTTACCTCTAAAATTGCTCAAATCGCATATAGTTATAAGAAGAGTATCATAGCTATAACTATTTTAGTAATACTTTTTTCTATCTCTGGTGCCACAAAACTTAGAGTTGAGAATAGTTTTATTGACTATTTTAAAAAAGATACGCAGATATATCAAGGTATGGCACTTATTGATAAAAAACTCGGCGGAACAACACCCCTTGATATTATCTTAACATTTAAAGAGGGAAATGATGGCATTAAAGATATAAAAGTTGTAAGTTCTGATGAAGATGCTGAGTTAGACTCATTTTCTGATGAGTTTAAAGAGCAAGAGGGTGATAAAGAGCAATACTGGTTTACACAAAATAAAATGAGAAAGATAAAAGAGGTACATGAGTATCTTGAATCTCTTGAGGCTGTTGGAAAAGTGCTCTCTTTATCAACAGCAGGAGAGGTTTTAAAAGTGCTTAACAACAATAAAGAAGCTGATGGATTAACTCTGGCTCTTATGTACAAAAAATTACCTCCAGAATATAAAAAGATAATCTTATCGCCGTATGTAGATATAGAGAATAATCAAGCAAGAATAAGTACAAGAATTATCGACTCAATGCCAGAGTTAAAACGTGATAAGCTTATAAAAAAGATAGATTTTGACTTAAATAATATGTTAAATAAAGAGTTTGAAGAGCATAAAGTATCTAATCTTTTAGTTATGTATAACAGCATGTTACAATCACTCTACTATTCGCAGATTAAAACTATAGGTGTTGTTGTTGTTATTCTTTTTTTTATGTTTTTAATCCTCTTTAGAAGTTTTAAAGTGGCTTTAATTGCCATGATTGCAAACATAGTTCCAGTAGGTGTTGTTTTTGGCTTTATGGGATGGATGAATATTCCTCTGGATATGATGACGATAACAATCGCAGCAATCAGCATGGGAATTGCGGTTGATGATACTATACACTATATTTATCGCTACTCTTTACTTTATCGTGAATTAAAAGATGCAATTTCATCCATGTTTAGTGCACACAAAAGTATAGGAAGTGCTATGTTTTATACATCAACTATAATCATAGTTGGTTTTTCTGTTTTACTATTTTCTAACTTCTTTCCAACCATCTATTTTGGGCTTTTAACTATGATTGCTATGTTTATGGCAATTGTTGCAGATTTGCTACTTTTACCTGTTTTAATTCTTCTTTTTGGTATTTAAAAATTTGTATATAACTTTTTAAATTTTTGATGTACAATTCGATAAATTTTCCTAGGAAGTACATTGAAATATATATTAGTTTCGTTACTGCTCGCTTCACTTTTACAAGTTTTTTTATGGCTAAATAACGATAAAAAATTCATAACTCCTCCTGATGCCGATGACATTATAGAGTCTCTCTCTTACGCTCCTTATCAAAAAGGTAATGAGAAAGAGATGCTTAGTGATGAAGAGGTTATTAGAGATTTAACCCTTTTAAAAAAGTTCACAAATACTGTGCGTTTATACTCTGCTGATGATTCGCAAAAAGTTATGCCACACTTAAGTGCTCTTGGTATGAAAGCGCACATGGGTCTTTGGCTCTCAGGAGTTGTTGAGGATAATGAAAAAGAGATAGCTTTAGCAAAGAGTCTTATAGCGGAGTATCATCAAAATCTTATATCTGTAATTGTTGGGAATGAGGTTCTTTTACGCGATGATTTAGATCCAGATGAGTTAATTGTTCATATAAAAGATTTTAGAGAGTTTATAGATATTATACAAAAAGTAGAAAAAGAGGATAGAGAAAAAGCAATTCAAGAAGAGATTGCAAAAGAGAAAAATAAAAAAGTAAGAGCTAAAAAACTCAAAGAAGCAAAAGCGAATGCTGCTAAAGAAGAGAAGCACACTATTTTAGTAACAACAGCTGAAATTTGGAACATGTGGTTATTATACCCATATTTAGCCGATGAAGTTGATATTATAAATATACATATACTTCCATATTGGGAGAAAATTAAAGCTGAGGATTTTGAGTCATTCTTTAATGAAAAATATCAAAAAATAAGAGATGTACACCCAACAAAACCTATAATAGTAGGAGAGTTCGGATGGCCTAGTAGAGGGTATAATAATCAAGCTTCAGTAGCAAGTCCTCAAAATCAGGCAATGGTTATTAGAAAATTCTTAGGGCTTGCAAAAAAAGAGGGTTTTAGTTATAACCTTCTAGAGGCATTTGATCAGCCTTGGAAAGGTGTTGATGAGGGAAGTGTTGGACAATATTGGGGTATTTTTGATGCAAATCGTCATCTAAAATTTGAGCTTCAAGGCGAAGTTTTGGTAGAGCCATTTTGGTTTATGCAGATGGTTGCGGCTGCTATTATTGGTGCGATACTAACGTTCTTTGGATTAAGAAATCAAAATATAAACTTTTTACATGCTATGACTTATGGTTTAGCAGCGCAAGGTATCTCTTTTGGTATTGTAATGTCAGCTGTCTATCCGTTTGTACATTACATGAATTTTGGAACATGGGTTATGTGGGGAATGGGTACTATTTTAATGGTGCCTCTTACTATGATAACTTTGGCAAAGGCAAATGAACTCTTTAAGTGTACAATTGGAAGACCTCCTGAGAGGCTTATACCTCTTGATTTAAAATCAGATCATGTTCCTTTTGTAAGCATACATGTACCTGCATATAAAGAACAGCCAGCTGTTTTAAAAGAGACTCTAGAAGCTCTTGCAAATCTAAGATATACAAATTTTGAAGTTTTAGTTATTATAAATAACACTCCAGAGGATTTTTACAAAACACCTATTAAAGAGCTGTGTGAAGAGCTTGGTGAAAGATTTGTTTATCTTGATATAGAGTGCACTGGCTTTAAAGCAGGAGCTCTAAATAGAGCGCTAGAATTTACAAATCCTACATGTGAAATATTGGCAGTTATAGACGCTGACTATGTTATAAAACCAAACTGGCTTATCGATTTAGTTCCTATTTTTGATGATGCAAAAGTGGCACTTGTTCAAGCTCCGCAAGATCATAGAGATGGAAATGAATCACTTCTAAAGAGAGCTATGAACGCAGAATATGCAGGATTTTTTGACATAGGAATGGTTGAACGTAATGAAGAAAATGCCATAGTAGCACATGGAACTATGATAATGGTACGCAAGAGTGCTTTTGATGAAGTAGGGCAGTGGAATACTGATACTATAGTTGAAGATAGCGAGCTAGGTCTTAGACTATTTGAAGCTGGATATATAGGGCACTACACAAATCGTAGATATGGACATGGATTGCTTCCTGATACGATAGAAGCGTTTAAAAATCAGAGACATCGCTGGGCTTATGGTGCTGTTCAAATTTTGAAAAAACATTGGGAACATTTTAAACCATCATCAAAAACATTGACACGCTCTCAAAAGCATCACTTTATTACAGGGTGGTTTTTTTGGCTCTCAGATGCATTAGGAACAGTCACTTCAATACTGAATATTATTTGGGTTCCTGTAATTATATTTGTAGGCGTTACTATTCCTACTATTGCGCTGACTGTGCCAATTATTACAGCATTTATAGTAAATGTTATTCACTCTTTTGTACTTTATAGAACAAGAGTTGGCGCAAATTTCTATCACTCTTTACTTAGTGCAATTGCTGCAATGAGTCTGCAACTGACAATTTTTAAAGCCGTTTATGATGGATTTGTAAAAGATAGACTTCCATTTAAGAGAACGGAAAAAGGTGGCAATAGTAAAAGAAGTATTAGCAGTCCTGTAAAAAATGAGATTATCTTAGCAACACTCTTAATTGGTTCATTTGTAGCATTGATTATGACAAATCATCAAAGGATTGTAGAAGTTTATATATTTTCTGCAACTATATTAATTCAGAGTATCCCATACCTCTCTGCTATAATTCTTAGACTAATTGAGAAAAGCTCTTATAAAAAGGCTAATGACTCATAATATAACCAAAACGGAGTTAAAAGATGGAGTACAGATACATAGGAAAAACTGGTCTTAGAGTTACACCTATCTGCTTAGGAACTATGAGTTTTGGCTCTTGGAGTAGCGAAGCAGAATCTTTTAAGATTATGGATAAAGCTTATGATAGAGGGGTCAATTTTTTCGATACGGCTGAAATCTATCCAGTTCCACCAAGAGCCGAAGATGCAGGCAAGAGTGAGACAATTATAGGAAAATGGTTAAAGAGCAAACCTCGAGATAGTATTATCATAGCTTCAAAAGTAGCAGGGGCTGCAAACGGTTGGTTTGTTCCACTAATTCGCCATGGATATACAGCTATAGACAGATTTCATATAAAAAAAGCGATAGAGGGAAGCCTTAAGAGGTTAGGAACTGATTATATAGATCTATACCAGATGCACTGGCCAGATACAGTTGTACCTATTGAAGAGTCTCTAGTAGCCTTTGATGAGCTTGTAAAAGAGGGAAAGGTTAGATATTTAGGAACTTCAAATGAGTCAGCTTATGGGCTTTGTAAAGCAAATGAGACCTCAAAGAGATTAGGTATTGCTAGATTTGAATCTATCCAAAATAATTTCTCGCTAAACAATCCACGTTTTTTGGATGAACTCTCCACTTTATGCACAAAAGAGAACATCTCTCTCTTGGCTTATTCGCCAATTGCTGGAGGAGTATTAAGTGGCAAGTACAATAGTAAAGATTATCCACAAAACGCAAGATACACGGATTATATGATTAGTAAAAATATAAGATTAAACTCTCAAGCGGAGAGATTTTTAAATGAGAAATCATTAAAATCTACTGCACTATACTTAAATATAGCAAAAAAATTTCAAATTTCACCAGTAACTTTAGCTGTTGCCTATTCAAAACAGTTTTCATTTGTAGCTTCAACTATCATAGGTGCTAGAAATATAGAGCAGATGGATGAATCGCTTGGAGCGTTAGATGTTACGCTAAGTGAAGAGATAATGGCAGAGATAAAAGCAATTCAAAAAGAGATTATGTACCCAATGGGCTAAAGAGTAAAACTCTTTGACATGTAGTGCTCTATATCATCGCTCTTTAGCTCACTGTTTACAAAGAGTTCATTTGCTAAAATGCCTTGAGCGAGTAACATGTCAGCACCATCTTTACATGTGATGTTTTTCTCTTTTGCCAGCTTTAAAAAAGGTGTGATTTTTCCATAAATCACTTCTGCTACAAAAGAGGTGTTATTTAGTATCTGCTCAATTAAAGCAAGTGGAGCGGGGAATTCTTTATCTTTTAGTCCAGCACTTGTTGAGTTTAGTACCAAATCATATTTTTTTATCTCAAAATTATCCCAGTTAAAGCACTCACAACCAAGTTCTTTAAAGTAAGAGAGCCTTGAATCACTTCTGTTCATAACGCTTACTTTTATGCCAGAGTCTATAAACTTTGAGGCTAACGCCTTTGCAGTTCCACCAGCTCCAAGGATTAAGATGTTTTTTACATCCCCAAACTCTTTAATAGCAAACATAAACCCATCAGCATCCGTGTTGTAGCCTATAAGACGACCGTTTTCGTTTACGATGGTGTTTACTACTCCAACCTTTTTTGCAAAGCCTCTTACTTCATCACAAGCTGCATACGCAGCCTCTTTGTGAGGAACTGTGATATTTGCACCTGAGAGCTTGAGTGATAAAAAAGTCTCTTTCAATTTTGAGCCATCTTGCAGATGAATTCTGGTGTAACAAGCTTTGTAGTTTAGATTTTTAAATACGCTGTTGTGCATAAGCGGAGAGCGAGAGTGTGCAACAGGGTCGCCAAATATGGCAAAAAGTTTCATAAATTTCTCCTTTTTCCTGAGCAAAGCCCAGCAAAAATTCCTCTCACTAAAGCTACTGCTTCGCCGAGAAAAATTATAAATTTTAGTCTAAATCTTCAAGCGAAGCAACTAATGCTCCGAGTTTATTTTTGACTTCTAGGTATTCAAGCTCATTTTGACTATCTGCAACAACTCCAGCTCCAGCTTGTAGAATGACTTTATCATCTTTAACCATTGCTGTTCTTATAGTTATCGCACTATCCATATTTCCATCAAAACCAAAGTAGCCAACACTTCCACTATAAAAGCCACGTTTTAGCCCTTCAAACTCTGCTATAAGTTCCATTGCACGAATTTTTGGAGCTCCTGTCATTGTTCCTGCTGTAAAAGTTGCCATAAACAAGTCAAACATGTCTTTATTATCAGCAAGAGTAGCTGTAACATCTGAGACTATGTGCATAACATGTGAAAATCTCTCTATATGCATCATATCTTCAACTCTCACACTTCCAGTCTTTGCAACTCTGCTTACATCATTTCTACCTAAATCTATAAGCATTAGATGCTCTGCTAACTCTTTTGGGTCTGTTAGTAGTTCAGCTTCTAGCTCTTTGTCTCTTTGCTTTGTAGAGCCTCTTTTCCTTGTTCCAGCTATTGGGCGAAGAAGAAGTTCGCCATTAGTGAGCCTTACCATGACTTCAGGGGAACTTCCTACTATATTAAAATCTTTGTACTCCATTAAAAACATATATGGAGATGGATTTTTAGTTCTTAGGATTCTGTAAAAACTAAATGGATCTACTTTTATATTCCTTGTAAAGCGGTTTGTCATAAGAATTTGAAAAACATCACCACTTCTTATCATCTCTTTAGAGTCATCAACCATTTTGAAGAACTGCTCTTTGGTGTGAGCAAAACTACCTTTATCGTTTCCTATATTTTTGACCATATCTATATATTTATAAGACTCTTTTAGTTCACTCTCAATCATATCAAACTTGTCGCTCATCTCTTTTAGTGTGCTAATGAGTGTTAATTGATGGTTTTTATGAGAATAGACTAAAATCATCTTTGGAAGTATGAGATCAAGGTCTGGAGTATTTAGTTCATCTTTTAAAGTATCCATCTTTGAGTGTAATTTAGGCTCAAAAACTTTTACCATGTCATAACCAATGTAGCCTATAAAACCATCTACATAACCGACTTTAAGTTCACTTGAGGCTTTTTTATAGATTGAGATGTCTATATCTTTATAGTAATTTTTTAGAAAAGTAAACGGTGACTCATCACTATAGTGAGATAAGCCGTTGGCATCGGAGTAGATAGTTTTACCATCCATATATTTGATGCTCTCTCTAGCACCCATACAGATAAAACTGTAGTTGCCATCACTCTGGCCAGCACTCTCAAAGAGAAAAGATATCTCATCTTTAAATATAGTTTTTAATTTTGCATAAACTGCAATTGGAGCTAATTGATCTTGAAAAAATTGTTTTGAATAAATCAAAGGAGTACCTTATAAAAAAGTTGCCCCCGTAGGAGCATAGTTACATTATATTTTTGTTAAAAAAGCACCTGATTCAACAGAAGACCTTAACTCTTTGAGTGCTTTTCTAGCCTCACTCTCAGTAGCAAAAGGACCAACTAGAACTTTATTTAAAGGAGTGGCATTGTTTGTTACTTTATGAAATTTATACTCATATCCAAGCTTTGTTATAGAGTCTAAAAATTTCTTATTTGGCTCATATCTTGAAAAAGAACCAACTTGAATATACAATCCTCCAGAAGCTGCAATTTGAGGCTTAGGCTTCGGCTCTTTTGTTACTGTTTTTTTAGGTTCTAACTTTTTGCTCTCAGTTTTTTTGCTCTCAACTACATCTTCTTGTTTGGTTTCTTCTGCTTTAGATTGTAATTTTGGAGTCTCTTTTGTGCTCTCTTCTTTAAGTTTTTGTGCAATTTCATCTAAAGATATATTCTCTTTACCTGCTTCTTGAACGACAGTGACATCTTCAAAAAGAGGTTCATCTGCTACACTCTTTATCTCTCTTTGTGGCTCAGGAGGGAGAATTGCTTGTGGCAGGTTATCAGTACTACTAGATGTTATACTATTCATAAGCATAACGACTACAATAAGTACAATACCAAGTGTAGCAACAGCTAGAATAACTCTCTTATTTCCAGCAGACGAACTGTTTTTATTTAAGATAATATCATTTAGTTCATTTTTTTCTTCCATAACGTCTCCTTCAATCTTCTTTATCTATAATAATACCTAAAAGTTGTTTACATGTGCTTTTTCAATAGATGCTACATGTGTTTTGACCAAGAGGCACCACGCTCTTTAGAGTAAACTTCCATTGGAAGTGTTAAAATGTTATAATCATCTGGCATATCAGCATTTGGAAACATTCTCCACTGTTTTGGCTGTTTTGCTGCTAATTTCATACTTATCATTTTTCCTAGCTGAATAGCTTCTTGAAGGGTAGTATGACCTTTATGAATATATACATGAAGATGTCCCTCAGTTCTTGTTTTGTAAGCAGTAAAATTTATAAAACCCTCTTCTCGAAGCAGAAGTTGAGTCTTATGATAAAAGCGCTCTGGATCATTCCCGTTATAATCAATTACAATATTTTCTACTTTACCATGTTTGTTTATTAGCGAATGTGCTACGGTTATTTCGCCTTTTATATGCTGATTTATAACAGCTTGTGACAAAATGGCATTTACTTTTTCAAATTTATTATAAAATGTTCTACCTTTAAAGATAATCTTATCTACTACTGAATCTCTTTTTATCCAGTAGTGATCCGTTGACATTTTTATAAGATTTAAATCAGATGCTGTCATTTGTATCCTTTAATATGTTGATTGATTGTAAATTACAAATTTTTGTGCTAGCTCTTTGAGCTCTTTTTTAACAGATTCTTGAAGCTTTGTGTTATTGATATCATCTAAAACATCGGCAATTTTGTTAGCAATAAACTCAAACTCTCTCTCTTTCATGCCTCTGCTTGTAAGTGCTGGACTTCCAATGCGAATCCCACTTGTAACAAAAGGGCTTCTTGTCTCTCCGGGAACAGTGTTTTTATTTACTGTTATACCTGCATTTCCAAGAGCAATATCTGCATCTTTGCCAGAGAAATCACGATTTAAAAACGAGAGTAGAACTAAATGGTTATCTGTTCCGCCACTTACTAAATCATAACCTCTTTTTACAAGTACTTCACCTAAGATTTTTGCATTTGCTTTTACTTGCACAGCATAATCTTTCCACTCAGCAGATAAGTTGTATTTAAACCCAACAGCTTTTGCTGCTATTACATGTACAAGTGGACCACCTTGAATACCTGGGAAAATTGCAGAGTTTATCTTCTTTGCTATATCTTCGTCATTTGTCATAATCATACCGCCACGAGGACCCGCAAGAGTTTTATGAGTAGTAGTTGTTACAACATGAGCGTGAGGAAATGGACTCATATGCTCACCTGCTACAACTAAACCAGCAACATGGGCAATATCAGCAAACATAATAGCACCAACAGCATCAGCAATCTCTCTAAACTTTTTAAAGTCTATCTCTCTTGCATAAGCACTGGCACCACAAACTATGATTTTTGGCTGAACTGCTTTTGCAATCTCTAAGATTTTATCATAGTTCATTCTTCCATCTAGTTCCACCCCATAAGTAAAGCTTGAATAGTTCTGACCTGAAAAACTCGGCTTACTACCATGAGTCAAATGTCCGCCATGACTTAAATCCATACCTAAGAGCTTATCACCAGCCTTTAGAAGAGCCGCATATACAGCTGCATTTGCTTGACTTCCTGAGTGTGGTTGAACATTTGCATAATTACAACCAAAGAGTTTGCAAGCTCTATCAATAGCTAACTGCTCAACACCATCAGCATATTCACAGCCGCCATAATAACGCTTTGCAGGATAGCCCTCAGCATACTTATTTGTAAATACACTTCCCATCGCTTCCATAACTGCAGGAAGTGTAAAGTTCTCGCTAGCAATCATCTCTAAATGGTTACTCTGTCTCTCTAACTCTTTTTCGCATAAATCAAATATATCTTTATCAAACTCTTTTAAAAAACTCATATTTATTCCTTTTCTTCTTGTTTTTCATCTGTATGTATCGGTTTCATAGCTGGAAAGAGCAGAACATCTCTTATTGAGTGCTCATTTGTTAGCAACATAACAAGTCTGTCTATTCCTATACCTTGACCAGCAGTTGGTGCCATTCCATAGCTTAGAGCCTCTACAAAGTCCAAATCCATTGCATGGGCTTCATCATCTCCGCTCTCTTTTGATTCAACTTGAGTTTTAAATCTATTGTATTGATCAACAGGGTCATTTAACTCACTAAATGCATTTGCAATCTCACGCCCAGCAATAAATAGCTCAAATCTCTCAGTTACTTCGGGATTTTTATCACTCCTTCTAGCAAGAGGCGATATTTCTACTGGGTATTCAGTTATAAAAGTAGGGTTTATCAGCTTGTCTTCAACAAACTCATCAAATAACTCCCCTTGAAGTTGACCTAAGCTTAGATTGTTTTTTACTTGGATATTTTTCTCTTTTAAAAATAAGATAATTTTATCTTTATCATTTACTATCTCTTTTGGAACAGCGCCTATAGTATATAAAGATTCTATTAGCGGCACTTCACTAAATTTGTTAAAATCAACTTCCATATCTCCATAAGGAAGAGAAGTTGGAAGGTTTAGATGATCAAAAAGATATCTAAAATACTCTTTTGTGATTTCAATCAAATCTTTATATGTTTTATATGCCCAATAAAACTCAATAGAGGTAAATTCAGGATTATGTGTAGCATCCATTCCCTCATTTCTAAAGTTACGATTTATCTCAAAAACAGCTTCAAAACCGCCTACTATAAGTCTCTTTAGGTAGAGTTCAGGAGCTATTCTTAGGTATCTATCAATTCCCAAAGCGTTATGATGAGTAACAAATGGCTTAGCATTTGCACCACCTGCAATTGGGTGCATCATAGGAGTTTCAACCTCTAAAAAGCCTTTGTCTTCAAAAAAGCGACGAGTTAAAGATATTACTTTAGATCTAACTTTAAATGTTTTGCGAACATCAGCATTCATAATAAGGTCAAGGTATCTTTTTCTATATCTTGTCTCTTTGTCAGTTATGCCATGAAACTTCTCAGGAAGAGGAGATATCGCTTTTGTAAGTAGTTTAAGGTTATCAGCATGAAGAGAGAGCTCTCCTTGTCCAGTTACAAAAGGGTATCCGCTAACTTCTACAATGTCACCTGTTTCTATGTTTTTTTTGAAAGTTTCATTGTAAAACTCTTCACCTATATGGTCTCTTGCAACATACACTTGAAGTACATTACTCTCATCTTCAATTTGTATAAAACTTGCTTTTCCCATAATTCTAAAGAGTTTTATACGTCCACTTAAAGTGTAGCGTCTCTTCTCATCTCTTTTGTTCTCTTTATTAATCACATCCGAATTTACATTTAAAAATTTCTCAATAGTTGCATTTCTTTTTGATTCGTTTGCATAAGGGTTTATCCCCGCTTTTTTTAAAATTTCTACTTTTTCAATTCTCTGTTGAATAAATTTATTATCAAAAACCAATAATCTTTCCTTTATATTTTCTATTTTTTTTGGCAGTTTTTACATATACCGTAGATTTGCATAGAGTGATCTTTCATTTCGAAACCCAACTCTTTCGCAATTTTGTGTTGTCTCTCTTCTATCTGCTCATCTACAAACTCTGTAATATCTCCACAATTTGTACAGATAAAATGATCATGGTGGTGTTTTGCCCCAAGTTCATACTTTTTGCCTTGTGCACCAAATGAGAGAGAAGTGACCATCTCAGACTCTTCTAAAAGGGATAATGTTCTATAAACTGTAGCAATTCCAGTGTTTAAATCTGGAAATTTTTCTTGAATAAGGTTATGTAGAGCCTCTGGAGTTAAATGCTCATCTGAATTATAAAGAGTCTCTAAAATAACTTCTCTTTGAATAGTGAATTTTAAACTATTTTTTTTCAGAAGTTGTTTAAAATCTTCTAACAACTGCTTATAGGCAACTGTTTTATCATTAAAATCAGTAGTTATTTCGGACATGTTATTTATCTCCTTTGCTTGATAAATTATCTTCAACACTCATATCCAGTTTTTTCTTTGTATCTTCGACTATTTTTAAACTGTTTTCTTCTATTTTTTTTCCAACTTCATCTTCTATGATTTGTGCGCCTTTTCCAATAGTGGCATTTATCTCATCAGATATCTCTATAGGGTCTAATTTCATAATAAAACTGCCTGTTTCAACTAAAATAGGAAAGAGAATACTGTTTTTCATCATCGAATCAAGATTGGCACGCATCGCTTTTATGTTGTATGTAGAGTATAAAATAACAGATGCTATAAGGAAAAACTTTCCTGCACTAATTAAAAAACCAAAGATTTTATCAAAAATTCCAAGACCGCTAAGAGAGCTTAATTTTTTAAAAACAACTCCAATTCCTATCATAAAGAGCCAAAACAGAGCAAGAGTAACCAAGAAACCAGTAAAGCTTACCGCAGCATCATTTTGAAATTTTAATACTGAATCATTAATAAGCTTACCTACACTATCTCCGACTCTAGATGCTATAAAAATACCACCTATGATACCAATTAGACCAAAAATTTCTTTAAAAAAACCGTTTAAAATTCCTTTAAGTCCTAAAAAAAGAACTAAAATCGAGACAATAATATCAAAATAACTAAACGCCATTAATTGCAGTCCTTAGAAACCATATTTTTTCCACTTTTTTTTGAAACATATAACGCTTTGTCTGCCCTTGAGAGAAGAGAGTCTGGAGTATCATGCTCTTTTAATTTTGTAACTCCAATGCTAGCTGTTACAGAGATTCGCTCACCCATGTAGATGAGATTGTTTGAGCTTATAAGATGTAGAAGCCTATTTGCTATTTGTTCACACTGATCATCACTGTTTCTGTTTATAACAATAGTAAACTCTTCTCCACCATATCTAAAGATTTTATCACCATCTCTGAGAGTTTTTCTGAGTATATTTGATATAAAAATAAGAATTTTATCTCCAGCTATATGACCATATTTATCATTAATGCTTTTAAAATTATCTATATCAAGCATCATTACATGTAAATCATCATAAGGCAGACTCTTATTTGAACAAACTTCTTGAAGATAAGAGCTAAGAGATCTTCTGTTAAATACTTTAGTTAGAGGGTCGAGATTTGAAGTCTCTTCAAGAATTTTAACCTTTTGATGTAGCTCTGTGATTACTAGATTTGCTTTTCTCACTTCATCACTCATGTGAGTATGGATATCATTAAATTTTTCAGATAATGCATTTAAATCAATATGTTGTTCATTGCATTTTTCTATAGTATCTTTGTTAAGTTTCGTCAACTCTCCAAACTTATCATTTGTATTTTTATATGAGTTCAAACTCTCTTTGACAATCTCTTTGTAGGAATTTTTAAAACTCTCTTTAGCATGTTCTATAGTGTCTAAATCTCTATCGTTAATGTTTGTAACTATATCAATTGCATCTCTTAAATAGCTTACAACTTGCTCTTTTGATGCCTCTTCTTCGCCGTCAATACGCTCTAGAAGATTTTCATAAATTTGCTCAACAAGTGCTTTTAAATCGCTTTTTTGCATAATAGTATAGTCCACTGAAAAATATGTTGCATTATACATCTCTAAGAATAAAATGTAGCTTTTTTTTTGGTTTTTAATTTTTAAACTTAACTAATCAGTGCTATTTTAGGTAGTGTAATGTAAAATTTCAAAAATAGATAAAAGATTATAAAAAAGGTATTACCATGAGTAATTGGAGCGCATCAAGTTGGAGACAAAAACCTATTGTGCAGCAGCCTACATATCCAAATCAAGATGAATTAAATAGAGTGTTAGAGGAGCTGAGAAACTATCCTCCACTTGTTTTTGCAGGTGAAGCACGTTCACTTAAAGCTCAACTTGCAAATGCTTCTGAGGGGAGGGGTTTTTTACTTCAAGGTGGAGATTGTGCTGAGAGTTTTAGTGAGTTTCACGCACACAATATCCGTGATACATTTAAAGCAATCCTTCAAATGGCAGTAGTTATGACTTATGCTGGCGGAGTTCCTGTTGTAAAAGTTGGTCGTCTTGGTGGACAATTTGCAAAGCCTCGTTCAAGCGATACTGAAACAATTGATGGCATTACACTTGATGCTTATCGTGGTGATATTATTAATGGTGTTGATTTTACTAAAGAGATGCGTGTGCCAGATCCACAAAGAATGATAAAAGCCTATAATCAGTCAGCTGCGACTTTAAATCTTCTTCGTGCTTTTGCATCTGGTGGACTTGCAGATTTACATGTAGTGCATAAATGGAATCTTGATTTTACAAACCAGAGTGAGATAAGTAAAAAATATGAAGATTTAGCAGAGGAGATTGGAAAGTCTCTAAAGTTTATGGAAGCATGTGGAATTACATCAAAAACTCATAGAACTCTAAGAGAGACAGATTTTTATACTTCGCATGAAGCGTTATTGCTTCCTTATGAAGAGGCATTTACAAGAAAAGATTCAATTACAAATGAGTGGTATGACACATCTGCTCACATGTTATGGATAGGTGATAGAACTCGCCAATTAGATGGAGCACATGTAGAGTACATGAGAGGCATTAACAACCCTATTGGAGTTAAGGCTGGACCATCGATGGACCCAGAAGATTTGCTTAGACTTTGTGATGTTTTAAATCCTCAAAATGAAGCTGGGCGTTTAAATATCATTGTTAGAATGGGTGCTGATAAAGTAGCAGATGGTATGCCAAAACTTATTCGTGCAATAGAGCGTGAGGGTAGAAAAGTTCTTTGGAGCTGTGATCCTATGCATGGAAATACAGTAAAATCATCAAACAACTTTAAAACTCGTCCAGTTGACTCTATTTTAACCGAGATGAAACAATTTTTTCAAGTTCACAAATCTGAGGGGACATTCGCAGGCGGCGTTCATTTAGAGATGACAGGTAAAAATGTGACAGAGTGTATTGGCGGCTCTTTTGTAGTAACTGAAGAAGATTTAAGCTCTCGTTACCACACTCACTGTGACCCAAGATTAAATGCTGATCAAGCTTTAGAGTTAGCATTTTTAATAGCGGATACTCTAAGAGAAGCTCAAAAGTAGTTAGTGCGTATTTGCACTAGCTATTATTTATCTCTTCTGCTTTTTCTTCTATATTAAGTAACTCTTCAACTTTAGCTTCATATAACCTTTTGAGCTCTTCTAGTTCAAGTGCCAGTTTTGTAATTCCTATCTTCTCATAACATGTAGGATTTGCCAAGCAGCTGTTTTTCTCTTCAATTTTTATCTCAATATCATCTATCTCTAGCGGAAGTTTCTCTAGTGCAATCTTCTCTTTAAATGTGAGTTTCAACTCTCTAGTTTTATTTTCTCTAGGCTTTAGTTCTGTTTTTTGACTCTCTTTTGCAAGTGCATTAAGTTCTCTTAGCTCTCTCTCAAACTCCAAATACTCTGTGTAACTTTGATAACTCTCTTCTATGCTCTTATCATCTTTAAAAATAAAGAGCTTTTTAGCAATTTTATCTACGAAATATCTATCATGGCTAACTATAATTACAGCTCCGCTAAAGTTGATTAACTGCTCTTCTAAAATATTTATTGTTGGAATATCCAAATCATTTGTTGGCTCATCGAGAATTAAAATATCTACATTTTTTGTAAAAAGTAGTGCCAAGGCGATGCGGTTTTTCTCACCGCCACTAAGTATTCCTATTTTTTTATCTAAAAACTCTCTAGGAAAGAGGAAGTTTTTTAAGTAGCCATAAACATGCATATCTCGCCCACGAACACTTACTCTATCCCCTCCATGTGGACAAAAAGTCTCCATAAGATTTAGATTATCATCTAACATCTCACGGTGTTGATCAAAATAGCCTATCTTAAATTCGCCTCTTTTTATCTTCCCCTCTGTTGGCTCTATACGCCCAAGAAGAGCTTTTAGCAGAGTTGATTTACCACTTCCGTTTGGTCCAACTATGGCAATTGTATCTTTTTGAAGTATTCTAGTTGTAAAGTTTTTAAATAGCTCTTTATCTCCTATGGTTAAGCCAAGATTTTCTACTTCAAAGAGCATTTTTTGCTTATTTACACTTTTGTCACGATTGAAATGTTTGGCTTCACGCTCGAGCTCTAGCGTCATTTTTTTGATTTTAGAGGGATTTGTTTTTGCATCTTCTCTAAGAGACATAAGTCTCTCTTTGCGCCCTTCATTTCTCTTTAGTCTTGCCTTTACACCACGAGAAAACCACTCGTTTTCTCTCTTTAGTATAGTTAAAAGAGTTTCATGTTGCTTCTCAAGAGTTCGCATATACTCCTCTTTTTGGCTTAAGTAGTTGCTGTATCCTCCGCTATACTCTCTGATGGAGCAATCTTCAACTTCAACGCTTTTAGTAGCCACTCTATCTATAAAATATCTATCATGAGATATAAAAACAAGAGTAAACTTCTCTCTTAAAAGTAACTCTTCTAAGAACTCTACCATGTAAACATCAAGGTGGTTGGTAGGCTCATCAAGAAGTAAAATATCTGGTTTTTGTAGAAGCAGTGAAGCAAGTGCCACTCTTCTTTGTTCCCCTCCGCTAAGCATAGCAACTGGTTTTTCTTCATACTGCTTGAGATCAAAATGCTCTATTATGCGGTCAATCTTATCATCTAAATTCCAAGCGTTATGATGCTCAATATAGCGAGAGAGCATCTCATGTTCATCTATAAAAGCTCTGTTTTGAAAATCATCTGCTAGGAGATGTGAGAGTTTTTCATATCTCTCTTTTGCAATGTTAAGCTCACTTAGTCCGTCTTCAACAGCCTCTCTTACAGTAGCACCATCTTTAAATTCTGGTCTTTGATCTAACATTTTTATCTCTAAATTTTGTCTGCAAATACGCTCACCGCTATCTTGCTCTAGTGTCCCATTTACTATCTTCATAAGGGTAGATTTTCCACTTCCATTTTTACCGATTATGACGATTCTCTCGCCTTCGTCAACATGAAAATTTATATCTATTAAAATTTTTTGAGCTTCATAATGTTTTGATATGTTTAGTAGGTCTATTAATGCCATGTATATATATTAACTCCAAATTATAGGGCTTTTAAAGAAAAAAATTTAAGGCAAATAGTATCTCTATTATTGTTAATAATGACTTATTGAAAATGCTCAATCTAACTTCTTTTTAGTTTTTCACAATAATTACACTAAGTTTAAATATAATAAAAAAAGTATTTGCTTTGGCAAAAAGGAGAGTTTAAATGGTAAGTGTTACATCATATGGGGCGGCAGGAACTGTTACTGGTTCTTGCCATCATGTAAAAATAGGTTCTATTAATATTTTGATTGATTGTGGAATGTTTCAAGGTAATGGAGATAATAATAAAAATTATGATGATTTTGAGTTTGATGTGTCAAAAATCAACTATCTTGTTTTAACACATGCACACCTTGACCATATAGGAAGAGTTCCAAAACTCATAAAAGATGGTTTTAAAGGCAAAATAATTGCAACAAAAGCAACAAAAGATATTGCAAAAGTTATGCTCTTAGATAGTGCAAATATACTTCAAGAGGAGTATAAAACCCTAAGAAGAAAAGCTAGAAGAAGAGGTGAAGAAGATACTATTTTAGAGCCTTTATATACTAAAGATGATGTAAAAAATGTTTTTGAAAAAAAGTGGTGTACTCTTGAATATTTTGAAGAGCATAAATTAAAAAACCATATAAAAATATCTTTTAGAAATGCTGGACATATTTTGGGCAGCGCTTTTGTTATGATTGATTATCAAGAAAAAAATAAATCAAAAAGAGTGGTTTTCTCAGGTGATTTAGGCTCACCACAAAGACTCATCATTGATAACCCAGATAGTGTTGATGAGGCTGATTATCTTTTTATAGAATCAACATACGGAGACCGTAAACATAAGTCTCTTGATGAGAGTATAGATGAGTTTAAAGAGGCAATTCGCACTACACTCAAAAAAAATGGAAATGTAATAATTCCATCGTTTGCACTAGAGAGAACGCAAGAGATACTTTGGCTATTACATGTAATGCACGATAGTGGAGAGTTGCCAAAATGCTCAATCTATTTAGATAGTCCACTCGCTATTAAAGCAACAAAACTTTATAACCGTTATCCAGTATATTTGAGTGATGAACTAATATATACACCAGGCAGAGGAGGCGATCCATTCTCTTTTAATTGGCTTAAAACAAGCACCTCAAGCGATCAATCTATTGCAATAAACAAGGTAAAAG
This sequence comes from Sulfurimonas denitrificans DSM 1251, assembly GCF_000012965.1. Classification (NCBI taxonomy): domain Bacteria; kingdom Pseudomonadati; phylum Campylobacterota; class Epsilonproteobacteria; order Campylobacterales; family Sulfurimonadaceae; genus Sulfurimonas; species Sulfurimonas denitrificans. Next base: position 1,335,664 of record NC_007575.1, on the reverse strand, counting down.
AGCGTGCTATTATCATAGCAGGAAGTGGTATGTGTACTGGAGGACGTATTATGCACCATCTAAAACATAGATTATGGAGTCCAAAAAATGCAATTATTTTTGTCGGATACCAGGTTAGAGGAACTTTAGGACGAAGCATTGTTGATGGAGATAAACATGTTAAAATTTACGGAGAAGAGATAGCCATAAGAGCAAAAATTTACACTATCAACGGATTTTCAGCTCACGCAGACCAAAAAGAGTTGATTGATTGGGTGCGCCCAATTGAGGGGTTGAAAAATATCTTTTTAATTCATGGTGAAGAAGATAAGATGGAGATTTTCTCAAGAGAGATTAAAAAAGAGTTAGGGTGTGAGTCAAAAATAGTTGAACATGGAGTAAAGATAAATCTTTAAATCTCCCCATAACATAAAGCCTTAGCTGCATACCAAGTGGCTATTGCTTCATCATTGTATTGATGCTCTCTTTGCTTAAGCGGAATGACACTGTTTCGCAGTTTTGAGCGAACAATGCCCATGATTATAAATGATAAAACGAGTGCAAGAAGAGCTATGAAAAAGTCATAAAAATACCACACTACAACAGATATAAAAATAGTCATGTATTGTAAAAATAGCTTTAAAATCAGCGCTATAATTTTACATCTCCTAAGATAGAGCCTAGGAGTAGGCTCTATCTGCTCTACAATCTGCTCTTCAATATCCTCTTGAAACAAAAAAATACCAAATTACTTTACAACAAATACATCTGTTAAAGATTGCTCTAAAATATCAAAAGCAAAGAAGCTAACATTTTGTGTTGCATGGATTACAAGTATGTCGTGTTTTATTCCTTTAACCTCTTCATTAAATGTTTTAGCACTTAGAGTGCTTTTAATAGAAGATGCTGTGACGTCTATCTCTTGCGGTAGAGACAGAGAATCTAAAAATGATTCTAACTCTCCTTGTGACTCTTCTTGAATACTTTGTTGATAAGTAGCAAGACTTTGCGGGTCCATTCCATAAAGGCTCATTGTACTGCCAAGAGGCATATAAAACAGATTTACCAGAGTAATAGAAGCGTTGGCAAAAAGCTTAGCTGTATATTTAATCGCTTTTGCAGACTCTTGTGACATATCTGTGAGTATTAAGATGTTTTCATACTTTAGCTCATGCTCTTTTTTCATTATTAAAATAGGAGTTTGAGCATGTTTTATAATCTCTTTTGTGTGTGAACCCATGATAAGAGCATCTAAGAAATTTGTTTCACCACTATTGCCCATTATTACCATGTCAGCATTTAAAATATTTGCTGTATTTGCAACTTCAATTTTCACCTTGCCACTTACACAGTGGTAGTTCTCTTTTTTTATTGAACTAAATTTTTCACTAAGTTTTAAAAATCCACTATTTTTTGTACTCTCTAAATCTATTTTTTTTGAGAAAAATGAGCTCTCAACTACATGCACTACATGTAATTCACCATCCATTTGATTTGTAAAGCTAAGTGCTTTCTCTAAAACAACATAACTACTTTTTGAGAAGTCAATCGCGACAAGTACCGTAAATTTTTTCATAATAACTCCTAATTTAAATAATCTTTTGCGTACATACCATCTTTAAATACAAACAGTATAAAAGCTATATCGTGTGATTATAACTCATTTAAATTATCTTTGAACTTATAGAGGCTTTATTTGAGTATAAAAAAGGATTTAAAAATAAAAATTATAAGTTATTTAATATAAAGTAAATATTCTTTAGTCATATAGACTAAGGTTTCTTGATTTGATTTGTATTTATTAACTTTTTTTTGATACTATTTCTCAAACTATTAACTAAAAGGATTTAAAAGATGGCAAAACATCAATTTCAAACCGAAGCAAATCAGATACTAAACCTTATGATTCACTCGCTATATTCAAATAAAGAGATATTTATTCGTGAGCTTGTTTCAAATGCGTCAGATGCTCTTGATAAGTTAAATATGTTAGTATTGACAAATGATGAGTACAAAGGAGTAAATTTTTCTCCTCGTATCGATATTATTGCAGATAAAGAAGCTAAAACTTTAACTATCAAAGATAGCGGTATTGGCATGAATGAAGAAGATTTGATGAACAATCTAGGAACGATTGCTAAATCTGGTACAAAAGCATTTTTAGAAAATTTAAGTGGAGATCAAAAGAAGGATTCTCATCTTATTGGTCAGTTTGGAGTTGGTTTCTATGCTTCTTTTATGGTTGCACACAAAGTTGAAGTTACAACAAAAAAAGCTGCTACTGAACAAGCATATCTTTGGATTAGCAAGGGTGATGGTGAATTTGAGATAGAAAAAACTACTAGAGAGTCTCATGGCACAACGATAGTTATGCACCTAAATGATGATGAGAGTGAGTTTTTGGATAGTTATAGAATTGAGGGTATTATAAAAAAATACTCAAACCACATTCCTTTTGCAATCTTTATGGATAAAGATAAATTTATTCCTGCGAAAAAAGATGAAGATGGTAAAGAGATAGAGCCTTCAAGAAATGAAGTTGAAAATATTCAAATAAATCGTGCCAACGCTCTTTGGACTATTTCAAAAAATGAGATAAGTGATGAGGAGTATAAAGATTTTTATAGTTCAATTGCGCACTCATCAGAAGAACCACTCGCTTGGATGCACAACAAAGCAGAGGGCGCTATAGAGTACACGACACTATTTTATATTCCATCTAAAGCACCTATGGATATGTATAGAGTTGATTATCAAACTGGTATCAAACTCTACATCAATCGTGTGTTTATTACTGATGATGAAAAAGAGCTCATGCCGACATATTTGAGATTTTTACGTGGTGTAATTGACTCAAAAGATTTGCCTCTAAACGTCTCCCGTGAGATTTTACAATCAAATGCAGTTATGGCAAAAATTAAAAATGCTTCTGTAAAAAAAGTTCTCTCAGAACTAGCAAAGATGGCAAAGAGAGATGCTAAAAAATATGATGACTTCTTTACACAATTTGGTAATGTTTTAAAAGAGGGACTATATAGTGACTATGGCAATCGTGAGAATATTTTAGAACTTCTAAAATTCAACACTATAAACTCTGATGAAAAAATTATGATTGAGGAGTTTATAAAAAATGTTGATGAGACAAAAAAAGAGATTTATTATATAACTGGAAAAACTTCCCTCTCAATGCTTAAAAGCTCACCAGCATTAGAGAGATTTAAATCTCGTGGTATAAATGTTTTAGTTTTAAATGAAGAGATAGACACAATAATTTTCCCAATGGTTACAGAGTACAAAGAGTATAAACTAATACATGTAAACGATGTAAAGTTTGAAGAAAATGAGAATGACAAAAAAGCTCAAGAGAAGAGTTCAAAAGAGTTTGAAGGACTTACAAAAGAGCTAAAAGAGTCTTTAGGAGATAGTGTCAAAAGTGTTGAAGTTACATTTGATTTAGTTGATTCACCTGTCAAATTAAAAGAGGACAAAGAAGATCCTGCATTTATGATGGCGCAGATTATGAAGCAGATGGGACAAAGTGGTGATACTCCAGCTCCAGCTCCTATTCTTCAGATAAATCCTAAGCATGAGCTAATTATAAAACTAAAAAATTCTGCTGATATAAACTTAATAAATGATGCAGCTCACCTGCTTTTAGATCAAGCAAAACTCTTTGATGGAGTTCAACTAGAAGATACAGCTGGATTTGTTTTAAGATTAAACAGAGTTATTGCCAAAGCAATATAAGTTATTTTATATGAGTGCTTTTGTAGCACTCATACCCCATTTACATTTTTTTATCTACCTTTAAAACTACAAAATAATGAAATATGATATTTTCTCTTTATGAATTATAAGTTTACCGAAAAAAGAGTTCCACAAAATGCTCATTTACGTAATAAAATAGATATTATGATAAAAAATGGAGATATATTTATAGAGAAAAATTTTATACATTTAGATGTTTTAAACTATAAATATGAGATAAAAGAAGCGGTTGAAGAACTCTCTTTAGAGGAGGATATTATCCTTGAGCTTATAGAAGATTATATTGTAGAAATTTTAAAATCAAAAATTCTATTTTACAAATATATAGATGAATTAAAAAAAGACTCGGTAGATAAAAAAAATTTAAATTACTCCAAAATTAGAGATTTAGCACATAAAAATTTAGGTGTTGTAAAAAATTTACGTATAAAAGATGCTCAAAAATTTCTTGAGAAGATAGTAGTAGAAGAAAATCTAGATTATTTAAGGCTTTATGCTAAAGCTTTAGAAATTTCTGCAACAAAGCTAAATCCTCTTTGTGCATACGAAACATTAAAACTTATCGCCATTAAAGAGACTCTTTAATCTCTAATTGCTTTTGAAACTTCTTCTAATAAATTAGATGGTTTTTTTATTATTGTTATTTCATTTGTTTTTGTGGGTAAGACAAAGGCAAGTATGATAAATATAAAAGAGAATATCACACCTACTAAGAGCATAAGAACTACTTTTAGTTTATGCTCATTCATAAAAATCTAATCTACTTTATTTAGGTTATTTGAAGTAATATAAATCCAAAACTCTTTGTGTGAATAACCTTTGTTTAAAAAGAAAATTTGCAAAATAGCAACTCTGTAGAGTGTTATGACCATTTTTGCAAAAGGTATAAAAAGAGATAAACTAACTAAGAGAGATTGCTCTTTGTCACCCTTTGAGGTAAGCATCTCCTGCATACCTATGTTTTTGCTAAGATATAACCCAAAGAGTATTGAAAACATAAAATTTAAAACTAATCCAAATATCATGTAAGCCATAAAATCTTGTTCATGCATTCCAGCAATCATAGTCTTCTCCAATCATATATTTTGCTTTTAAAATTTAAAAATATTCTAACTAAATAAAACTTTTTTATTCATAAGTTTTTATTCTATTTTTTGTAAAAAATGTTCCAAATGGAATAAGAGATGCAATAAAAAATATTAAATTCTCTTTATGGGACCATTTTGTCTCTTGCCACGCTTTAATTAAAAGAAGACAAAATATTATAAAAAGTATTCCATGAATCATTCCAACTACTTTTACAGCTACGGGAATTCCAAAAATATACTTCATGGGCATTGCAATAAACACAAGTACCAAATAAGAGTATCCCTCAATTGTATTTATCTGCCCAAATCTAACAACACTCTTATTTTTCATACTTTATCCCAGTATATAATTTATTGATTTGTGGATTATATAATCTAAAAGTAACAACTTGGTTATTTGTTCAAATTTAAAAAGTAATCGCAAACTCTTTTTAAACTTTGATGTTATACAATGGCGCGAAACTTGTTTAAAAGGGAAATTACATGGAAACCAACCTTGTATTAGAGGGCGTTAAATTTATGGGTCTTGGAATGGGAGCTGTATTTTTATTTCTTGCAGTTATGATATTTTTCATAGGTGTTATGTCAAAAACGATTAATAAATTTTTCCCTGAAGTTAGGCCTATAGAAGGCTCTTCATCTAAAAATACTCAAAATAACAACCAACAGCAAAAAGTAGTTGCGGCCATTACGGCTGCAATTAAACACCACAGAGAAAGTTAAGGAATATAATGGCTAAGAAATTTATAGATGTAATGGATACGACATTTAGGGATGGTTTCCAATCTGTCTTTGGTGGTCGTGTATTAATGGACGATTTTTTTCCAGCTGTAGAAGCGGCAAAGACTGCTGGAATAACTCACTTTGAGTTCGCTGGTGGCGCTAGATTTCAATCACTATACTTCTATCTAAGAGAAGATGCGTTTGAGATGATGGATAGGTTTCGTAAGATTGTAGGGCCAGATGCCAACCTTCAAACATTGGCACGTGGTGTAAATACAGTTATGTTAGATACAGGTTCAAAAGAGCTTATAGACTTACATGCAAAGATGTTTAAAAAACATGGTACAACAACAATTAGAAATTTTGATGCACTAAATGATGTGGAAAATTTAAAATACTCAGGAGAGAGAATTACTCATCATGGACTAAAACATGAAGTAGTTGTTACCATGATGGATTTGCCTCCTGGATGCTTTGGCGCACATACTGTTGAATTTTATGAAAAAACTCTTCGTGAAATTTTAGATAGTGAAATTCCATATACTAGTATCTGTTTTAAAGATGCATCTGGAACATCAAACCCCCAAAAAGTGTTTGAAACTATACAAATGGCAAGACGTCTTATTCCTGAGGGAACACATTTAAGACTACATACTCATGAGACAGCTGGTGTCTCGGTGGCTGCTTATATGGCTGCTCTTGAGGCAGGAGTTGATGGTATAGATATGGCAGCAGCTCCTGTTAGCGGTGGAACTAGTCAGCCAGATATACTTACAATGCTCCATGCTACAAAAGGAATGAACTATGACCTTGGTGGATTAGAGATAAGTAAGGTTTTATCATACGAAAAAGAGCTTCAAAACTGCCTATCTGACTATTTTATGCCTCCTGAGGCTACAATGGTTTCTCCTATTATTCCATTTTCTCCCATGCCAGGCGGTGCACTTACTGCAAATACTCAAATGATGCGTGATAATGGCATTATGGATAAGTTCCCAGAGGTGATTGCTGCTATGACTGAAGTTGTAGAGAAGGGTGGGTATGGAACATCTGTTACCCCAGTTTCACAATTTTATTTTCAACAAGCACTTAACAATGTAATGCAAGGTCCTTGGAATGCAATAGCTCCAGGCTATGGAAAAATGGTTCTTGGGTATTTTGGAAAAACTCCAGTTGCTCCAGACCCTGAAGTTGTTAGAATTGCTTCTGAGAAGTTAGGTTTAGCCCCAACAACAGAGAAAGCCCTAGATTTAGCAAATGCTGATGAGAGCAAATCTTTGGCTACTTGGATAAATAGACTAAAAGAAGAGAATATTGAGATTACAGAAGAAAATATTTTTATCGCTGCTGCATGTCATGACAAAGGTATCGCATTTTTAAAAGGCGATGGCGAGTTAAGTGTTCGTAAAATATCAACTATGAAAAAAGAAGAAGAAAATAAATCACAAGGGAGTTCAAGTATGGGAAGTGGAAATTATACAGTAGTAGTAGATGGTCAAAAGTTTAGTGTTCAAGTTGCTGAGGGCGATGTTAATATTCAAGTGACTGAAGTAAATGGCGAGAGCGTTGAGCCATCAAAGCCAAAAGTTGTTACAACTTCAGGAACTCAACTTGACATTAAAGCGCTTCTCCCTGGAAGTGTATGGAAAATAGTTGCTAATCCAGGTCAAAGTGTAAATGAAGGTGATGTGATTTTAATTTTAGAATCTATGAAAATGGAGATAGATATAGTAGCACCAAAAGGTGGTGTTGTTAAGTCTATTAATGTTGCTACAAATGATAAAGTAGTTGAAGGTCAAGTCGTAGCAGTATTAGGTTAGTAGTATGAAATTTTTTATAATAAAATTACTTACTCTTTTTATGTTCTTTAGCATATCTATTTATGCAGATGAAGCTCCATCTGGAGCTCCTTTAGAGGCATCATCTACACATAAAGAAGAGAGCTACAAAACACAATCTTTTTCTGAAATGATAGGCGGGTTTTTAACTTCAACTGGCATAAATGCTATTATAAATCCTAATCCTAATGAAATGAATTCACATGGCGAAGCGATGAGTGACTTTCATAAGGGTTGGGGTAGAGTAATTATGATTTTAATTACATTCCTTCTTTTTTATCTTGCGATTGCTAAAGGATTTGAGCCATTATTACTTCTTCCGATAGGTTTTGGTGGACTTTTGGCAAATATACCAGTGGCAAATATGGCTGGACCAGATGGCTTCTTAGGTATCATTTACCATATGGGATTAGCTAATCAACTCTTTCCAATTTTAATTTTTATGGGTGTTGGTGCTATGACTGATTTTGGTCCACTGCTATCAAATCCAAAAACTGCATTCCTTGGCGGTGCTGCACAGTTTGGAATTTTTGGAACATTGGTTGGTGCAGTTGCTCTTGCTGAATATACACCATTTTTCGATTTTACACTTCAACAAGCTTCAGCAATTTCTATAATTGGTGGTGCAGATGGTCCTACATCCATATTTATAGCCACGCAACTAGCCCCTGAACTTTTAGGTGCAATAGCGGTAGCTTCATATTCATATATGGCTATGGTTCCAATTATTCAGCCTCCGATTATGAAGGCATTGACTACTGACGCTGAGAGACGAATTAGAATGACAACTATGAGACATGTGTCTCGTTTAGAAAAACTTGTTTTTCCTATTATGGTGCTTGCTCTTGCTATCTTAGTTCTTCCAGATGCAACTCCTCTTATTGGTGCATTTATGTTTGGTAACTTCTTAAAAGAGAGCGGTGTTGTTGATAGACTCTCAGATACTATGCAAAATGCTCTTATCAATATCGTAACTATATTTTTAGGACTTGCTGTTGGTTCAAAATTAGCAGCTGATCAATTTTTGGTTGCTGATACTTTAGCTATTTTAGCTCTTGGAATTCTTGCATTTTCTGCTGGAACGGCGGCAGGTGTAATTATGGCTAAGATTATGAATCTTTTCCCTGGAAGTAAGATTAATCCGCTAATTGGTTCAGCTGGTGTTTCTGCTGTTCCAATGGCTGCTCGTGTGTCAAATAAAGTTGGTATGGAGTATGACAGAACAAATATGCTTCTTATGCATGCTATGGGTCCGAATGTTGCGGGTGTTATAGGTTCTGCAGTTGCGGCTGGTATTCTTATCTCTATCTTTAAATAAATAGAGCTACACTCCTTTTTTCTAGGAGTGCAAGTTTCTATGCTTCATCTTTACTCATAATTTCCACGATAAGTGGAATTATATTTTGACTTTTTGTTTTATCTACAAAACCATCTGCTCCCAGAACTTCAGCTTCTCTTTTATTATTTTGTCCAGTCATTGAACTATTTACAATTATTGGTATATTTCTAGTTAGTGGGTTGTTTTTCAAGAGTTTTACAACAGTAAATCCAGACATCTCTGGCATCTCTATATCTGTAATAATTGCTGGAATTTTTGACGCATTCTCTTCAAGAGAATCAACATAATCTACAAGCAGTTTACCATTATCAAAAATTTTCATAGAGAGATTTGCATTTTCAAAAATCTGTTTTAGATGCTTCTGTGCTGTTTTAGAGTCTTCAGCAATTAAAACAGTCCCATTCTTTAGTTTGATAGGAATAGTTAAGCTTTTAAGGTTTACAGGGGATTCAGTTACATCAACCATAGCATGCGGGATTACATCTGCTAAAAGTTTTTCATAATCCAGAACAAGACATAAACTTCCATCTTCAAGCCTCGTATCATTGATAACTACATTGTCATTGCCAACTCTGTAGCTATCAGGTGCATGCATTTGACTCCAATTTTTTTTGATAACTCTAAATGCAGACATAATTCTAAGTCCAATAACCACTCCATTAAAGTCGCAGACTAATATATTTGATCTTTTTATCTCTTCTTTAGTTAGTGTAACACCTAGCCATAGTGGAAGATTAAGTATTGGTATTTGAAGACCACGAAGAACGATTGTGCCTTCTAAGAGCCAGTGTGATGATGGAATTTGAGTTATATAGTGATTCTTAGACTCTACTACTTCACGTGTTTTAAATACGTTGATTGCATAGTACGTAGAATCAGGTTTATCACCAACTCTAAAAACCAAAAGTTGAACTTCATTGTTTTTTGCCAGATTGGTGGCTGCATCAACATTATCTAAAACAGACATATATTCCCCTTGACTTGTATTGTAGGATAGTACCAAAAATATGATGAAAAATGCTTGAATGTTAATAATGAAATGGTAAAATACTTGCTATTATTTGGGTCAAACCCAATGAAAGGCTCGCTCTATGAAACTTTTAACAGTGTTGCTGTTTTTGCTTGCTTACTTAGACGCAAAAGTCTATTATGCAAAAGTTGAACCGTATGAAATAAGAGATATCTCTTCTAACGTTTCAGGGTTGGTTATTAGTGCAGACGAAACTCTTGTAGGTCAGACATTATCACAAAAACAATATATAAAGATAGATAGTGAACTTGATGAAAAAGAGCAAATAGCTGTTCGTGAAAAATTAATGTATATTAAAAATACAATTGAGATAAATGAGGCTGTGCTTCTTAATCTTGATGAATTACTTGCAAAAAAAAGAGAAAACTACAAAAAAATTGAGCCACTTAAATTTAAATCTTCAGTAGAAAAAGATAGAGAATTTTATGATTTGATTACAAGCGAAAATTTATATCTAAATACAAAAAAAGAGATACAAAACTTAAAAATTCAGATGTCAGATTTGAAATTAAAAGATGCTCAACTTCAAAGAACCATATCAGACAAAAATCTTGTTGCAAAAGATTTTGTACTCTATGAGATGCTTGTAAAGAGTGGTCAGGTTGTAGGTGTTTCAACTCCTTTGGCAAAAGTAGCAGATGTGTCAAAAGCAAAATTGACAATATATTTAGATGAAGAAGATGTTGTAAATGCGCAAAAAAAAGTTCTCTATATTGATGGAGTAAAGAGCAGTTATAAAATTTCAAGACTTTTAAATATAGCAGACAGTAAAAATATTTCTAAGTATATGGCTCAAATAATTATAGACTCTCCAGCACTCTTCTCCAAGCTCTTAAAACTTGAGTTAAAGGATGAGTAACGTCACAGCTTGCCCGTTGGATTGTTATGATGCATGTGAGATAACATTTGATAATGGAATCATCAAAGGACTCAAAAGTGGACATACTAACGGTTTTTTATGTTCACATTTAAATCATTATGAAAAGTATCCGACTATACAAACTCCTAGATACAAAGGCGTTGAGATTACAATTGATGAAGCACTAAAGAAGCTAAAAGAGATGATAGACTCGTCTAAAAATGAAGAAGTTCTTTATTATAGAGGAAGTGGCAATTTTGCTCTTATGCAAGAAGTGACTGAGCATTTTTTTTCCTCTTATGGAGCTACTTTGACTGATGGAAGTTTATGTGATGGTGCAGGTGAAGAGGGGATTATTAGAGGTAGAGGCAGCAATAAAAATATGCCTTTGCATGAGGTTGCAAAATCTGATGTCGTGATATTTTGGGGTAGAAATCCACATGTAACATCCAGCCATATATTACCTCTCATAAAAAATAAAACTATTATAGTTATAGATCCCATAAAAACTAAAATAGCAAAAGTAGCAGATTTGCATATCCAGTTAAAGCCACATACTGACATATTCTTAGCGATGCTACTTAGTCGTTTTTTACATATAGAGAGTGGTTGTGATGAGGAGTTTTTGGATAAATTTGCTAGTGAGTATGAAGGTTATTATGAACTAACTCAAAACCTTAGAATTAAAGCTACGCTAGAGCAAATTGATGTTTCTCTTGGTCAGTTGGGTGACGTTTTAAGGCTTGTAAAAGATAAAAAAGTAGCAATAGTGTGTGGTGTTGGGATTCAGAAATATAGTGATGGCGCTGATATCATGAGAGCGATTGATGCTTTTGCGGTTATGCTTGGATTATTTGGCAAAGAAGGATGCGGTGTTAGTTATCTTGGCTCTTCAAGAGAAGGCATTGAGATGCCATTCAAAAAGAGCGGAAAAAAAGTCTCAAAGGTAAACACGGAGTTTAGCCTATTTAAGACGGTTTTTATTCAAGGCTCAAATCCGCTCTCTCAAATGCCAGACTCACTGAGAGTAAGAGATTCAATTAGCAAGAGTCAAAATGTTGTCTATTTTGGACTTTACGAGAATGAAACAAGTGAAATTGCAGATTTAATTATTCCAGCAAAGAGCTTTTTGTATAAAGATGACATAAGGACATCCTACTCACACAATAGAATCTCTTTTATGCCAAAAGTTGCAAATAGTGATGTTGGGATAAGTGAGTATGAGCTTGCCGCTTATCTTTGTAAAGAGTATGATCTGCCTATTGAGAGTGAGGAGTTTTATATAAACCATTTTAAAAATTTTACTATAAAAAAAATTGATGGGTTTTTATATGTAGATAAAAGAGAAGAGATACCATACAAGAGCGGTTTTGATACAGAAGATAGAGAGTTCGCATTTCTCGATGAGATAGACTCAAAAGTGGATGAAGAAGATGGCATGTACCTCATTACATGTAAGAGTCAAAATAGTTTAAATTCTCAGTTTAATCGTGAAGAGTCTGTATATCTGCATAGCTCTTTAGGTTTTAGTGAGAAAGAGGTTCTTTGTATTAGCTCAAAGAGCGGAAGTGTTGAGTTAAAAGTTAAACATAATGATGATTTAAGAACAGATTGCGTTTTGATTTATAGTGGCACAAAGGGTGTAAATAATCTAACATCCTCAAAGCACGCATTAAGTACAAAAAGCGCAATATTCCAAGAAAATAAGGTGGAGATTAGAAGATGAATAATATAAAAGATTTGGATAAAAAGTATGTTTTGCCAACTTATGCAAGGGCAGATGTTGAGTTTGTAAGTGGTAATAATGCAATTGTTGTCGATGCGAATGGGAAAAAATATATAGATTTTGCTTCAGGTATTGCAGTTTGTAGTGTGGGGCATGCAAATAAAAGAGTGAATGATGCAATCTGCAAACAACTCTCAAATATAACACACACCTCAAATCTTTACTATATAGCACCACAAGCAAAAGCTGCTCAAAAGATTGTAGAGGCTAGTGGCTACGATATGAAGTGTTTCTTTGGAAACAGCGGAGCTGAGGCAAATGAAGGAGCTATCAAGATAGCTAGAAAATTTGGTGAAAAAGATGGCGAGTTAAAAAGATACAAAGTAATAACTCTTCAACACTCATTTCATGGAAGAACAATAACGACAGTCAAAGCTACTGGACAAGAGAAAATGCATAACTATTTTGGACCTTATCCTGATGGATTTGTTTATGCAGATAATATAGATCATGTTGCAAGCTTAGTCGATGATCATACATGTGCAGTTATGATAGAGCTTGTTCAAGGGGAGGGCGGAGTTCAGCCACTAGATAGAGATTCAGTTCAAAAACTTGCAAAATTTTTAAAAGAGAAAAATGTTCTACTGATAATTGATGAAGTTCAAACTGGCATTTATAGAACAGGAAAATTTCTAGCGTCTAACTATTACGATATAAAGCCAGATGTAGTAACGCTTGCAAAAGGTTTGGGTGGCGGTGTTCCCATTGGTGTTGTTATGACAACGCTAAAAGATGTATTTGGTGCTGGAGATCATGGTTCAACTTTTGGTGGCAACTTTTTAAGTACAACAGCCGCATGTGAAGTTGTAGATATCTTAAATGAGATGAACGAGAGTGGCGAACTTCAAAAAGGTATAGACTATTTTGATAGTGAATTAGAAAAATTTTATAACGCACACAGAGATATTTTTACATCAAAAGTAGGAATTGGTATGATGTGTGGTTTGCGTGTAAAAGATGGTGATACTTTAACTAAAATTATCTCAAATGCAAGAGAAGAGGGCGTTATAGTTCTAAAAGCAGGTCGTGATACTTTAAGACTTCTACCAGCTTTGACAATTACAAAAGAGGAAATAGATGAAGGCTTTACATCTCTCAATCGCACTATTAGCTCTTTGTAGTAGTTTTGTAGTAGCGCAAGATAAAAATTCCCTAGAAGAGTATATATCTGATAATAAAAAAGAGTATTTTAGATTGGAATCAGACAAGGTAGATTCTAGTAGCAATGTTCTTAGAGACTCTTGGATATCTCCTCTTATGCTTAACTACTCTTATGGAGTTAGCGAAGCTTATGACACTGAGTCAATTACAAAAAAAACTTCTATTACTATAGACCAGCCAATTTTTCAAAGTGGTGGTATCTATTTTGGAATTAAGTACGCTGAAGCGACAAGACTATACTCACAATACTCTGTTGATGTAGCAAAAAGAAAACTTATAAAAGATGCAATCTCGCTCTTAATGCAGATAAAACAGAGTGAAATGAGAATTCAAAAACAAAAATTACTGATAAAAAATGCAGAGATAAATTTAGCACAAAAAAAAGAGAGTTATTTGAGCGGACAGCTCGATTCTGGTTTTTTAAATAGCGCAATTATAGATAAAAACATAGCTATTCAAGCTCTTTATGATATAGAAGCAAATAGAGAGAGACTTATATCAAAATTCCGCGTTATTAGTGATTTAGATTATGAGAAGGCAACTTTACCACATTTAGAGATTATAGAAAAAGAAGAATTTATGGTAAATAACCTCTCTTTCAAACAATCACAAAGCTTGAGTGAAAAAAATAGATATTTTAAAAGTACAACTATCTCAAAATACCTTCCAAAAATCAGTATTTATGCTGGATATAACATGGATAGAAGTGAAAACTTTGCATTTCAAGGAGGAAGTCTATCTGGATCAAGAGAAACAGATTATATTAATTATGGTTTAAAGGCTTCTATGCCTCTTAATATAAGTATGTTTGATGATATACAGAGTGCAAAAGTTGAATATCTTGTGTCAAAAATAGAAGAGTTAGACAAGAAAAAAGAGTTAAATGCACTCTTTGAACAAGTAATGCAAAATTTAGAGAGTCTTAAAAAAAAGAGAATATTAAGTGTTGAAAACACTCAACTTTATGAGGAACTCTTAGCAGAGACTAAGGAACTTTATGGGGCTGGTTATAAAACTGAGTATGATGTAGAGCTTCTAAATAACTCTCTACATGTACAAAAAAATGATATTGAGATATATGAACTAGATAGACAACTTGAACTTTTAACACTTTATGAGATTTATAAAAATGAGATTTAGCCAATATATGAGTGAGTGGCTATATGCAGATAATGGCTACTATGCAACATATAAAAGCATTGGAAAAGATGGAGATTTTTACACGTCTGTAAGTTCAAGCAAGTTTTTTGGAGGAACAATTGCAAAACATATTATCTCGTTGGTTGATGATGGATTCTTAAAAAAAGATAGTGTTGTCTGCGAGATTGGCGCACATCATGGATACTTTTTGGCTGATATTATTGAGTTTATATATACACTCCGACCAGAACTTTTAAATAGTTTAGAGTTTGTGATAATAGAGAAATTTGATGCACTTCAAGAGTTTCAAAAGAGCTATCTACAAGAGAGTTTTGGTGATGCTATAAAACTTACACACTATAAATCGCTCAAAGAGCTAAAGTGTGAAAATGCCATTTTTATAGCAAATGAGATATTTGATGCATTTGCTTGTGAACTCTATTACAAGGGTAAAGTGGCAAGAGTTCATGAGAGTGAAATAATTTTTGATATTGATGATGACTGGGTTAGTAAAAAAGCTAAAAAATACCATAAAGATAGAGGTGAGATAGCCATTGGATATGAAGAGTTTGCAAAAGAGATGGCTGAGTGTTGTGATAAATTTGAGTTCATAAGTTTTGATTATGGAGAGATGCAAGCACGTCCAGACTTTTCCATAAGAGTTTACTATAAACATGACGTGATTCCATTTTTTGATGAAAATATAAAAAGAGATGAGCTATTTGCAAAGTCAGATTTAACTTATGATGTAACTTTTGAACATGTAAAAGATGCATTTACAGAAGCAGGAGTAGAGTTTATAGAACTAAGAGCACAAATGGTTGCTCTTGTTGATATGGGAATATTAGAACTGCTAGAAATTTTAAAAGAGAAAACGGATGAGAAAATCTATAAACAAGAGTTAGAAAAAGTTAAAATTTTAATAATGCCAAATTTTTTAGGTGAGCGTTTTAAGATGATAAAGTTTAGAAAAAAATAACTTCTCTGCATAAGATGTTAAAAAATCACTAAAGGTTATGAATGATTCTAATAAGCTCTTCTGGTCTGTTTGAAGCTTTTATTGCACTCTCTTTTGAGATAATTCCTTTACGCAATAGAGTTGTTAGCTGATCTGTCTGAGTAGTCATATGTGTCTCATTTTGATTTAGCTGCATTTGAGAGTAGATTTGATGAACCTTATCCTCTCTGATTAAGTTTTGAATGGCTGTATTTGCTATTAAAATTTCTTGGGTAGCTATAATTCCTCCGCTAACTCTTGGTATAAGAGATTGAGAAATTACAGATATAAGCGAAGATGCAAGTTGTGCTCTGACTTGTGCTTGTTCTTTGGCATCAAAAACATCAATAATACGGTTTATTGTTGAAGGTGCAGAGTTTGTATGGAGTGTCCCAAAAACGATGTGACCTGTCTCAGCTGCAGTAAGGGCTGCAGAAATTGTCTCTTTATCTCTCATCTCACCAACTAGTATTACATCTGGATCTTGTCGTAGAGCAAATTTAAGAGCTGTTGCAAATGAGCTAGTGTTTGAGCCAATCTCTCTTTGCGAAAAAATGGAGTTAATATTTGTATGAACAAACTCAACTGGATCTTCTATTGTAATAATATGTTTATTTTCAGTGAGATTAATTTCATGAAGCATTGAAGCAAGTGTAGTTGATTTACCACTGCCAGTAGGACCTGTGACTAAAATAAGTCCTCTTTCTCTCTTTATAAGTTCTTTAAATATTGGGTTATTGTTAAATTTTTCAAGAGGCGGTACATCTACTGGAATAGTGCGAAATGCACATGCAATCCCTCTAATAGTACGATAGTAGTTGGCACGAAAACGACCAATATTCTCAAGTTCAAATGAGAAATCAAGCTCATTTTTATCTTCAAAAATCTTTTTTTGCTTATCTTCTATAAGCGCATAAGCCATATCTTCTATCTCTTTTGCGCTCAAAACGTGTAGATTAAGTGGTTTTAGAGCCTTATCTATCCTAATTTGAGGCTTACTGCCAGCAACAAGGTGCAAATCTGAAGATTCAAAATGTAAAACACTCTTAAGCAATTCTTTTATATCAATTTGCTGATTTGTCTCTTGCGTCATTATTACAGACCTATACATTTTAGATTTTCACTTAAATAACAATGTTTTTTAATAAAATTGCTACTCTATAATTTTTGGTACAACAAAAAAGTTATCACTGCTCAGAGGCGCATTTTTTAGTATGCTCTCATTTATAGATGTATCACAAAAAGCAGTGTCTTCTCTTAAGAAGGTGGAATCGTTGCTCATTGCAAATTTTTCATCAACATTTTGTGTATCTAAGAGGCTTAAATTTTCAACAAAATTTACAATTTCAGAGAGTTGAGATACTATCTCCTCTCTTTTGTCTTCAGATATTTTTAAAAAAGATAGCTTTTCTAATCTACTTAATAATACATCATCTACTTGCATTTAATTATCCCAATATTAATTTATAAGATTGTAACAAAAAAAATCTATCTATTTGATGAAAGTTTAACAAAATATGCGATACTATTTTAAACTTTTTGATAGAGATAAAGAACACTAAGGAATATTTTTGAGCTTAAGAGATAATATAGAGATGGTTAAAGAGGAGTTAAACTCCGAAGAGAAGTTTTTTGAAAAAGCGGTTGTTACTGAGAGATTTATTAAAAAATATAAGAAAATAATTATAATCTCGATTGCTGCGATAGTTGTAGTAGTAGGTGCGAATATTGCCTATGATGCAAATGAAAGAAGTAAAACCAGTGCAGCAAATATTGCCTTTGCCAAACTTGAGATTAACTCGAATGATACAGCAGCATTAAACGAACTTAAATCTTTAGCACCAAATCTACATGATGCTTGGATTTTTTCACAAGCTATTGCCAATAAAGATATGGAAAAACTTAAAAGTTTAAAAAATACAAAAGCTCTTATTATTAATGATTTAGCTGAATATGAAATGGCAACCGATAACTCTATGCTTGAGAAATATGCTTCAAAACAGGATGCGATTTTTAGAGATTTGGCACTAATACAAGGGGCAATTATGCTTTTAAATAATAACAAAATTGATGAAGCTAGAAACATGCTTGAAAAAGTATCAAAAGAGTCATCATTAGAGAAATTAGTTGCATCACTTTTGCACTATGGAATAAAGTAATATTTTGAGAACTTTATATACTCTTTTTTTACCATTAGTTGTGGTTCTCCTCTTTAGTGCATGTGGCTCAAAAGAGGTTTTTAAACCTGTAAATGTAGTTGATGATTGGGAACACGCTGGCAGTAGTGATATTACGATTGGAGCAATTTCTCAAAATGCTGCTTTAGCAGAAAATAGAGCTGTGTTGGTTGATGGAAAAACTCTTGATATCTTTATCGCCAAAGATGAAAAACTTTTAGGCTACAGTGATGGGTGGGTTTTAAGCTCAAATATCGATGGAAACTTAACTCTTCAAAATATTGTAGATAAAAATATTGAAAAATTTAACCTAAAAAAAACCATTGCTGCTGCTACTGTCCACAAAGATACATTAGGCGTTATATTTTCAGATAATGAGATGGCGCTATACTCCCTAAAGAGTAAAGCTCTGCTTTTAAAAGAGCAGGGAAATCCTCCAATTGTTGTAAATTCAAAGATAATTAATCCATATTTTAAAGATGAACTTGTTATTTTTGCGACACTTGATGGAAAAGTTGTTATTGTAAATGCAGAGACAAAAAAAAGATTAAGAACAATTATCGTGAGCAGTGAAGAGCATTTTAATAATGTAATCTATTTTAACCTTATGGACAATAAAATTATTGCAGCAACAGGCAATAAAATACTCTCTTTATCTCAAGATGAGATTAGATTGCCATTTGACATAAGAAGCGTAGAAGCAGATGACAAAAATATCTATGTCGCTACAAAGCAGGGTGAAATCATATCTTTAACATCAGACTTAAAAGAGAATGCAAGAGTTAAGTTTCCGTTTGCACACTTTTTAGGACTCATTTTAAGCAATAATAAACTATACGCTTTAGAAAAAGAGGGGTACCTAATTGAGATGCCAATAGATTTATCATCTTCTAGCATCTATGAAACAGATATTGAAGATGGATATGTTTATATAAATAATAAAATCTTTTTTGTTCATAATGAGTATATTTCAGTAGAGTAGAGATGTCAAACGAATTAGAGGCTTTTATAGAGTATATAAGCGTTATAAAAGCTCTTAGTAGAAAAAGTGTAGATGCTTACACTTGTGATTTAAAACAGATAGAATTAGCTCTAAATAAACCCTTAATCTCTCTGGATTCAAAAACTCTTTTTAATCTTCTGAGTGAATACAAAAATAAGAGAACACTAAATAGAAAGCTATCTTCAGTAAATGCTTTTTTTGATTTTTGCTATAAAAATCAGTTCGTAGATGAAAAGAAAAAAGTTAAGTTTTCAAAAATTCCAAAACTTCTTCCAAAATTTCTTTCATATCAGCAGATACAAAATGCTTTATCTCAGGTTGATAGAAGCTCTGTATTGGGACTTAGAGACTATGCTATGATAATCTTTTTATATGCAACTGGAGCAAGGATAAGTGAGTGTTTGGCGCTAAGAAGAGAAGACATTGAGGGTGAGTGGTTACACATTAGACATGCAAAAGGTGAGAAAGAGCGCATAGTTCCAATAGCCTTTGTAGCCAAGACGGCTGTTGATGCTTATATGAATGAGCTAAAAAAGACAAAAGAGTATGTTTGGTCTAACTACAAAGGTGAGAAATTAAGTCGAATTTCTGCGTATAAAATAACACAGAAATATTTAGGAGTCTCCCCTCATGTTCTTAGGCACTCATACGCCACAGCACTAATCGCTGGTGGGGCAGATTTAAGAGTTGTGCAAGAGTTGCTTGGCCACTCCTCACTTCTAACAACACAGATATATACGCATATACAAAAGCAGGATTTAAAAGAGACATTGGAAGTTTGCCATCCAATGGCAAAAGAGCACTTATGGGTAGAGTAAAAAACAGCTTTATCTCTAAAGCTTTTTAAAAATCACTTCTTTATATAAACTAAGATGAGCCAAAAAGCGCTTTAGCTGTTTTTTAATTTATGATGAGAGAAGAAGAGTTGCCTAATACTAATGTAATGCTTAGTTGTGTAAAATATTATTGTTATATTTGATATATAAAAAATTTGAAAAAAGTAGATATTTATTATATTTATATTTGAAAAACCAAATATAAAACATATTAAATTTGATTACTCATATATACTAAAGGTTTTAAAAAAATGAAAAAAATATTGCCGTTTCTTTTTCTTGCTCTTTTTGTTCTATCTCTTGTTGGAGCTTTTATATTTCTGGCAACTTCCAAAAAAATGATTGTTGTTCAAGAGGGTAACTTTGAACAAAAACCAATTGAGATGAGAGCAGGGCTCTATCAAGATAGCGATTGTGGAATGGTTATTGATGATTTAAAAGATGCTTCGCAGATAATAAGTAAAGATGGTAAGAGTTGGTTCTTTCATGACCATGGTGGATTTATTCGATGGTTAGAAGATAAAAATATAAAGGATGATGTTAAAATTTGGGTTATTAGCAGAGATACAAAAAAATGGATTGATGCAAAAGATGCTTTTTACTCATTAAGAGATGAGACTGCTATGGGATATGGCTTCGGTGCTTATGAGAATAACAGTGAGGGCTTTGTATCTTTTGATATAATGCGCCTTAGAATGCTAAGAGGAGAGACTCTGCGCAATCCATCAATCAGTAAAAAACTTTTAAATAAAGAGAATTAGAGTTGGAAACAGTAAACATAATAACTATAATGACCATAGCTTTTTTAGGCTCTTTTGGGCACTGTATAGGAATGTGTGGCGGTATAGTCTTGGCTTATTCCTCTATAAAAATTGAACCAGAGAGCTCAAAAATTTCTCAAAGTGTTGCTCATCTTCTCTACTCTTTAGGGAGGGTTTTTACATACTCAATTCTTGGTGCTATCTTTGGAGCTATAGGTGGAGTAATTATATTTAGTAACAGTGCTAATGGAGTACTTCTTATAGTCGCTGGAGTTGCTATGGTCTTAGCAGGGCTATCTCTTATGGGTAAAATAAAGTTTTTAACGCTTATAGAACACTCATTTTCATCTTCATCCGCATATAAAAATTTATTTAAAAAAGTGTTAAATTCAAAATCTAATTTTAGTTTTTTTACTCTTGGGATGTTAAACGGTCTTCTACCGTGTGGGTTTGTATATTTTTTCGCAATAACAGCGGCAAGCACTGCTAGTCCTCTCTATGGTGCTTTTGTAATGATGATATTTGGGCTTAGCACAATTCCTGCTATGTTTGGGCTTGGTTTTTTAGCAACTCTCTCAAGGGCAACTAGCTTTAGAAATATGATGGTAAGCCTCTCCTCTTTTGCTGTAGTTTTGTATGGAGCATATACGATTTATAATGGTTATGACTATTTAGCAAGAGCCGATAAAACGCTTAGTGAGTGCCATAGCAAATAATTTTAATATACAACTGGCTATAATGATTTTAAAAAAGAGGTGCGAGCTTTGATAAGTTTTATGACAATAAAGAAAATGACTCCCATTAACAATTTAACAAAAGTATTTTAATATGAGTAAAACTGTAACTATTATTGATACATTTGGCTTTTTTTTCCGTAGCTTTTATGCTCTACCACAACATTTGAAAAATTCTCAAGGCTTTCCAACTGGGCTTTTGACTGGTTTTACAAATTTTATCTCAACTCTTCAAAAACAGCATGATAGTGATTATATTGTATTTGCGATAGACACAAAGGGAGATAGTTTTAGAAAAGAGATAGATCCAAATTATAAAGCAAATAGACAACCACCGCCACAAGAGCTTAGTATGCAGCTGCCCATTGCGATAGAGTGGATTGATAAAATGGGATATAAAACATTAGGATTTGATGGTTATGAGGCGGATGATGTTATAGCAACCGTTGTTCGCTTTGCAAAAGAGAAGAGCTACAATGTAAGAGTGGTGTCTCATGATAAAGACCTTTTTCAGCTTATTGATGATGGTAGAGTCGTTTTAGTTGATGCTATTAAAAAACAGGTTATGGATGAGGATGAATGTTTCAAAAAATATGGGATATCCCCAAAGCAGTTTATTGATTATCAATCCATACTGGGTGACTCTGCGGATAATATTCCTGGAGTTAAGGGGATAGGAAAAGTAGGTGCAGAGAAACTCTTAATTGAGTATGAAACTCTAGATAATATATATGCAAATATAGAAAATATAAAACCGCTTGGAATCCAAAAAAAACTCTTAGAGTTTAAAGAGCAGGCTTACATGTCAAAAAAACTTGTAACACTTAGTTGCAGTGTTTTTGAGAGTTTTGATTTTGAAGAGTTTAAAATGGATATAGAAAATCCTTTTTTAAATATCTATGATGAGCTTGTAAAATATGAGCAAAATGGCATTTTAAGGGCTCTCAACGCTAAGAATTTGGTACATGTAGAGGCTGTTAAAAAAGTTGAAGCGGAGGCTCAAACCAATAAAAAAGTAAATTTTAGAGCAGTACTTATAGATGATGCTAAAGAGCTTAAAAGAGTTTTATCAGAACTGCGAGATGATACGATAGTAGCTTTTGACACAGAGACGACTGGGCTTGATTATGAAAATGACTCTCTTGTAGGTTTTAGTTTCTGTTTTAATGAGGATGAAGCTTATTATGTTCCAATCGCACATTTTTATCTTGGAGTTGGAGAGCAGATCTCACAAGAGGATGCAAAAATTGCTATTAAAAAAATATTTAACTCTCGGGTTGTGGGGCACAATATAAAGTTTGACCTCCATTTTGTTATAAGATTTTTGGGTGAAGGCGAGCTTGATATATTTGCAGATTCTATGATTTTGGCTTGGCTTATAAACCCTGAGAGTGCTCTCTCGCTTGATAAACTCTCAGAAAAGCTCTTAGAACATAAGATGATTACGTTTAAAGAGAGTGTAAAAAAAGGTGAGACATTCGCAAGCGTAGCGCTTGAAGAAGCATGTAATTATGCAGCAGAAGATGCTTACATAACGCTAAGACTTTACTATCTTTTCTTAGAGATGTTAAAGGATCAAGGAGCAGAGCATCTCATAGAAGAGGCAAAAGAGGTTGAATTTCCTTTTATAAAAACGCTTTTAAAGATGGAGATGCATGGTATAGAGCTAAATAGCTTATTTTTAGAGCAGTTTTTAGCTGAAGCTAAAGACTCTTTGAGTGAATTAACAAAGAAGATATATGAGTTGGCATCTTTAGAGTTTAATATAAACTCAACGCAACAATTAGGAAATGTGCTTTTTGAACAATTGGGACTTCCTACCTCAAAAAAGACAAAAACAGGATACTCCACTGATGAAAAAGTTTTAAACTCTCTTTTGGGTGAACATGAGATTATTCCATATCTTTTGGAGTACAGAGAGGTTTATAAACTCTACTCAACATATATTGAGCCACTATTAAAACTTAGCCAGCAAGATAAAGAGAGTCGCATACACACCTCATTTGTTCAAACTGGTACTACAACAGGGAGATTGAGCTCTAAAAATCCGAATCTTCAAAATATACCTACAAGAACAGCTCTTGGTACAAAGATAAGAGAAGCCTTTGTTGCTCCAGAGGGTAAAAAACTCATAGGTATAGACTACTCACAAATTGAGCTTAGGCTTCTAGCTCATTTTACACAAGACAGGGTACTTGTTGAAGCATTTATGCAGGATAAAGATATACACATGCAAACGGCAATTGCCCTTTTTGGAGAAGAAGATGCTCCTCTTAAGAGAAATGTGGCTAAAACAGTGAATTTTGGACTTCTGTATGGAATGGGACAAAAAAAACTCTCTGAAACTTTAAAAATAACCACTGCTGAGGCTAAGGAGATTATAGAGAGATATTTTAGTAGTTTTCCGAGTGTAAAGTCATATTTTCGCTCTATTGTAGATTTTTCAAAAGAGGCTGGATATGTTGAGACGCTACTAAAGAGACGTAGATATTTTGATTATGAGAGCGCTTCACCAATGTTTAGAGCAGCTTATGAGAGAGAGGCAGTAAATAGCATCTTCCAAGGAAGTGCGAGTGACATTATAAAACTTAGTATGAATAAAATCCATAAACTCATAGAAGATGAGAAGTTAAATGCGAAGATGCTACTGCAGATTCACGATGAGCTTATATTTGAAGTAGATACATCTGAGGCAGAAATTTTGGGCGAAAAATTTAAAAATATCATGCAAAATATCATGCCTTTAAATATTCCACTAAAAGCTAGTATGAAAATTGGCGATAAGTGGAGCGAGTTAAAGTAACGACATGTTAAAGCAGTACAAAGAAGCTATTGAAAATAGCAATATTATCTCTAAAACGGATGTTGATGGTATCATCACTTTCGTAAATAGCGAATTTTGCAAAATTAGCGGATATACAAAAGAAGAACTGATAGGAAAAAATCACAATATTGTTCGTCATCCAGATGTGCATCCCTTTAAATTTGAGCTCCTTTGGCAAACAATATCACAAAAACGCGTATATAAAGATACGGTAAAAAACCTAGCAAAAGATGGCTCCACTTTTTATGTAAATACAACAATTATTCCAATTTTAGATGAAAATAAAAATATAGCAGAGTATGTAGCAATACGTTATGATGTAACCAAAGAGATTCTTCTAAGAGAGGAACTTCTTAAAAAAGAAGCAGAGTATGAAGAGTTAAACAGAAGCCTTGAGAAGAGAGTAGCAGAGCAGACAAAAGAGTTAAAAGAGCTAAATCAAACACTAGAAGAGCGTGTAAGAGAAGAGATAGAAAAAAATGAAGAGAAACAACGTGTTATGTTTTGGCAATCTCGCCATGCAAGCTTAGGACAGATGCTAGCAAATATTGCTCATCAGTGGAGACAACCTCTAACAGAGCTTAGCTTAGCGATGTTTAACATTAAAAAAGCTATGCAAAATGAAAATGGCGCCGAGGCTTCAAAGTTTTATAATGAGAGCAAACATATTATAAAAAATATGTCTCAGACGATTGATGATTTTACAAACTTTTTCTCTCCAGATAAAGAGCTACACTATTTTAATATCAAAGATAGTATTACAGAGGCAGTTTTACTTTTAGAAAATGTTCTAAGTGAGCAGATGATAAGTCTTAAAAAAGAGCTCATAGATATAAAAATACTTGGTATAACAAATGAGTTGACACAGGTTATAGTTAATCTGATAAACAACTCAAAAGATGCTTTTATACACAATGGTATTCTTCTTAGAGAGATTTCAATACGTATAAAGAAAAAAAGTGATTTTGCTCTTATTGAGTTTGAAGACAATGCAGGCGGAATAGCAAAAGAGAATATAGAAAAAATATTTGAGCCATACTTTACGACTAAGCATAAAAGCCGTGGAACGGGGCTGGGATTGTTTATGTCAAGGATGATTTGTGAGCAAGGACTTGGCGCCTCACTTGATGTAGTGAGCAAAAAACACACAACAATATTTAGTATAAAAATTCCATTGGATGAAGATGAAAAATAGAGTATTAAAAGATTTAAAAATTATTCTTGTCGAAGATGAAGAGAATCTGGCACGTCTGTTAAAAGAGGCGATAGGAGATAATTTTCATAGTTTTACAGTTGCAAAAGATGGTATTGAGGGGATAGAGTTTTTTAAAAAAATAAGACCTGATATCGTCATCACTGATATCATGATGCCAAACCTTGATGGACTAAAGATGGCAAAAGAGCTCAAGCGTATCAATCCAAATATTCCTATAATCATACTAAGTGCTTTTAGTGAAAAAGAGAAACTGCTTAGCGCCATAGATGTTGGAATAACAAAGTATTTTATAAAGCCTTTTGATGCAGAGGAGCTTTTAGAGTACATAAGCAGCATAACTTCAAGAATAGAAAACAAGATTCTAAAGCTGAGTGATTGCTACATTTTTAACAAAAACACAAGTTCTCTTTATAAAAATGAAAAATATATAGCTCTTAGTAAAAATGATATAAAGTTTCTATATCTTTTATTAGATTCTAAAAATAGAACAGTCGATGATATCTCTATAAAAGAGGCTCTTTGGGGAGGAGATGCGAGTGATGAGAGACTAAGAACTTTTATCAAGCGTTTTAGAGAAAAAACCTCTAAAATGCTTATAAAAAATATAAAAGGTTTTGGATATCAACTTCTTCTTAACGAAAATTAACTCTTTCTATCTTTGGCTTATAGTGAGGATCCTCGCCCTCAATAGTCCATAACTCTTTAGATAGATAGCTTATAGCATCGTGAAAATTTTCATCTACATGCTCCCAAAAATCAAGCTCGCCAAACTCTTTTTTTAGTAACTCTTTTTCATACTCATATGTTGTTGTAGAGTCTTGTTTGAGTAGTTCTATGCACTTATTTGTCTCTAAATTTGCTAAAAACCATAAAGATACAAACTCTTCAGAGTAGTTGTTCAATACCTTAGTAGCGAACTCTTCAAAATCACTACATGTACTAAGTTCAAAAAACTTAATTGCTAAAGAGATGACGCTCTCTAAGTGTATAAAAGGTACCATTGAGAAGAGTTGTCGACCAGCATAAGCTCCATCTGAGTGGCTAGCTCCTATGAAAATTCTAGCTCCACCATCAGTATTTCCAAAGTTGTTTGTTTTTAGCCCTATTAATCCAATGTCGGTATGTCTGTGTCTTCCGCAACCCTTAGCACAGCCAGAAAACCCGACTTGAATACCATGCTTATTTATCTTCTCTAAAGGCAGATATGAAGTCTCATCTTTTATGCTCCAAACAGCGTAAGGACAGAGATTTCCAGCGCATGCAACAATGGTGCTGCTTAGTGCTTGTGATTTTAGTGGAGTTGATGGCTCATTTAATCCGATAAGATAGATGTTTTGATCCATTCCAAGACGAATCTCAAGAGAGTTTACAGTAGCGTATGCAGCTATATTTTTTATCTCATCAGTTTTCAATCTTGAAAAATCTGTCTGATAGCAAAATCCATATTTTCCATTTTTAAGCTTATGGAACGCTTCAAACTTTGTTTTTTCTAATATTAACTCACCCGCAGTTTGAAAATCACTTTTATACTCTTGTTGGATAAAAGCCTTAAGTGCTTCCATCCCTATCTCTTCAATCATATGAAAAATTCTAGTTTTTGCTCTTGAAGAGCGAGAGCCATTAACGTAAAACGATTCAATAAATGCTTTGAAAAAACCCAACACTTCGGCTTCAAGTAAAAATATATCAGCACTTATGGCTACTTCAGTATTTTTGCCGCCCATATATACATTAAAGCCAAAGAGTCCATTTTTCTTGGCAAGTGCAAAATATATATCATTTGCAAAAAAAGAGCTTACGTTTGAGCGATTGCCTGAAATTCCAACAGAGATACGGCGAGGCAACATTCCAACATAGCGTGGATTTTCTATTATAAAGTTATGCATAGCCATAACTATAGGATATGTTTCTATCTCAGATGAGCTACCACAGCCATCATATGCGTCTGTAATGATATTTCTAACGTTATCACCAAAGCTTTGCCATGTAGATACGCCAAGAGCATTTATACGCTTGTGTATCTCTAAAACGTTATCTGCTTCTACGTTATGGAGCTGAATACCGCTTCTTGCAGTTAAGATGATAGTTAGATTATACTCATCAACAATATCTGCAATTTTTTGAAAATTCTCAGCACTAATTTTTCCACCAGGGATGCGAATACGCACTGTAAACTCATCTTCAAGGAAATTTGTATTAAATATCCCAAAATCTTGAAGATAAAATCTATCTATCTCTGTTAGACTCTCAAAATCAATATTTTCAAAATCTTTGTAATAGTCTATCGGCTTTAATTGAGCTTTGTATCGCTCTCTTTTATTAAGTTTATTTTCCATAGATGTATTCTATCAAATAATTAAAATAAACTCTATTGATATATGTCATCTAAAAACAATTTTAAGGTCACTTTGTAAAAGAGATTTATCAAAGCTCTTTTTCGCTCTTTTTAAATCGCCTATATTTGACTCTGTCTCTACAAACTCTTGAATATAGTACTCTTTTTTATACCCACGCTTAGTTAAATCATTTATAATCTCATTTATATCACTCTCAGATAACAAATCACTATGAAGTGTTGTTCTAGCCTCAAAGTCAATATTTTGTTCTATTAAAAAATCAAGAGTTTTGCTAAATTCATCAAATTTATTTGAGTGAGTTATTTGGGTAAATTTTGCCATTGGAGCTTTATAATCAAGTGCTACATAATCTAAGAGATTAAGTTTAATTAACTCTTCTACATGTAAGAAATTTGTGCCGTTAGTATCGAGCTTTATTTTAAATCCAAGTTCTTTTATCTTGAGGCAAAATGGAACCAAATTATAAGAAGAGGCTTCGCCGCCAGATAAAACAACTGCTTCAAGCAGATTTACTCTAGTTTTTAAAAAGTCAAGGATATCTTTATAGCTGTATTTGCCATCTTTGGCAAAAACTATATCTTTGTTGTAGCAGTAATCACATCTCATATTGCACCCACTAAACCACACTATACAAGATAGGTGGTCTGGGTAATCTAAGTGGGTGAATGACGTTAAGTCATATATTACACTAGCACTCAGTGAATTGTTTTCTCTGTTTGTGCTCACCAGTTTTTCCTACGTTAAAACTCTCTACGGGTCTGTGATAACCCATAACTCTTGTGTACACAGTACACTTTTGTCTTTTTTCATTCAACATAGCTAAAGCTTCATTTTTGCTCATTTTCCACCTCCTTTTTAAGATGCGATTGTAACATCGCTAAGTAACTCTTCATCACATTTTGGACAATACTCATGCTCACCTGCAATATATCCATGTTTTGGACATACGGAGAAGAGTGGAGTTACCGTAATGTAAGGAAGCCTAAAATTTGATATTACATTTTTAACTAATTTTCTACACGCTTCAGTTGAGCTGATTTTCTCTTGCATATAGAGGTGCAGAACTGTTCCGCCTGTATATTTGCACTGTAGGTCATCTTGTAGAGTTAACGCTTCAAAAGGGTCGTTTGTCAAATCAACTGGTATCTGAGATGAGTTTGTATAGTAGATATTATCACCCATTCCAGCTTGAAGTATTGAGTCGCCATAACGCTTTTTATCCTCTTTTGCAAATCTATAAGTTGTTCCCTCAGCAGGAGTTGCTTCAAGATTGTAAAGGTTTCCTGTTTCTTCTTGAAACTCAACCATTCTAGCTCTAATATACTCTAAAATCTCAATAGCGAAATCTTCGCCTCTTTTATCACTGATATCGTAAGCATCACTTGTAAAGTTTCTAATCATCTCATTTATACCATTTACACCGATAGTTGAGAAGTGGTTTCTAAATCCTGGCAGATAACGTTTAGTATATGGGTAAAGACCTCTATCATACATCTCTTGAATAAAAACTCTTTTTTTCTCAAGAGTAGATTTTGCATGTTCCATTAATTGATCAAGACGAGTATAAAGAGCCTCTTTGCTTCCTTTATATAAAAAGCCAAGTCTAGCCATATTTATAGTTACAACGCCTATACTTCCAGTCATTTCAGCACTTCCAAAAAGCCCACCACCACGCTTTAGAAGCTCACGTAAGTCTAGTTGTAGCCTACAACACATACTTCTTACATGCCCTGGTTTATAAGCCTCTTCATTTGGCACTAAATCTCCATTTACATCTCTTTTGTATTGAGAGCCAATGAAGTTTTGAAAATATGATGAACCAATCTTTGCAGTATTTTCAAAAAGTACATCTGTGTTTTCTCCATACCAATCAAAATCCTCCGTAATGTTAACAGTTGGAATAGGGAATGTGAATGGTTGCCCAGTTAAATCTCCCTCAGTCATAATCTCATAGTAAGCTCTATTTATCTGATTCATCTCTGGCTGGAAATTTTTGTATGTCATCTCTTGAAGTGACTTGACACCTCTTTGTAATGCCATTTCTTCTAGTTCACTATCTAACATACCTTTGAAAAGGTGTAGTTGTTTAGATGTTGGAATCTGGTCTTGTAAGTCAGAAGGTACAGTCCAATCGATAGTTATGTTTGTAAATGGCGACTGACCCCAACGTGCTGGTACATTTAAATTATATATAAAACTTCTTATAGCTTTTTTTACTTCATTATATGGCAGTTTGTCTTTAAATACATAAGGCGCTAAATACGTGTCAAATGAGCTAAATGCTTGTGCACCAGCCCATTCACTTTGAAGTATGCCTAAAAAATTTGCCATCTGTCCTAAAGCTTCTCTGAAGTGTCTTGGAGCGTCACTCTCAACTCTGCCTCTTACTCCATTAAAACCCTCATCAAGCAAAACACGCAGAGACCAACCAGCACAATATCCAGTTAAACAATCTAAATCGTGGATGTGATAATCACCATTGCGGTGAGCATAGCCTTCTTCTTTTGAGTAGATTTTATCCAACCAGTAGTTTGCTATTACTTTACCTGCTGTGTTGTTTACAAGTCCTGCATTTGAGTAGCCAGTGTTTGAGTTTGCTTTTATACGCCAGTCTGTTCCAAGTATGTACTCTTCAATAGTTTGAGTAGAGTTTATATATGTTGTATCTTCACTAAGAAGGCTGTCTCTTTGCATTTTATGAGTGTGGCGATAAATCATAAAAGAGCGCATAACATCAAAATATCTTGATTTATAAAGCTCTTTTTCAATTAAATCTTGAATATCTTCAACTGCGATAACTCTTTTATTTTTAAGCTCATCAAGTACATTAAAAAAGATTGAACTATCATAGATAATATTTTGAGATTTAAACGCTTTTTTGATAGCATCTTCAATTTTAAAAGATAAAAATTCTTTATGCGTACCATCTCTTTTTAAAATATTTTCAACCATGATTTTCTCCTATTGCCTATAATGAA
This sequence comes from Sulfurimonas denitrificans DSM 1251, assembly GCF_000012965.1. Taxonomy (NCBI): domain Bacteria; kingdom Pseudomonadati; phylum Campylobacterota; class Epsilonproteobacteria; order Campylobacterales; family Sulfurimonadaceae; genus Sulfurimonas; species Sulfurimonas denitrificans. The sequence continues at coordinate 1,305,070 of NC_007575.1, read as the reverse complement.
AGTTTGACATTTTATACGATACGATGTTAAAAGTATCTAATGAAAAATGTCATATTGGCGTCACTAAAAGCTCTGTTAATTGCTGCGAGGTATAATTGGCTATTATGAATTTTTTAAAAAAATAGTAAATTTATACTAAAGTAGCAAAAATGCAAAAATATCTTATAACATCAGCACAGTTTTATACACAAAATAGTGATATTTTTTACCAAACTTTGTATAAACAGTTAAAAAAACAGAAGCCAGAATATGTACTTTTTCGTGACAAAACAGCTACTAATTATGAAGAGTTAGCCTCTGTTTTTACTCTTACATGTAAAGAAATTGGCGGTGTTAAATCATTTGTACATCAAGATATTTATCTAGCTAAGGCTCTTGGAGCAGACGGAGTTCATCTTACATCAAAGCAATTTTGTGAGATAGAGCTAGCAAAGAGTAAAAATCTTGAGGTGATAATCAGTACTCATTCGCATGAGGAAGTATTACAAGCTCAAAAATTAGGAGCTGATGCTGTTACATACAGCCCAATTTTTGCCTCACCAGATAAAGGAGAGCCAAAAGGAGTTAATGACTTGGAGGAGCTTTTGAGTAAGTGTAAAATAAAGGTTTTTGCACTTGGTGGCATTGTCACTAATGAGCATGTAGAGATGATTTCAAAAACTAAAGTTTATGGTTTTGCTTCAATTAGGTATTTCATTTAAGTTTTCCAGCTAAAAAGCCGCTTGAAAAACTCCACTGTAGGTTATAACCTCCACATGGTCCATCAAGATTCATAATCTCTCCACAAAAGTAAAGCCCATCTATAACTTTGCTCTGCATTGTTTTTGGCTCAATCTCTTTTAAGTCAACTCCTCCTCTTGTAATCATTGCCATTTTAAAGCCCTCATGCCCAACTATACTCAGCGGTGTCCATGCTAGAAGTTTGATAAGCTTTGCTCTGCACTCACCTGAAATTTTCCCATAAGTCAAGTCTGTCTTTATGCCAGAGAGTTCACACAACTCCGTTGATATTGGGGCTGGGAGTAGGGTGGTTAATAGTTCAAGGATACTAGCGCTTTGGTTTTTTGCTACCTCGTTTTTTATATGTTTTAAAAGCTGCTCCTCATTCATCCCTTTTGTAAGATTTAATAAAATTGGCACCTCTCCATACTTATCAAGCAGCGGAGTTAAATCCCTTGCAGCATCAAGAACAACAGGACCTCTAATGCCATTTTTTGTAAAAATTAAATCTCCAAACGCTTTTATTTTTGAGTGTTTTTTCATATCTACTCTAAGTTCAACTTTAGCGATTGTATCGGCACGACACTTCTCAACCCATTTTTCTCTGGTTTGAAGAGGCATCATAGCAGGATGTAGCTCTGTGATAAAATGTCCTACCTCTTTTGCCATCTCTAATCCATCGCCCTGTGCGCCAAGTGTTGGATATCCAAGTCCTCCTGTTGCAACTATGATATTTTTTGTATAAAATGTTTGAGTTTCACTTGAGGCACCAACTATTTTTCCTTCTACATGTAGAAGTTTTTTAACTCTTTGGGATTTTAATATCTCAACCCCAACTCTTTGCATCTCACTAAGAAGCGCTTCAATAATAGTAGATGAAGAGTGTGAAGAAGGAAAAACTCTAAAGCCATCAGGTGCGTGTGTTTCAACACCAATCTCTTTAAAAAAATTCATAAGTGATTTATGGTCAAATAGATTAAGTGCATCTTGCATAAAGCGTCCGTTTTTTCCAAACATCTGCATAAACTCTTCATTGTCAAGTGTGTTTGTGAGGTTACATCTTCCACCACCAGTTGCTTTTAATTTTGTACCAATTTGTGGGAGTTTCTCTAGGAGAAGAACACTTTTTTTATCTCTTGAGGCAGTTATGGCTGCTATCATTCCAGCAGCTCCGCCACCAACAACTATAAGGTCATATATTTTATTATTCATACGCTATTTTATTCTATTTTTTACTTTTTTATCAAATTTTTCATACAGGTTGCTATAAAAATCTCTATTTAATTTTTATACGATACAATCTTTTGACAAAATTTTGACAAAATAATCACAAAGGTTTATATATGAGATTAGGTAAAATGTTATCAAGTTACGCTATTGCTGCGCTAGTTAGTAGTTCTCTTTTTGCAGCTGGAGGAGCTACCCACTGGGGATATACTGGTCACGAGGCTCCACAAAATTGGGGCGAATTGTCTCCTGAATATAGTACATGTAAAAATGGACGTTCACAATCTCCTATAAATATCTCAAAAGATGGTGTAGTTGTAACAAATGGGCTTGAAAACATAGAGTTTAACTACAAAACAGATGCTGTTGGAATTGTAAACAATGGACATACGATTCAAGTTGATGTAAAAGAGGGGAGCAGTATAAAGATAGATGGAACCGTATTTAATCTAAAACAGTTTCATTTTCATACACCGAGTGAAAATATGATTGAGGGGAAAAGTTTTCCGCTAGAACTACACTTTGTGCATGCTTCAAAAGATGCAGAGTTAGCAGTTGTCGCACTTATGTTTGAGGAAGGAAAAGAGAATGAAATTCTTAGAAAAATTTGGGATAAAATGCCACATAGCGCTAATGCCAAAGCAGGTTGTGGACTTCAATCAAGCATGATAAACGAAATTCTTCCAAAAGATAAATCATATTTTAGATTTAATGGTTCTCTTACAACTCCGCCATGCAGTGAAGGAGTTAGATGGTTTGTATTGAAAAATTATGCAACTCTCTCAAAAGAGCAAATAAAAGAGTTTTTCGATGTTTTTGGACATGAGAACAATAGACCAACTCAGCCATTAAATGCTAGAAAGGTAATGAAGTAACTTTTTATAAAGAGAAGTTACTTATTAAACATGATAGAACCTAATCTTATCATGTTTGAGCCGCACTCGATAGCTAGTTCAAAATCCCCACTCATACCCATAGAACAGATATCTGCATCTTCTAGCTCTTTATAAATGCCATAAGTTGTATCAAAACTCTTTTTAATTATTTTTTTATCGTCTGTATGTGCACCGATACTCATAACGCCACGAAGAGTGATATTTGGACACTCTTTTTTTATTTGATTATATATTTGCACTGCATCTTCAGGCATAACACCATGTTTAGACTCCTCTTTTGCGGAGTTTATCTGAAGTAGCGCTTCTAGTTTCACATCTCTTACATGTAGCTTTTTTTGAATCTCATGAGCTAACTCTAAAGAGTCAAGAGCTTGAAAAAGTGAAGGGTTAATATCTAGAAGATTGTTGATTTTATTTTTTTGCAAGTTTCCTACAAAATGCCACTCAAGAGGCAGTTCATCAAGTTCACTGCTTTTTACTCTTAAGTCTTGAGCTTTATTCTCACCAAAGGCTCTTTGACCTATCTCGTAGAGTGCTTTTATCTCTTGGCAAGTTGAATATTTACTTATTGCAACAATCTTTACGATATGCTTATCGTTAAATCTAACTCTAGCAAACTCAACTCTTCTTATAACATCATCAATATATAGTTTGTACTCTTCTTTTGTCATTATCTATCCTATAAGTCTGTTTATATCGTTGTAAAGTCCTAGTCCCATTAATGAGAAAAGTATCACCCAACCAACAATTGTTAGTTTTATCATAATAGCTTCATTAACCTCTCTTCTAAAGAGAAATTCATAGAGGTTAAACATGATATGCCCGCCATCTAGTGCTGGAATTGGTAAGAGGTTTAAAACTCCAAGATTTACAGAGATAAGAGCTGCAAAAAAGAGCACGCTCATCCATCCAGCTTCACTTGCATCTGAGGTTAGTTTTACTATAGATATAACACCGCCAAGTTCATTAGCAGGAACCTCCCCAAATAGCAGTTTTTTAAGTCCACTAAAGATTAGAGTTGAAGCAAATATTGTCTGTTTTGTTGCATAAGAGAGAGTCTCGCTGATGCCGAGATTAAGCTTATGAGTAACTCCCGCACTTCCAATGCCTATCATCTTTTTTTCAATAACTTCATTAAAAATATTTGTAGTTTGAGTAATTTTTGGAGTTAAGATAATCTGTTTTATCTCTTTTCCCCTTTGGACTTCAAGTTTAAGTGAGCCATCAGAGAGTTCTATAAACTTTGCCATCTCTTCCCATGTTGTTATCTCTACGCCATTTATAGAGCGGATTGTGTCGTTTGTCTCTAGGGCAGCTGCATGTGCTGGAGAGTTTTCTACTACCTTTCCAATCACAGCAGAGAGGATGTTTGGACCGCCAAGAGCGATGACAAAGTAGAGGAAAAAAGCTAAAACAAAATTTGCTAAAGGACCAGCAAGAAGGATAAATATCTTCTGCAATGGAGTTTTTACATTGTAGCTGTCGTTGTCATAGCTCTTTTTTGTAGGATCGCTATCGTCTTGACCTTTCATCCTTACATAACCGCCAAGTGGAATAAGCGCCAATCTCCACTCACTCCCCCATCTGTTAAATGAAGCGATTTTTTTGCCAAATCCAATACTAAAAACCTCTATACGAACACCCATAGCACGAGCTGCAAAGTAGTGACCTAGCTCATGAAAAAATATAAGCGCTGATAAAACTGCTAAAGATATTAAAAAACTCATCTGCTTCGCTCCACTAAAAGAGAAGTTCTAAATCCCCAAAGATACTCAAAACCAGAGTAGATTGTGAGTGTGACTGCAAGCCATAAAAGTTCAGTCCCAAATGGCCAGTGCATAAGCAAAAAACCAATTGCAATCATCTGAACAACAGTTTTAACCTTTCCTGCAAATGATGCTTTTATATTTAACCCCTCACTAAGTGCCACAGTACGAATACCTGTGATAAAGAGTTCACGAATAATGATTATATAAATAGCCCAAGCACTAGCTTCTCCAACCATCATAAGCCCCAAAAATGCGGCAATAATAAGCATTTTATCAGCCAAGGGGTCAATAATTGCTCCAAGCATTGTCATCTGATTCCACTCTCGTGCAATGTAACCATCAAAAAAATCAGTTACACTAGCCAAAACAAAAAGAAGTGAAGCTGTGTAGTAACTCCACGAGATGTGATAACCATTATCTGTAAAAATAGATGGATTTAAGATTATCCAAAACATAATAGGAGCTATAAAAATACGCAGAGATGCTAGAAAATTAGGAATATTTAACAAATAAAGCCTTGTTTTTTTCGCGTATTTTAACCTTTTGGCTCTTAAGGTAGGCTTGACATTAAGTTAGCTATAAATATAAACCTTATATTAAAGAAAAAATATGGATTTGCATAACAAAGAACAGCTTTTACTCTCCTACACTCCATATATAAAAGAGGCGCTAATAACTCTTAAAGATGGTTACTATTTCGCATTTATCTATCCAAATTTTGACGCTCTAAGAGAGGCAAAAATTATCAACATTACAGAGGAGATAAGGTGGTATGGCGTTGAACTTTATAACCTTGATGTAAATAGTGAGGATAAGATAAAAGGGTATAAAATCCTTCTCTCGCCAATTGGCTCGCTTAGTTCAGATGAACTCTTGAGTGATGAAAAAAATCATATAAAAGAGGATGATATAGATGATGAAATTTATAAAGTACTAAGAGAGTATATATCAACAATTACAAAAAATAAAATCTATCCATCCTCCCATCTTGAACTTGATTTAGGGCTTGATTCTCTTAATTATGTAGAGCTTTTTGTTTTTATTGAGCAGAGTTTTGGAGTAAAAATTGATGAGGCTATATTTTCAAATATTATGAGCATGAGGCTCTTACATGCGTACATAAAAAGATATAGCCGTACCATAAAAGTATTAATGCCAAAGTGGGATGAGATACTAAAAGAGAAGATAGATGAAAAACTATATTACTCGCCTATAATTATGTCTATCTACAAGAGCATCTTATTTCCTATTTTCAAACTCTACTTTAGACTTGAAGTAAAAGGTTATAAGAATATTCCATCCTATCCATGTATCATAGCGCCATCTCATCAAAGTATGCTGGATGGTTTTTTAATTGAAGCTCTCTTGCCCTATGCTGTTTTAAAGAGGAGTTTTTTTCTTGCCTACAAACAGGTTTTTGGAACAAAACTCTTGGGTCCAATATCAAAACATGGACAGACTATACTAATAGATGCTAATCAAAATTTAAAACACACAATGCAGTATTGCGCTTTGCCTCTAAGAGAGGGTAATAATCTTGTTATTTTTCCAGAGGGTGCTAGAACTAGAGATGGAGAGCTCTTAGAATTTAGACCCTTTTTTGCGATGTTATCAAAGATATTTAACATCCCAATTGTTCCTGTGACAATTGATGGAAGTTATGAAGCGCTTGGAACTGGCAAACTATTTCCAAAACCAAAAAAGATAAGAGTAGCATTCTCTAAGCCAATATTTCCTGCAGCTCTGAGTATAGAGCAGATAGTTGGGCAAACAAAAGAGAGTATTAAGTATGAGCTCTCTTTAAATAGGATAAAATAGGATATGAATTTTTTAGAACTATTAAATAAACCAGAACTTATCGTCGCTCACAGAGGGGCAAATTCACTCTCCCCAGAGAACACGCTTAACGCACTAAAAAAGAGTATTGGCAGAGCTGATTTTATAGAGATAGATACTCAGCTAAGCAAAGACGGTATTGCGATAATTATGCATGATGATACGCTGCTTAGAACTACAAACGTCTCACAACTATCCGAATTTGATTCAAAAAAGCCATATAGAGTTTGCGATTTTACATTTGAAGAGTTAAAGAGACTTGATTATGGGAGTTGGTTTTATACAGATAATTCAAAAGCAGAGCCGCTTTTAACACTGCATGATGCACTTATATTTATAAAAGAGAACAATCTTTTTTTAAATTTAGAGATTAAAGATATAAGTTACGCCTTTAGTGATAATGAAGTAGTTGAGAAGATAGTAAAAGAGATAAATGATATTCAGTGCAGTGATAGGGTTTTGGTATCCTCATTCAGACATGAGTATTTAAAAATCATCAAAACAAAGCTTCATATTCCAACAGCAGCTTTGGCGGAAGATTCTCATCCAAAAGAGCTACTCTCCTATTTAAGAGGGCTAGGAGTTGATGGATACTGCTTAAATGATGAATTAGTTGATAAGAAGAGTGTCGAGATGTTAAGAGAGGCAGGTTTCTTTGTAGGAGTCTATACAGTAAATAGTACTTTGCGCTCACATGTACTTTTTGAAATGGGTGTAAATTTTATATTTAGTGACTCCTTATATAAGGATAAGCAATGAATTTTGAAAAGTTTCAAGAAGCAGTTGATATATTAGAGATAGCGTCAAAAATAACACAGAGTGAGCTTAAAAAAAAGTATCAAAAGTTATCAAAGATATATCATCCAGATATGCCAGATGGAGACGCTGTGAAGTTTAAAGAGATAAATGAGGCTTATAAGTTGGTAAGTATATACATCCAAAATTTTAGATTTAAACTTGATGAAGAGGAATTTTATGAACAAAATCCCCTCTCAAGAAAATCAAAAGATTGGTTTTACAGTTTTTAGAACATATTTATAACACCATAATCAAGCATCTCTTCAAATTGTTCAGGGGTTAGAACAGCCTTTACTTTTTCTATACAATCAAGATGTATCTTTGTAAGTTCAGCTCTTAGTTTTGCTATCTCATCGACAGCTGGATAAAGTTCTGTAGCTTTTTTAGAATTTAGCTTAAATGATACCTCTTTCATCATCTCAAGTTCTAAGTTTTTAATAACGAGTGCTTTTTTTGCAGCTTTTGCCATTAACTCATCTTTGATTTTTAAAATAGCTTCAATCTGCTCTTTTGATAGATTTAGTTTTGCACTTGAGTTGTCATATAGTGTCATGCCAACTAAATATGGAAGATTTTTTGGCATTAAAAAGTAATCTTTTGGAAAATTCTCTTTTGTTGTAAATGGACCTGCTGGACCTGCTAATTTCTCCATTTTTACAACATCTTGTATCGGTGGTGGAAGCGTTGCATCTGCTAAAATATTAGAACTAAGCATAATAGAGCAAGATAAAATTGCCAGTGTTGTTTTTATATTTTTCATATTAATTCCCTTTTTTTGTTTGTATATTCAAACATTATACAATGGTTTATAAAATAAACACTTAATGCTCTACTTTTCGGATATCAACTCTATGGCTTTTTTTACGCATGAATCGAGTGAAGGTGTATCAGCGACGACAGGAGTTATGTATGGTGGAAAATATTTTTGAGTAGTATGACCGATAGATACAGCTTTATAACTCTCATCCCAAGAGACATTTTTTAAGAAACACTCTATCGTAGATGGAGAGGAGAAGATAATTACAGAGTTTTTTGGAAGTTTTATCTTCTTTTTTAACTCTGAACATACAGTTTGGTAAACTATAACTTCATCACAAATGACATCATTTGCATTAAGCTTCTCTACCAAATTTGAGACAACTTTAGAACCTCGTACATATAGAACTTTTTTGTTTTTTAAAAGAGGAATTAATTCATCAGCAAACTCATCTCCATGATTCTCTCTGCTTACAAATTTTATCTTACCACCTAGATTGCTAGCTACTTTTGCAGTTTGAGGAGCTATTACGTAAAGAGGTTTGCTCTTCCACTCTGTATTGTATGAATTTAAGGTATATACAGCGCTTTTTGAAGTAAAAATCAAAGCATCATAAGATGAGATGTTAAAAGTTGTATTTATCGTCTCTATCTTTATGACAGGTAAGTTTTTAGCCCATTTTACTTTTTTGTCATTAAGAACATAGATATTTAAAGATCTATTTTTTAAATTTTGTATAAAAGAGTTCATAACTCTTTTTATTTTTAAAGAAAAACTATTTTTGCTGTTTAAAATTAAAGATTTATTTTCATCTACAAAAAAATTTATATTATGTTTGCTTAAAATATATGTTATTTTAATAAGCTCCTCAAATACATGCTCATTTGAGTAGCTTCTATCAAGTATAAACGAGTGGGTAGCTCTATCATACTCATAATATATAAGATTTAAGTGCTCAATTAATTTTTCAATCTTTTTCATATGAGGATAGTACCATTTTTTTAGTAAATATTTTAGTTTTTATTTATTGAAAAGTTGTTCCGCCATCAATAACAATAGTTTGCCCAGTAAGCCATGAAGATGCCTCTGAACAGAGAAAAAGGCATGCGCCTGTCAAATCTTCAGCTTCTCCCATACGAGAGAGTGGAGAGCGCTTTATTACCTCGCTCTTTACCTCTTCATAGTTAGGAAATGCTCTGAGTGCGTCAGTGTCAATTGGTCCACCACTCACAGCATTTACTCTAATTTTTTTCTCTCCAAGCTCAGCAGCTGCATAACGTACCATTGCCTCAACTGCTGCTTTGTTTGTTCCATGACCTGCATAGTTTGGGGTATATACAAGGTTACCAGTAGAACTCATACTTATAATACTTCCGCCACCAGTTAATTCCATTCTCTTCGCCGCCTCTTGAGCGCCCACAACAAAGGCATCAACAGTTGCTGTATATATATTATTTAACCCTTTTGGCTTTAATCTCATAAATGGACCAAATCCGCCAACAACAGCGCGCCCAGAGATGATAGCGTTTGAGATAAAGAAATCTAATCTATTAAAATCTTTATCAAATTCAACGTAAACATCTTTATATGTCTCAGGCTCTAAAATGTCAAGTTTATAAGCTCTTGCTTTTATGCCATATTTTGACTCAACATCAGCAATAATCTCATCTGCAGTTTCAGCTTTTGTTGCATAAGTAAAAGCTACATCACACCCTCTTTGAGCAAACGCATATACAATTGCTTTTCCGATTCCACGAGTTCCGCCACTAACAAAGAGAGTTTTGCCTTGCATGATTTTTTCTACCATTTTAAAGACCCTTAATTTCATAATTTTTCATAACACTCTCAATCTTTTTCATATTCTCAACACTTGGAGCGACTAGAGGAAGTCTATATTCAAGCGTATCTATAAGTCCAGCAATATACATGGCTGCTTTTATCATAATAGGATTTGATTCTATAAATAGAGCTTTGTTTATAGGAAAAAGCATATCATTTATAGCTTTTGAGCCCGTAAAATCACCGTTAAGTGCTTTTTTTACCAACTCACTTTTTAAATCAGGAAGAAGGTTTGAAGTAACAGAGGTAATCCCCGCTCCTCCATTTGCAAGGATAGGATAGTCAATCGCATCATCACCACTAAATACTTTAAGTTCAGGTCTGCGAGAGAGAAGTTCTACTGTACGCTCAAGGCTTCCAGTTGCCTCTTTTATGCCATAGATATTTTTAACATCATCAAATAGTCTTATAACAGTATCTGCACTAATATCTACAACAGTTCTTCCTGGAACATTATAGAGCATAAATGGCATATCACTTACAGACTCTGCAATTGCTTTGTAGTGCTGATAAAGTCCCTCTTGAGATGGTTTTACATAATAAGGCGCTACTGAAAAAATTGCATCAACTCCGCATTTTTGAGCGGTGATGGCTGCTTCTATCGCTTCAGAAGTTGAGTTGCTACCAGCCCCTGCTAAAACTTTAGTTGCAGTGCCACGGCAGATTTCAACAGCTATCTCTATACATCTCTTATCTTCAGCATAACTAAGTGTAGCACTCTCTCCAGTTGTTCCAACTGGGCAAACGGCATTTATGCCATTGTTTATCTGTCTTTTGATGAGATTTGCGTATGCACTCTCATCTAGTTTTCCATTTTTAAAGGGGGTAATTAGCGCAGTAGTCGAACCAGTTACAATATCCATTTAGTTACCTTTTTTTTAAAATAAGTGTTGTTGATTTGTCAAAGTTGAAGTATTTTTTTGCAACCTCTTGAATTCTCTCTTGAGTAATTTTCTCAATATTCTCTTCATATGTTAAAAGTGGTGTCAAATCGCCTCTTACAAGATAACTTCCAAATAGATTTGCAACAGAAGTTGAACTCTCAAGTGAGTAGATAAAATCAGCTTTTGTATTTATCTTTACTTTCTCGATCTCTTTTTTATCAACTTTTTCATTTTTGATAAGCTCTATCTGCGTAAGTAGCTCTTTTTCTACATCCTCAGCTTTAACATCTGGATTACATGTAGCCATAAAGATAAAAAGACCTGGATCTATGTTTTCCATATTGTAAGCATATACGCTGTTTACAAGCTGTTTTTCCTCTATAAGATTTTTATAAAGTCTTGAGCTTTTGCCAGAGTAGAGTATCTCTGAAATCATACTTAGAACTATCTGATCTTCATGTTTGAAGTTTGGTATATGAAAGGTAAGAGCTAACATCTCAACTTCACTCTCTTTGTGAATTATTACCCTTTTTGCGCCATTTTGTTCAGGCTCTACAAATTTTAACTCTGGTATTTTTGCCTTGTTTAGAATATGCTCAAATTTTTTCTTTGCAGCTTTAAATACATCTTTAGGCTCAACATCACCTGTAATCATCAAAATAGCATTGCTTGGCTGATAGTAAGTTTTGTGAAAATCTTTTATATCATCAATGCTCCAAGTTTGGATGTCATTCATAAATCCAATTGGAGTCCAGTGGTAAGGGTGGTAAACGTAAGCATTGTTAAAAAGAGCAAAGTACAAGTAACCCAAAGGTGAGTTTTCAGTTCTCCAGCGTCTCTCTTCAGCAACAACATCACGCTCTGGCTGAAACTCTTTATCTTTTAGAAGAAGATTTTGCATAAGTTCCGCATAAAGTTCAATAGATTTACCTAAATTTTGTGTGCTTGATTTTATGTAGTAGTGAGTATAGTCAAAGCTTGTAGATGCGTTATTTACGCCTCCTATGCTCTTTACTTCTTTATCAAATTCTCCAGCTGGTAGGTTTTTTGTAGATTTGAAGTTCATGTGTTCGAGCATATGTGCAATGCCTGTTTTACCCATAACTTCATTTCTACTTCCAACTTTGTAAAAGATGTCAGTACTAATGACGTTAGTAGAGTTTTTAAGTGGAATAACCACAATTTGAAGTCCATTTTTTAGAGTTTTTGTCTCATATTTTGGTAGTGATGATGCCATTAAAGTTCCTAAAATAAGTGTAAGTGCCAAAAAGATTTTCATATTATTTTCTATCCGCACCTATTGCTTGTGTAATATTTGTATATCCATCAGCTTTTATAAGCTCTGTGAGTTCGTTGTTTATATTTTTTATCAAATCTGGACCCTCGTAAATAAGTCCACTGTATATCTGAACAAGAGAAGCTCCAGCTTTAATACGTCTGTACACCTCTTTTGCGGATGATATTCCACCAACAGATATAAGAGTTGTTTTGCCATAAAGCTCTTTTGCAACTGCTTCAAATATCTCAAAACTCTTCTCTTTAAGAACTGCTCCACTTAGTCCGCCAATACTTTTTGGCTCTTTTACAAGTGAATAATCAACTGTAGTATTTGTCGCAATAATACCATCAGCACCTTTAAGAACTGCAAGTTTTGTAAGAGCAACAGCATCTTCTTTACTCATATCGGGTGCTATTTTTAACAAAATAGGCTTTGAAGTTATTGCTTTTGATTCCTCAAAAAGCTTTGTGATAAACTCCTCGTTTTGCAAATCACGAAGTCCTGGAGTGTTTGGAGAAGAGATGTTGATTACTAGATAATCCCCTAACTCATGCAGTGCTTTTATAAGAGTTGTGTAGTCATTTATAGCTTGCGTATCTGGGGTAAGTTTATTTTTTCCGATGTTTATACCAATTGGAGTAGTAAATGGAAATCTTTTTTTTAATCTCTTTTGTGCGCTTAAAAGCCCCTCGTTATTAAAGCCCATCGCATTTTGAATACTCTGCTCTTCAATATGACGGAACATTCTAGGTTTTGGGTTTCCAGCTTGAGCTTTTGGCGTTATAGTTCCAATCTCAGTAAAACCAAAACCCAAAATTTGCATAGCACGAATCATAGTTGCATTTTTATCAAAACCAGCGCCAAGCCCGATTGGATTGAAAAATGTACGACCAAAAAGCTCTTGCTTTAAGATAGAGTTTGTTATGAAGTGAGACTCTAAAAATGGATTAAAGGCTACTTGACAAACATTTGGTATTCTAAGTGCTGCCTCTGCAAGCATGTGTGCATCTTCAGGCTCTAGCTTAAACAGCCAAGGTTTTATGCTTTGATAATTTATCATTTTTGTGCCTCTTTACCTTTTATAAAAATTTAGTGATTATACAAAAAAAATGTAAAGAGTTTGATTAGCTACTATGTTTTGTGCTTTTTAGAGGCCATATCACTCTGTTTATTTTTGCACAATCTCACTGAAAAAGCATATTAGCCTTAACATGTATCTTAGTGAGTTGTATAAACTTAATATTCTCTTTATCTGTTTTATCTACTTTTATGAGAGTCATAATATAAAATTTAATAAGCTCCCAGTTTTTTATTAAATCTTTATATTTTTTAAACGTAAAGCATTGAGTATAACAGATACAGAACTAAAACTCATAGCAGTAGCTGCAATAACTGGTGAGAGTAATATTCCAAAAAATGGGTAGAGAATTCCAGCTGCTACTGGTACTCCTAGGGTATTATATATAAATGCAAAAAATAGATTTTGTCTGATATTGTTCATGGTGGCATGACTCAGTTTTCTAACCTTTACAATGCCAAGCAAATCACCTTTTATAAGTGTTATACCAGCACTCTGTATTGCTACATCAGTTCCAGTGCCCATTGCTATTCCAACATCAGCGAGGGCTAGAGCTGGTGCATCGTTAATCCCATCACCTGCCATCGCTACGATTTGAGCATCATTTTGAAGTTGTTTAACTATATCTCCTTTATCTTCAGGCATAACATTGGCATGTACTTTACTAATACCAAGTTTTTTTGCCACTGCATTGGCTGTTTTTTCATTGTCACCACTTAACATCACTATGTCAATACCGTCTCTTTTAAGTTGTTTAATAGCTTCTAGTGATGTCTCTTTAATTGGGTCTTCAATGCAGAAAATAGAACTTAACTTAGAGTCTATCGCCATGAAAATTACAGTTTTTGCATCCGTGCGCAGTTCATCAGCTTGAGATATAAACTCCTCTGTTGATATATTTAAACTATTGAGATACTTATCGCTTCCAAGTACAACCTTTTTATTTTCTACCTCACCTTCGATCCCTTTGCCTGTTATGGAGTTAAAGTTATCAACTCTTAAGAGAGAGATTCCTTTATCTTTTGCATACTCAAGCACTGCTTCTGCAAGGGGATGCTCACTTGCTTTTTCTAAACTCGCACCATATTGTAAAACTTTATTTTCATCAAAACTCTTAGCTATTATCAGTTTTGTTACTTTAGGTTTTCCTTGTGTGAGCGTTCCTGTTTTGTCAACTACCAATGTGGTAACTTTCTCCATTGTCTCTAGCGTTTGAGCATCTTTTATCAAGATGCCAAAAAGTGCTGCACGACCTGTTCCAACCATAATAGAGATTGGAGTAGCCAGACCCAAAGCACAAGGACATGCAATAATCAAAACTGATACAGCTGCAACGATAGCATACGCCAGATGAGGTTCAGGTCCTAAAACCCACCAGCCTAAAAAAGCAAAAATTGCACAAAGGATTACAGCTGGTACAAAGTAGCCAGATATCGTGTCTGCTAGTTGCTGAATAGGAGCACGTGAGCGCTGTGCTGAAGATACCATCTGCACTATTTGAGATAGCATTGTGTCACTTCCTACACGTTGAGCCTGCATTACTAAAGTACCGTTTTGATTTATGGTTGCACCGATAAGTTTGTCATTAAGCGACTTTTGAACAGCTATAGGTTCTCCAGTAATCATAGATTCGTCAATATTGCTATTGCCCTCTATAACTATCCCATCAACTGGAATTTTCTCACCAGGTTTTACTCTAAGTTTATCTCCTACTTGAATATCTTCAAGGTTTATCTCTTTTTCATTCCCGTTTTTTTCTATAAAATGGGCACTTTTTGGTGCAAGATTTAGAAGAGTTTTAATGGCATCGTTTGTTTTACTGCGGGCTTTTAACTCTAACACTTGCCCTAAGAGTACCAAGGTTGTAATAACTGCTGCAGACTCAAAATATACATGAACCAATCCCTCTTTTGTTCTCATAAGAGCTGGAAAAATCTCAGGAAACAGAAGTGCTGTTATGCTGTATATCCACGCACTCAAAACACCTATAGCAATTAAAGTAAACATGTTTAAATTCCATGTCCTTAGCGAGTTATATCCCCTTACAAAAAAAGGCCATCCAGCCCAAAGTACTACGGGTAGTGAAAACAGAAAAAGAAACCATTGAATCTCTTTCATTGTTATATTTTTAGGTAAGTATTGGGGAGCCAAATCGTTCATCATTGCAACAATGAAAAGAGGCAGAGTAAGAGCAGTACTAATCCAAAAGCGTTTTAGCATATAATTTAATTCAATATTCTCCTCATCCGCTTTGACGATAACTCTCTCTAATGCCATTCCACATTTTGGGCAGCTCCCAGGTCTATCTCTAATGATTTCAGGATGCATAGGGCAAGTATAAGAACTATACTCTATTTTGCAACTGTTATCTTTACAAATTTGATTTTGATTCATATTCATAACACACCTCCATTTTATATTTTTTAAAGGGTCTCTAAAAATCTTCTAAGGGCAGTATTAAATTCATCTGGCTTCTCAAGCATACTCATGTGCCCACTACCGCTTAAGCATACAAGAGTACTCTTTTTTATGCTATTTGCCATTTGCGCCATAATGTCTGGAGATATTATTTTATCATTCTCTGCACTTATCAGCAAAACAGGAATATCTATATCTTTTAAGCTTTTAGTAGTATCTACTCTGCTAGCCATGGCTAAGAGAGCTCCTTTTATTCCTATGGAGCTAGAATTCATAATAGTGTTTTTAATTTCTTCTATTTTTAGTGACTCTTTTTTAATAAAATCTTCACTAAAAGCAACTAAGAGAAATTTATCTATAAAAGGTTCAATCCCTTTAGCATCTATATCTGAGATAGCAGCAGAGCGTTTTAGTTTTGCTTCATCGCTGTCACTGCTTGATGTAGTATTTGCAAGTATCAAGGCTTTATAGTTTTTTTGCAATTTTTCATTTGCTCTAAGTGCGATATAACCACCCATAGAAAACCCACAAATAATTGGTTTATCCAACTTTAGTCTCAAAATCACACTCTCTAAATCTTCTGTATAGCTCTCAATTGTGCATTGAGCGCTATTTAGCTTGGAATTGCCAAAGCCTCTTATATCATATGAGATACAGTAGTACACATTTTTAAACTCATCTATTACATTATTGTAAAGTGTGTGCTCAAATGGAAATCCATGTATAAAAACTACAGGTTGATTAGTTGCTTTGCCGTAAGTTTTGACATATATGCCATCAATTAACTTCTCCATTTTTTAACTTCTTTTGATTTTGCTTAAATGAATAATAATGTTTAGATACTAACATATTAACTTTAATAAAAATGTGGGATTAAAATATAGATATAAAAAGAGTAGAAAATAGCTAAAAAATTTATTTAAAGCTCTTTTTTCTTAGTACTTTATGCTCTTATGTGCAAGGGCTAACATCTGCGTATCTCCAGAGCTGTCGCCATAGGCATAGATTGTCTCATACTCATCAAGATTTAAATGCTCTTTTATACGTCTGGCTTTCTCTTGCCCATGACAATTTGGAGTTAAAAATTTGCCACTATATTTTCCATCTTCAAACTTTAATTCGGTAGATAGAAGCTCAATGCCGTTTTTATGGCACCATGGCTCTAACCAGCATCTCATAGAAGCAGAAACTATGACTACTCTTGAGTTGCCTTCTTGGTGTTGCTCAAGGACTTTCATCCTCGCTTCATCTATTATCGCATCGAGTCTATATAGGGAGAAATTTTTTGCTTTTGCGCGAAAAAGAGCTTCATCCATATCTTTAAAAAATATCCAAAAAAGGCGCTCTTTTGCTGTTGAGTTATCTATTATTCTAAGCTTCCAAAGAGCGAAATTTGGGATAAATTTGAGCATATTTAAGATATATCTCTTTTTACCAACGCTATATCTTAAAAACTCGTCTAAAGAGTCTTTTGTGCTAAGTGTTCCATCAAAATCAAATAGGGCCAGATTCAATTAAAGTACCTCTCTTTAAAGTAGCATTTCCCGATGGGAAGCCATTTTGGAATGTTATAAAAGTGTTCATTTTGATACTCAAGATACTCTTTTTTATACTCATTATAGTTAAAATTTCTACATGTAGCAGTGTGAAAAGTTGCACCGCTTATCTCAAAACTGCCAAGTTCAAATGAAGAGCATAAATTTTTTAACTTCTCCTCTTTTATAGGATTCTTATAAAAAATAGTGATATCTTCAGAGTTAAGCCTCCTAATATCTAAGAGTTTATCATCCATCCGACCATATTTTGAGTTATTAAAAAGAACAGCTATCTCTCTTTTGCAGTAGTGAGAGAGAAGAGATGCACTTGAATAACCAAGTGTAAAAATTCTCTCATCATCGAATATTTCAAGCTTTTTGCATAACTCTTGAGGCTCTGTGTAGATAATAATATCTGAGTATTTTCTATGCTCACTTAGGAGTGAGGTAGGAATATTTAAGATAGTTATCAATATAACAATATGGACAACGCTAAAGATAGCGTTATAGCGGAAAAGTTTTTTTAGATATTTATCATCCATAAAAGTAAAAAGCAGAAATATAAAGGGAGTAAATATCAAAAACCAGTGAAGCCCTATTTTGTTTTTTAAAGAGGCTGCTAAAAAGGCAAAAAATGCAAGACCCAAAATTGAAATAAGAAGCCAAAATAGATTATTTTTTGTAAAATTTGCTTTATATAAATAATACAATCCCCAAGGGGTGAAGATATATAGTATAAATAAGAAATATCTTAAAATAGAGTCAATACTGTAATTGTTATATTCTGTTCTTGCAAAGAAGTTAAAGAGTATATTGTTCCAGCAACTATTATAGTTAAAGTAGAGATTTTGAAAAACAAAAAGAGAGACTATTGATGCAACGATAAGTACGCTCTTTATTGCACGACTCCCATAGATATAAAAAGAGAAAATGAGCAGAGAAAACATTAAAAAAACAGCAAAATATTTACTTAAAAAAGCAGCTCCTAAAAAGAGACCAGCGAAGATGGCGTAAGATAGGTTGTTTTTTTGTAAAGAGTATAAAAACATTAGAGTTCCAAGTGCGCTAAAAAAGAGAAGCGTCACATCATTTGTTATAAGCACAAGTGCTACATCAATAGGAGAAGCTAAAAAGATAAACGAGACTAAGAGAGCTTTATGTTTTTGTATATGGTAAAGCAGAGCTATTTTATAGATGACATAAGCAGTTACAAAAGTTGTAACAACTGCAAAAAGTCTAAAAAAAAAGTACGAATCGCTAATAAAACTCATTATAAATATTATCCAACCAACCATTGGAGGGTGATCATAGTAACCAAAATCTAAATGATTTGCCCACTTTATAAAGTAGGCTTCATCGCCAGTTAAAGGGAGTAAAATAAGTATAACTATCTTACATGTAAAGATAAAAAAAAGCCAAAGTAGCTCTTTTTGATAACTCTTAATCATATGCTCATTTTCTTAAAAATAAACTCTGGAATATGTTTAATAATTAGCATAATAAACATCCAAATAGACTTTGTATAGAGGATGTTTCTTCCACGCTGTTGAGCGTTAAATATATCCTCTGCAACATCTTGTGGTTGAGCTGTTAGATTTTGAGGCAAATCTAATGCTTGGGTCATTTTAGTATTTACAAATCCAGGTTTTACACTCAAAACACTAACTCCGCTCTCATAAAGTCTATTTCTAAGACCGCTCAAGTAGGCAGAGAAACCAGCTTTTGCACTTCCATAGATATAGTTTGCTTTTCTGCCACGATCTCCTGCAACTGAGCTTACACCCACTATAAAACCGCGTCTCTCTTTTTCAAAATCATTTGCGACTATGTTTAAGATACTAAGCGCACCAGTGTAGTTTACGTTTATGGTTTGCAGTGTCTTGTTCCAATCATTTTGTGCAATTTTTTGTTCACACATAAAACCAGCTACAACAATAACTCCAAGAGGTCTCTCGTGAAGCGAAGTGTAAAACTCTTCATGGGTATCAAAGGCAGTTATATCAAACTCAACTAACTTAACTTCCACACCGCTTCTTATCTCAATATCTTGTTTTAAATCTTCTAATTCTAAAGACTCTCTTGCTGCTAAGTAGAGGTTATAACCATTTTTTGCATATACACGTGCGACCTCTTTTGCTATGTCGCTCTTTGCTCCGATTATTAAAACATAACTCATATTTGAACCCTTTTTGATTGTAGTGAATTTAGTTTTTTATCCATTTTATGCTCTTTTCTATATGCTCTAAACTTCTCTATTTGAGGATAGCCCTTCTCAAATGTCTCTTTACTTACACGCACATCTTTTGTTAGATAAATTCTTCCAGCGTATTTTAAGACAACCTCATCAAGCGTGTCTAAAAGCTCAAAGAGTCCACTCTCTATTTTAAAGTCAAGTGCTAAAGAGTAGCCCTCAAGAGGAAATGAGAGGTAGTTTTCGTTCTCTTTGCCATATAGCTTTAAAACAGCCAAAAATGACCCTTTTCCTGAAGCTGAAATCTTTGTAAGAATCTCTCTTAATCCTTCATAACTCTGCTCTTTAGGAAGGATAAACTGATACTGCGTAAATCCACCGCTTCCATAGATTTTGTTCCAATCTCCAATGGCATCAAGCGGATAGAAAAATGTATCGATATCTACTTTTTGATAAGAGATGCCATCTTTTGCTTTTGCGTAGTAGAGATAGTTAAACGCCTTTACGCTTAGAGTGTTTAGCGCAAATGATGGGAAATTAAATGGGATAGTGAGCTTCTTTTTGCTTTTGTACTCCAAGTTGCCATCATCTGCAAAATCTCCAACCATAAGAAGAGATTTTCCAATCTCTTCACCCTTTGCCAAACAGTCTATCCAAGCCACAGAATAGGGCTTTTCTTTATGCGCTTCAAACACTTCAAAGGTCTCTTTTAAGTTTTTTGTTTTAATGGTTGTTTGGTTTATATTTTTAGAGTTTATCTTCTTTAGTGATATTTTTGCGCTAAGAATTACACCAGTTAAGCCCATACCGCCACATGTAGCTAAAAACAGCTCATCGCCTTTTTTACAGCTCTTTATTTTGCCATCAACACCCATGATAGTAAACTCTTCAACACACTCGCTAAAACACCCCTCTACATGATGGTTTTTGCCATGAACATCACTGGCAATTGCTCCGCCTAAAGTTATAAGTTTTGTCCCTGGAGTCACTCTTAAAAACCATCCACGACTAACAAAAGCTTCTAAAATCTCGCTAAGAAGTACACCAGCCTCAGCATTTAAAATCCCGTTTTGCTCATCAAAGGATAAGAAGTTGTTGTATGGTTTTGCATAAACAATATTTTCACTTAGCGCGCTGTCTCCATAGCTTCTGCCATTTCCATAAGGTATGAACTCATCTGTTGTCTCAATGTATAAAGAGAGGCTTTTTTCATCTCTTAGGTTAAAGATTTTGTTTTTTATATTTGGAAACATTCCCCAGCTAAGCAGACTCATTACTAATCCTTAAATACAAATTTTTTATCAAGAAAATATTTTACAACATAGCCAATGCTAAGACCTATAACAGCACCCACATATTTTGCATTTTCATCTATAAAAAGGGCGTCAAATCCAATCTCAAAACCCCAAAATATAAAAGTTGTAAAAACTCCCATCAAAGAGTAGAGAAAAAACTTTTTGCCATCATCTTTTTTGCTTTTTGGTGTATGAAAAAAGATATATTTTTTATCAAGAATATACTTTAAAACCAAACCTGCAACTGTTCCGATAAACATCGCAATATATAGCGATAAGAAACCATCATAGAGCATAAAGCTAAGGTACTGAAAAAGTATATTTAGCGCAGTCGAGAGAAGCGCAAATAGTATATATCTAAGTGCAATCATAAAAGTTTTGCAATTACCAAAAAGCTAATTAGCCAGAGGGTTATGGTTAGTTTTAAAAAGGTGTCTCTTATAATGATTTTAGTTGGACTAGCGCTATCTTGTTCTACAAAAGTTATCTGCATGTATCTAAGTATGCCAAGAATTACAAAAAATGAGGTTAGATATAGATACTCTGTTCCTATTCTATGTATAACCTCTGGCGATATTGTATATTGTATATAGCTAACGATTACAACTCCAGCCATAAGAACCATTGAGGCATTTACAAATTCAAGGTTGTAGCCGTCTATATTTTTTCTAGTCTCTTGCCCATCAATCGATAGAAGTACATCATCTCTTCTTTTTGCAAGTGCTAAAAATATCGCAAGAAGAAAAGTCATAAGAATAATCCACATGGAGAGGTTTATGCCAGTTACAACAGAACCAGCGAAAAGTCTTAAAACAAAACCAGTAGCGATTATAAAGATATCTAAAATGGCGATATGTTTGAGTTTTATGGAGTAGAAGATATTTAAAATAAAGTAGATAAGTAGAACAACAAATAGATCAAAACTAAGCAGGAATGAGAGAGATAAGGATGTAAATGATAGAAGTAAAATTAGAATTTTTGCACTCTTGGTAGAGACCGCTCCATTTGCCAGAGGGCGGTTTTTCTTAGTTGGATGTGCTCTGTCTTCATTTATATCCATGAGGTCATTAAAGATATAAATGCTACTTGCTAATATAGAAAAAAGTATAAATGTTAGAAAAGAATAGATGTTATCATGAGAATCCATGTAAGAAAAAGAGAACAGCAGAGGCATAAATATAAAAAGGTTTTTTACATATTGATGAATACGAAACAACTTTAAGAGTTCACTCAACTAAAACAACCTTTTTTATGTAGATTATACCATCTTTATATAATCTTCATCAAGGCTTGAGTTTTACTAAAATAATTATATTCTCATAAAATATAAATCCATTCAATTAATTATCAATGTTTCAGAGCTAATCTGATAAAATCAAAAAACTACATAAAGAGTAATATATAGATAAAATAGGAGATAGATATGAGCAGAGTTTTAGTGCCTTTGGCAGATGGATTTGAAGAGATAGAGGCGATTAGTATCATAGATGTTTTAAGACGAGGAGATATTGAGGTTATCGTTGCATCTTTAGGGAGTAAAAAAGAGGTAAGAGGGGCACATGGTGTTGTTGTTTTAGCTGATGTGGAGATACAGAGTGTTGATGTATCTGCTCTTGAGATGATAGTTCTTCCTGGCGGATGGAAAGGTACTTTGGCTCTTAGAGATGATGAGAATGTTCAAAAAATACTTAAAATCATGGATAGAGATGCAAAACTAATAGGTGCGATTTGTGCAGCACCACTTGCACTTCATAGCGCTGGGGTTTTAAAACATAACTATACATGTTATCCAAGCGTTGAGGCTCAAATAAGAGAGGATGGTTTTAGCGATAAAGAGATGGTTGTGCAAGACGAAAATGTGATAACATCTCGCGGACCAGCTACTGCTATGTGCTTTGGTCTGCAAATTGTTAAAAAACTCTCAGGTAAAGAGAAATTTGAAGAGGTTAAGAGCGCTCTCTTGGCGACTCATTGTAACTAAAGAGAAGATTTTTGAGAGATTTTTGCTCATCAAAATTTGCAAACTCTTTTAAATTTTCAAGCCTTTTTACAAAGCTAAATTCAGGTGCAAACTCCTTAAATAAGTTTATGATAAATTCACTCTCTAGCTCTGTTGAGTTTAGACATGCTAAAACCATAGCTCCATCTGAAGCGATTTGAGAGAGTTTTTTTACAATCTTCTCATAATCTTTACCTGCTTCAAAACTTCCTCTTTGAAAGGTTGGCGGATCTATGATGATGAGGTCATATGGAGAGTTTTGTTTTATCCTTGAGAATGACTTTAGTATGTTGTAAGGCAGAAAACTAACACCTTTTGGCTCAATGTTGTTTAGATGGTGATTTGCTTTTCCAATTGAGAGAGAGCCTTTGCTCATGTCTATATTTGAGACGCTTAGTGCGCCACCCAATTTTGCGGCGACACTAAATGCACAGGTATAACTAAAGAGGTTTAGTACTCTTTTGTCTTTTGAGTTCTCTCTCACAAATGTTCTGCCGTTTTTCATATCTGCAAAGTAGTAACTGTTTTGGTTTGAGAGAAGGTTTAGTTTAAATTTCATCCCATTTTCAACTGCATAAAGATTCTCATCCAACTCTCCCACTAAAACTTCACTGATAGAGCCTTTTATATAGCGTCTCTGCACAACTAAAGTTTTGTATATTGAAGATGCTATAAACTCTCTTAGCATCAAAAGAACGCTATCTTCATCTTCACTTTTTGCATAAAAGGCAACACTTAGAACTTTATCTATTGAATCTATACTCAAATATTTAAAATTCCCGTAAATTCCGCCTCTTCCATGAAAAAGCCTCTTAAACTCTTCAGTGGCATCTCGTGAATTTTCTATTAATAAAACTCTTAACTCTTCAATATTCATTTTTTATCCAATAATTTCTATTTTATCAATCTTTAAAAGAGTATAATTTTAACTATTTATTTAACAAAAGGCAAAATTTGAATAAGAAAGTTGTTGTTATTGGCGGTGGTTATGGTGGTCTGCGTGCTATAGAGTTTTTGGCACAGCAGAGCGACATGGATGTAACGCTCATAGATAAACACCCATATCACTACCTCCAAACTGAAGCTTATGGATATATAGCTGGCAGATTTGACCTTCATGACGTTGTTATTGACTTGCAAGACTGGTGCAACGGGTTTAAGAAAAAAGTGACATTTATTTATGATAATGTACAGAGCGTTGATTTTGAGGCACAAAGTGTTGCGCTGTGCGATGGAGCAATATCTTATGATTATCTTATAATCGCAACTGGGGCTAAAACAAACTTTTTCTCTTTTATAGAAGGCTTAAGAGAGCATAGTTTTGGAGTTAAAAGCCTTCATAGAGCGCACAATTTTAGAGTAGAGTTTGAAAATCTTCTCTATAAAAAACTCCAAAATGAAGAGACGCAAGAGATAAATTTAGTCATTGGCGGAGCAGGGCTTAGCGGGGTTGAAGTGGCTGCTGAGATGGCAAATGTTGTAGAAGTTTATAAAAAAACAATAGGCAGCAGAATAAATAGCGTAAAGATATATCTCATAGATGCAAGTGAGACTATTTTACCAGGTATGAGCGATTTTTTGATAAATAGTACGCATAAAAGAGTTGAAGCTTTGGGTGTAAATATTTTAACAAATGCTTTTATAGAAAAATTGGATGATAATTTTATCTACTTTAAAAACCAAGAAGCTCTAAAGTACCACTTTATGATTTTTACAGGCGGTATAAAAGCATCCGATTTAAATGAGTGTATAGATGTGAAAAAAAATAAAATTTCTCAATTTATTACTGATAGTATGTTAAATATAGCTCAAAAAAAGAACGTATTTGCTATAGGCGATTGTGTAGAGATACGTGATGCTTCTGGGAAAATACTTCCTCCAACAGCCCAAAGCGCTGAGAGAAGTGCAGAGTATGCAGCAGAGTCTATTCGCAAAAGGATTGACAACAAAACTATTGCACCATTTGATGCGAAAGTTCTTGGAGTATTTATCGCTCTTGGTGGGAACTGGGCAAGCGGAGAGCTCTTTGGAGTGATAAAAGTAAAAGGTTATAGTGCGTATCTGCTAAAAAAAGCTATAACGTACGCATACTATCTAGGGCTTCGTCTTCGCATAAATACAGGATATAAAAATAGGATAAAAAAACCCTAAATAGTTATATCTTCTCCCAAAAACTCCCCTGCGGAGTATCCATTAGATTTACTCCATAGGCTAAAATTTTATCTCTTAACATGTCAGAAGCTGCAAAATCTTTAGACTTCTTGGCTTCAGCTCTTTTTTCTATGAGTTTTGCAATCTCTGTTTTTGTCTCTTCATTAACGCCAAATTGAAAATATTCATAAGGATTTTTTATGCCAAAACCTAAAATCTTTTCTATAAATGAGAGATTTGAGAGAGCCTCTCTTTTTAGCTCTTTATGCTTTCCTGCGGTATCTAGAGTCTCATTTGCGCGAGTTATCATCTCTTCAATTAGTGCTAGTGATGCTGAAATATTTAAGTCATCACTAAGCGTCTCTAAGAGCTCTTTTTTAAAATCTGTTTTTTCATCTTCATAAGTCACTCCAAAGAGTCGCTTTTTAAGTCGATATATTTTATCAAGACGTTTTTTTGCAGTCGCTAAATCTTCTTCATTGAAGTTAAAGTTACTTCTATAGTGTGTGCTAAGAAGGTAAAATCGTAAAACTTCTCCATCATAAATTTTAAGAGCATCTTTTAGAAAAAAACTGTTTCCTAAACTCTTGCTCATCTTCTCGCCATCAATGTTTACAAATCCATTGTGCATCCAGTAAGCTGCTAGTGCATGGTCTGTGGCGCATCTGGTTTGTGCTGCTTCGTTTTCATGATGAGGAAAAAGTAGGTCAGCCCCGCCTCCATGGATATCTACAGCAAACTTTGCATTAGGTTTGCTTAAGTGTTTCTCTATCATAGCAGAACACTCCAGATGCCACCCAGGGCGACCTTTTCCAAAAGGAGAGCCAAATGTTACGCTCTCATCATGTATGCTTTTCCAAAGAGCAAAATCAGCAGGGTTTCTCTTTTGTGATGAGCTCTGCACACGTTGAAGTTTTTCACTCTCATCTTGAACTCTATTTGACAAAGTAAGATATTTGCTATCACTTGAAGTGTCAAAATAGACATCTCCATCATCAGTTGTATAAGCATGTTTATTATCAAGGAGTTTTTGTACAAGAGCATACATTGCATCAAGTGATTCTGTGGCTTTTGGCTCTATGTCTGGGCGTGAAATGCCAAGAAGTGCCATCTCTTTATGATAAGCATCTGTATAAAAATCTGTTACTTCTTTTATAGTTTTGTTTTGCTCTTGGGCTCTATTTATAATTTTGTCATCTATGTCTGTTATGTTTCTAGCGTAAGTAACTTCATAACCGTTTGCATTTAAAACTCTACAGAGAAGGTCAAAAACTAAGGCGCTCTTTGCATGCCCCAAATGCGCATCATCATAAACAGTGGGTCCGCAGACGTAAAGAGAAACTTTTCCTTGTTCTTGTGGAATAAACTCTCTTTTTATCTTTTTCGCCGAATCAAATATAAACACTGATAAAATCCTTTAAAACTATAAGTATAATTGTAAAAATAGAAGAGCCAACTAAGAGATAAATTGCTTTTTTGTTTCGGAGTATATCAAAAAAATCTTTTACTCCAAATGCTTTTATAGTCATACCAAAGCCTATAAATCCGCTTATTGTTCCAGCTAGTGCTAAACCAGCAGCTCCCATTGGTGTAATTAGGATTAGAGCAAAGACAATGTAGAAAATAAGAGAAAAAGTTGCTATTTTTGCGGCAAGAAGTTGTTGTTCGTTTGTATATAACCAAAGTAAAAATAGTTTTTGAAGTCCAAGTGGTAAAAGTCCTATCATATACATTTGAAGAATGTAAGAGCTAATTAACGTGTCTTTAGCTACAAATGAGCCTCTCTCAAATAGAAGCCAGATAATCTCATGTGAGAATATATATCCGCCAATTGTACTAGCCAAGAGTAAAAAAGCTAAAAACCAAAAAGCTTTTTGCATGTAGTATCTTGCTTTTTGTTCATCACTGTTTTTTATATATCTTGCAATTGATGGGAAGAGAGCTATAGAAGTAGCAATTGCAAAAATGGCAAGAGGGAGCTGAAATATGCGGTTAGCATAGTAAAGATAGCTAATAGAACCAGTTGCTAAAAATGAAGCCAAAAAAGTGTCTAAAAAAGCACTAACTTGTGGTGTTGAATTTCCCCACATTGCAGGAAAGAACTGTTTTTTAAATCTTTTACTCTCCTCTTTTATAAGTTGGGATTTTTGTCTCAAATATTTAAAACCGCCCATTAAAGGTTTAAAAAGACCTAGATGATAGAGAGTTATTACATGTACAATTAGTTGTAAAATACCGCCAATAACTACACCAAAACTAAGATAATAAACTATCTCATTCTGGCTTTTATCTTCTGAGAGCAGCAGAGCTACAATAAGAGAGATATTTAAGAGTGCAGTAGAGAATGCTGTCGTTGCGAAGTGGCGTTTGTATTGAAGCATAGTACTTAAAAATGTAACACCAAAGATAAGAGGCAGATACCAAAAGTTTATAGCAACAAAAGGCTCTGATAACTCAACTGTTTTTTCATCAAATCCCACAGCTATAATTGACGTAGCAAAAGATGGAAAAATGTTTACAAGCAGAGTTATTACAAGTATGATTGATAAAAAAAGTAAAAATATATTTGCTGAAAAAAGTGACTTATGTTTTGAGTGAGCATAAGCAGGTATAAAAGCTTGAGTAAATGCGCCCTCTGCGAAGATTCTTCTAAAGAGATTTGGGAGTTTAAAAGCTACAAAGAATATATCGCTGTATATATTTGCTCCAAGAGCAGAAGCTGTTAACATATCTCTTAAAAATCCTAAAACTCTTGAGAACAAAATTCCAAAACTATTGGTAAATATGGCTTTAAACATAGGCTTCTTTTAGAGAATATTATAATTTTTACGAAAGTTTAACAAATATTTGATTAAAATAGAGTGTTTATTTTTTTTAAACAATTTAAACTTAGGCAGGAAAATATGGCAATATTTGGTTCTAGTAGCGATACTAAAGAAATAGTAAAAATAATCCGACCTACTGTCATAAAAACTCAAAATGTTGCTAAAGAGCTCATTGAAATAGCAAAGAAAAATGGAGTAAGTGTAAACAGTTTAGATTTTGACATACTAGCTGTTCAGACATTTATGAGAATAAATAAAGAAAATATAGAGTCTGATTGGGAAGAGATAAACAAAAACGAACTACACGAACTAGATGATATTGTATCAATTTTAAATAAATTTTTTCAAATTAAACAGACGTATGAGATAGAGGTTTACTCAAAAGATGAGAATGATATTTTTAAAAATTTTCATGCTGCTGTTGGAGCAAATGCTACAAAATGCAAAGTTTATCTAAGCATAAAAGAGGGTTCAGAAGTTTCAATAACACCAAAGTTTGAGGATGAGTTTTTAAAATATATAAATAAAAGCAAGATTCGTGCAGGAGTTCTTTTATATATTTTTGATGAGATGGTTCCTGAGTTAGTATCTAGGGTTTCGGCGATGGCTAAAGTAGCTGGAGTTATAAAGTATGATAAAAATCAAACTATACTTATAGCTGAATCGTATGAGCCAACACCTACAACAAATGATGAGCTTATAAAGCATTATGAAAGAGAGAATCCAGTTGAGGAGAATGAGAGGGTTGACCACTCCAGACGAGGATTTATTCATAGTGCTGTAGAGGGTGATTTGCTCTTAGAATATATAAAACCAAAAAAAGGTAAACCTGGACGAAATTGCCGTGGTGAGTTTATGGAACCTTTAGAGCCCGTAATAAAATATGCACCGGACTTTACGGTAGATGATACGATAGAAGTCATAGATAGTAAAGATAATATCTTATATAAAGCAAAAATTAGCGGGTATATAAGCTTAGAAGCAAAAAAATATCAGATAAAATCTGAGATGGATGTAGGCGAAATATCTTTTAAAACAACAGGCTCAATTATAACAGGGCTTGATTCGGATGTCTCTTTAAGCGTGCAAGAGAATGACTCTCAAAAAGATGCCATAGGAAGTGGTATGGAGGTTCAGGTAAGTGAGATAGATATAAAAGGAAATGTGGGTCCAAACTCAAAAGTTCATGCAAAAAGAGCAACAGTAGATGGGCAAACGCATAAAACATCACAAATTACAGCTACTAACTTGACTATAAATGTGCATAAAGGAAGTGCTATAGGTGAGAATATCAAAATCACACGATTAGAACATGGCATTGTTGATGGAAAGAAGGTTGAGATTGCTCAGGCTCTTGGTGGAAATATAAGAGCAAAAGATATAGAAATTGGAGTATGTGCATCATATGTTAAAGCAACAGCTTCAAGACTTATTGAGATAAAAAAACTAGTAGGAAGTGAAAATATATTTACAATTGATCCGCTTTTGCAAAAAGAGAAGATTGAAGATTTTAGTGATAACAGAAATGAGATAAATGAGCTAAAATCTGCTATTGATGAGGTTAAAAAAGAGATAGACAGATACAAAAAACTAGTTAAAGACAACACAGACGCTTTTAATGAGGTTAAACAAAGATTGATGCATTACAAAAAAAATGGAATAAAAATGCCATCATCTTTTGTAACAAAATATAAACAGTTTTTAAAGGCTCAAGAACACTTAGAGACCATAGTAAACGAGTACAAAGTTAAAAATGACAAACTGCTTCTGCTAACTACAAAAACTGCCTCTTTTCAGGATAATATTTTTGATGCAAGAATTATAAATAGAGATAAATGGAGCGGACATAATGAGCTTATTTTTAAACTCGTTGATCCGCCTATAGAACTTAGTTATAAACCGCAAAAAGATTCAATAGATAAGATATTTGCAGTTGTAGAGTCCGATGATGGAATTTATGAGATAAGGGCGGTAAAAGAGTGATAGTCGGAGTCAGAGGAGTTCTTGTCTCAAAAGAGCCATCATTTGTACATGTAGATGTAGGCGGTGTTGTTTATGAAGTTTTTATATCATTGCAGAGTTTTTCTGCTTTGAGCGGCAATGAGGTTAAGCTATTTACTTCACATGTAATTAGAGAAGATGCTCAGTTGCTTTATGGATTTTTAGAACTTGGTGAAAAAAAACTCTTCGAGCGTCTTATCAAGATAAACGGAGTAGGTCCAAAAGTGGCGATGGCTATCTGCTCTACATATACGCCCTCTCAATTTGCAGTTGTCTTAAACAACAAAGATATAACAGCCGTTCAAAGAGTTCCAGGAATTGGTCCTAAGAGTGCAGGGCGGATTTTAGTTGAGCTTAGCGGTTTTGATACTGAGTTAATTATATCTGCAAGTGAGCCAAAGAGTCTAGCGGTAGCTCAAGCGAGTGAAGCACTAGAATCATTAGGGTTTAAAAAAGATAAAATTTCAAAAGCACTAGGTTCATGTAGTGCAGTTGATACAGCCATATTAGTAAAAGAGGCACTAAAGCTTCTACAAACAATTTAAAAGAGGTATATATTGAAGTTAACTATTTTATTCGGCGGTGCTAGTTTCGAGCATGAAATCAGCATAGTAAGTGCAATTACACTTAAAGAAAAGCTATCAAATTTTGAGTTAAATTTTATTTTTTGTGACCAAGACCATACGTTTTATCTGATTAACGCATCAAAAATGAGAGCAACAACCTTCTCAAGAGGTGAATATAAAAAGATGCCAAAACTCACTCTCTCTCATGGCTCTTTTGTTCAAAAAAGTCTCTTTGGTTCTGTAGATATTAGCGGAACTGTTTTAAACCTTATCCATGGTGGAGATGGGGAGGATGGAACTATTGCAGCAATCCTCGATTTTTTCTCTATCAAGTACATTGGACCAAGAGTTGATGCGAGTGTCTTCTCTTATGATAAAAGATACACAAAATGGCTTTGTCATGCAAGAGGTGTTAAATGTGTAGAATCACAAGAGTTAAGCTCAAGTGAACACTCAAATATAAAAATAGCATATCCAATTATCGTAAAACCATCACGTCTTGGAAGCTCTATTGGTGTGAGTATAGTAAAAGATGAGAGTAAGCTTGATTATGCTCTTGATAGTGCATTTGAATTTGATAATACTGTTATAGTTGAGCCGTTTTTAGAAGGTGTAAAAGAGTATAACTTGGCTGGTTTTAGTGCAGGTAAAAAGTTCTACTTCTCCATAATTGAAGAGCCACAAAAAGAGGAGTTTTTGGATTTTGAGAAAAAATATATGGACTTCTCAAGAAGTGGAAATGTAGATAGCGCAGAGATAAGCAAAGAGTTAGAGTCAAAACTAAGAGCAAGTTTTGAGAAAGTTTATAAAAATCTCTTTGAAGGTGCACTAATTAGATGTGACTTTTTTGTAGTTAATGGCGAGGTGTTTCTAAATGAGATAAATCCAATTCCAGGGTCTATGGCAAACTACCTTTTTGATGATTTCGGGGGCTCTTTAAAACTTCTTGCAAACTCACTTCCACATACAAAAAGAGCTAAAGTAACTTATGAGTATATTCACTCAATATCTAAAGCCAAAGGGAAGTAATGGCCCTAAAGTCAATACAGTTCAATCAACACACCCTAGAGATAAGTTATGAGATAATAAATCCAGAGGCAAGTGTTGATATGATAGTTTTGCATGGTTGGGGAAGCAATAAAGCTCTTATGAAACAGGCTTTTGCTCCATATTTAGATGCCTTTAGACACATATATATAGATTTGCCAGGATTTGGAGGCTCTACATGTAACCTTGCATTAGAGACGAAAGATTATGCAAGAATAGTAGAGCTGTTATTGATTCATCTAAATGGTTCAAAAGATATAGTCGTAGGTCACTCATTTGGCGGAAAAGTGGCACTTCTGCTTGAGCCATCAGTTTTAGTTTTACTCTCAAGCGCTGGAATTTATAGACAAAAATCTCTAAAAGTAAGAGCAAAAATAGTACTCTTTAAATTTTTAAAACTATTTGGATTAAGCAAATTTAGAGAGTTTTTTGTAGCAGAGGATGCCAAAAAACTAAGTGAGCCTATGTATCAAACTTTTAAAAATGTCGTAGATGAGGACTTTTCAAAAGAGTTTGCCTCTTATAGCGGTAAAGCTCTTTTGTGCTGGGGAAGAGATGACACTGCAACACCGCTCTCTAGTGCAAAAATGATACAAAAACTCATAAAAGATTCAACGCTTAATGTTTATGATGGAGACCACTACTTCTTTTTACATCATGCAAAAGATGTATCACAAAATATAGAAAACAGATTTTTAAAAACATTGGAACATAAATAATGCAAGACTATGAAATTTTAATAGCATTTGTAACAAACACGCTTTTTGTAACCGTTTTAGGATGGTACCTCATTACAAACCTTCAGTGGTATGATTACAAAATCTCTCGTGTAGTCTTAAAACACCATAAGCCACAGTGGCATATTATCTACTTTTTTATTCCATTTATAGCTTACTATACAACTGGGAAATTTTTTATAATATTTTTCTTTTTTGCTATATTACCTGCGATTTTTTTGTGGCATAAAAAACTAGATAAAAAACTTATTCTTACATGGAGGGTGAAGAGATTTTTGATACTTCTTATCTCTTTGACTCTTTTTCAAAACATACTCTGTATGCTCAAAGAAGCATGTGAGGTTTTTGGAGTCTTTATGCCGCTTTTAGTGGCTTATGCTGGGAGTTTTGCTGTAGAGAAGTTCTTATTTGAATCTTTTAAAAAAGAGGCAAAGAAAAAACTACAAAGTATGGAAAAACTTCAAATTGTTGCTATTACTGGAAGTTATGGAAAAACAAGTATTAAAAACTTTTTATATGAGATTCTTAGTAAAAAATATAGAGTCTATGCAACTCCAAGAAGTGTAAATACATTAGGCGGAATAATCAAAGATATAAATGAGTCTTTGCCCAATGAGAGTGAAATCTATATCTGCGAAGCAGGAGCGAGAGAGAGTGGAGATATCTATGAGATTACAACTTTTCTAGAGCCTCAAAATGTTGTTGTTGGAAAAGTAGGGCTAGCTCATATTGAGTACTTTAAAACTCTGCAAAATATTATCTCTACAAAATTAGAGATTATGAAATCTCCAAGACTACAGCGTGCATTTATCCATACTTCAGTGACTGATGAACCTCATGAGAAGGTGACTTTTTTTGGTAATGAGATACAAAACATAGATGCAAAACTAGATGGAACTGATTTTGAAATCCATCTTGATAATGAAATTTTATCACTCCATACCAATGTTTTAGGCTCATTTCAAACAATGAACATAGCAGTTGCTATTAGAATCGCTAAAACTTTTGGGATGAGCAATGATGAGATAATAGAAGCGGTTAGAGGTTTAAAACCAGTTGAACATAGACTCCAGATGATAAAAGCTGGTGGAAAACTAATCCTAGATGATGGATATAACGGAAATATAGACGGAATGCTAGAAGCTGTAAGACTCTGCTCTTTACATGAGGGAAGAAAAGTTATAGTAACTCCAGGGCTTGTTGAGAGCAGCAATGAGTTAAATCTAAAACTTATTGAAGCGATAAATAGCGTCTTTGATATAGTTATAGTTACAGGTAGCCTAAATGCTGAACTCTTTAGTAAAAATTTAAATGTAAAAAATAAAATAATGCTTCATGATAAGACAAAAATAGAGTCTCTTTTATCATCACAAACAAGAGCAGGAGATATCATTTTGTTTGCAAATGATGCACCTAACTTTATATAGATGGATTGAATTTGATAGACAAAACCATAAAATATTTAGGCTATTTTACAGCTATTGTATTGGCTGTTTTGGTTCTTCTTGTTGTTTATGATGCGATGGCTAGATATCTTTTTTCCACAGGTTCTGTCGCACTTCAAGAGCTTGAGTGGCATCTTTTTGATATTGTTATACTTTTTGCAATTGCATATACGCTTAGAGAAGGCGCACATGTAAGAGTCGATATATTTTATGCCTCTTTTAGCCAAAAAACAAAACTACTTATAAACACTATCTCCTCGCTCTTTTTTATACTCCCTTTTTCACTCTTAATTATTTACATCGGGATTGATTTTGTTTCGATGAGTTTTATCCAAAATGAGGCTTCTTCAAATCCAGGAGGGCTTGAGCATAGATTTTTAGTAAAATCACTTATGCCTCTCTCTTTTATTTTTTTACTTCTTCAGGCCATTAAAGATACTAAAGATGACTACATGAAATGGAGAGCCGCATGATGGCTCTTCTTATGTTTGTTGTTGTTTTAGCGCTTCTTATGGTTGGTATTCCAGTTGC
The DNA here is from genome assembly GCF_000012965.1 of Sulfurimonas denitrificans DSM 1251. Taxonomy (NCBI): domain Bacteria; kingdom Pseudomonadati; phylum Campylobacterota; class Epsilonproteobacteria; order Campylobacterales; family Sulfurimonadaceae; genus Sulfurimonas; species Sulfurimonas denitrificans. The sequence continues at coordinate 1,271,246 of NC_007575.1, read as the reverse complement.
GTTTGTATTTGGAACAGTGTCAATATTTTTCGCCTTTTTTATACCTGAGATTGGGCTGGAAATCTTCTCAACGCTCCCTTTTCGTATCTATGGAATTATGTCAAATACAACACTTATCGCTGTTCCTCTTTTTATCGCCATGGGTTTGGTTTTGGAGAAGTCACTTATGGCAGAAAAACTACTCGTTGCTATGAGCTCTGCGTTTCGTACTCTCCGTGGTGGTTTGGCTGTTAGTGTCGTGCTAGTTGGAGCAATGCTCGCTGCTTCAACAGGAGTTGTATCAGCTAGTGTTGTTATGATGAGTGTAATTGCGCTTCCTTTGATGCTTAGGGCAGGTTATGATAAAAGCTTAGCAAGTGGAACAATAGCTGCGAGTGGAACACTTGGACAGATAATACCTCCTTCAATTATTTTGATTATTTTAGGCGATGTTATGAGCGTTAGTGTTGGTGAACTCTTTATAGGCGCTGTTTTACCAGGTCTTTTATTGGTACTGCTTTACATAATTTATATCTTGATTTTCTCATATTTAAAACCAGAAGTTGCTCCTGTTGCAAAGGATGTAAAAGAGGTTACTTTTAAAGAGATAATGACAGCAGTAACTCCGCCTATGCTTTTGATGGTTTCTGTTTTGGGAACAATCTTTGCAGGGATAGCCTCTCCAACAGAATCAGCTGCTTTTGGGGTTATAGGTGCGTTTTTATTGTCATATTTCAACAAATCACTAAATTATGAGATGATAAAATACGCCTCTCTTGAGAGTGTAAAGCTTAGCGGTATGATTTTTATGATTTTGATAGGGGCAACAGCTTTTTCTCTGGTCTTTAATGAGCTTGGCGGAAGTGACTTGATACTAGAGTTTTTCTCTCAAGATATAGGGGATGTCTGGTTTTTTATTGCTGTTGCAATGCTTAGTATATTTATACTTGGTTTTTTTATAGATTTTATAGAGATAAGTTTTATCATAGTTCCGATTTTACTTCCAGTTATGAACGCTTTTGGGATAGACCCACTCTGGTTTGCTATACTCATAGCGTTAAATCTTCAAGCTTCATTTTTAACACCACCCTTTGGACTCTCTCTATTTTTTTTAAAAGGAGTAGCAGGAGATAGCATAAAAACACTCGAGATATATAAAGGCATCATCCCTTTTATACTTCTTCAGCTTTTAGCTCTTATTTTAGTTATGATATTTCCAGATTTAGTTTTTGCTTTTGTTTAATTTAAACACAAAGAGGAAGTAATTCCTCTTTGTTACGCTACCCGCTGAGGCACTAAAGCTAGCCTCTTGCAAGGCAGAGTATTTTAAGTAAAATAATGATTTTTTAACAAGGAAAAATAGCATGAAAGATATTTTATATGCACCGTGGCGAGATGAGTACATAAACGACAAAGAGATAAAAGGGTGCGTTTTTTGCCATATTAGCCAACATGCAGGTGAAGATGAGGAGCTACATGTACTCTATAGAGATGAGAGCTGTTTTATAGTTATGAATCGCTACCCATATACTCCTGGGCATTTTATGATTATCCCACATCTGCATACAGATAAACTTGAATTGTTGCCCAGTGAAGCATGGCTACATGTAAGTGATTTGGCTCAAAAGTGTGTTCGTCTTTTAAAAGAGGGATTTGGTGCCGATGGAGTAAATATTGGTATGAACCTAGGGATTGCAGGGGGTGCTGGGATTGCAGAGCATATACATATGCACTTAGTTCCACGTTGGAGCAGAGATACTAACTTTATGACTTCTATTGCCCAAAATAGAGTTTATTCAACAGATTTTATCAGAGTTTATAAAAAAATCAAGGATTTAATCCCAAGCTATATAAGCTAGGAGTTTGTTGTGGATGGGGTAAAGGGATTCGAACCCCTGATGACTGGACCAAAACCAGTTGCCTTACCGCTTGGCTATACCCCAATAGTATAAACGCTTTTGCGAGGGTGGAATTATAAATATTCTACACTTATAATTAACTTAATAATTAAAAAAAAGTAGTTAAAAAATAGTTGCTTAAATGATATAAAAAGTGTGTATGATTGCATCTATAATTTATAAAATAAGAGAGATTTTTTATGGGAAGTTTAACAGTTAATAAGCAAAAATTAAAACGATTTACAATCTACACAAAGCCTATTATGGAGAGTTATCTCTCAAAGCTCAGCGTAGATTTAAGTGACTATACTTTTGCTGCAAATTTTATCTGGCTTGCTAACTCTAGCGGCTTTTATGCCATCATAAATAAATCTTTTTGCCTCTTTGTTATGACTGGCGGTGAGCTAACAATGCTCCTTCCTCCTTTGGGCAAGAAAAAAAATATCACTCAAGCAATGATAAAATGTTTTGAAGTGATGAATGCAAACAATTCATCTCCATACTACTCTCGAATAGACTATGTTCAAGGTTCAATGTTAGATGATTTTATTCAAAGTGCTGATCAAGCTAACAGTATGTTTGAGATGCTTGAGAGTTATATAGTAGAGAAAAAATTAGTGGATTATGTTTATGAAGTTGATGCTCTGATTGATTTAAGAGGAAATAGTTATCACACTAAGCGAACAGAGATAAATAAGTTTATGAAGTCTTATCCTGATTATGTCATAGAGAAACTAGATAGTGCTAAACACAAAGATGAGATTATGCACCTCTTTAACAAATGGGTATCAGATAGAGTAAAGTACATGCCAAAAGAGGAAGCGGAAGTTTTCTTAGAGGGGATTCACCAAGAGCGTCATGCTATAAAACAGATGATAAAAAACTACGATGAGCTTATGTTATTGGGGCTTGTAATCTACATAAATGGTGAATTAAAAGGCTTTACAGTTGGTGAGCGCATAAGTCATGATACTGCAACAGTTATAATCGAGAAAACGGACTTTGAAATTTTAGGCTGCGCACAATTTATCTTTAGAGAGTTTTCAAAAATGCTAAAAGAGCATTATGAAGTGGCTTATATAAATGTTGGTGATGATATGGGATTTGAAAATCTACGTAAGGTTAAAATGTCTTATCGCCCATTTAAGTTAGTACCAAAATATACAATATATCAAAAATGAAAATTCGCAAAGCAGAGCTTAGTGATTCTTCAGAGCTATTTGCTCTGGAGCAAAAACTCTTCTTAAGCAAAAACTATCCTCTCTCAAGAGGCTCATTTTGCTATCACATTAAAAACAACATGTTATTTGTAGCAGAGATTGATAATATCATAGCAGGCTATATATTAGTTTTGATAAAACGTAAAAATGCCAAACTCTACTCCATAGGAGTTAAAGAGGAGTTTCGCGGTAGAAAAATAGCTCAAAAACTCTTAGAATTTAGCATAAAAAAACTCTCAAGTATTGGCTTTGATTCTTTATTGCTTGAAGTAAGGGTAGATAATGAAGTAGCAATAAATCTATATAAAAAAATTGGTTTTAGTATAAAAAAAAATCTAAATGAATTTTATCTAGATGGTTGCGATGCTTATTTAATGGAGCTTTAGAAGTAAACAAAGTTATATTTACTTACTCAATTTTTAGTTTTTTAACGTTTACGGCTACTCTATTATTGAAATCTCCAAGATATATACTCTGCACACGAAAGCGCAAATAAACTTAAAAGATTATTTTTAACAATACTAAAAGATTATTTTTATGAACAACCTGCTAAAATAGAAGCATATTCGCATATAATTCAATGGAGATTATCATGGCATTAGAAGTAAATAGCAAAAGTATAGAGTACAAAGACAATAAAGTTATTATAAAGAGCATGCCAAAAGATGGCGAGAATCTATCAGTTTTTATAAGACCGGGAGACGAAGTTGTTTTTGATATAGATGGTGTTACTTCTGATGAACTCGATTATGCTCTTGTTGGTGGAGATATCGTTGTTGAGTTTCCAGGACTTGGTGCTTTAACGTTCCCATCTATGGGATTAATGAGCTTTAGCAGTAATCCTCCTCAGTTTAATTTTAGCGGAAAATTATTTTCGGTAGAAAATCTTCTCTCAAAAATTCAAGAGATAAATGAGCTCCCTATTACTTCTGTTGATGCCAGTTTTAAGGTTAGGGTGAGCGATACTGATGAAGATAAAGGATTGATGCACAATAAGCCAGACATGGCATCTCCAGCTCCAATCATCATAGTCCCACAATCTCAAGTTTTACCAGATTCCTACAATAAAAAAGAAGATTTTACTCAAACTCAACAAGAGGTTAGAAAAGATTATAGAAGCGATTCCGAAGCTATAGCAAAAAGCAACACTGTACCAAATTCCTACACAAAACCGTATGCAAGCTACGCAAAACCAAATGATTTTGATGCCTATAAACCTAAAGAGGAGATGATTCCAAAGCCAGATGTGGAGATGATTCCAAAGCCAGATGTGGAGATGATTCCAAAGCCAGATTATGAAACTATGCCAAAAAATGATTTCACTGACTATTTTCCAGAAAATAATTATACTGGTTATGGCGATGGCAACGGAGATGGCGTTGGACCTGGAGAAGGAATCCCAAGTTTTGGGTTTAAAGCAACTGCGCATCAAGTAAGGTTTAGTGAAGTCTTAAATGCAGATAACACACCTGAAATATTAGGTGGTGGCGGAAGCGTGGCTGGATATAAGTTTGACTCTGTTAGTGATCAGTACAAACCAGAGACCATAGACATAAGCAATAGAACTGAAAATATGGTTATAAGAGCTGAAAATAGCGACTACTTTAGTAATGCTCCTTCAGCTAAAACAGGAGTAAATGTTTTAACTTTTAAAGACCTAGCAAATGGAGAATCAGTCACTATAGATGGACTTACTCTAACTGCTAGTGGGGCTATTAGTGCAGCGGCTGTTGCCACAGGATTTGCAAGTTTAGCAGCAAGTTCAGATGGAATTTTAAATACAGTAACTAACGGTGCATGGAGCGGAACATTATCCGCTGGATGGAGTTCTGCTGCTGCAGCTGGAGATAAAGTCACTTTTACAAGTACAGCAGCAAATAATAATATAACTACTTTTGTAACCTCTTCATTAGGCTCAACACCAGTAGATGTCGTTCATTCAGAACCTTCTACAGATGTTTATTTATCAAGAGTTTTACGTTTTGAGCCTAATATGCCTGAGGGTTTTTATGTTGATAGCTTCTCTATCAGTGGTCTTCCTTCTGGGGTTAAGATTTTAGATAAAGATTCCAATGAAATATCTGGTTCTAATATTTCAAAAGAGAATATGATTTTTAAAAATGCACTAGGTGAAGTTATTGCATATGATAGCGTAGATTTTTTGACTAACTTTAAAAGTGCAGAATTTACTATAAAATATCCAAACAATATATCAGCTCCATTTAATGTCTCCATAACTGCTAACTACAAAGTAGATGCAGCTTTTGCTGATAGTGTAACAGAGAGTGAGCAGTCTTTCACGAATGAGTACACTTTTGCACTAAAAGATATAACTTCTGCTGATGATTATACATATAAAAAAGCTGATTTCGCAGGTGGCAAAGATGAGGGATTTATCTTATCAAAAGAACCAAACTACAACATTATAAAAGATGGTAGCGGAGATAACATCATATATGGCGGAATAGTAAAAGATGTTGTTTATGACGCTGCAGGAGATGATACTTACTACCTTAGTGCAGGCGATGATACTCTTTATGGTGGAAGCGGAACAAATCGTATATATGGCGATAATGATAATGGTAGTGCCGAGACTAAAAAATATGATGGTAAAGATACCGTCAGTTATGAAAATGTAAATAGTTTTGGGATTAGTGAAATTGAGCTTCTTAGCAATGAGGGGGCTATCACTGCACAAGAGAGTCAAAAATTAGGTGGCTCGTATGATGAAGACAGTGATCCAAGCACATCCAATCCGCTAAATGTAGATATGTTAGTCTCTTACAAAGGTGTGTATGTTGACTTAGATGGCGTACATGTAGATGGTTTAAATATTGATGTTGATGGTGATGGTGATATAGATGCAGATGATAAAATAAATGCAATTTCAAAATTTGCCAACAGAGATGGGAGATTTACTTATGATGCTGATGGCTATGCAATTGGTACCTCTATAGGTAAAACAATAACTTTTACAAGCATAACGTCAAATGCGCAAGTTGATGATATTACTGTTGTAGCCTCAGGAGTAGAAACAGTTGCAGCACCTACAGCACTTGGTGTAGTATCTATTCAAGGAGTTGATGCAACTACAACAGAGAGTCATGAGATTACATTTCAAGATTTAATCGCTGGACAGTCTGTAACTGTAGATGGACTAAAACTAACTGCTACTGGAGCGATTTCTGCAGCTGATGTTGCTGCTGGTTTTTCCTCTCTTGATAATAGTGCTGCAACAGCTGGTTCTGCTGTAACTAACGGTACATGGAGTGGTGCAAAAACTACAGCATGGACTTCAGGCGGAGCCACTGGTGCTGTTGTGACTTTTACAAGCCAAACTGCGACAACAGCTGTTGATGACATAGTTACCGCATCAGCTGGTGTTAGTGGTATTGACACTCCAGCTATTGATGTTGCTATCACTCAAGGAAGTAGCGATATTGACACAAAACAGAGTGAAAAAGCAACTATTGTTTTTAAAGATTTGATAGCTGGACAATCACTTAGTGTTGGAGGATTAACACTAAGCGCAACGGGAGCCATTAGTGCGGCTAGTGTTGCGGCAGGCTTTGCTTCTTTAAGCGCTGGTGCAACTGCTGGTAACGCTGTGGCAAATGGTACTTGGAGTGGAACCCTTGGCTCTTTTTCATCATCAAAGCAGGAGAGTGGACTAGATAGCATTCAAGCAACTGGATATGATATTTATAAAGATATTGAAAATATTACGGGAAGTAAATACAACGATACTATTTATGGAAATTTAACTAAAGATAATACTCTTAGTGGACTTGGCGGAAGTGATACTATAGATGGCAGAGGTGGAAACAATAAACTCTATGGCGGAGATGGAGGCGATACTCTTATCTCTGGAAGCGGCAAAGATTATATAGATGGAGGAGCTGACACTGACACTGTAAGTTATGTAAATATGATTGAGGGTGTGAGAGTAAGACTTGATAGACCAAATGGTGAAGAGTATGATTATGCGCATCTCAATAGTGACCTTGTTAACGAAAAAGACAGGATTCTTAATGTAGAAAATATTACAGGTTCTTCATATGATGATACTATTTATGGGAATGCAAATACAAACTTTATCAAAGGTGGCGCTGGAGATGACCGCATCTTTGCTGGTGGAGGTTATGACTTCATAGATGGTGGAGCTGGAAGCGACTGGATAACATATAAACCTTCAGATTATGATTTCAATACTACTAAGCCTAGTTTTATGGAGACATTTCAAGGTATTACAGTTGATTTAAATAGTAGTGATTTTGTTATGGTAAAAGAGACAGCTACTGACAACTTGATAGATTTGATAAAAGATATAGAAAAAATTAGTGCAACTGATGGTATAGATAAAATATATGGTTCAAACAGTGCTGATGAAGAGTTTTGGGGATGGGGTGGAAATGATATACTTTATGGAAGAGGCGGAAATGACATACTTCATGGTGGAAGCGGAGATGATTACATCAGACCTGGACGTGGAGTTGATAAGAGTTATGGAGATACTGGAGATAACTATCTAGAGTTATATGATGATGGAGTAAAAGATAAAGCGTTTCAAGCTATTAGGCTTAACTCAGATGGTAAAGTTCAGCATAAACTTGTAGCTGGTGATGGCAGTTGGATTGATGGGTACAATTCTATTGATGGACTCGAAATTGCAGAAGGATTTAGCGGTATCGGTTTGGGCAATGGTACTAATGATGAGATACATGGAAATGAACTTGCTAATATCATTAATGGTTATGGCGGAGATGATGATATTTATGGTTATGGCGGAGATGATACCATTAGAGGTGGTTCTGGTAAAGATAAGATTTACGGTGGAGCTGGTAAAGACATAATATATGGTGATCAAGATGATGACACCATAGACGCAGGGGATGGAGATGACACTGTTTATGGTTATGGCAGATATACCACAGGTCAAACAAATAATGACAAAATAGATGGTGGAGATGGATTTGATACAATCGACTATAGCACAACTTCTGATGCGATAACGCTTAATTTAGGAAATGTTGTAGGTGGTTATGCAACAGTAGAGTTTCTATCAGCCACTGGAACAGCTGGAATATATAATGACTTAATCAAAAATTTTGAGTCAGTTGTCGGCTCAAGAGGAAATGATACTATAACTGCGAACGATAGTGGTATGACGCTAGATGGCTGGAGTGGAGTAGATAAGCTTTATGGTGGAGCTGGAGCTGATACTATCATAGCTAGAAATCAAGCAACTGAAATTTTAGATGGAGGAGGGGGTAGCGATACTCTTAAACTTGCGCAAAATGTTGATTTTAGAAATCAAACTATTAGTAATTTTGAGATATTGGAACTTGGAAGTTATAACTCTTACTTTAATCTATCTCAATGGAGTTTGAATAGCTTTACAAAAGTAGTCGGTGGAGATAATAGTAGAATCTACATGTATTCAACAAATACAGTTACTGATGATAATTTTAATTTTACTAACATTGACTTCAGTGATTTTAGTGGTAGCTTATATGTTTCTGGATACAACGGAAATGATACATATAATTTTACAGGTTCTACACTAAGTGCAAATATGAACTTCTACTTAGATGCTAGTAGTGGAACAGACACCCTGATAATGGGTGTAAATCAAACCATAAATATGCTAGACAACTACTACAACACATTTGAGACGTTTCAAATAGGTACAGATTCAAATTTAAACATTAAGGCTTATAACGATAATGGAAGAACTTTTTATGCTCACAACAAAGATTTTAGTGCTGTAGATGGTGATGTAAACCTTATTGGTGGAAGCGGAAATGATACTTTTTATGCAAATTATGAAGCACTTTTAGCTGGAAAACTAAATATTGATGGGGGAAGCGGCAGTGATATGGTTGATGTTAGAACAACTCAAACCAATGCAGCTTTGACATTTAATGATGCAGATATATTTAATAATATTGAAAGATTAGAACTTGACACAATTTCTAGTACAAATAGTATAAATATAGATGCAAGAGCTATGAAACAATGGATTGGCAGTTCAAGTGAACTCACACTTGATATAGCAAATAATACACAAGGTACTAAAGTCACTATTGACAATACCAAAGGTGATGATATGACAAACTTTACAATAGGACAAAGCTACACTATCACATTGGATGATAATACAAGTTTTGCTATGCATGTAGTTTAACTGAGTTGTGTTAATTAATTTAGCTAACAATAATACACAATCAAGTATAATAACAGCAACAAATGTGTAGCTTGTTAATGTGACAAACTTTGTTCTAAATAATGAATATGCTGTTACGTCAGTGGATGATAATAGTTTTGCGCTACATGTAGTTTAAAAAGATAAAATAGGGAAAAAATGAATAACGATATATTGGCTCAGATAGACTCACTTCCTCCTCTTCCACAAACGGTTATACATATAGAGGAGTTTAAAAACAAAGAGGACAAAAACCCAGCTGATTTGGCAAAAATCCTTGGTAAAGACCCTCTTATTCTCTCAACACTTCTAAAAGTTTCCAACTCTGCCATGTTTGGCTTTAAAAAAAAGATAGAGACACCTCAGATGGCGGTTAGCCTCTTGGGTGTAAACTTTACTATATCATTAGCTCTTGGTAGTGCTATTAAAAATCTTATAGAGACTTCACTAGAGCCTTATGGAGCTGATTCAAATAAGTTTTTGGAAACTGCATCTCAAGCTATTATAATGGCTTCAAAATGGGCTAGTGAGATAGATATTGAGCTAAGAGACAGATTGCTTTTACCTACATTTTTATTAGAGACTGGTAAGTTTATTATCGCTAGAATCATTAAAGAAAAAGGGCTAAGTGATGAGTTTTATGCTGATGTAAAAGATGCTGTAGATATCGCTAGTGTTGAGAAGAGATACATAGGTGCGTCCACATCTATGATTACTGCTGCAATATTTGAGAAATGGGGATTGTCTGAAGCGTTGGTAAATGATATTAGATATGTTGATGAACCATCACATCCTGAAAATAAAAGTCTGCTTGTATCACAAATTGTTCACACAGTAAACAGAGTTTGTAATATCGTCCATCCATTTAAAGAAGAGTCAATCAAGAGTGCAATAGAGTATGCAACATCTCTCTCACTAAAACCAGCTGAGTTAGAGCAAATTATTGCAGATATTAAAGAGAAGCAGTAGTTTTTATCTAAGCTTGTTCCTCTGCATAAATAAAGTGGCATCTTCATAGCCTGATTCTGAGGCTTTTTCCAGCCACTCTTTTGCTTTTATGGAATTTTTATTTACTCCATGTCCATAAAAGTAAAATACCCCAACTTGATAGAGCGCTTTTTGATAATTTTTAAGAGCTGCTCTCATGTACCACTCAAAAGCAATTTCTAAATTTTTTTTTACAATCAACCCCTCTGTATAGAAATCACCCAGCTTTGTCTGTGCATGTTGGCTTCCATTTTTAGCTGATCGCTCAAGCCAAAATAGTGTTTTAGAAGCGTCATAAGGCGTGTGTTCTGCTTTATAGTACATCATGGAGAGATTGTACTGTGCTATTGGGTCATCTTGCCATGCTGCTTCTTGAAACCAGTAAAAAGCTCTCTCCAAGTTGTAACCGATACCATTGCCAAAGTAATATAATTTAGCAAGATTGTTTTGTGCGATACTATTTCCTTGTAGCGCTGCTTTTTCATACCAAGAGGCTGCTTTTTTCATATTTTCACTAGTTGGGTTTTTCTCAAAAAATAGACCTAAATTTAGCTGTGCAGTAGCAAGTCCAGCATTAGCTGCCATCTCATAATATTTTTGTGCCAAAGAGCTGTTTTGAAGAGTTGCATCTCCATTGTCATACATTGTACCAAGGTTGTTTAGTGCCTCTAAATTTCCTTTATCTGAAGCTCTGTTATACCACTCAAAAGCCTTATTATGGTTCTTTTCGACACCAACTCCGTTAAAGTAGCTAAGACCTACATTAAACATGGCAGAAGAGTTTCCATCCTTTGCTTCTCTTAGGTATTTATCAAATGTCTTGGTTGAGTTTATATCTGCAAATAGTTGTGTGAATGCAAAAAAAAAGAGCGTTAAAAAAGGTAGTGCTTTTTTCATCTCTCAAGCTCAAATATCTCTTTATTCACTGAGCATAATGGATGATTTATATAAAATATGCCTCTAGGTGAGTAGATACATTCAATCCAATTATCATCAAAACCAAGTGCATACTCAATTCTGTTCCACATTAGTGTGTGTAAAAAACTATCTGATGATACATAAGAGTTCTCTTCATTAACTGTTGTAAAAATCTCTAAACTCATCTTTTGAGAATCACTATCGCTTAAGTATTTTGTTTTGAGCAAAATATTCTCAATCGATGTAGTGATATCTATAAAGCCAGAGGTAGATCGTTTACTTACATGTAGAGTGCTCCAGTTTGTATCGACTATAGTTTGGCTCTCAGCGGAGACAAAGATTTTTTTTATAGCGTTATATGCCAATTGTTCGTCTATGGAGTTGTACTCTCTTGATGAGATATCTGTCGCCTCTGCTAAACTAAAACATAAAATTAAAAATAGTACTCTCTTCATATCAAACCTCTTAATGACAATTTCCATAGACACCAAGCATCTCAAATGCCAGATAATCCTGCTCACTCTTTAGTGAATCACCTATAACTTTTATATCATGTGTATCTGAGAATAGTAAAATCTGCTTTACTACATGTTGTTTTGTGCTATCTTTTTTAAAGTCTTGGCAGAAGTTTCTATCTAGTTTTAAATATGATGGTTTAAGCTCTATTAGACTCTCTAGGCTTAAATCTGTCGGGTCATATTTTTTTATCATATTCTCAAGGTTGTGCGCCTTAAGTATTGAGTTAAAGTGTTTAAAATCTTCAAAATTACTAGCCACACTATAACAAGCGGAGGTAAATATAATATTTTTAATAAGAGGATTCTCTATAGCCATGGTCTCTAACCAAGATATAAAGAGTTTATTGGCAATTGAAGGAATTGATAAAACAACACAGATTTTATGCTCTAACCCTCCAAACTCTATCTGCTCTAAAACTTTGAGTATTAACGCCTTATCAAAATCAGCAACAACTCCAATCTTCTCTGCCACAGATATAAATTTACCAGTTGGTATATTTTCATATGTAAAACTATCTATAATTAGTGGTGAAACCTCTTGCATAAGGAGTTTAGGATTTTCTCCAAAAGTGAGCGTGTCATGAAGATACTGAAGTACAAAGTCATTTCTTTTAATAATATCTTTGACGCTTCCTTCTAATTTTTTATTAAATTCAGCTTGTTGCATTAAATCTACTATAAAGTATGATTTTGTTTTCTCTTTAAGTGCTACTTCATAAGCTTCCTGAGCACTCTGCATGATAGACTCGATAGTGCCATAATGGTCAAAAGGTGAAGCACCATAGTAGATAGCACGATCAAAGAAGTAGTATTTATCTCTTAGCGTATCTGTTAGCTCAAGAATATCTAGAAGAAACTTTTCAACTTTTTCTATAGAGTTTTCATATAGTATAATTGAGAATTCTCCACCGAAAAATCTATAAATTGCACCATTTCTATTTCGCTCTTTATTTATAAAATTATTTATTAACTGTGCAAAATCCTCAATCAAAGAATCTACAATTTCTGGTCCATGGTTTTTAGTAAATAGTCCAATTTTGTCTATCTTAAGATAGATAATGTAGCCATCTTTATTTGATATAAACATATATTTTAAATCATTCTCGAATGATTTTTTATTTGGAAGCCCAGTTAGCTCATCACTTCTCTCTTTTTGATAGATAATATCTTTGCTAACTGTTAGCTCATTTGAGACATTTATGAATTTTTTGCTTAACTCAATTGTATTTGCATAGAGATTTTTTAGCTCTTTAGAATTTGACTCCAAAGCAGACTCTTTTAACATCTTTCCTTTAATAATATTTTCAACATAATTATTTAAACCTTTTATGGAGTGTGAGAAGTTTTTAATTATAACGAATCTGTAAAAAAGGTAGCCAGAGAGTGCCATCATGCTCATAAATATAGATAAAGCGATTATAAATGTATAGAACTTATCTCTTAGTAACTCTCTATCAACTATAAAGTTATCTTTTATAAAAAGAGAGAAGTCATCTTCTTGTATCTCTTCAAAAGTAGCAGTTGAGTTTGTCTCATTTGTGCTTAAAACTACTCTATTTGTCGCAAAAGGTATAAGAAAATCTTTGATAATAGAATCTTTTATAGCTTGAAATTTTATCTCAACAGCCTCTTGTTTATCTTTAGACAGTTGTAGTGTATATATACCGCTATCATCAACTGAAATCTCTCCATCAGTGTTATCTACAGTAACATCACTTACAAACCATCCCGTACTGTTTAAAAAAACTTTTTTAAGTAGGATATCTTCACTAAAAGAGAGTTTTTTTAGTTGAAGTTTGACTTCACTTAGAGGGTTCGTTTGTTGCAGAGTTTTGATGCTGCTCTCAAATAGAGTAAGGTTAGTTACAGACTCTTTAGCGACTCTTAATACTTGAGCTTTTAGTATCTCTTTATCATGCGCTACTCTCTTTAGAGCTTCATCTTCTATATGATAATAATATAGGGCAGATGCAGAGCTAAAGAGAGTAATTAAAAAAAATATAAGAGAGATATATGTTTTCATTGTTTGTTAAATTTCTCATATAGCTCTTGTTTTAGAGCAATTTTTTCTATAACAGGGTTATATTTAGTCTTTATATCCCCAAGCGCATTTAGTGCCTCTTTAGCCTCATCATAAGTTGCGTAAACTCCCATCATAAGTTTTATCCATCGGCTATCTTTACCAAAGGCAAAAGCAAAACTACGCTGATCTATATTTGCATCTTTTACTACTCGCCCTGCAATTTCCATTGAAGATAGTGTTGTAATATTTATAGTAAAGAACTCTTTTGGAGCAGATAAAAACTCTTTTTTGAAGAGTTCATTTGTTGTAAATGGAATCTCAGCAACTTTAGTCTCTTTTGCTTCTTTTTTTGTTTTTACTTTTATAACTTCATCAGCATTTAAAAATGAGAGTTTAAAATAATCTCTAAAATCATTTTGTACTTTGCCAACACTCTCTATAGTTAAATCTGTAAATTCACTAAGCTCGGAGTTCATTGACTCTTTTGCCTCTTCTATACTATTGAAAATTCCATAAGCTATGTTAGTCTTGACCTTTTTGTTTTGGAAAAACTCATACATAAAAGATTTATCTTCAGCACTCAGTTCGGAGATTACTTTTAACGCATCTACAGGACTCTTTAATTTAGAAATTACTATTGTATAGCTTGATGGATTTTGAAGCAAAAAGCTCTCATTGAAAGATAAAAGAGTCTCGAGAGAGGAGTCTTCTTTAGTTACTCTCTCATCATTAGTTGCTGTTTCTTCTTGAGTCTTCTCCTCTTTAATATCTTTTTTAACTTCCTCTTTAACTATTGCTGACTCTTTTATAACTGCTATTTTAGGCTCTGCTTTTGCATCATCTTTTTTCGTATTACCAATAATGTTATTTTTTGCGCGGTAGTTTGCTTTTGCCATGTCAAGGAAGGCATCATCATTTATATCCATACCAAAGTAGTTTAATAAGTCTCCAAGAAGTCTAAGTATTTCAAAATAGTCTTTCATGCTATCTTGTTGTGTCTGTATAAAATCCAATTCTGCTGTATTTAGTTGTCTTTGAGCTTGAAGAAGGATATATAAATCTTGTTCTCCATGTTTAAAGCTTTCCCAGTAAGACGCAACCATACTTCTTGAAGCATTAACTTCACTCTCGACGTTACTCATATTGTTTTGAAGTGATGTAATAGATGTGTAAAATTTTTCCAAACTCCATTTAACTTTTCTGATTTCCGCCTCTTTATCGTATGATTTTTCTTTTAGCACAGAGTACGCTTTTAGATATTCAGCTTCATCTCTTCCGCCATTAAAGAGATTGTAGCTAAGCACCATTTTTGCATAATAGCTATCTTCAACATTTTCAAAATACTCTTTATCTGCTACTTTATCAATTCCAGCTACAAGATCAACTTTGGGTCTAAATGGAGATTTTAATTTTTTTAAGTTGTGCTTGGAACTCAATATATCATATTCAAATGAGCGTAAAGTATTATTGCATTTAAGTGAACTTTCCAACAAAGCATCAAAATCTCTAAGAGTAACTTGCGTCACTTTTTCATAAGGATACATATCTTTAAACGATTCACCTGCAATAAATTTAAAATACTCTAGAGCATTTGTATATCTTGAGGTTGTTCTTGAGAGTTGAGATTTTGCGTTTGATACACTTGCTTCTATATTGCTTAACTCTCCAATAGAGAGTGCACCAGCATCATATTTTATTTTAACTATCTCTAAAATTGTTTCAAGCTCTTCTATGTTTTTTTTGTTTGCTTCAAGAGCATCTCTTGAAAAAACAACATCTATATAGGAGTTAATCGCTTTTATAGACTCCTCTTCTAGGAGTCTCTCGAAATCTACTTTTGCGACAAGATAATTTGCTCTTAATTGTTCAACACTGTTTTGCGTCTCTCCTCCAGCATAAACATTTTGAGTAACTTTAAGTGAGTAGATTTCATCACCGTAATATTTGACTTTATTTAAAGCTCCATTCTCTTTGTCTCCTGGTCTTCGTTCTGTTTTTCCAAGCGTATAGATAGCGTCAACTGAAGGATAATAATTTGCAAATGCTATGTCTATATTTCGTTTTGCTTGTACCATTTTTTCTCTACTAGACAAAACCTTGTGACTAGCAGATATAGTTTGTAAAACAACATCAATAAGATCAACTTTTTTATCTTGCGGAGCTAAAACTTTAGGTTTTTTTACATCAACATTTATAATATTTTTTATTTCATATAGTTGTGAATTTTCGCTCTCTTTTGGTATATCTATTTTAATAATATTTTGAACGCTATTACTTAAATCTTGCTCACTTTTTACCTCTTTATTGCTCTTTTTTAGGAGGCTCTCATCTATGGTTGAGAGATTTAGCGAAATCTCTTCACTCTTAGGAGTGGTTCTATTATTTGCAAGATTATCCGTGGCTGGTTTATCAGACTCTTTTTTAGTCTCAGTTGAATCTTCAGCAGTTGAGCCTAAAATAATACCATCAGTTTTAAAAGAGAGTTTATCTGTTTTAAAAGCATCGGGATGATTTTTTTTAACATCCGCTAGTGTAGTGTTGTAAGATTCAGGGGTGATATTTACTACATATTGATTGTAATCATTCCCTTTTAGTGTCAATATGTCATATTTATCAGATATAGCTTTCACATTGTCTAACGCATTGTCGAGAGAGTTAAAAGAGCCTATTTTTATTGCAATTAAATCAGTATTTAACTCTGATTTTTTAATCTCTTTTGAATATGAAACAAAGGAAAATATAAAAAATATTAAAACAAAGGCTTTCTTCACTATTTTTTCCTATGAACTGTTATAACAGCATACCCTGAAGCATGATTTGTAACGTTTTTTAGTGGGATTTTATCTCTAAGTTTAATCATAACATCCTCATCTTTATACTCTCTATTTCTAAGTAAATTTCTTATATTTAAAACTCTTGAGAGTGCTATTTGCTTTCCTACTGAGGCACTTATCTGATTTTGCGGCTCTTTTATATATATCCAAATAGAGTGTTGTGGAAATTTTTCTTTAGCATCTAGTAAAAACTTGTCTATATCTTTGATGGATTTAGAGTCTAATATAACTTCACTATCTAAATATTTAACAACCATCCAATCTTCATGAAAAATATTATCCTGTCTAGTAAAGTTATTGCTAGTCCTGCTAAGGTCCACTCCAGCAACAGCTTCTAGCTCTTTTTTTGTATCATCTTTTACTATTTTAATAGTTTTTTCACTTATGATAGACTCTTTTTTCTTCTCTAAAGGTTCTTCTTCTTGTTCTCGTTCTTTAACTTTTTTATCTAAAACAGGTACTGCTTTATCTACTGTTTGCTCAATTGCAATAGTTCCAGTGTAAGATACTTTATACTTAAATTGTGCATAATATGTGATGTTTACGATAAGAATTATCATAAACATAAGTACAACCATAATAACTGAGGCAAATAAATCCACAAAGCTAGGCCAAGGGTTAAATGGTTCTACTCTTTTTCTAGCCATTATACTAAGCCTTAGGCTCTGTATTTAATTTGTTAAGAAGTTCACTCAGCAGTTGATTATTTTTCTCTTGCAACTCAAGCATAGCCTTTATGCTTCTTCCTGAGTTTATAGTAGCTGAAGAGAGGTCTTGAATGGAGTCAACAAGTGATGAAGAACTTTGATACTGGTTTATATTTAAATCTTTAATGCCATTTGAGATATTCTCAAGTGCTGCCATCTCATCTTTTGCCGCTTTTGATTCGCCATCTATGCTTTGAGATAATACTTTTAGGATTGTTTCATTTGATTTATTAGATTTATCCATGCTTTGTGTAAATTCACTAATTTTCTCTGTAAATAGAGCCATGATTTGTGACATAGAACCACCACCACTTGTAACAACTCCATCATCAGAGCTAACAGCTGATTCAATAACCAAAGAGTTTATCCAATCCGAAACATCTTCTGTAAACATGGCTTGGTTTTTTTCTAAAATATACCCTTTAACACTTAAGATAATAGCAGAAGCAACGCCAAAAAGAGATGAACCAAAACCGACAGACATGCCTGAAATTGGTCCATTTAACCTTTTCATTACATCACCAATGTTTACATCACCTTGAAGTGATAAAACTATTCTTGCCATTTCGTTAAGTGCCATCAAAAGCCCTGCAAATGTTCCAAGGAGACCTATCATTAAACATGTACTGATAAAAAAGCTGATATAACTTTTTTGATTTGTAAATTTATCTTCAAGCCAGACAGAGACATCTTTTACTTCAGAGTGCGTAAAATAGACACTCTCATGAGAAGCTCTTTTTGCAAACATTTGTGCAATATTTTCTGGAAATATCTTATCTATTCCTTTTAAATAAAACTCTAAAGATTGACCTTTTTTATAACGCATAACAGCAAAAGTTCCAGTGAGCATAACTAACTCTAAAGAGGCTTTAGCAATTATGACAAATCCAATAGTAAAGGTTGTTAAAACAGCAACATTAAATGTTATTGTTGTAAAAAAGAACTCATATAGAGTTGAAAAATTGGAATATACAATAAAGAAAATAAATAGCCATAAAACGCCATAAATTTTAAGTATTTTTAATCTTCTCATTATCTCTAGCCTCTTTAAAACATAAACAGAAGTAGTGAAACAATTAGCCCAAGAGCAATTGAAACTACCTGATTTGTCATTTTGTTAGCCATTTTGATAAATCCACCATCTTTCTCAACACTCTCTCCAAATACAAGAATACCTATGTCCACACCACTAGTATCCCTAAGAAGTAAGCCATTTATGAAAAACTCTTGACCTATTACATACTCACCATTAGTTATATTTTGTAGAGCGTTTTCATCAAGAGAAGCAATAGAAGAGACAAAATTATTTTCATGTACTTTAGTGTTAACTAGATGGTTTTTCCCTACCTCTTTGTAGATACCATCTTTACTTTGTTGAGAAATCAGAGCTATCATTTTTGTATCTAGTAAAAATGCAAACTGTTTATTTGTTATATCAAAACTCTCTTTTATAGAGTAGATATTCTCTTTAATTTCTAAAACTCCTATAACATTGTTGTTTTTTATAATAGGCTGTAAATATACATAAAAAATCCCATCAAAAAGGACCTCTACCCCAAATATACTATTTTTATTTTGGATGGTAGAAATTATAGAGTTGCGAAGAACTTCACTATTGTTTGCTAGTGAATGAAATTTAAAAATCATTATATTGCTATCTTGTTGAGCTATTTTTGCATTTAATTCATTCTGAAATTGAGAAATTCCAGCTGCATCATTTTTCTCTATTTTATCTATAATAGAGTTGTCATTAATAAGAACAGTAGCGAGCTTTTGAAGTTTTTTCTCTTTAAGCTTCTCTAGGTCTTTATACTTAAGTGCAAACTCTTTTGTTTGACTTATATATACCTCTTGCGAAACGCTATCTGTTGTTATTATTAGAATGGTTATTGAGAGAGTAACGCCTAATGATGCAATAATAAAAAGAGAGGTAAACCACAATCTTTTATTATTTTTTAACTTAGATAAAAAATCTTGAATCATCTTTATAAATCCAAACACTACAACACCTCTTTTACAAAACTAATAGCAACTTTCGAACCCATAAATATCCTTAGATAAAATTTTAAATACAAAAAAAAACAGTTCAAAACATTATAGCAATTAAGACTTAAAATTATTAAATTTTTTTTTAAAATTTAACTTAATGCTCGTTTAATGCCCTTTGTTTGATGTCTTTCATCGGTTTTAACAAATAATGTAAAACAGTTCGCTTTCCAGTTAAGATATTTACATTTGCAGTCATACCGATTAAAATTGGTGAGTTTTCATCAAATTTATAATCATTTGCTCTAACTTTTATCACATAAAAGTTATTTCCTTTCTCATCAGTTGAACTGTCTGGTGAAATACCTATAAGTTTGCCTTTAACTAACCCATATTTGGATGAGTCATAAGCTGTAATTTCAATAGATACATTTTGACCAGGGTGAATATACGCTCTATCAGCGGTGTTAATTTTCGCTTCAATCATCAACTCATCATCAAGTGGAGATATCTCCGCTATCGTCTCGCCTGATTTAACAATCCCTCCAACAGTATTGTAGTTTATTTTATTTACTAGACCTTTTGTTGGGCTTGTAACACCTATCCTTACATCTCTGTCAATATCAGTTTCTATGATTTCTTCTAACTTTTTGATTTCAAGTTGAACCTCATTACTCTCTTGGAGTAGTTTAGATCTAATCTCAAACATCTTGCCCTCAATTTTTTTATTCCACTCTGCTATCTCTTTTTTTATAACAGGAATAGTATATCTTGCCTCTTCCATTTGTGTATAGAGCCTCTGCTTTGATGAGAGATTTTGCAGATACTTCTCTCTTGAGATAGCACTTTTTTTAATGAGCTCATCTTGAATTTTCATATTTTCTAACGACAAATTGTACTCTATAGATAGATTTGCTAACTTCATCTCAAACTCTTTAAGTTGGGCTTTTTTTTGAGATAACTGCTCATCAAGGACTGATATCTCCGAATCATTTTTTTTCTTCTGTCCATAGAAGATTTGTATCTCATTCTCAATAATCTGAGGGATACTTTGTATCATCTCTTTGTTAAAAGATATGCTCTCTTTGTTTTGAAGCAAAGCATTGATTCTCTCTATTTTTGCTCTAAAAGCTGTTAGTTTGATGATATTTTCTTTTTTTGAAGAGATAAAGTACTGATTTTGAATTCGAAAAAGAACTTGTCCCTCAGCAACTGCGTCTCCCTCTGCAACAAGAATATCTGTAATAATCCCACCCTCTAGATGCTGCAGTAGTCTTGTTTGTCCAGATGGTATAACTTTGCCAACTCCTTTTACGCTTTCATCTATCTCTGCAAAAGATGCCCAAATTAAAAAGAGACTCATAAAAGTAATAATAGGAAGAACAAACAGATAATAGTTCCATTTTGGCTCTTCAAGATATCTATAACTCATGCCATCTCTTTTTTTATGGGAGTTTGTAGTGCTTGAAGCACTTTGTTTTTTGGTCCATCTGCTACGATTTTACCATCATTAATCACGATAATGCGATCTACCAAATCCAGTGCAGCTAACCTATGAGTAATGACCAGAAGAGTTTTGTCTGGACTCAAACCGCCTTTGAGCTTATCAATGAGTCTCCTCTCTGACCCCATGTCAAGCCCAGTTGTAGGTTCATCTAAAATAAGCATAGGTGGATTTGGAGCTAAAGCTCTTGCCAAGCCAACTAAATGTCTCTGCCCTACAGAGAGGTTACAACCTCTCTCACCAACTTGAAGAGCGTCACCTTTGCCAGATTTTTTTATAAGATCTCCAAGTCCTATAAATGTAATAATCTCCATCATTCTTGTTTTACTAATAGGACGAAATAGTTCAATATTCTCTTTTATAGTTGCATTAAATAAAAATGGCTCTTGAGGCATAATGCCGATATTTTGTCTAATCTCAACAGGATGAATGGTTGTAATATCATGATTGTCCAGATATATTGAACCACTGGTTGGTTTGTATAGACCCATAAGAAGTTTTAAAAGAGTAGTTTTACCAGCTCCAGTTTGTCCAATGATACCTACTTTTTCACCTGGTTGGATAGTAAACGTGACACTATCAATTGATGGATGTTTGCTGTTATTAAATTTGTAAGTCACATTTTTAAACTCTATTTTTCCTTCTATTTTTCCTATGCCAGCTTCAGTAGTTGAATTATCTTCAGCAGGAAGAGAGATAAACTCATCGACTCTATCTATGGACTCACCCATCTCTTTTAGTCTTATAAGTATGCTAGATAAACTAACTATTGGAACCATGGCTCTGCTTGCAAGCATAGTAACAGCTATTAGTCCACCAACACTTAAGTTTTGATTTGATATCTCAAAGACTCCAACAATAACAACAAGAACAGTAACTAACTGAAGGATAAATTGTGAGATATTAGTTGAGAGTGCATGGAGAGATTGGATTTTTATGCCAACGCCATCAACAAAAGCTACTATGTTTCTCCATAAAAACATTCTAGTTGGTGCAGCATTACTTAGTTTTATGCTTTGTGCGCCTTGAATGGATTCAAATATAAAACTATATTTTGATTGGATGTTTTCAGAATTGTTTTTGCTTAGTTTGGAGATTGGATGTTGCATCAAAAAATTAAAAATCATGATAAGCAAAGCAGCTATAAATGGAATAACAGCAACAGTAGGTGAAATTATATAAATAACAAGTATTGCAATTAGAAAAAATGGAAAATCTATAATCTGTGTTAGAGATCTGTTTGTAAAAAAATCACGAATTTGCTGGATTTCCTTAAATAGATTTGCCTTACTCCCCGAGAGCTGTTTATCAAACTCTACATCAACAAGCATCATCTTATTCATTAGCTCCTCTTCCCAAAAAAGCCCAACTTTTTTTGAAATCCCATCAAGTATATGAGTTCTTGAATATTTTAAAATAACATCAAAAATAAGAACAAGAATAGTTCCGCTGGCTAAAACAAACAGCGTCTCATAAGCTTGATTTGGAACGACTCTGTTATATATATTCATAATGAAAAGAGGAATTGCAAGAGCAAAAACATTTATAAAAAGGGTAATAATGGCTATTTCAATGTAAGCTCTGTAGTGCGATTTCAATGGTTCATAAAACCAAGCTTTGTTCTCTGTTGATTCAAGATATTTTACATGTTGTGTATCTTTAAATATAAGAAATGCTCTCTTGTACGCTTTTAATTTTTTGATATCTATCTGTTTTTCTTTACCATCTTGTGGATCAAAAACAGTAGCTTTATCTTGAGTTTTTCTTAGAAACACTAGTGGGTTTGCTTCAGCATCAAAGATAATACTAGGCAAGAAATGTTTTGGAATTGTGTCAGCAGATATCTTTTTCTCTATAACGCTTAAGTTGAAATTTTTTAAAATCTCTTGAGCTTGCGCTGTATCAAAAGTGTTGCTATGTATAAAAAAAGCACTAAGTGTCTTAAAGCTAACATCGCCAAAGTAGAAATCTAATATATTTTTAACACACTTTAGCAGTGGGTTTTGTTCAAAACTCTCTTCTAGTGGCACCTGTTTTATTAACCTTATATCTCTATTTTATGGCATTGTATCTAAAATAAATTTAAAATTGATTTGAGGCACTTTTTAAATTTTTAAATGATAAAATAGATTTTAACAACTTCTTTAAATTTATATAGATTACAAAATGCAAACTAACTGCCGAGTGTAACTTTTAAGATGGAATAGGGGGTAAAAATGCCGAGTTACTGCCGAGTGCTTTTTTGAAGAGATTTTAAAAGAGGCTGAAAAGTCCGAGTTTATGGGGTTTTTGGTTGCGGAAATAGGATTTGAACCTATGACCTACGGGTTATGAGCCCGTCGAGCTACCGTGCTGCTCTATTCCGCGACATACCTAAAATAGGGGGTTTGTGGATGGGGATATAGGATTCGAACCTATGAATATCGGCACCAAAAGCCGAGGCCTTACCACTTGGCGAATCCCCATCATTTAAAGTAGAAAATTGGTTGCGGAAACAGGATTTGAACCTGTGACCTTCGGGTTATGAGCCCGACGAGCTACCGAACTGCTCTATTCCGCGTCATTACAAACAAATTTAATTCGTTTGTTGGAGTGGAATTATAGGCAAATAAGCTATCTTTGTCAAGTAAACCATTGTTAAATTATAAAAAGTGGTTTGAACTAAATTTAATCAACATTTATATATAATCTGCGCAATTAAAACAAAGAAGTATATATGACACCTACACAAAGAGTATTAGAGGCTATTGAAGAGATAAAACGAGGGCGAATGGTTATCATGATAGATGATGAAGATAGAGAAAATGAGGGCGATTTAGTTTATGCTTCAGCATTTTCTACTCCTGTGCATGTAAACTTTATGGCTACACATGCAAGAGGACTTATTTGTGTTGCGATAAACAGATCTATTGCAACAAGACTTGCATTAAACCCGATGGTAAGCTCAAACACATCTTCTTATGAGACAGCATTTACGGTCTCTGTTGATGCAAAAAATGCGCTCACTGGTATATCTGCTGGAGAGAGAGACGATACTATTAAGATTTTGGCAAATCCTATAAGTCATGCAGATGAGCTTGTAAAACCTGGGCATATATTTCCTCTTATAGCAAAAGACGGTGGAACGCTTGTTAGAACTGGACATACTGAAGGCTCTGTTGATTTGTGTCGTTTAGCTGGGCTTAGTGAGTCAGCTGTTATATGCGAGATAATAAAAGAAGATGGCACTATGGCTCGTCGTGATGATCTTGATATATTTGGAGAGAAACATAACCTTAAAACAGTTTTTATCTCTGATATAGTTGAGTATCGTCTTGCTAATGAGAGGCTTGTAAGTGAAGCTAGTGTTGAGGAGATAGAATTTTTTGATACGAAAGTTAAAAAACACACTTTTTTAGATCACGATAAGATAGAACACACTGCGATTGTTTTTCATAAAATTACATCAGTAGCAAATGTAAGAGTTCATAATGTTATACCAGATATAGAACTTTTACTAAATCAAAAAAAATACCACAACCTTATCTCTTCCATAGAGTATCTAAAACAAAACAGTGGAGTTCTTATCTTTATAAATAAGCCAACACACAACGATAACGCTGCGATGAAAGAGTTTGGAATAGGGGCTCAGATACTTAAGTCTTTTGGTATCTCAAAGATGAATCTTCTCTCATCTTCTAGCCATACTGAATTTGTAGGGCTTAGTGGATTTGCTTTAGAGATAAATGAAATTATAGATATTTAGCACATTTTTTAGACCTTGAAACTTCTTTTTTTACTCTTATCTATGTTTTGGCTCCTAGAAGCCAAAACAACTTCTCGTACACAAGTTATAATGTCCACTTTCATAACAATAAAAACCGATAAAAAAAACGAAAAATACATTGAAGATGGTTTTGAAATTATGAAAAGTGTAGATATGTCTCTCTCTTCATATAACAAAGACGCAAAAGTTTTTCTATTAAATAAAAATCTACATGTATCTTTAGATGCTTATTTATACGAGGCGCTATCTTTATGTAAATATTACTATAAAGTAAGTTATGGCTATTTTGATATAACAGTTGGCTCAATTACAAAAGATTTGTATAGATTTGGCGAGGATGAAAGGGTTGCAAGTGCTTCGGAGTTAAAGAGTGCTAAAATTGATTTTAATGCTCTTAAGTTTAATGAAAAAGAGGCGTTTATAGAAGATGGGATGAAAGTAGATTTGGGTGGTATGGGAAAAGGTTTTGGTGTCCAAAAAGTAGCAGACTATTTAAAGAAAATGCAAGTAGATGATGCGATAATCTCTGCAAGTGGAGATATAAGATGTTTATCTACATGTAAGATAGAGGTTCAAAACCCCTTTGATGAAGAGTCTAGACTACTCTCATTTGAGACACTTAAAAGTGATATGGGTATCTCAACGAGTGGAAACTACAATAGATATATTTTATCAAAAGAGAATAATCATCTAATTGATCCAAAAGCGAAAAAACCACAAATGCTTTTTGCCTCTATAACGCTTATAAGTTCTCTCTCTAGCGCTTCTTTAGATGCTTATGCAACGGCTGCCTCTGTTATGCCAACAAATAAAGCGTATGAGTTTTTAGATACTCTTGATGTCGCTTATATCATTGTGCAGAGTGATAAAGAGATAGTAATAAGTAAAAATATAGCTTCATACGTAAAAAATCTATCTAATTTTTCTAAATAAAAGCCATAAAATAAAGAGTGTTAGAGCTAAAAAAAGGAAAAAAAAGAGTAGTTTTATATATGCAAAAAACCACCATCCGCTAATAATCATAAATGGTGCAAAAATCTCTAAAAAAGCAGTGGCAAAAGTAGCATAAATCAGTATTAAAAAAACTCTTCTGCTCTTTAGGTTTGTAAATACTAAAAAGTGTAAAAGAACCATTGTCAAGAGTCCAAATACAAAGATATGTGGCAAAACAATCTTTAAGATTCCAGCAGCACTCTGAGCTGGAATAAACTTCTCTTCATTTCCGATATAGTACTCCAAAACAGAGTTATAGCTAAATCCGATTTTGTGCTCAAAGAGCATCACAGCACTAAAAATTAGAAGTAAAGAAAATAGTAAATAGTAAAAAATTGAGAGTTTATACGCTTGTTGCATTTAGTTTCCACAGAGCATATAAAATCATATATAAAGCAATAGCGTGCCAGAAAAAATATGTTATGACATATATATTTGTAAAAAAGTTTGATAGATAAAAAGCAAGAGGAAGTGAGATGAGTGAAGCGATAGCACTGAGCATTAGTGCATTTGTTAAAATGGCTCTGCTTCTGTTTGCAACTCTTATAAAAATCGAGCTAAGAGTTAGTAAAATCATCATGATAAAGAAAATTTGAGTGTGCCAAAACTCTAAAAATGAGGCTTCATTTATAGCGTCTATATATAACTCTTCATTCCCAAAGAGTGTTGAGTTTACTCCATCAAAGCTAATCCCAAAACTTGACTTTAAAACAAAAATATCAGAGATAAGATAAATAAGTATAAAAAGAAGGAAGCCTCGTAAAATAAGGCTCATAGGACTATTTTTTTGGATATTTTTTATAACAGTAAATTTCACTATTTGCCTTTAAGCATTTCTTTATAGATAGCGAGAGCTTTTTTGGAACCGTCTATTATGTTTTTTGCACTCATGGTTGCCCCTGTAGTATTTGGCACATCGCCTGTGCTACTAAGCTGTAAAACCCACTTTTTTGATGGTAAATACTCCATAGGCTCATTAAAAGCTACAATCTCAATACTTTTTAAAGTTGATTCGTCGGAAATAACATATAAAACGACAGCATTTTTAGAGCGTACTTTTTCATTTATAAGAATCCCATAGCCTAGAGTAGTACTATTTTTTGTAGCTTTAAATACTTTAACAATGTTGGTAGATAATTTTGTTTTTGATTCTTGTTGTATTTTTTGTGCTTGAGCGTTTGTAAGCAATAAATTTTCTTCACTAATTGTTGCTTCGGGTCCATAATTTTTCTGCATAGCTTCTGCTGGAAGTATAAGTAGTTTGGCACTTAAAGGAAGTGCCAAAAATATGAGAAAAAAAAGTGAAATATGCTTCATGATGATGTCGTCCCTAATTTTCTTTGATTGTATAAAATAATTTTTTTTTTGTCAATGCGCTGTGTCAATAACAGCGCAAAATAAAATATTTTAAAATATAAAGCCCATAGAAAGACTAAAAGTATCTGAATCAACGCTTCCCTGACTCTGCATTGCATAATCAGCTTTTAGAACAACCTGAGAATGAGGAAAATAGTTTATACCAAATGTTGTAGTTTTAATTGCATCTAATGAGCTGCCGTCTGTTAACTCATATGCTGGATTTACGCTCTCGTACTGTATAAAAACTGGAAGTTTATCTTCTGATGATATAAATGAAAACATGTCATAACTTAAATTTAAAAAGCCACCCTTAGCTTTTTTTTGAGAAAGAATACCTGCAAGTTCCAAAGC
Organism: Sulfurimonas denitrificans DSM 1251; assembly: GCF_000012965.1. NCBI lineage: Bacteria > Pseudomonadati > Campylobacterota > Epsilonproteobacteria > Campylobacterales > Sulfurimonadaceae > Sulfurimonas > Sulfurimonas denitrificans. The sequence continues at coordinate 1,243,998 of NC_007575.1, read as the reverse complement.
CTCTGAACGATTTGCTATGGAGTATGTACCATAACTTCTAAACGCCCCAACACTATAATCCGCATGAACATCAAAAATATTAATATCAGAATCTGCATAAGCAGAGGCACCTACCAATAATCCATTTACACCTGTATAGTCAATTCTTGCGACTACTCCTAGTTCAGGATTATTGTTTGTTAGAGAGCCACCTCTTGCATCTCTAAGCCAGTTTTTATCATTGTCTATTGATGAATCAAGTGAAGTTATTCCAGCAATTTTGTATTTAAAATCTTCAGTAATATCTCCATAGAGCATAATGCCGCTCTCATTCCATGTTGATGGAATCAAATATTTTGCAGTTAATGGTCTTTGTACGGTGTTGAAAAGTGTTGGTTCATGTCTTTCATTTATAAGACCCATTGGCATAAGCATATTTCCAACTCGTATATTTGCATTTTTATTTAATAGAAAATCAAGATACATAAATTCAACAATTACTTCTCCTCCCTCCGAAGTACCATTGTTGTTTTCAACACCACCATGCTCAAACTCAAGCTCTGCATTTAAAATAATGTTATCAGAAAACTTGTAACCTATATATGGAACAAATCTGTAAACATCTACCTTTGAAGAATTACCACTATCTGAATTAGTATGGGAATAATACATTTCTCCGTAACCACCAATACTAAGTGGAGATTTTGAATAATAGACTTTTGATGCTGCCGCGCCCAATCCACTATGTGAAGCCTCAGTATCAACCGTTGTGTAGTTAAACCCTGTTTGAAGGTTGCTAGTTTCGTTTGTTAGAATCTTAGTCTGCTCACGAAGATCCGCTATTTCTTGTTTTAACTCCAAAATATCTGAAGCGGTATCTGCAGAAAGTGTAGAGGATAATATCAGGGCTGCTGCCAAACTAAGCTGTGTTTTGTTTGTAAAAAATCTCATGTTAATTCCTTTGATGATTACGATAATTCATATCATAATTAATTTTGAGAATTGTAATAAAAAAATCTTAATCTTACATTAAAACGATAATCATTATCGATAAAATTAATCTTTATTTTTTAATCTTGGCTATAATTAAATAAAAATAAAACCAAAGAGAAATATGAGAGAATTTTTTAATAGAGTTGAAGATGGAATTTTAGTAGCGATAGAAGCTGATGTAGAGATAGAGTCTCAAAAAGAGTTATATCCTTGGCTTTGCAGTATCTTTGTAAAGTTTGGAAATATTAGTGAAAACTTTGATAGTTTTGAAGTTTTTTTTGAGACTAAAGAGTCTCTTATCGTTGCGCTAGAACACGAAAACAGAGCGGTATATGCAGGTTCTAGAGTAAAAGATGATTGGAATGAGTTCTATTTTTATGCAAAAGATGCAAAAAAATTAGAGACAATCATTTCAAAAATGCTCAAAGAGAGCGGGTACAAATATGAAAGCAGTGTTGTAAAAGATGCAAAATGGGATTTTTATCAGCATAATCTTTTCCCAAGTGAATTAGAATTTTGCCATATTGAGAGTGATAAGATAATCTTTTTACTTCAAGAAGAGGGTGATAAACTTGACGTTAAAAGGGATGTAGAGCATTACGCCTCTTTTGATACAGCTACTCAAAAAGAGAGGTTTGTTGCAAATGCTCTTCTTTGCGGATTTGAGTTTAAAGATGATGTTAGCAGTGAAGAGTTTGACCATGGAGTGGCACTTGTAAAAGAGCATACTATACAAAACGATGAAGTAAAAAACGTTGTTGAAGAGCTTTATGAGTTAATCAAAAAAGAGCATGGGTATTATGAGGGCTGGAGTACTACATTAGCTAACCAAGATAGCTAAAGAGTAAAAAAATATGTTTAAAATAGTAGGTATTATAAACTATCTTTTTGTGGTTTTTTTAAATGCTTTTACGGATTTAGGGCATAAAATAATCATCCAAAATACTGTTTTTAAAACTTATGAAGGATCAGAGCAGATAATATTTACCGCAGTTGTAAACGCTCTTATTCTGCTTCCATTTATCCTTGCCTTTTCTCCCTCTGGATTTTTAGCAGATAGATTTGCAAAAAATATCATCATGAAGTACTCAGCGCTTCTAGCTGTATTTATAACACTTTTAATTACATACTCATATTATCAAGGTTGGTTTTTTACAGCTTTTGCTCTGACATTTTTACTTGCACTTCAAAGCGCAATCTATGGACCAGCAAAATATGGCTATATAAAAGAACTAGTTGGCGTTAAATATATAAGTGCTGGAAATGGTGCCATTCAAGCCACAACCACCGCCGCAATTTTGCTTGGAATCATTTTTTATACCGTTTTATTTGAGATGCTCTTAGGGGATAATTTTTCTACCAAAGAAGATATTTTACATGTAATTGCACCGCTTGGATGGCTTTTAGTTCTTGGCTCGGTTGTTGAGTATATTTTGGCTTCAAAACTGCCAAATAAGATGATAGAAGCGACTAAGAGAGAGTTTGTCTTTAAGAGATATATTAGAGGCGAATATCTCAAGAAAAATATGATTATGATAATGAGAAAAAAAGAGATTTTTGATGCAATCATAGCGCTTAGTCTTTTTTGGTCTATTTCTCAAGTTGTTTTAGCAATTTTTGGAGAGTATGCAAAGGGTAAGCTCGGTATTACAAATGCCATAACAGTTCAAGGTGTTATGGCACTGGCTGTTTTGGGTATAGTTTTTGGCTCAGTAATTGCAGCAAATTTATCAAAGTATTATGTAAATATGGGCTTATCGGCTCTTAGCGCTTTTGGTATAGCTGTGGTGCTATTTTTTATTCCACATACTTCATCCATAACTCTTTTATCCTTAGAGTTTATATTTTTTGGACTCTTCAGTGGAGTCTTGATAGTTCCGCTAAACGCAAAAATACAACTCTTATCTCCAAACATACATTTAGGTACAATTTTGGCAGGAAATAATTTTATACAGACTCTTTTTATGTTTGCTTTTTTGATGTTAACAACAATTTTCGCCTATTTTGGAGTAGATGCAACATCTCTTTTTTATCTGATGATGATAACTGGAGTTTATCTAAGTATTAAACTATTTAAAAGATACTTTGTTATGAGTTTTTGGGCATTTTTTGAACTTCTTTTTAGGATTAGATATAAGTTTAACTATGTCGGACTTGAAAATGTTGAGCCTAGTGGAGCTATTATGCTTATAGGCAATCATGTAAGTTGGATTGACTGGTTTATATTACAGCTTCCGCTTGAGAGACGTATTAGCTACATTATAGACAAAGATATCTATAAGCATAAACTTTTAAACTGGGCATTTAAGTTGGCAGAACTTATTCCTGTATCGCAAAGAGCGTCAAAAAATTCGTTTGTTGAAACCTCAATGAAATTAAAAAATGGTAAAATAGTAGCCATATTTCCAGAGGGTGAAATATCTAGAAGTTCTGATGTATCAAAATTTTATAGAGGTTATGAGTTTATCGATAGAAGTGGAAGTGTAATAGTTCCTTTTTATATCGATGGAGTTTTTGGCAGTCTTTTTGCAAGACATAAAGGCGATGCAAGAAGATGTTTTTTGAAAAAAAGAGAGATAACTCTCTATTTTGGAGAGCCAATAACTGGGACGATAACCCCAGAAGAGCTTAGAGAGATGGTAGTAAATTTAAAATGTTAATTAATCTGACGCTTTATGCGTCAAGCTTTAGTGCCATAGCGGCTAGCGTAGTCAATCAAAACTCGTTTTGATTGGCGTGATATTAGTAAAAAAGGATGTAGATTTGAGAACAACATTAATAATAGGCGCAGGCGGAGTAAGTCGCGTTGTTGTATATAAATGTGTACAAAACGCGGATGTTTTTGGAAAAATAGTTTTGGCAAGTAGAACACTTAAAAAGTGTCAAGATATAAAAGATGAACTGCCAAATGCAGATATTGAGGTGGCTTCTGTTAATGCTGACTCCACAGAAGAGGTAATAAAACTTATAAACTCATGTAAGCCGAGCATAGTTATAAATGTTGCTCTTCCATACCAAGATTTAACTATTATGGATGCTTGTATCGCAACAAAAACACCATATCTTGATACTGCAAACTATGAGCATCCAGATGAGGCTAAGTTTGAGTATAAACTTCAATGGGCAAGAGATGAGAAGTTTAAAGAAGCTGGAATTATGGGACTTTTGGGAAGTGGTTTTGACCCAGGGGCTACAAACGTATTTTGTGCTTATGCTCAGAAACACTACTTTGATGAGATTCATACTATAGATATTTTGGATTGTAATGCAGGGGATCACGGTTACGCTTTTGCAACAAATTTCAACCCTGAGATAAATCTTCGTGAAGTTAGTGCAAACGGCAGATATTGGGAAAATGGAAAATGGATAGAGACTGCACCGCTTGAAATTATGCAAGTTTGGGACTATCCTGAAGTCGGCCCAAAAGATAGTTATCTGCTCTACCATGAAGAGATGGAATCACTTGTAAAACACATAAAAGGTCTAAAAAGAATTAGATTTTTTATGACATTTGGACAGAGTTACATAAAACATATGGAAGTTTTACAAAATGTAGGGATGCTTGGAATTGAACCTGTTGAGCATAAGGGTATGATGATAACCCCGATAGAATTTTTAAAAACACTTCTGCCTGACCCTGCGTCACTTGGTCCTCGCACAAAAGGTAAAACAAATATCGGCATTGTTGCAGAGGGCATTAAAGATGGCAAAAAAAGAAAAATCTATATCTATCAAGTAAAAGAGCATGAAGAGTGCTTTGCTGAGACTAACTCTCAAGGAGTTTCATACACAACAGGTGTTCCAGCCATGATAGGTGCAAAACTTATGCTAAAAGGTATCTGGAATGGAGTTGGAGTCTTTAATATGGAACAGATGAATCCAGATCCGTTTATGGAGGAGATGAACACACAAGGTCTTCCTTGGCAGATAAAAGAGTTAGAGGTATAGTAGATGAATACTCAAGAGAGCATTTCTACACCATACTACATGTGTGATGAGTCACTTCTTCGTGCAAATCTTGAGATATTAGATTATGTGCAAAAGCAGAGTGGAGCTAAGATAATTTTAGCTCTAAAAGGTTTTGCCATGTGGAGTACATTTCCGCTTGTAAAGCAGTACTTAAGAGGTTGTACATGTAGTGGACTTCATGAAGCACTTTTGGCTAGAGAAGAGTTTGCAAAAGAGGATAAAAATCTTGAAGTTCATACCTACTCGCCAGCTTTTAAAGATGAAGACATTGATGAGATTGCACGCATATCTAATCACATAGTTTTTAACTCACCAACTCAACTCTTTAAATATTGCGATAGAGTAAAAAAGATAAATCCACATGTTAATCTATCACTTAGAATAAATCCAGAACAGTCATCTTCTCCAAAAGACATTTACAATCCTTGCGGGCTTTACAGCAGGCTTGGAACAACTTTAGCAAATTTTGATGAGAGAGTTTTAGAACATATAGATGGACTGAATTTTCACGCACTTTGTGAGCAAGATGTTGATGCCTTAGAGGATGTTTTAGTAGCTTTTGAAGAGAAATTTTCCAAGTACTTTAAAAATATGAAATATATAAATTTTGGCGGTGGACACCACATAACAAAAAAAGGTTATGATGTTGATAAGCTTATAAAAATAATAAAAGAGTTTATAACAAAATATGACGTTGAAGTCTATTTGGAACCTGGGGAAGCAGTTGGTTGGCAAACAGGTGTACTTGTAAGTAGTGTTTTGGATATTGTTCACAACGGCATAGATATAGCCATTTTAGATACTTCAGCTGAAGCTCATATGCCAGATACTTTAGCAATGCCATATCGAGCTATGGTTAGAAGAAGCGGCGAGGCTGGAGAGAAAAAGCACACATACCGTTTTGGTGGAAATACTTGTTTAGCGGGAGACATCATGGGTGATTACTCTTTTGATAAACCTCTATATGTAGGCGATAAAGTTATATTTGAAGATCAAATTCATTACACTTTTGTAAAAAACACTACATTCAACGGTATAAAGTTACCCTCATTGGTTATACTAAGAGAGGATAAAACTCTTGATGTTATAAAAGAGTTTGGATATCAAGATTATAGAAATAGATTATCTTAAAGGGGATTATATGCAAGAAGATAAGCAAAGATGGAATGAGCGATATTTGGAGAATCCTATGCCGCAGGCTGTTTCTCCACTACTTGAGCGATATATAGAACATGTAAAAATTGGACAAGCTATAGATGTGGCTTGTGGAACAGGTAGAAATACTCACTACTTAGCAGAAAAAGGTTTTATGGTTGATGCTGTTGATATATCTGATTATGCACTAGGGTCTGTAAAAAATAGTTCTATGATTAAAAAAATAGACGCTGATTTGGATAAATACAACCTAACTCCAAACAGATATGATTTGATTGTAAATGTAAACTATCTAAATCGTCGCCTTGTCTCTCAGATGAAAGATGCACTAAAGAGCGGTGGAGTGTTAATATTTGAAACATTTATTGTGGCGCATGGAGACTTCAATATGCCAACAACAAATCTTGACTACCTTCTTAGAAAAAATGAGCTTTTGCACTCGTTTATTGGGCTTGAAGTTATCTATTATGAAGAGAAAATAGATGTTAATTTAAAAGGTGAGAGAATAAAAGTAGCTTCACTTGTAGCTAAAAAGTCTTAGACTTTTTAGCTTTTAAACTCGTTTATTCTTGACTCAAGAGAGTTTGCTACTTCTAGCAGACGCTTAGATTCATCTGTTATACTTGTGACTCTCTGTTTATTTAGGGATGAGTGATTATTTATCTCATTGATTTGGAAAATTATCTCATCTGTATGTTTTACCATCATTTGAGAATCTTCAACAGATCGTCTAGCTACTGCAACTGAATTTTTCATCTCATAAGAGGTGTCGTTAATTTTATCCTCAACATTATGAGATATATTTGTAAGTTTTTCCATACCTTTAGCATTTTCATGCATCTTATCACTTACGTCGTTTATTGACTGTACAATTGTACTTACACTCATCTCGATTTCTACAAGAGACCTCTGGGTTCTCTCTGCTAGTTTACGTACTTCATCAGCAACAACAGCAAAGCCTCTTCCATGTTCACCAGCACGAGCAGCCTCTATCGCAGCATTAAGTGCAAGAAGATTTGTCTGCTCTGCTATATCTTTTATAACAAGTAAAACACTCTTAACTTGATCAGCATCATGTTTTAAGCCAAGGAGTTTTAATGATAAATCATTTTCTATCTCTATAAACGTATCTACTTCATGTACTAACTCACTTAGTGCCTCTTTTGAAGATTCTAGATTTCTATCTGCTTGTAAAACTTTTTCTTGGGTCTCTTTTGCTATTAAGATAGAGTTGTCTAAAATATCTTTTATAGATTTGCTTTTGTGAGTTGTCTCTAAAACTATAGCGCTCTCTTCTTGAATAGTTTGAAATATAGAAGATGAAGATTTTGTAATTTTATCGGCAATAGAGACATTTTCACGACCTAAGCTTTTTACTTCATTTACAGTATCTTGAACAGTTGTTACAAAATCATTTACTGCATAAGCAGAAGCTGCAAACTCATTTTTACGTAAAACTTCAATGCGTCTTGTTAAATCTTTGTCTCCATCAACAAGCGCTCTGATTCTTTTTCTCAACTCATCTATTGGGGCAATTACCTCTTTTTTGAAAAAAGTATTTATAATTAATATAAAGATGATAAATACAGTGCTAAGTGTTATAAGTAAAATATTTTTTGTATCTCTTATTTCTGTATCATTTGCATCAAGTGATACAGTAAGACTCATAACACCAAGAGCATCCCCCTCTTTTGCGTTTGCATGACACGCAATGCAGTTTTGCTCTGCTACCATTGGTTTTAGTAGCTCTATTGTGTGGTGAGAACTCTCTGTTTTTTCAATTATTTTTGCTTTTTTACTCTCAAGCACTTCTCTAATCATTGCATCGTTTGTAAAAGTCTCATTCTCTCTTGCATAAAGCTCAAGGGTCAGTTTTGATTTTGAAACATCAAGCGCTTCAATACCATGAATCTTTTTTGCCTCTTGCACAGTATTTTGAACAACTTTAGGATCACCTGCCAACATACTTTGCGTAACAGTCTGAAAGATTGATTGACTAAGCATATCAAGGGACTTATTTGCAGTTTTGTTTGAAAAATCATTAAAGGTATAAGATATATAAAAATACATCAAACCAACTGCGAGTGTTCCAAAGAGCAATATCGTAATAATTATACGAGATTTAATAGTAGATAACATATAACAACTCCATAAATAAATTATAAAAATAGTCTATCATAACAATGTTTCATATAGCTTTAAAGACCTTCTAAAAGTATATACCAAAGTTTATCAATATCATCATCGTCTAGAAAAAGAGTATAGTGATTTTCAAAAAGCTCAGTAGCTGCACTTTTCTTTATAGAATGAGAATTAGCACAACTTTTATGCGCTGGCAAGTATGCACGAAGCAGAGAAATTTCATCTTCATAAATATGTTCAGAGCATAAAAAACACTCAAACTCTTTATGCAGTCTGCCCTCATGCTCAAGAAGTTTTACATAAGACTCTATTGCAACCCTTTTTGGGTTTTGTCTATTCCAGTTTTTTGAAGCACTCTCAAGAAGATCAAAGTAAAAAGAGTCAAGTTGTTCGGCATCTTTTAGATGCTTATAAAAAAGAGCACAAAACTCTTGCCACAGTTTTAGTAGTTTATAATCATTTATCCACTTATAGCCTATATGAATAACATCTTTTAATCTATGAATAGTTGTTTTAGAAGAGGGCTCTTTTTCATAGTCTATTTTAAAACCTAAATTTATCACGCCATGTCTTGCACCATAAAACCTATAAAGAGTATCTAAGTTTTCTCTCGATAAAATTGTTACAATAAGGTCTTCATCTTTAACTTTATTTAGTGCTAATATAAATCCCTGCATCTTTTTGCTTCTTTTATACACATATTTATTTTTTTATTTAAAAATCATATTGCTATTATATTTTCTTAAACCTTTAAAATATATAATGCACCACTCGCCTCTAAATAGAACAAGTTTCTTTAAAAAGAGGTTAAATTTTTAAATAAAATTATAAAAAAGCAAGATTTAGGAGTTAATATGGTTGAATATAAGGATTTGTTAAGGTCGTTTAAGGATAATTGCGGATTTGGCCTTGTAGCAAATATTAAAAATATAGCATCACATAAAGTTTTAGATGATGCTATAACTGCATTAGAGAGAATGATGCACCGTGGTGCCGTAGCAGCTGATGGAAAAACTGGTGATGGAAGTGGACTACTTCTCTCTTTACCTGAGGAGTTTCTTCGTAATGAAGCCTCTAAGAGTGGTATTGAGCTGCCAACACAGTTTGCGATAGCTTCTATTTTTACAAAAGATATTAAAAATCTCTTGGTTGTAGAAGAGATTTGTGCGAAGAATGACTTAAAAGTTATCTTAAGACGAGATGTTCCAATAAACATTAATGCCTTAGGTGAACAAGCTCTCTCATCACTACCAAATATAGTTCAACTCTATATAATTCCAAACTCAATAATGGCTACAAATAGATTTGAAGCACTGCTGTATCTGTCTCGTAAAGAGAGTGAGCATAAATTAGAGGAGGATAAAAATTTTTATATATCTTCCATGAGTTCAAGGGTTCTCTCGTATAAAGGGCTTGTTATGCCTACGCATATAAAAGAGTTTTATAAAGATTTGCAAGATGAGAGTTTTAAAATCTCTTTTTCACTATTTCATCAAAGATTTTCAACAAATACGCTTCCAGAGTGGAAACTAGCACAACCTTTTCGTGCAGTTGCACACAATGGTGAAATAAATTCGGTTGAGGGAAATCGCTTCAATGTTGAGATAAAATCAGAATCTATAAAGAGTGAAGTTTTTACAGATGAAGAGATACAAAGAATATTGCCAATTTTGCAACCAAAATCATCTGATAGTGCTTCAGCAGACAACTTTTTTGAATTTTTGCTTATAAATGGTATGGATTTTTTCAAAGCTGTTCGTGCAGTTATTCCAGCAGCTTGGCAAAATGCTCCACATATGGATCCTGAGCTTCGTGCATTTTATGAGTATCACTCTACTGTTTTTGAAGCATGGGATGGTCCAGCAGCATTTTCTGTAACGGATGGAAGATATGTAGGATGTGTTTTAGATAGGAACGGTCTTCGTCCAGCAAAGTATATAATTACAAAAGATGACACACTCTTAATTGCAAGCGAGTATGGAGTAGTAGATATTGCGCAAGATAACATCAAAGAGAGAGGTCGTCTGCAATCTGGAGAGATGATAGGACTTGATTTAAAGTTTGGAAAAATATTTAAAAATAGCGAGATTAATGATTATTTAAAGAGTTCAAATCCATATATGAAGTGGCTAAATGAGCATATGATTTATCTTCAAGAGCATGTTGTAGATCAGTACATGTCAGAGCCAGAATATACAAAAGAGGAGCTTGTCGCTAGACAGAGATATTTTAACATCACTCATGAGGTGATAGAGCAAGTTATAGAGCCTATGATGATAGAGGGTAAAGAGGCTGTGGGCTCTATGGGTGATGACACTCCACTTGCTGCATTTTCCAACAAACAAAGAGCTTTTAGTGACTTTTTTAAGCAAAAGTTTGCACAAGTTACAAATCCTCCAATTGATCCAATCAGAGAAAAAGTTGTAATGAGTTTAAATACAGGCTTTGGAGAAGTTCACAATATTCTAGATGAAGCTCCATTTCATGCGCATCGTCTTAAATCTATCTCTCCCATTATTACAAGTGAGAAGTTAGTGATATTGAAATCATTTGGAGATAAAAAATCACCAAGTTATCAAGATTTTTATCGTAATAAAACATTCTCAACAGCTTATGAGTCAGAGCTTAAAAAATCACTTGATGCTCTTGTTGAGAGGGTTGTCTCTTCTGTTAAAAATGAGGGAACAAGAATAATTATACTAGATGATTATGAATTTAGTAAAGAGAAAAAAATTATACCTATGGCTATGGTGATTGGTCGTTTAAATACAGCCTTGTTAAAGTCTAAAGTTCGCCATTTAGCATCAATGGTTGCTGTTACCAGTGAGGTTTATGATTCTCATAGCGCAGCTGTACTTTTAGGATATGGTGCAAATGCCATCCATCCAAAACTCTTAGCTGAGAGTGCAATTGCACATGCTAAAAGCTCTAATGCTATTAAAGTAGATTGTAATACAGCGTTAAAGTCTGTACATGTATCTTTAAATGCGGGTATCTTAAAAATAATGTCAAAAATGGGGATTTCAACTGTCGCTTCATATAGAAATTCAGGTCTTTTTGACATTATGGGATTAAGCCGCGACATAGTAAATGAGTGTTTTGAAACTTCTTCCTCAGCGCTTAATGGATTGTGCTACAAGGAGATAGACGAGAGACTCTCTAAGTATCATAGAGATGCTTTTGAAGATGGCGGGTTTAATAGAATTTTTCCTCTAAATATTGGGGGATATTATAAATTTTATAATGGAGCTGAGCATCATGATTTTGCTCCAGCCGTAATTCATGCTATCCACGCAACAGCTAATAGCGGTTTAAAAAAAGATTACGATAAGTTAAGAGATATTGTAAATAGTAGAGGTTTGAAATTTATCAGAGATTTCTTTGATATAAAATCAGATAGGAGCTCTATTGATATTTCAGAAGTTGAGCCAAAAGAGGAGATATTTAAGAGATTTTCTTCAGCTGCTATGAGTTTGGGATCAATCTCTCCAGAAGCACATGAGACAATTGCTATGGCGATGAATCAAATAGGTGCACAATCAAATTCAGGAGAGGGCGGAGAGGATTCTGAGCGTTTCGGAACCAATAGAAACTCAAAGATTAAGCAAGTTGCAAGTGGACGATTTGGTGTAACTGCTGCATATTTAAGAAGTGCAGAGGAGATTCAGATTAAAGTCGCACAAGGTGCAAAGCCAGGTGAAGGCGGTCAACTCCCAGGTCATAAAGTATCGCCTCTTATTGGAAAACTGCGCCATACAGTTCCTGGGGTTACACTAATCTCTCCACCTCCTCATCATGACATCTACTCTATTGAGGATTTGGCACAACTTATATTTGATGTAAAACAGGTAAATCCAAAGGCTAAAGTAGCTGTAAAATTGGTTTCAGCTATTGGAGTTGGAACAATTGCAGCAGGTGTTGCAAAAGCTTATGCTGATAAGATAATTATCTCTGGAGGCGATGGCGGAACTGGAGCAGCTCCGCTTACTTCTATAAAATTTGCAGGAAATCCGTGGGAGTTGGGACTTAGTGAAGCACACAATGCGCTAAAAGCAAACAATTTAAGAGGTTTAGTAGAACTTCAAGCAGACGGTGGACTAAAAACAGGTCTTGATGTAATAAAAGCCGCACTCTTTGGAGCTGAGAGTTACGCATTTGGTACAGGAGTTTTAACAATTGTTGGCTGTAAAATGCTTAGAATTTGTCATGTAAATAAATGTAGCGTTGGTATTGCGACACAAAATGAGATGCTTCGTCAAGAATTTTTTAAAGGGCATGTTCATCAACTTGTAAACTATTTTACACTTTTAGCTGAAGATATTCGCTCTATCATGGCGCAACTTGGATTTAAAACTATGCAAGAGATGATAGGAAGAAGCGATATTTTAAAAGTTGTAGAAGATGAGTTTGCTAAAAAGTTTGATTTTAGTTCACTTCTTCATCAAGAAGATGGTGTAAATCATTCAACACAAAACTCCAATCCTACATTTGATGATAATAATTTTGAAAAAGATGTTTTAAAAGAGGCTATGAACTCTATCAAACATCCAAAGAACAGGGTTCGAATAACAAGAGAGATTACAAATGTAAACAGAAGTTTTGGAGCACTTCTTAGTGGAGAGATAGCAGAATATTATGGAGACAAAGGCTTAGCAAGTGATACTATTAGAATAAATCTTAGCGGAATATCAGGTCAGGCACTTGGGGCATTTTTAGTCCCAGGAATTTCAATATATTTAAGTGGTATTGCAAATGATTATATAGGGAAAGGCATGCATGGCGGTAAAATTATTATCAAGTCAATTAATGAAGGCGAAGAGTTTGCTGCTGGAGGCAATACCTGTCTTTATGGTGCAACTGGTGGAAAACTTTATATCTCTGGAAGTGTAGGAGAGCGATTCGCTGTTCGTAACTCTGGCGCACTTGCAATTGTTGAGGGAACTGGCGATAACGCATGCGAGTATATGACTGGCGGTGTTGTTGTGATTTTAGGGCGCACTGGAATCAACTTTGGTGCTGGAATGACTGGCGGAATAAGCTTTGTATATGACTTTGAGCACACTTTTATAGAGAGTGTAAATCGTGAGTTAGTTGAGCCAATACGAATAGATACTGATGATGGAGATGAAGCAAGACACTATCTCAAGCAACTGTTAAAAGATTATCTTACAGAGACGCAGAGTAAAAAAGCACAAAAACTACTAGATAATTTTAGAGTTGAAGTGAGAAATTTTTGGCTTGTAAAACCTAAAAACTTAACTAAATTACCAATGAATTTAGAGATAGGAGATTAATCATGAGAGAATATTTAACAATTGATAGAGTTGAAGCTAAAAAAAGGTTGGTTGTTGAGAGAACAAAAGATTTTGGTGAAATTTACGAAGTTTTCGATAAGAGCGAAGCAGCAACTCAAAGTGAGAGATGTATCCAGTGTGGAGACCCATTTTGTTTAAATAAATGCCCTTTGCATAACTATGTCCCACAGTGGCTTAAGGCTGTAAGTGAGAAAGATTTGGAGTTCGCATTTAAACTCTCAAATGAACCTTCTCCTTTTCCTGAAGTAATGGGAAGAGTTTGTCCTCATGATAGGCTTTGCGAAGGAGATTGTACGCTAAATGACGGACATGGAGCCATAACTATTGGCTCCGTTGAGACATTTATCACTGAAGAGGGATTTAGAGCTGGATATAAACCAGATTTTCCTGGAATTACAACCGATAAAAAAGTTGCAATTATAGGAAGCGGTCCAGCAGGGCTTTCATGTGCAACATACCTTCTGCGCTCTGGAGTAGCTGTTACAATGTATGAGAGAAGTGATAGAGCAGGTGGGCTTTTAACATACGGAATTCCAAACTTTAAACTCGACAAAAAGATAGTAGAACGTCGAATAAAATATCTTAAAGAAGCTGGTATGGAGCTTATTTTAGAGTGTGAAGTAGGACGTGATATTACTTTTGAAGAGATAGCAGATAAACATGATGCGATGTTTATAGGAGTGGGTGCCACAAAAGCAAAGAAAGCATCTATTAATGGTGAAAAAGCACCAAATGTTTATAAGGCCATGGATTATCTAACTGCAATTCAGAGAAAAATATTTAAACTCAGTTATGATAAAAAATTTGATTTTAAAGATAAAAATGTAGTTGTAGTTGGTGGCGGAGATACAGCAATGGATTGTTTAAGAACTGCAAAGAGAGAAGGCGCAAAGAGCGTAATATGTCTATACCGTCGTGATGCACACAACATGCCAGGAAGTCAAAAAGAGTATAAAAATGCGATGGAAGAGGGTGTTGATTTTTCATTTTTTACCTCTCCAAAAGAGATTATATTAAACGATAAAGGCAATGCAATAGCCATAGAGATGATAAAAACAACTTTAGGAGTAAAAGATGAAAACGGACGTCAAAAAATAGAAGAGATAAGAGGAAGTGAGTTTAGAGTAAATGCTGATGTTTTCATTATGTCTCTAGGTTTTGATCCAGAAGTTCCATCATTTTTAGCAGAAAACGGAATAGAGACAAACAAATGGGGCGGAATAATTATTAATGAAGAGACTCATGAGACAAGCACAGCTGGAATATATGCAGGTGGCGACTGTTATAGGGGTGCTGATTTGGTTGTAAGTGCAGCATATGATGGTCGTGAAGCCGCAAGAAGTATGCTAAAAGTGATTCTTAAATAGTGTTACTTTTCTACATCTAATATTAGTAGATGTAGAAAAAATTGCTCATATTTGTAACAAATAGAAGCATTCCATTTTTTAAATTTTATGGAAAACAAGTATTATTTTGATATAATTTCCGCCATTATATATTGAAGGATTTTTTTTGAATTTACTTAGCTTTTTTTCTAGAAACACAGATAAAAACCAACCTGTTAAAAGTGAGGCGCCAGCGCATTGGGTAAAGTGTAAATCATGTCAATCTCTTATGTACTACAAAGAGGTAGAGAATCAAAAGCATGTATGTCCAAAATGTGGTTATCACATCAGAATAGGTGTAAAAGAGAGAATAGAGCTCTTAGCAGATGAGGGTACTTTTGTAGAGTATGATGATAACTTAAAGCCTATTGATCCACTCAATTTTACAGATAAAATATCATATAAAAAAAGACTTGAAGAGGCTTATTCAAAAACTGGCAAAAATTCATCTGTGGTAAGCGGTGAGTGTAAAATGAATGGTGTAAGTGCTCAAATGGTTATATTTGACTTCGCATTTATGGGTGGCTCGCTTGGCTCTGTTGAGGGAGAGAAAATAGTTCGTGCGGTTAACCGCGCTATTGAGAAGAGACAAGGGTTGATTATACTTAGCGCAAGTGGTGGAGCTAGAATGCAAGAGAGCACTTTCTCACTGCTTCAGATGAGTAAAACTTCAGCAGCTTTAGCAAAATTGGCACAACACAAACTTCTTTATATCTCAGTATTAACAGATCCTACAATGGGAGGTGTTAGTGCCTCTTTTGCCACATTGGGGGATATTATCATAGCAGAGCCAGGTGCATTAGTTGGTTTCGCTGGACAAAGAGTTATAGAACAGACAATTGGTTCGGCTCTTCCAGATGGTTTTCAACGTGCAGAATTTCTGCTTGAAAAAGGTTCTATTGATATGATTGTAAATAGAAATGACCTTAAAAAAACACTCTCAGACATGTTAACACTCTTTAAAGTTGCGTAATGCGACTTTATGCTCTTTGCGATCAAGACCTTTTAGATAAAAAAGGTCTCTCTCTTGAAGATTTTATCTCTACTGCAAAAGAGAAAAATGCAGAAATTATCCAATATCGAAATAAAAATGCAGACATTGCATTTATAAAACAGCAACTTATTAAAATCAGAAAAATGTATGATGGCTTTTTAATCGTCAATGATGCTTATGAACTTATAGAGTTTTGTGATGGAGTTCATGTTGGGCAAGAGGATTTAATGGCAATAGATAAAGATATCTTTGCTGCAGTAAAAATTATCAGAGAAGTTATTAAAAAAGATAAGATTTTAGGCATTTCAACTCATAATGAAAAAGAGATTTTAGAAGCTAATCAGATGGATTTAAACTACATTGGTTTGGGTGCATATAGAAATACAGATACAAAAAATAATGTAACAACAGTTCTTGGTGAAAAACTAGACTCTCTTGCATCACTCTCAAAACATTATGTAGCCGCAATTGGCGGTGTAAAAGAGAGTGATAAATTCTCACATGTAACGTATCATGTAGTTGGGAGTGGATTGCTTTAGTGAATATAGAAATTCTATCAATTGCAAAAAAAGAGAGATCTATCTACGATCCTCTTTGTAAAGAGCTATCAAAGATGATTTCTCGCTTTGCAAAAATAGAAGATATAGAATTATTTAATAAAGATGTAACAAAAGCACACACCATCTCCCCAGAAGCCTCAAGAGAGGCTTATTCAAAACTTTTTGCGCCACATGTAGTTAAGAGTTTTAACGTAATATTACACCCTGATGGAAAATTAATTGATAGTTATGAATTTAGTAAGCTATTAGATGGTAAAATTGCGGTTAAATTTTTCATAGGCGGTGCTTATGGCTTTGAAGATGAGTTCTTGAAGAAGGGTGATTCTATTATAAGTTTAGGGAATATTACTATGAGTCATAAAATTGCAAAAGTTGTTTTACTAGAGCAGATTTATAGAGGATTTTCAATTTTAAGTAACCATCCATATCATAAATAACTAACAAGGAAGAGATGTGCAAGAGAGCGAGTTAAAATATTTTAAAGAGATTCTTGAGAGCAGAAAAGAACAGATAATAAAAAATATTAGAGGCGTTAATGAAGAGCTAAGCCAATTAAGCTCTCTAGAGTTAAAAGATGAGGGCGACCATGCATCTGTGGACAATAGCTCAATGATTGAGAGCGCAATAGTTCATCAACAAGAACAAGAATTAAGAGAGATAAACGTTACGCTTGGAAAAATTGCAACAGGTGATTATGGAATCTGCGAGATGTGTGAAGACCCTATTGGTTTTCAAAGACTTAAAGTTAAGCCTCATGCGATATACTGCATTGATTGTAGAGAAATAGTAGAAAAATCTAGATAGGGAGTGGTTATGCATCTTAAAAAATATTCGATAGCAGCATTTATATTAATAGTAGTAGTTGGGTGGTATGTTTACGCATTTGTAACACAAGATAGTATGAGTATTGAACTTTTTTCAATAGTGTTACCGCCTTTGTCTATTGCATTATTGGTAGTTTTACCAATGATTCTTTTATATATTGCAAGTATGCTTCATATGCTTTTTTACTCATTTATGGGAATGCTAAAGCTTCGCAAATATGAAAAAGATTATGAAAAAATGGTTGATTCTATTGTTGATGCATATTTAGCAAAAGAGAATCGTTCACACCTATTTAAAACAAAAAAGTATAAGCTATTGGGCTCTTTGGTTGATAATGCAACAATTTTTCCAATCGCAGGATTTACTGCTGATGTTGAAAATAAAAAGATAAATGATGTTCTTGCAATAATTAATGGAATTAGAAATGGTGAAGTTGTTGATTTGAGAAAGTATTCACTTTCATCTTCAAATGCACTTGTTATTCAAAATGATAGAAATAGATATAAAAAAGGTGCCTTAAGTGCAGAAGATATATTAAATTCACCAAACAAATACGATATCTCTTTACAAAAAGAAGTTTATATTGATTTTGTAAAAAAAGCACCATTTAATGCTATTGAAAAGTATAAACAAGCACTTACAAAAGAGGCCCTTTTTGAAATTCTATCAAGAATTAATGCTGATTCAAACACTTTGGTTGCGTCTAATGAATCTCTAATAACTCTTTTTAAAGAGTTGAAATTTTCATCAAAAGAGTACATAGAGGCATCTAAGAAATTATCAAAATCTATGTTGCCTGAGCAGAGAATGAAACTATTTGAAACCCTAAGCAATGATAGTGAACCAACAATGGAAGCATATCTATTTACTCTTTTTGATTTGGAGATGTTAACTCTTGCAAAAGAGGTGCTAGATGCTTCTCAAGCTGATGATTATAGACAATTTAAAGCATATAGCTCACTAAGAGAGTGTGGTAAGCACTTTGATATTAATCTTTTTATTTAACATTAAATGACTTTAAAAAAACTCACTTTTGATAAACCAGTCTATGTTTTAGCGCCGCTTGCTGGTTATACAGATTTACCTTTTAGAAGTGTAGTTAAAAAGTTTGGAGCAGATCTCACAGTTAGTGAGATGCTTAGCTCCAATGCTCTTGTTCACGGCTCTTCAAAAACCTTAGGCATGATAGAAAAAAGCCCTAATGAAGACCCTTACTCTGTTCAAATTGCTGGAGCAGAGGTTAATGTTATTAGAAGAGCTGTTGAGATACTAAATGAGCAAGATGGAATAGATATTATCGATTTAAACTGTGGATGCCCTGTTCCTAAAATTGTAGGACATGGAAGCGGAAGCTCTCTGCTTTTAAACCTACCTCTTATGGGCGAGATTATAAGAACAATTAAAAATACTTCAAATAAAAACCTCACAAGCGTTAAAATAAGACTTGGATTTGAGAAAAAGAATCATGTCGATATAGCAAAAATGGTTGAAGATAGTGGTGCTGATTTTATAGCTGTTCATGGAAGAACGCGCGCTGGAAAATTTAAAGCGCCAGTTGATTATGATGCAATAAGAGAGATAAAAGAGGCAATTAATATTCCAGTAATTGCTAATGGAGATATAGACTCTTATGAGAAAGCAGAGTGGGTTTTAGAGCACACAGGCGCTGATGGTGTAATGATAGGCAGGGGTGCAGTTGGTGCTCCGTGGATTTTTCATCAGTTGAAATATGGCACTAAAGATATTGATGAGAATATCAAACATGCCATAATATTAGAACATTATGATAAGATGATTGAATTTCATGGTGCTCATGGTGTTATTATGTTTAGAAAGCATATGCACACTTACTCAAAGGGTTATCGTGGTGCTTCAGCTCTTCGAGATGGGATTAACCATATTTCTGACCCTGATAAGTGTAGAGAGTTGATAGAAAATTTTTTGAAAAATAGTGAGACAGTTTGTTAAAAATCAGCAAATCAATTAAAACATTAGATGAGAGTGATATAGGAGATAATCTACTTCACTATGACTATAATGTAAAGTATTTGCTCTCTTTAATAAGACGCGGAATAGCTCAAGATGATCAACATTATCTAAGCTCATATCGCTCTTTTGAGGGTGAAGTTTTTGAGAATTTTATTTATGAAAAGCTTCTTATGTATGCTGCACAAAATGATGAGATAGAAAAATTTATCTTAAAAGGTTTTCATCAAGATAAAATAAAATCTCATGCAAATACCCTCTCAATAAGTGAGAAACAGCAGATTGTTTATAGAACAAAAAGCAGAGAAATTAGCGAATTTGATGCTATGTTTATAACAAAAAACAGAGAATTATACTTTGTAGAGATGACACTTGTAAAATCAGTCTTAAAACTTAGAAAAAGACTTAGAAAGAAAAAAGCACTCTTAGAGACTATATTTCCAGACTATGAGATTAAATCACTAATTATTTTAAATGATGGTGCCTCGGGAGTTAGACAGTTGCCATCGTACTGTAATGTTTGGCTAACAAATGAGTTCTCTGCCAAGAGTGTGCTTGACTATATTGTAGATACTGATAGCAAAAGACTCCAACCAAAAAAGAGAATTAAATCACCAAAGATGGTTGAGGCTCACTCGTTAAAACTATTTCCATTTAGATATTACAATACAATCTCATGGATTACAAAGACGATTAGAAGTCATAAGAAATATATTATTGATATGAATTTTTTAATGAGTCCAAAAGTACAGAGATATCATGACTTATATAATAAATTTTATATAGGCTACATTGAAGCTGCACTCCTTAGAGATGAGTTGGGGCTTGATAAGAGTTTTAAAGATAACCAAAGCGTTGTTGTTGCAATCGAGAAAAAACACTCTGATGAGATTACACTAACGTACTACATACAGCAGACTCGCAAAGTTTTATATCTCTACTCTTATGATGAGTGTTCTAAAGTAATTAGAGAGAAAAAAGATCCATACGGTATAACTATAACAGAGGTTTATCATGTAAGCAAGATGATGGATGAGAAATATAAACTGAGTGTTGAAAATCTATCTACAATTAAAAATCTTCTAAATACTAAGGTGCAGCTAGAAGATTAAACCTCATATGAGATTGAAGCTGCTTTCTCTTTGTATATTCTCAACGACTCTTTATAGTCGTCATCACTGTTTAAAAAATTATCAAGCTCTTTATGTCTGTTTTGTAGAATATGTTCAAACTCACTCTGTGAAGATGGTTTATTTTCTGTAAATTTATCTAAAAGTATATTGCTCTTTCCCATCAATACAAGATAGCTCTGATCTGCAAAATCAAGCATTATTACACTGTTACTGCTATTTAATGCTTTTTGAAACCTAATGGAAACATTAGCTGAGTCTGCTGGTACTGTTACCTCTTTTTTATCCTCTTCAGTACTGTTTTGCTGAAAAAGCCAAGGTGATTGCTTCTGTTTTGTTTGTGGAAGAGAGACTCTTTTTTTAATATAAAATAAAACAGCTATACCAACAACAAGAATTATAAAAACTATATAATAGCTTTGTGATAAGTCATCACCTTTTTTTGTTGGAAGAGACGCAAACTCATCTTTTGAAATCTCTTTTTGTTCAGCACCGTTTTGTGTTAAAGCTTCAGGTGCTGTAAAACGAAGTCTAAGTCCATAAGAATCAGATGTTTTTGACGCTTGGAGCGTTACTGATGGAGGAACTTCTGCAACTATCTGAGTGTACTCATTCATTGGTGTTATAGAGATGGAGCGTATATATTTTGAGGAGAGTTGTTTAATTTTAGATGATTCTATTGAAGAACCTTCAAGTTTTATAGTGATTATAGAGTTGCTGTTGTTCTGTTTTATGACACCACTGTAAGGAGTATCAAAAGTAATCATAACATCTACTCTGTCTGTTCTGTCATAAATGTTATAGCTCAATATTTTTGAAGCACTAAGTAAAAAAGGGAGTGATAGAAGAAGTAAAAATTTAATCATTATTTCTCTTTTGAGAGGTGGTATAAAACAGCACTTGAGTCTAAGACTTCATTGATACGGATTGCAAGGTTTTTTTCATATACCATAACTTCTCCTCTACCTAAAATACGTCCATTTACGTATGTTTCAACGCTCTCTCCAGCTGGTTTTTTAAGGTCAATTATAGAACCTTTTTTGAGTTGCAATATTTCACCTACGCTTAATTCAGTTTCACCTAAATCAGATATGAATTCAACTTCCATATCTAAAAGACCAGAGTAATCCATCCATGAAAGTTCACTTTCTGAATCAAAAATCTCCTCTTTTGCTCCATAGGTATGTCTTCTTTTTTTCAATTAAATTTCCTTGATGGCAATAATCATCTCATCATTTCCTACTTTTATAGTTTTTGCTTCATTGTGCTTTATGTCAAAAGTATCAATTTTTTCAAAACAAGGAGTCGCCATTGTATAGGAGCACTCAGGCATATTTTGCGCAATAACTTTAGCGCTACCAACGATTAGATTTGTCAGTTCTAGCACCATATCAATCAAAGTCTCTTCATCACTATCGTCCTCTTCTAGAAGAGTAGTTGTGACTCTTTGAGCAAAATCTAGTGTTGCGCCAACATAAACTCTATGCTTTTTCCCGCTAATCATAGTTATATCGACATAAGCAATAACTGTTCTCATTTTATTTGTATAGTCAAGCACAACATGTGGTTCTCTAATTTGATGGATACAAAAATTTTGGGAAGCTTCTAGAATTATATTTAACATTTTATACCCCTTAAGAGGGATGATTATACTTGATTGAATCTCAAAGTAAAATTAAACTGCCTTATGTTGAGCGTGTTGAGATAACTTTGATTTTGGATAAGATGATATAATTTCCAAAAAAAGTTTTAAGAAATGGTTGAATTACTCTTGTTGGGTGTTGGTGTTGGTACTTTATCTGGTTTTTTTGGAATTGGAGGTGGAACAATTCTTGTTCCTCTGCTTCTTTTTTTAGGTTATCAGATAAAAGATGCTATTGGAATTTCAGTTGTGCAGATGGTTTTTAGTTCAATTTATGGAAGTTATTTAAATAATAAAAATAAAAATCTTGATGTTGCCATGGTTGTTACCATCGGAATTGGTGGATTTTGTGGTGCATTTTTAAGTGGTTTTATAGTCTCAAGTATCAATGATAAATTTTTAGAGATTATCTTCTTGGCATTTGCTTCTTTTGCGCTATACAGACTCTTTGCAAAAACAGTCATAAATCAGACCCCAAGAAGTGTAAATAGAGTGCTTCTGCTTGTTATAGGAGTCATTTTAGGTACATTTAGTATGTTAATTGGCGTTGGCGGGAGCATACTTTTAGTTCCCATATTGGTAGGTTTCTTACATGTTGACCTTAAGCGTGCCATATCGGCTGGACTTTTTTTTGTAGTTTTCTCTTCTGTTGCTGGTTTGATATCTCACTCTCTAAGCAGAGAGATAGATTTTTTTAGTGGAATTATAATAGGATTGGCTTCATTGATTGGTGTTTATATTGGAGTCTATCTTAAGGACAGAGTTGACGTTTGGGTACAAAAAAAACTATTAGTGCTCTTTTACCTTTTAGTAGTACTATATCTGGCTCAGAGAATATTTTTTAGAGGGAATTAATAATATATGAAAAATAGAGATGTTATAAAAATAGTTGGTGCAAGAGAGAATAATTTAAAAAATATATCCTTAGAGATTCCAAAAAATCAGCTTGTTGTCTTTACAGGTCTTAGTGGAAGCGGAAAATCGACTTTAGCGTTTGATACACTGTATGCAGAGGGACAAAGACGTTACATGGAGTCTTTATCATCTTATGCAAGACAGTTTTTAGACAGAGTTGGAAAACCTGATGTTGACAAGATAGAAGGGCTTACTCCAGCTATTGCAATAGATCAGAAAACTACAAGTAAAAATCCACGCTCAACAGTTGGAACAATCACAGAGATATATGATTACTTAAGGCTTCTTTACGCCCGTGTAGGTATTCAACACTGCCATAATTGTGGCAAAGAGATTTCTCAAATGAGTGCTTCAGATATCATAGGTGAAGTTGCAAAACTCCCACAAGGTGCAAAGCTTGTTCTCTTGGCTCCAATTGTAAATGAGAAAAAGGGTACATACGCTGATGTTTTAGAATCTCTTGTACATAAAGGTTATGTTCGTGCTATGATAGATGGTGTGATGGTAAGGCTTGATGAAGAGATAGAGTTAAGCAAAACAAAAAAACATACTATAAAAGTTGTAATAGATAGAGTTGTAGTAAATGAGCAAAATAAAGAACGAATAGCGGCAGATGTTGAAAAAGCTCTAAAGGAGAGCTATGGCGAGCTTGAAATAGAGATACTAAATCATGAAGAGCTTGGACTTGGACGCTCACATATGCACTATAGCGAACACAATGCATGTTTTGATTGTAAGGTTAGCTTTGAGCCCTTAGAGCCGCTGTCTTTCTCTTTTAACTCTCCAAAGGGTGCGTGTAAGGAGTGTGATGGTTTAGGGCTTCGTTATGCACTTGATCAAGATAAAATTATAGATATTGATCTTTCAGTTGAAAAAGGTGCCATTAAGATAATTTATGGCTTTAACAAAGGCTACTATTTTACTTTCTTAAAAGGTTTTTGTGCTCAAAACAAGATAGATACAACCATACCATATTCAGAGCTAGAGGAGTATCAGAAGAAAGCTATTTTACATGGTGGAATAGATGAAGCGAGTTTTCTTTGGAAAGGACATGAAGTAAAGCGAGTTTGGCCTGGAATCATAAAAATAGCATACGACATGTTTAAAGATGAAAAAGAGTTGGCAGACTATATGAGCGAGAAGAAGTGTAGTGTCTGCTCATCGCATAGACTAAAAAGAGAATCCCTCTCTGTTAGAGTTGCTGGTAAGGGAATTGCAGATATTTTAGATATGCCAATCTCTAAAAGCTATGAGTGGTTTAAAGAGAAGAGTAATTTTAACTATTTTACAGATCAAAGTGCACAAGTTTCTGCCCCTATTTTAAATGAGATAAGAGAGAGATTGTACTTTTTGTTTGATGTTGGGCTTGGTTATATAACTCTAGGGCGTGATGCTAGAACTATAAGTGGCGGAGAAGCTCAAAGAATCCGTATAGCTTCACAAATAGGAAGCGGTTTAACTGGTGTTTTATATGTCCTTGATGAGCCAAGTATTGGGCTTCATGAGAGAGATACTCTTAAGCTCATACGCACCCTTAGAAGTCTTCAAGAGAAGGGAAACAGCGTAATTGTTGTTGAACATGATAAAGAGACTATTGAAAATGCTGATTTTATAGTAGATATTGGTTCAGGTGCAGGAAAATTTGGTGGAGAGGTTGTTTTTGCAGGGACACTAGATAAGCTCAAAAAGGCTAAAACACTAACGGCTGATTATCTTTATGGCAGAAAAAAGATAGAGTATTTTTATAGAAGAGCGCAAGATAAGTTTATAGAGATAAAAAATGTTACATTAAATAATATCAATAATTTAAATGTAAAAATACCTCTAAATAATTTCGTCTGCATAACAGGAGTAAGTGGGAGCGGAAAGAGTTCTCTTATGCTTCAAACACTCCTTCCAACTGCAAGAGAGCTCTTAAATCATGCAAGAAAAGTAAATAAAGTAGCTGGTGTAGAGATAAATGGGCTTGAACATGTTGATAAAGTAATATATCTTGATCAAAGCCCAATAGGACGAACTCCACGCTCAAATCCAGCAACTTATACTGGTTTAATGGATGAGATACGAAATCTTTTTGAGCAGACAAAAGAGGCACAAATCAGAGGATATACAAGCTCAAGATTTAGTTTTAATGTTCGAGGCGGACGATGTGAGAAGTGTCAAGGAGAGGGCGAAAATAAGATAGAGATGCACTTCTTGCCAGATATTATGGTTAAGTGCGATACATGTAATGGCACAAGATACAATCAGCAGACGCTAGAGGTTTACTACAAAGGTAAAAATATCTCAGATGTCTTAAATATGAGTGTTGAAGAGGCTTATGAGTTTTTTAAAGCGATACCAAAACTAAATCAAATCCTCTCAACTTTAGTTGATGTAGGTCTTGGTTATATTACTTTAGGACAAAATGCAGTAACACTCTCAGGCGGTGAAGCACAAAGAATCAAGCTAAGTAAAGAGTTAAGCCGTAAAGATACAGGCAAAACGCTATATATCCTTGATGAGCCAACAACTGGGCTTCATTTCGCAGATGTTGATAGGCTTACAGGAGTTTTACACAAGTTTGTAGAGCTAGGAAACAGTGTTTTAATAATAGAGCATAACTTAGATATGATAAAAAATGCTGATTACATCATAGATATGGGTCCAGAAGGCGGAAGCGGCGGCGGCTTGATTATAGCGGAGGGTAACCCTGAAGAGGTTGCTAAAAACCATAAAAAATCAGGAAGTTATACTGGCGAGTACTTAGCTAAAGAGCTTCTGCTTCATAAATAAAACAACAAAATAAAAGGAAGATAGTGGAAGAGATAAAACTTACAGAGTATAGTCACGGGGCAGGGTGTGGATGTAAAATATCTCCAATGCTGCTTGATGAGATACTAAAAACAGATATTTCAAGCACTCTCTATCCCCAGCTTCTTGTTGGAAATGAGCATAAAGATGATGCGGCGGCTTATGATTTGGGTAATGGGACATCAGTTCTCTCTACAACGGATTTTTTTATGCCAATTGTGGATGATGCTTTTACTTTTGGGCGGATTGCTGCTACAAATGCGCTTAGTGATATCTACGCTATGGGCGGGAAGCCTCTCATGGCAATATCTATCTTTGGATGGCCGATAGAGAAGCTATCATCAGAGGTGGCACGTCAGGTGATTGATGGTGGTCGTGCTGCTTGTGAAGATGCTGGTATTCCTCTTGCTGGAGGACACTCCATAGACTCTCCAGAGCCAATTTTTGGGCTTGCAGTAACTGGAATAGTTGATAATAAAAACCTTATGAAAAACAGCTCTGCAACAGATGATTGCTATATATTTATCACAAAATCAATCGGAATTGGCATACTTACAACAGCGCAAAAACAAAAAAAGATAGAAGATGGCGATATTGATGTAGCCATTGAAGCGATGGCTACATTAAACAGAGCAGGAGCTATTTTTGCCACACTAGATAGTGTTTTAACTATGACAGATGTTACAGGGTTTGGTCTTTTGGGGCATTTGAGTGAGGTTTGTGAAGCTAGTGGCATAAGTGCAAATATCTGGTTTGAAAAAGTTCCACTTCTTCAAAATGTTGAAAAATATAGAGCTCAAGGTTGTATTCCTGGTGGCTCTCGTAAAAACTTTATGAGTTATGGTCATAAAATCTCTCAAATAAGCGATAGACAAAGAGAGATACTTTGTGACGCACAAACATCAGGTGGGCTTTTAGTTTTTGTCAAAAAAAGCGGCTTAGATGAGTTTTATAAGAGTGCCAAAGAGTTTGGATTAAATCTTGAGCCAATAGGTGAGACAACTCCACGAAGAAAACATGTGATAGAGGTTTTATAGTGACTCTTTTGTTTGATGATTTTAAATCAATTGTCTTAAACAAAACCCCACTTCTTGATGTTCGTGCTCCCGTAGAGTTTAAAAAAGGTGCATTTTTAAATGCTGTAAATTTGCCTATAATGAATGATGAAGAGCGTCATAAAATAGGAATATGCTATAAAAATGAAGGCAATGCAAAAGCCGTAGAACTAGGGCATAGCATGGTTAGTGGAGATATAAAAGAGGAGCGCATAAAGGCTTGGATAGCGTTTATGGATGCAAATCCGAATGCTCTGCTTTACTGCTTTAGAGGTGGACAGCGCTCTAAAATTTCTCAAGAGTGGTTACATGTAAGAGGAAAAGAGATACTGCGACTAAAGGGCGGATATAAAGCATTTAGAACTTATCTCATAAATAAGTTAAGTGAATCGACCCAGCACTTTAAACCCATAATACTAGGTGGAAGAACAGGTTCAGGCAAGACAATAGTACTTGAGAAGATGAAAAATTCAATCGATCTTGAAGGTTTAGCAAACCACAGAGGCTCATCTTTTGGCAGCAAATTAAACGCTCAACCAATGCAAATAGATTTTGAAAATAATTTGGCTTATGAGTTGATTCAAAAAATAGAGGATGGGTTTAAAACTCTTGTTTTTGAGGATGAGGGAAAACATATAGGCAATGCTTTTATGCCAGAGAATCTTATCTCTACAGCTATTAATGCGCCTCTTATCATTCTTGAGACTCAAATAGATAAGAGAGTTGAGATAACACTTAATGAGTATGTAGTTCAAGCACAAGAGGCTTATTTAGAGGCTGGTTTTGATTTTGTACTTGAAGAGTGGAGTCAGAGCATACAAAACGCAATGAAGAGAATAGTAAGACGCTTGGGAAATGAAAAATACACAAAAGTAACCGCTATATTTGAGAGCGCACTAGATGAGCAAAAAAAAAGCGGTTCGTATGATGGATACAAAGAGTGGGCTAAGTTCCTCTTGGAGGAGTATTATGACCCTATGTATGATTATCAGATACAAAAACGCTCACATATGGTGGCTTTTCGTGGAGATGCACAAGAAGTTCAAAATTATATAGAGAGACTCTCTGATATTTAAGAAGTTTTTTGACAACACTTTTTGTACTTTTTACCACTTTGGCAAGGACAGAGGATGTTTCGCTCTATTTTGGAGTTAAATAGTTTGCCGTCTTTATATAGCCATGTATCATCTTCAAAGATAAAGTTACTTCTTTCATGTTGTACATGTACTCCATTGTTATCTTCATAGTAAGCTTTAAATTCAACTATATCTTTTTGAGCTTTTACTATCTCAAGTCCTAACCATTTTACACTTCTAGCATACTCTTCAATTAGAGCTATATCGTCTTCATAACGAGCCTCTTTTGCTGCACTATTTACTATGTAATGTCCATCGCCTAAAACATAAGCGCTATATCTGCTTCTCATGAGCTCAAGGGGAGATGAAACTTTTTTCTCTCCAATTAGATATGGTTCACAGCACTCACTAAACTCTTTTTTGCTTTTACAATAACAGAGCATATAGTTTCTCCTAAATAATTATATTATAAACAATCCATGTGCTCACAAAAGAGATAAGAATCCCATATCCTACAATTGCAGAGCTAAGACGCGGGGCAAGTCCAGCCATGGAAGCGATGGCGGCCGCTGTTATCATAGGTGCCATGGATGACTCCATGATTGAGACTTTTGCTGCCATAGAATCCCAGCCAAAGATAGCACAAATCAAGATTGCAACAAGTGGAGCAAAGAGTAGTTTTACACCAAGTGCCACACCAAAGGGTTTTAGCTCATGTGATGGGAGTTTAAACTTTAGTTGAAGCCCAACTGCTACAAGTGCCAGAGGAACTATTGTACTCGCCAAAGATGAGAGAACACTCGAGATAACTGGATGAAAAGAGATTCCCATTAACAAAAAAGCAAGTAGCAGAGCTATAAAAGGAGGAAAAGAGAGCATTTTTATAAAAAGTGCTCCCTTATCAACCTTGCTCGTACTTGAGTAATAAACAGAGATAAAAGTTCCATAAGTAGAGAGGGCTATAAATGTACCTAGCTGATCATACATCAAGACATATCCAAGTGCATCAGTGCCAAAATAGGCTTCTATGATAGGAATTCCAAGATATGTTGTGTTTCCAAGAACTCCCACAAGCATTAAAGAGCCAGTTACCTCTTTTGAAAATTTAAATAGTTTTGATAGATAAAAAATAGCAATAGCACTTGTAATTAATACAACCCATGCGATAAAAACTGGGATAAGAACCTCAAGTGAGAGAGTGAGTTGTGGAACTTTAAGCAAAACGAGTGCAGGAGCCGAGATATAGAGGATAAACTGGTTTAAGATAAGTGGTGTGTTTGCTGCAAATATCTCTTTTTTGCCAATTATATAGCCTATAAAGATAGCGCTAAATATAAGTGCAAAATTATCCATACATAGCTCCATTAGTTGGTTTATTAGGTTTGGAAGTATATAATCTTATAAAATAAAGAGAGGTAAAAGATGAACAATATATTTATGGATGCGATGGATTTTAGGCATGCATGTAAGCTTTTTGATGAAGACAAAAAGATAAGTGATGTGGATATTAGAGAGATTTTAGAAGCTGGTAGAAAGTCGCCATCATCTTTTGGTATGGAGCCGTGGAAGTTTTTAGTTATAACAAATGAGGAGCTAAAGGCAAGGATTAGACCATATTGTTGGGATCAGCCTCAGATAACTTCATGCTCTCATTTAGTCATAATCCTAAGTGCAATTGAGAGCCTGAGAGTAGAATCAGGTGTAGTACAAAAAAGATTTAAAAGAAGAGAGATGCTTCAAGAAAAATTTGACTTTTACGTAAATCTTTATGCAAAACATTTGGAAAATACTTTATCTTGTGATGATAATATCTATTTTTGGAGTGCAAGACAAGCATATAT
Source organism: Sulfurimonas denitrificans DSM 1251 (assembly GCF_000012965.1). Taxonomy (NCBI): domain Bacteria; kingdom Pseudomonadati; phylum Campylobacterota; class Epsilonproteobacteria; order Campylobacterales; family Sulfurimonadaceae; genus Sulfurimonas; species Sulfurimonas denitrificans. Next base: position 1,214,243 of record NC_007575.1, on the reverse strand, counting down.
AGCTGCTGCAAATATGATGACATGTGCTGCAACGCTAAAAATAGATAGTTGCCCTATAGAAGGGTTTGAGCGAGAAAATCTTCAAAATCTATTAAATCTTGATATTAGTAAGTATCAAATAGCCTTAGTTCTTCCATTTGGTTACAGAGTAAATCCTCAATCAACTCAGCAAAGGTTATTATTTGATGAAGTTGTAGAGTTTATAGATTAGAGTTTAAACTTTGCAATAATTGGGTTGTGATCTGAAATTTTTTTGCTATCCACTACGATTGAGCTTACAAGCTCAACACCTCTGTAAAAGATATAATCAAGTGTGTTTGAAAAAACTCTCTTTATATCTTTTTCATTTTTAAAATCAACCTGTTTTAGCTCTAGCGAGCTACTAAATTCCCTTAAATATGAGACTCTTTTTGCACTCCATGTATTAAAGTCACCTGCAACTATCATAGCTCCTTGATGGTTTTTTATGCCTACATGTAGCTCATCTAGTTCATGTTTAAAGTCGCTGCTTTTTACAAAATTTATAGCATGTAGATTTGCAATAAGAAGAGTCTGCTCGTTTGAGATTTTGTGATAAGTTATAAGAGAAGTTTTATGGGTTGCATAGCGCAGTTCCTGTTTTTTGCTAAGAAGAGAGCGCTCGCTGTGACATGAGGTTTTAAAAGCGCTAAGAACTCCAAATATATGCTTCTTTGTCTCTATATTTGGCGAGAGTACATAAGAGTAGTCTTGAAGTTCAATCTCATGTGAGAGATGTTTTTTAACCTCTTGAAGCAGTAAAATATCTAACTTATGCTCATGTATAAGTGAATCTACAAACTCTTTGTATGAACTCTTTAGTGTGAGTTTTGCAACATTCCAACAAAGCAGATTAAACTCTTGACTCAAATCCAACTCTTGATGTTTAAGCGATTTTATAATACTTTTTGGTTTAAACATCTCTTTTTTCCTCTAAAGCTGTGGAGCAAAAATTCGCATAAAATTTTCAAATATTCTTCTTAGGGTTGATACATCACTAGCCCCAATAGTGGACTCTTTCATAAGTTTTTTACTCCAACTATGTATCTCTTTTATGGCTTTATCGTTATAGACAAAAGTAGCCACTTCATAGTTTAAGAAAAGACTTCTATTGTCAAAATTTGCACTTCCCAAAACAACACACTTATTATCAAAAATAATTGCTTTTGCATGAAGCATCGCTCCTACATGTAGATATATTTTGATTCCATTTTCTTCAAGCTCTCTTATATATGAGCCTCTAGCTAGATTTATGATAGTGTGGTTTGCCTCTTTTGGCGTTATTAGAGCTATATCTACACCTTTATGTTTAGCGATAATTAGTGCTTCCATAAGAGAGCTATTTGGTATGAAGTAGGGAGTAATTATGGAGATGCTTTTTTTTGCCTCGTAGATATTGGAGAGAAGCATCTCATAAAAAACATCTCTTTGCGTATCTGGACCAGATGGGACTACATGTAGCAAAAAATCGCCACTCTCATGTTGCTCTTTTGCGGGTTGTAACTTTTCTCTCGAAGCATAAAACCAATCAGAAGCAAAAAGTTCAAAATACTCTTTTACGGACTCTCCCTCAACCAAAAACAGAAGGTCTCTCCATCTCTCTTTAGAATACTCTGCGCCGAGATAATTATCTGAGAGATTTCCTCCGCTATTTAGAGCTATTTTGCTATCAAAGAGATATATTTTTCTATGGTTTCTAAGATTTATATAATTTCGTAGAGGCATTTTAAATATAGGCATAAAAAATTCAAATCTCACTCCAGCATCTCTTAGCTCTTTGAGCCTATACTGCGTAATATATAGGAAAATAGAGCCGAGAGAATCTGCAAGAACTTTTATCTCTACACCATCTTTAGCACGAGATATAAGAGCTTTCATAATCTCTTTTGTAGTCGCATCGTATTCAAATATATAGGTGCTGATATATATTGAACTCTTTGCCTCTTTTATGCACTCTAAGAGCACTCTATATGCCTCAGTTGATTCTGTATAGAGTTTAAAATTTTTATTTGCCAAAGGAGAGCTGAAATCTTGATTTTCTAGTAAAATAGGGCTTTTTTTATATCTGTTCTCTCTTTTTCTAAGCCCTATTATAAAATATAGCGGCATAGCGATATAAGGTATAACGATTATAGAGAGAATCCAAGCGATAATTGCGCTGGGGTTGCGTCTGCGGTACAACATGTGAAGAAGCACTATAAATATAAGTAAAGAGCCAAGAACTACAAAGCTATGGTATAAAATAATTTCTTGTTTCATAAAGAGATTATAGCACTCATAGATACAATATCTTTACATGTAGTTATTTTAAATTAAAATTATTTTAATAAGTAAGTTAAATAATAGAAATTAAAATCTAAAAAAATATTAGTATAATTGCATAAAAAATTAAAGGTTATTAATTATGTCAACATATATTTTTGGTCATACAAACCCAGACTCTGACTCAATTGTTGGAGCAATCTCTTTAGCGTATTTGAAAAACAAGCTTGGTGAAGATTGTATAGCAACAAGACAAGGTAAAATCTCTCCAGAGAGTGAGTTTATACTTAAGAAATTTGGAATAAAAGCACCTGAACTTAAAACTTCTTATGCTGGTGAGAGCGTTTATTTAGTTGATTTCTCAGATCTCGCTCAAGCTCCTCACGATATAAAAGAGGCGACTATTTTGGGAATAGTAGATCATCATAAGCTAGGTGACATTACAACCGATACACCTCTAGAGTGCTGGATTCGTCCAATAGGATGCTCAAACACTATAGTAAAAGAGATGTATGATTATCATAAAGTTGAAATCCCAAAAGAGATAGCAGGGATGATGATGTGCGCAATTTTAAGTGATACAGTTATTTTCAAATCTCCTACATGTACAAAAGCAGATACAAAAGCTGTAAAAGAGTTATCTGCTATTTGCGGGATTGATGATTATAAAGCTTTGGCTATGGAGATGTTTATAGCAAAATCTGCAGTTGATGGCGCTAGTGCTAGAAATTTAAACACAAGAGACTATAAAGCTTTTGATATGAACGGAACTAGAGTTGGAGTTGGGCAACTTGAGATGGTTGATATTTCAGTTTTAGAGAGTAGAGTTGGCGAGCTTTTTGCTGATATGAAACTTATGAAAGAAGAGGATGGACTTCATACGATACTTATTCTCTTAACAGACATCATGAAAGAGGGCTCACAGCTTTTAGCACTTAGTGATGATATAAGTAAAGTAGAAGCTGCATTTAAGATTAAGCTTCAAGATAATCAAGCATGGCTAGATGGAGTTCTTAGTCGTAAGAAACAAGTTATTCCATTTCTTCAACCGCAATTTTAATAATAGAGACGCATCTTCTAAGGTGTGCCTCTATTTTATAACTCTTCTGCCTTGCAAGGTCTAGCCAATAGATAGCCTTGAAAGTAGTTACATCCAAGCTCTTTTAGGATTTCAAACTGCTCTATCGTCTCTACACCCTCAGCTATAACTTCAAAGTTGAACTCTTCACCAAGCATTATTATGCTATTTACTATTGCTCTGTCTGAGCTGTTTTGACCCAATCCAAAAACAAATGACTGGTCTATTTTAAGCTCATCAATCTGTAGATTTTTTAAATATGATAGATTTGAATAACCTGTTCCAAAATCATCTATCGAAGTTGAGATTCCAAAGTTTTTAAGGTCTCTAATCTTATCTATGGCTTTCTCCTTGTTCTCTATCAAAACGCCCTCCGTGAGTTCAATTCTTAATTTTGAAGGGTCTAAATTCTTAGAAGTTATCAACTTATTTATTGTATCTACAAAACTGCTTTCTTTAAATTGAAGCGGGCTTACATTTACAGAGATTCGCCACTCTTTTTTTATTCTATCACTCTTCCAAAGAAGAAGCTCTGATGTTGCACTCTCTAGCACAAAAGCGCCTATCTCTTTTATGATTCCAGACTCCTCTGCAAGAGGTATAAACTCCGCAGGAGAAACTAGTCCAAGGGTAGGGTGATTCCATCTTACAAGAGCTTCAACACCTACAACATTCTTATCTTTATCGAACTGTTTTTGGTAGTTTAGGAAAAGCTCATTTTTCAAGATAGACTCTTTTAGATATTGAATCATTTGAAATCTCTGTTTTGTCATATCTTGAAGAGATTCATTATAGAAACGGACAGTATTTTTTCCGTCTCTCTTTGCTGTTCTCATAGCGTACTCTGCTTGATTTAAGAGCTTGTTTGCGGATGTATTATCTAAAAAAAGAGCAACACCAATACTACATGTAAGGTACATAGAGTTTTCATCTACAATAAATGGCTCTTTTGTTATCTCTTGAATTTCAATAACACTTTTTTTAACTATCATGGCGCTTTGATTTTCATCTTTTGAGATATTTTCTAAAAGAATTAAAAATTTATCACCGCCATGTCTTGCAATAAGGGAGGCAGTTTTAGCTTTTTTTATTAACCTTTGAGAGATTTCTTTTAAAACAGTATCGCCTGCACCTTTGTTAATTAGGTCATTTACATCTTTAAAGTTATCAAAATCTATAAACAAAACAGCACCATATTTTAGATATTTTTCACTATCCATAAGTGACTGCTCTAAATGATTTTCAAATAATTTTTGATTTGCAAGATATGTGAGTGAATCATAAAAAGAGAGTTGGTTAATTGCCTCTTTTTGATGGAATGAGTTCATGGCAAAACCTATATCGCCCGAGAGTTCATTTATCATATCCTGTTCTTCTTTACTTAAGCCATCTATTTTTGTAGTGCTGATACTAAGAACACCAATAGCCTCTTTAGAGTGGCTGTTTTTTCTAAGAGGTGTTATATATGTCTCACTTATACTGTTTTGTTGCATCTCATCTCTGCACTCCTTAGAGAGAGTATCATCAAAGGCATTTAATTTCAAAGGGGCATTCTCTTTTAACACAACTCTTTCATAGGGAAGGACTATAGGCTCCACATCTACTCCCATAGACGCCTTTACAACAAGTTCGCTATTTTCAATAACCAATATTTTTACAGCTTTAAAAGTGCTATTTGAGTGTATAGACGCTGTTGTATCTTGAATAAGCTCATTAATATCTCTTGCTGTTATGAGTATCTGATTACAGTCAGCAACCGTTCTTAATATTGAAAATAGCTCTTTTTGATTTTTGTTTGCAGCTTCAAGCTGATTTTTTTGCTCTTGTAAAATAGCTGTTTTTTTTCTAACTTCATTTTGTAAAAATATCTTTTGCTTTACTTCTTGAGTTGTCATTTTTTTAATAGTAAAGTAAATTATCAAAAGAAGTATAAATATAATAGACCAATTAAAAACAGTAGTTCTATAAAAGTTATTTATTGCCACCTTTTCTAAATTTTCTATAGGAATTTTAATACTTGTAACTCCCCTTACATCACCAATCTTATAGTCATAAGCAGAGTCATATCTACTCTTTATAAATGGCAATACATCCTCTTTTTTTCCATGGCATGCTATACAATAACCCTCTATAATAAGTGGGACTGTGTAGTGAAAAACCTCTTTATTGTTCTCTATAATTTTTTCTACTTTTGATTCTGCTTTTGGATTATTTTTGAAATACTCCATCGCCCTTAATTCAAAATTATCAGCCATATTTTTAGGGTTTCTTGGTCTATCCGTAACATTTCTAATGGTAATTTTGTCTTTTGAAATTTCTGAGAATTTATTGCTTATGAATGTGGAAGCATGGGCTGGGAGGAAACCTACAGTTGAGTCATTTAAGTCTATGTTGCTATTAATAAATTGTTTATGATAAACATAGCGCATAGCGACAAAATAGTCTTTTAGTGACTCAGCTCTCTCCAAAGCTCTTATTTGGATGCGCTCATTAGTCTTCTGATATGTATAGAGAGTTAAAATTGTATTTGAAATTATGATGAGAAAAGAGACTATCCAGAAGATTTTTTTATTAAGATGAATTGCCATCAATAGCTACCCTTAGTTTGCATTGTTTCAATATTATAGCAAAATTTTTTACCTATTATTGAATAATAAATTTATTGAAATATACCTCTTCTACACTACTGTTTTGAAGATTTTTATTTAGTCTGTTTTTAATCGCATCTTTTATTTTGTTATTGTTAACACTCATATCAAAATTTTGACTATCTAGCATGGCATTAATGGTGGCATCTCTAAGAATAGCCCCTTTTTCTATAAATTCATCTCCTGAATTATCCATAAAAGTTTTACCGTTTTTTGGTTTATGAATAATAGAGATATTAGCTATTAATTTTTTATCTCCCAAAACATTAAAAACAAAGTCTCCTAAATTAACCTCACTTTTGTTAACTATACTAACCTCCATAGAGTCGCTTTTAGAACTACTGACTTGTTGTAAAAAACCATTTGATGATTTACCAAAATCATATTTTTTAATTTTTGAAAAATCAGAACTTTGTACTCCCAAAATTAATAATAAAACAATAATAATCAAAATAACAGTGACTACTATATTCTTAAGCACATCTCTTTTGGTATGTTTCATTTTTGCCTCAATTATAGAAATTTTATATTATTTAATTATACACAAAAAATAAAAAAAGTACTTCTACGCAAAAAATGTTCCACTTCTTACATTATTTTCAGTTTTATTACTCTACAATATACGAAAAAATTCAGGGTATATCTTAAATGAGAATAGATAAATTTTTAAATGCGGTAAATATTACCAAAAGACGCTCAGTTTCACAAGACATGATAGCAAATGGAGTAGTTTTAATTGGTGGAATAGTTGCAAAAGCTAGTAAAAATATTGAAGCTGGTTCAATAATTACAATTAACTACTTAGAGTCTTCAAAAAAGTACAAAGTTCTAAAAATTCCAACTACTAAATCAACACCAAAAAGTTTACAAAGTGAGTATATCGAGGAGATAGTATGAGTTATGAGGAGGCAAAAAAAGTTTTCAACGCACTTTTTATGCATGAAATGAGTGATGATGAGATGCTTAGGTTTTTGTTAAGCATTAAACTAGATGAGGAGACTCAAACAGAGGTTATCGCTGCTGCTGCTGAAGTTATGCGCTCTTTTGCCATAAAACTTCCAATCTCTGATGAACTTTGTTCTGAGGTAATAGATGTGGTAGGAACAGGCGGAGATAAGATAGGAAGTTTTAATATCTCATCAACCGTTGCAATACTTTGCGCATCATGTGGAAGTATGGTTGCAAAACATGGAAGCAGATCTGTTACTTCAAAATCTGGAAGTGCAGATATGTTTGAAGAGCTAGGAGTTAGACTTGATTTGAGCCTCAAAGATAGCGCAAAACTCTTAGAAGAGAGTGGTTTTACTTTTATGTTTGCACAAGCACATCATCCAGCTATGAAATTTATTATGCCAATTAGAAAAAAAATACCGCAAAAGACAATATTTAACATACTAGGACCTCTTACAAATCCAGCAGAGAGCAAAAAATCTCTTCTTGGGGTTTTTCATAAATCGTTTGTTTCAAAAATAGCAGAAGCTCTTCGCATAAACGGGGCAACTTCAACAATGGTTGTAAGCTCTATTGAGGGAATGGATGAGATAAGCATAAGTGATATTACATACGCTTCACAATTAAAGGGCGGAGCCGTGCATGAATTTATAATTGACCCACAAGAGTACGGTATAAAAAAAGTCCCATTAAAAGCAATTATTGGCGGAGATGCAAAAGAGAACTCTCTCATACTACATAATATCTTTAATGGCAGAGCAACAGATGCTCAAAGAGATATTGTTATGATAAATACAGCTTCAGCTTTAATGGTTGATGGCTTGGCTCGTGATATTCAAGATGGATTGGAGATGGCACAAAGTGCTATAAAAACAGGAAAAGCCAAAGAAAAGCTAAAACAAATCATTGAAATATCAAATAAATTATGAAAATATATACTTTAGCCCTTGATGAAATAGATACTATTGTTAAAGATATTGCAAAAGAGTTTAAGAGTGGAGTAATTGTTTTGCGAGGTGATTTAGCAGCTGGAAAGACAACATTTGTAAAAAAAATGGCTATATATTTGGGAAGTGATGAAGAGGTGACTTCTCCCACTTTTTCTCTGCAACAAGCATACTCCAAAAATATATTTCATTATGACATGTATAATCATGGGCTTGATCATTTTATCTCTTTGGGAATGTTAGAAGAGCTTGAGAGAGATGGACTTCACTTTATAGAGTGGGGTGATGAGAGACTTATTGAAATTTTAAGAGAAGCTGAGATTGATGTGATGAGTATAGATATAGAAAAAATTTCTAATAATAAAAGAGAGTATAAAGTATGCATATATTAAAAGCTGTAAATTTACAAAAAAGAATAAAAGATTTAGAGATAGTAAAAGGGATGAGCCTAGAGGTAAAGAGTGGTGAAGTTGTAGGACTCTTAGGACCAAATGGAGCTGGTAAAACAACTACTTTTTATATGATTTGCGGACTTGTAGAATCAAGCGGAGGAGAGGTGTTTTTTGATGATGAAAACCTCTCTGGAATGCCTTTGCATCAAAGAGCTCTAAAGGGCATAGGCTACCTTCCTCAAGAGGCATCAATCTTTAAGGATTTAAGCGTTGAAGAGAATCTTTTAATAGCCGCAGAGGTAAAGATAAAAGATAAAGATGCACAAGAGAAAAGGATTTTAGAGCTTTTAGATATGTTTAACATTGAGCCGATTCGTTATCGTAAGGGTGTAAGTTTAAGTGGTGGAGAGCGCCGTCGTGTTGAGATAGCACGCGCACTTGTAAATGAGCCGAAATTTTTGCTTCTTGATGAGCCTTTTGCTGGAGTTGACCCAATAGCTGTTATGGATATCCAAACAGTTATAAAACAGCTTGTATCGTACGGTATAGGAGTTTTAATAACTGATCACAATGTTCGTGAAACGCTTAGTGTTTGCGATAGAGCTTATGTTATAAAAGCTGGCTCACTTCTAGCAAGTGGAACAAGTGATGAGATAGGGCAGAATGCTGATGTTAGAACGCACTATTTGGGTCAGGAGTTTAAGCTCTAAGAGGCTTATAAAATCATGGCTCAACTAAGGCAGACGCAAAGCGTAGAAAACAGACATAAATTATCAAATACTCTACGTAACTGGTTGCCTATTTTACACTCAAGTCTAAGCGATTTAGGTGAGGCTATGTCTCCTTTCATTGATGCAAATCCAATCATAGAGATAAGCTCTGGATTTGAGGATAGTTTTGAGAAATTAATTCCAAAAAAGATAGGAAATAGCTCAGTTGCCAATACAAGAACTGAGCAGATAGAAGCACTTACTTTTGTTAAAAAATCACTCTATGATGTTTTGGATGAGCAGATAGAAGCACCACTTTTTCCAACTCCAATTTCGCAAAAAATCGCCTCTTTTGTGGTTTGCAACCTTGATGAGAATGGCTATTATGAGGGAGATAGTGAAGAGTTTTGTAAAAATAACGCTATTACTATAGAAGAGTTTGAAAAGGTGCGTTTACGTTTTGCACACGTTGAACCAGTTGGAGTATGTGCTAAGAATCTCTTAGAGTCATTTCTGTTTCAGTTAGACAGTTCAGATATAAGTGATAAAGTCTATCCACTCGCCATAAAGGTGATAAAAGATTTAGAAAATATTTATGATTATTCAAATGAGGCTGGATTTTCTGAGGTTATGCGGGTGCTTACAACATTTAAAAACCCTCCTGCTATTGAGTATCTTGAAGAGTCTGCACAGGTTATTCCTGATTTGATGATTTTTTTTAATGACAATGACTCAATTGAAGTAAAACTAAATGATGCGTTTTATCCGATTATAAATATAGATACAAGCTACTCAATAGAACATGACTATGTCTCACAAAAAATAAAAGAGGCAAAGAGCTTAGTTGATGCCCTTGATATGAGAAAAGCGACACTTTACAAAGTAGGGCTTATGATAGTTGAGTATCAGTATGAGTTTTTTACAGGTGGCGCTATTATGCCACTCACGTTAAAGACATTGGCGGATGAGTTTGGACATAATCCATCAACCATATCAAGAGCTATTGCAAACAAGTATATCGCCTGTGATAGAGGTGTTTACGCTATGAAAGAGTTTTTCACAACTGCTATTGATGAAGATGTGTCAAATGCAGCAATAAAAGAGTTTGTAATAGGTGTAATAAAAAGTGAAAATAGAAAAAAGCCACTAAGCGATATGAAGCTCTTAGAACTTATCCAAGATAAATTCAAAGTCCAAATGGTACGCCGTACTATTGCAAAATATAGAAAACAATTAAACATAGCAGGTTCAAGTGAGCGAAAAAAACTCTATCATTTACATTAAAGAAAAACTAGACGCAGAGGTTATAAAACGCAACTGCGAGGGCGAGATATGCGAAGAGCGACTAGACCCCATTATGGTTGCACACAAGTATAAAGACCCAACTATATCGCTTATTTGCGCACTCTTTGCGTATGGAAATGTTAAGCAGATTGTGAAATTTTTAAACTCTCTTGATTTTGAACTGCTTAAAAAAAGTGACGAAGAGATAAATGAGGCTCTAAAAAACCATTATTACAGGTTTCAAAAAAGTGAGGATGTTATAGCTCTTTTTATAGCGCTTAAGAGAGTAGAAGAGAAAAGTACACTAAGAGATATTTTTAAGAGTGGTTACGACAACAATAGAGATGTTGTAGAGGGGATAAATGCACTTATAAAAGCTCTCCAAGAGATATATCCACATTCATCTATGGGATATAATTTTTTAATTTCGCAAATTACGTTAAAGACAAAAGGTTCAGGTGCTCTAAAGCGCTGGATGATGTATCTTAGATGGATGGTAAGAGAGGACAATATTGACATGGGGTTGTGGAGTGGAGTTGATAAAAGTGACCTTATTATCCCACTAGACACACACACTTTTAATGTCTCAAAAAAGCTAGGATTACTAAATAGAAAAAGTTATGACTTAGAAGCCGCAATCGAGCTAACTGCTAAGCTTAGAGAGTTTGATGAGAGCGACCCTCTAAAGTATGATTTTGCACTTTATCGAATCGGGCAAGAAAAACTTTTGATAGATTAGATAGGATTGCTTTATTTGCTTGGCACCCATTTAGACTTTATTTCAGCCTTTTTCTTTGCTCGTTGCTCTACTTTTTTGTGACGAGGTTTGTTTATTCTCTCTTTTGGAGTTGTTGTTTCACGGGCTGTATGCTCAAAATGTTTCATCTCAACTTCAGCCATTTCACACTTCATCATTAGCTCAATTGTAGCTAGCATTCCCTCATCTTCTGGGTCTATTAGTGATATTGATTGACCAATTTCATCAACTAAAAGCAGAGCTTTAAAGTAATCAGATGCCTCTAGTGGAAGGTCATAATTTACAACTACATGTACTTCCATAGGTGTTAGTTTTTCCAAGATTCTATCTGTAGTTATTAATATTTTTGTCTCTTTAGAATTAAACGATTTTTGTGCATCTTCTATTTGAGCAACTCTGTGGTTTCCATGAACTGATATAGATTTGATTTCTTTGGTATTTAGATATCTCATGATCTCATCAGCATTTCGCTTACTCTTTACAAGAACAATAATTTGCATGTTTTGTAGAGTTTTTAGTAACTCTTCAAACATTCTGTTTTTGTCATGTTGTTGTACAAAATATGCCATTTGCGCAGTTCGGTTACCAACACTCACATAGTCATAATATTTTTTAGTTGTTTTAATGCTTTTTTCGCTCATTTGTAATTGTATCCTTAAATATAGAAGCGAATTATAGCTAAAGTCTATTTTGTATAACTCCATTAAATTTTACATCTAAAATAATCTTATCTTAGCAGAGCGTTACTCCTTTTTGGGGAGTAATAAAATTGATAATTTTTATCTATGATATAATTCTCAAATAGTACTACAATAGCTAAATAAGGCTCTTGAGAGCCATTTTTTGTTTAAAATAGAGAGAATACATGTTAGATACAAGAAGACATCTTGAAAGATTTATAAATGGTGAATATAAAATAGCGCTTCCTTATGTTTTTATAGCATTTTTGTTATCGTTTTTATTTGCTTACTTCGTGGCTTTTTTGCCAACATATCAGCTATCACAAAAGGGTGTTTTTACTCTATTTATACTTTTATTTGCAGCAGCATTATGGGCTAGCGAAGCGATTCCCGCATTTGCTGTTTCGCTACTTGTCATTGCACTAGAGATTATTCTGCTTGGCTTTGATGATTTTAACTTCTCCTCAAACTCAAAAGAGTGGCAGTACTACTTAGAGCCTTGGTCATCTCCGTTGATATTTCTTTTTTTAGCTGGATTTATTATGGCAGAGGCTGCTTCAAAAACTAAACTTGATCTTTGGTTTGCAAAGAGAGTGCTTTTTTTCGCAGGAGAGGAGCCCAAAAATATTATAACAGCAATTATGTCGATAACATTTATTCTCTCCATGTTTGTCTCAAATACAGCTACAGCAGCTATGATGATGAGCGTCCTCTCGCCACTTCTTCTAAGTATAAAAAGTAACAATCCTTTGAGAAAAGCTCTTTTGCTAAGTGTTGTTATTGGTGCAAATATAGGTGGAATGGCGACAATTATTGGGACTCCTCCAAATGCCATAGCAGTTGGTATGTTAAAAGATAACGCTCCATCTTTTATGGAATGGATAATAATAGCGATGCCACCAGCGGTGATGATGGTTTTTTTGATGCGCCTGTTGATAATAAAATTTTACCCATCAAATCAGACATATATAAATCTTGATGCACTCGATGGTATCGAAGATGATGATGGCACTGCAAAAGAGAGCGCTAAAGATTTACTACCAAGCTGGAAAAAACAGATTGTAATCTTGATATTTTTTATCACAATTTCTCTTTGGCTTACATCTGCTCTTCATCATATTCCAACAACTGTAGTATCGCTTTTGCCTATTGTGGCATTTACTCTTTTTGGAATTATCGACGCTGATGATATTCGCTCAATTAGATGGGATGTAATCATTCTCATAATTGGAGGTTTGAGCCTTGGTTTGGGAGTATCAAAATATGGTCTTGATGTTTGGTTTGCTTCTTTGATAAGCAGTGATGGACTCTCTGTGTTAATGGTTTTAGGAGTTTTTAGTTATATAGTTGTAGTTATTTCAAACTTTATGAGCAATACAGCAGCAACAAATATTATGCTCCCTATTGTTATAGCTATAGTCACAACACTCTCAAGTGATAGTTCTCAAATTGCAGCTATAGCAGTTGCACTTAGCGCCTCTTTTGCAATGAGCCTTCCTGTTTCGACTCCACCAAATGCCATTATTTACGCAAGTGGTATAGTAAAATCAAAAGATTTTCTTTTTATTGGAGTAGTAACTGCGCTCATTGGACCTATTTTTGTGCTTGGATGGCTTAGTATCTATTTTGGGTAGCAAATCATTTATATCCGATAAGCTCTTTTTTGCTATAATCGCTATCAAAAAGTAAAAAGGTCTTGCATGGAGTGCGAATTTCCAACAATCAATTCAAATAAGAACGAGATACAAGAGATATTTAAGATGGCTAAAACTATAGCAGTTATTGGACTCTCTCCTGATGAGACTAAGGCAAGTCATAGAGTTGCAAAGTATCTTCAAGAGCAGGGTTTTAAGATAGTTCCTATCTATCCAAAAGAGGAGACTATTTTGGGCGAGAAAGTTTATCGCTCACTTCTTGAGATTCCTTTTGAAGTTGATATGGTGGATATTTTTAGAAAGCCAAAAGAGCTTGAAAATGTTGCAAATGACTGCATAACTCGCGGTGATGTAAAAATATTTTGGGCGCAAAAAGAGATAGTAAATAATGAAGCTGCTGCAAAAGCAAAAGAGCATGGAATGAGAGTTGTACAAAATATGTGTACGATGGTAGAACATCGCGCTCTTAGTTAGGAGTTCTTTTTGTTTGATGTAAAAAAAATCTATGAAGCAAGAGAGCGTATTAAAGGCGTTGTTGTTGATACTCCGCTCTCTTATGCACCGCATCTTAGTAAAGAGAGCGGATGTGAAGTCTATCTCAAAAAAGAGAATCTTCAAGTCACTGGTGCCTTTAAAATTAGAGGTGCATACAACAAGATAGCAACTCTAAGTGACGCTCAAAGAGAGTGTGGAGTAATTGCTGCAAGTGCAGGAAATCATGCTCAAGGAGTTGCATTATCGGCTTCAATCTTTGAGATAAAAGCGGTTATAGTTATGCCAGAAGCGACACCGCTTACAAAGGTAAATGGTGTTAGAAATTATGGAGCAGAAGTTATTTTACATGGTGCAAATTATGATGAA